>NZ_JBWKHE010000002.1:0-731602 GCF_056433405.1 Streptomyces sp. NPDC044719
CTCGCCTGGGGTGACCAAGGGTTCGTTAACGCAGAGGGGCTGCGGCTCTGGGGGAGGGGGGGTGCGGAGGGGTTCGTCCCGGGTGGGGGTGACCACCGCTGTGCGGCGCCCCGGGCGGCCCCCCGCGACCGACACATTGGCCGCCGAACCTCCAAGGAATTTCCCGAACGTCTCCACACGGTCCAGGGAGATCCCGGTCTGCAGGGGATAGAGGTCGACGCCGATGCGCCCCATCGTGATCAAGTCGAAATGCTGTGCCGGCCCGGCCATGCGCGACCTCCTCGGGAAGCTGGGGATGCGGGTCCCGGGGTGCCCTGACACGGTGGGGGCGTGGACTCATGGGACCTGCCGCCCCTCAGGTGTAGGTCTCGGAGGGCGGCGCTGTCAATAGTTTGTACTTACATTCGGACCTGCTTGTGAAATGATGTCTTAACAAAGTATTGACAGCGGGCGCGGCAGGGACTTGTATCCCGTGGCATCGCCACAGTCTGTTTGCGGCATCATGATCCGGACTCCGTAAGGCTCCGGGACCACGGATCCCTTCGTGATCCCTCCCCTTTCCCCCGCAGTAGCACAGTGAGGTGCCAGGAAAGATGGACCGCTCTTCTCACCCCCGCTCCCGCAGAATCGCGCCCGTCGTCGCCGTGGCCGCGGCAGCGGCCCTGACTCTCGCCGGCTGCTCCAGCAGTTCCGGGGGCAAGGGTGCCGAGGAAGGCGCCGCGAACGCCTCCGCCGGCAAGGCGACCACGCCGCGCATGACCGTCGCCCTGGTCACCCACCAGGCGCCCGGCGACACCTTCTGGGACACCGTCCGCAAGGGTGCCGAGGCCGCGGCCGCCAAGGACAACATCAAGCTCGTCTACTCCGCCGACCCGAACGCGGGCAACCAGGCCAACCTGGTCCAGAACGCGATCGACCAGAAGGTCGACGGCATCGCCGTCACCCTCGCCAAGCCGGACGCGCTCAAGGGCGTCATAGGCAAGGCCGAGAAGTCCGGCATACCCGTCGTCGGCCTCAACTCCGGTCTGAGCGACTGGAAAAAGCTCAACATGCTGGAGTTCTTCGGCCAGGACGAGTCCGTCGCAGGCGAGGCCTTCGGCAAGAAGCTCAACGAGGTCGGCGCCAAGCATGCCCTCTGTGTCGTGCAGGAGCAGGGCAACGTCGGCCTGACCCAGCGCTGCGACGGCGTGGAGAAGACCTTCGACGGCAAGCTCGACACCCAGAACGTCAACGGCACCGACATGCCGGGCGTGAAGTCGACGATCACCGCCAAGCTGAAGCAGGACCCGTCCATCGACTACGTCGTCACGCTCGGCGCACCCTTCGCGCTGACCGCCGTGCAGTCGATCGGCGACGCCGGCAGCAAGGCGAAGGTCGCCACCTTCGACCTCAACAAGGACCTCATCAAGGCCATCAAGAGCGACGACATCCAGTTCGCCGTCGACCAGCAGCCCTACCTCCAGGGCTACCTGGCCGTCGACGGCCTGTGGCTCTACAAGAACAACGGCAACTACAGCGGTGGCGGTGAGCAGCCCGTGCTGACCGGCCCGGCCTTCGTCGACAAGGCCAACGTCGACAAGATCGGGGAGTTCGCCGCGAAGGGCACCCGGTGATGAGCATGACCCAGCAGGCCACGCCGGCGGTGGACACACCGCCGGCCCCCGGCCAGAAGCAGTCCGACGGCCGGACGCGGCAGCGGCCGCTGGCGCTGCGGCTGCTCGCCCGGCCCGAGGTCGGCGTCTTCCTCGGCGCCGTCGCCGTGCTCGTGTTCTTCCTGTTCACGGCGCCGCCGGTGCGCGACGGCAGCTCGATGGCCAACATCCTGTACCAGTCGTCGACCATCGGGATCATGGCGCTGCCCGTGGCCCTGCTGATGATCGGCGGCGAGTTCGACCTGTCGGCCGGTGTCGCCGTGATCACCTCGGCGCTGACCGCTTCGATGCTCAGCTACCAGCTGACCCTGAACGTCTGGGTGGGCGTGATCGTCGCCCTGCTCGTATCGCTCGCGATCGGCGCGTTCAACGGCTGGCTGCTGGTCAAGACCGGCCTGCCGAGCTTCCTGGTCACCCTGGGCACCTTCCTGATCCTGCAAGGCGTGAACCTCGCCGTCACCAAGCTGGTCACCGAGAACGTGGCCACCGACGACATCAGCGACATGGACGGCTTCGCCCAGGCGCAGAAGATCTTCGCCTCGACCTTCAACGTCGGCGGGGTCAACGTCAAGATCACCGTGGTGTGGTGGCTGGTCTTCGCGGCCCTGGCCACCTGGGTGCTGCTGCGCACCAAGTACGGCAACTGGATCTTCGCCGTCGGCGGCAACAAGCACTCCGCGCGGGCCGTCGGTGTGCCCGTGACCTTCACCAGGATCTCCCTGTTCATGCTGGTCGGCTTCGGCGCCTGGTTCGTCGGCATGCACCAGCTGTTCTCCTTCAACACCGTGCAGTCCGGCGAGGGCGTGGGCCAGGAGCTCATCTACATCGCCGCCGCCGTCATCGGCGGCTGTCTGCTCACCGGTGGCTACGGCTCCGCGATCGGCCCGGTCTTCGGCGCCTTCATGTTCGGCATGGTGCAGCAGGGCATCGTCTACGCCGGCTGGAACCCCGACTGGTTCAAGGCCTTCCTCGGCGTGATGCTCCTCGGCGCCGTCCTCATCAATCTGTGGGTCCAGCGCACGGCGACCCGGAGGTGACCGCAATGACCAGCGAAGCAACCGCCACCGACAAGGCCGCCACCAAGGACGCCGCTCTCGTCGAACTCAAGGGCGCCGGCAAGTCCTACGGCAACATCCGCGCCCTGCACGGCGTCGACCTCACCGTCCACCCCGGCAAGGTGACCTGCGTCCTCGGCGACAACGGCGCCGGCAAGTCCACCCTCATCAAGATCATCTCCGGGCTGCACCAGCACACCGAGGGCGAGTTCCTCGTCGACGGCGCACCGGTGCGCTTCTCCACCCCGCGCGAGGCCCTCGACAAGGGCATCGCCACGGTGTACCAGGACCTCGCGGTCGTCCCGCTGATGCCGGTGTGGCGCAACTTCTTCCTCGGCTCCGAGATGACCAAGGGCCCCTGGCCCGTACGCCGTCTCGACATCGAGAAGATGAAGAAGACCGCGGACGAGGAACTGCGCGCCATGGGCATCGTCCTGGACGACATGGAGCAGCCCATCGGCACGCTCTCCGGCGGCCAGCGCCAGTGCGTGGCCATCGCCCGCGCCGTCTACTTCGGCGCCCGCGTCCTGATCCTCGACGAGCCGACCGCCGCCCTCGGCGTCAAGCAGTCGGGTGTCGTGCTGAAGTACATCGCCGCCGCCCGCGAGAAGGGCCTGGGCGTCATCTTCATCACCCACAACCCGCACCACGCCTACATGGTCGGCGACCACTTCAGCGTGCTGCGCCTCGGCACCATGGAACTGTCCGCCTCCCGCAGCGAGGTCAGCCTCGAGGAGCTGACCAACCACATGGCCGGCGGTACCGAACTGGCCTCCCTCAAGCACGAGTTGGCGCAGGTACGCGGCGTCGACGTCGAAGAGCTCCCCGAGGCGGGAGACCTCACCGCCCCCGTAGCCGCGTCTTCGGAAGGAAAGTCCTGACATGGCCCTCGCGCTCGACCGCATCCGGGTCGGCTCCGCCCCCGACTCCTGGGGCGTCTGGTTCCCCGACGACCCCCAGCAGGTGCCCTGGGTACGCTTCCTCGACGAGGTCGCCGAAGCCGGCTACTCGTGGATCGAACTCGGGCCGTACGGCTACCTGCCGACCGACCCGGCCCGGCTCACCGACGAGGTGACCAAGCGGAACCTCAAGGTCTCCGCCGGCACGATCTTCTGCGGTCTGCACCGCGGCCCCTCCGAGTGGGACTCCACCTGGGAGCAGGTCAGCAACGTCGCCGCGCTCACCCAGGCCATGGACGCCAAGCATCTTGTCGTCATCCCGTCCTTCTGGCGCGACGACAAGACCGCCGAGATCCTGGAGCCCCCGGAGCTCACCACCGAGCAGTGGCGCAACCTCACCACGGGCATGGAACGCCTCGGCCGTGAGGTGAAGGACAAGTACGGCCTGGACATCGTCGTCCACCCGCACGCCGACACCCACATCGACACCGAGGAGCACGTCGAGCAGTTCCTCGACTCGACCGACTCCGACGCGGTCAACCTCTGCCTGGACACCGGGCACTACGCCTACTGCGGCGGCGACAGCGTCAAGCTGATCGAGACGTACGGCGAGCGCATCGGCTACCTCCACCTCAAGCAGGTCGACCCGGAGATCCTCGCCGACGTGGTGAAGAACGAGGTGCCGTTCGGCCCGGCGGTGGCGCGCGGTGTGATGTGCGAACCGCCCGCCGGTGTGCCCGAGCTGGGCCCGGTCCTCACGGCGGCCCAGAAGCTGGGCGTGGACCTCTTCGCCATCGTCGAGCAGGACATGTACCCCTGCGAGCCGGACAAGCCGCTGCCGATCGCGGTGCGCACCCGTAAGTTCCTGAGGTCCTGCGGCGCCTGACGACCCGAAAGGACGGCCATGACTGAGCGCGCCACCACCCTCGGAGTCGCGGTCATCGGTACCGGAAGGATGGGCGCGGACCATGTGCGCCGCATCCATGAAGTCACCAGCGGAGCACGGGTGACAGCCGTGGTGGACGTCGACGCGGAACGCGCGAAAGCCGTCGCCGCCCGCGTCGGCGGCTGCACCGCCTACACGGACCCGGCCGCCGCGATGGCGGCGGCCGACGTCGACGCCGTCCTGATCGCCTCACCGGGCCCGGCTCACGAGGCCACACTGCTCGCCGCCTTCGAGCACGATCTTCCCGTCCTGTGCGAGAAGCCGCTCACCCCCGACGCGGCCTCCGCCCTGCGCGTCCTCGAAGCCGAAACGCGCCTCGGCCACCGCCGGGTCCAGGTCGGCTTCATGCGCCGCTACGATCCCGAGTACGCGAAGCTGAAGGCCCTGCTGACCACCGGCCAGCTGGGCCGCCCGCTGATGGTGCACAACCGGCACCGCAACGCGGCCAGCCCGCCCTTCTTCACCAGCACCATGCTCATCACGGACTCCGTCGCCCACGAGGCCGACGCGACCCGCTGGCTGCTCGGCCACGAGATCACGGCCGTCACGGTGCTGCGCCCGACCCCGTCCGCCAACGCCCCCGACGGGCTGCGCGATCCGCAGTTCGTCGTCTTCGAGACCGACGGCGGCGCCCTCTCCGACGTGGAGATCTTCGTCAACTGCGGCTTCGGCTACCAGGTCCAGGCCGAGGTGGTCTGCGAACGCGGCACCGCCCGCATCGGCGACGGCCACGCCCTGGTCACCAACATGGCCGGCCGCTGGGGCGGCACCATCGCCCAGGACTGGACCGAACGCTTCGAGACGGCCTACGACCAGGAGATCCAGGCCTGGGTCGACGCCACCCGGCGGGGCACGGTCACCGGGCCCGGCGTCTGGGACGGCTATGCCGCGGCGGCGGTGTGCGAGGCGGGGGTGCGGGCGCTGGAGGACGGCGGCCGGGTCGAGGTCGAACTCGCCGAGAAGCCCGCGCTGTACGCGTGAGAAGGGCCCGGGGTCACGCCCCGGGCCCCTCCCTTTCCGCGATTCCGCGTGTGCGTCAGATCCTGGTCCGCGGCCGGGGCTCGAACCCGGCCTTCCGGTAGCAGGCGTCGATGAGCTCCATCGTCGTCACCGCGTCGTCCGCGTCCAGTGGCAGCGGAGCTCCGTCCCGCACCGCGGCGGCGAACGCCTCCAGCTGGTACGTGTACGACGAGCGCGTCCCGAGCCGTTCCGTGCGCTCGCCCTCCGCGGTGCGGACCACGACCCGGTCGTCCAGCTGCGGCAGCACGAAGTTCGGGGCCGTCGCCTCGCCCCGGGAGCCGACGATCCGGATGCTCATGTCCAGCCCGTCGTACGCCATGTGGCAGCGGGCGGAGCCCGTCGCGCCGCCCGGGAACTCCAGATCGGCGTCCAGCCACTCGTCGACCCCGGGCGCGCCCGCCCGCTCCCCGCCCCGGGCTCCGGCAAGACGCGGTGCGCCGCCCGCCCAGGGGGCCAGCATCCGCAGTGCGTGCAGGCTGTAGCAGCCCAGGTCCATCAGGGCGCCGCCGGCCAGCGGCAGCGACCAGCGCGGGTCGGTGTCCGGCGGCGCGGCGATGGCGACCATCGCCTCGACGTGCCGCAGTTCGCCGAGTTCGCCCGAGGCCAGCAGCTCGTGCAGGCGGCGGGTGACGGGATGGAAGAGGTAGTGGAAGGCCTCCATGAAGACCGTCCCGGCCTTCCGGGCGGCCTGACGTACCTCCGCCGCCTCCTCCGTGTTGCTCGCCGACGGCTTCTCCGACAGGACGTGCTTGCCGGCCGCGAGGGCGGCCAGGTTCCACGGGCCGTGCAGGCCGTTGGCGAGCGGGTTGTAGACGACGTCGATCCCGGGATCGGCCACCAGCTCGGCGTACGACCCCACCACCCGCTCCACACCGTGCCCGGCGGCGAACGCCTCGGCACGGGCGCGGTCGCGGGCGGCCACCGCGACGAGACGGTGGCCGGTCGCCCGGGCCGGGTCGATCAGGGAGCGTTCGGTGATCCGCGCGGCTCCCAGCAGTCCTATGCGCAGGGGTTCCCGGCCTGGTTCGCTCATGCCTGCCATTCCTCCTCGTTCGTCGCGGGACGGTGCTCGTGCGTCGACAGTGTGCGCAAAGATTCTGGTCGCCCCGCGGGCGGCAGCGGCGTAGCGTGATCAGTGCCTTCGAGGGGAGCTGTGATGGGCACAGCACGCGACCTGATGATCGTGGCCATGGACGCGGCCACCGACCGGCCGGTGACGCAGGGCGACCTGTCGCTCGGGCTGGCCGGGGCCGAGCTGATCGACCTCCTCGGTGCGGAGGTGGTGACGCTGGACGGCGACCGCATCGTGTCCCGCCCGGCGCCGCCCCTCGGCGACACCCTGCTGGACCGGGCCGCGACCGCACTCGTGCGCGACAAGCCGTATGAGCCGATCGAGGACTGGCTGTGGCGCAGGGGCCGTGGACTGGCCGAGGAGTACGTGAGCGTCCTCCAGGAAGAGGGGCTCGTCGCACGGCCCCGGGCCTCCTGGCTCCCCTTCCGCGACGCCACCTGGCCGGCACCGGTCGAGTCCCCTGCCCGGCAGCGCGCCCGGCACCGCCGGGCCACCGACGAGCCGGTGCTCGCCACACTCGCGGCCGCCGTCGGGGTGCGCGGCGAGGTGCCCGAGGACCTCCCGGAGCCCGGCGACGCGGCCCAGGCCGTGCTCGCCGCGGTGGTCGACGCCGTGACGGAGCTGGACGCCGTCCGCCGTCGGCGGACCCTCGAGAACGAGGCTTTCGCCAACGTCTGGCGCGGTGCGTGAGCCGCGGCGGCCGCCACACCCTTAGGCCACCCGTACCTCCTCGATGGTCACCGGACGGTGCTCGTGCAGCGACAGGGTGCACGCGTCGGCGATCCAGCCCGCCTCCAGGGCGTCCTCGATCGTGCAGGGGGAGGGGCGGGTGCCGACGACGACCTCGGTGAACGCGGTCAGTTCGGCGCGGTAGGCCTCGGTGAACCGGTCCATGAAGAAGTCGTGCGGCGTGCCCGCGGGGAAGGTCACGCCCGGCTCGACCGAGCGCAGCGGCAGCTTGTCCTCCAGACCGACGGCGATGGAGTCCTGGAAGCCGTGGATCTCCATGCGGACGTCGTAACCACGGGCGTTGTGGCGGGAGTTGGAGACCACCGCGATCGTGCCGTCGTCCAGGGTGAGGATCGCGCCGGTGGTGTCGGCGTCCCCGGCCTCCTTGATGTAGTCGGCGCCGCGGTTGCCGCCGACGGCGTACACCTCCGTCACCTCACGGCCGGTCACCCAGCGGATGATGTCGAAGTCGTGCACCGAGCAGTCGCGGAAGATACCGCCGGAGGCGCCGATGTACGCGGCCGGGGGCGGCGCCGGGTCCAGCGTGGTCGACCGCACGGTGTGCAGCTTGCCCAGCTCACCGGCCTGGACGGCGGCCCGCGCGGCGACGAACCCGGCGTCGAAACGGCGGTTGTAGCCGATCTGGATCGGCACGTCCCTGCCCTGGACGGCCTTGAGCACCTCGACGCCCTCGCTCATGGTCCTGGCGACGGGCTTCTCGCAGAAGACGGGCACACCGGCCTCGACCCCGGCCAGGATCAGCGCCGGGTGGGCGTCGGTCGCCGCCGCGACGACGATGCCGTCCACACCGGCGGCCAGCAGGGCCTCGGGCGAGTCCACGACCTCGGCGCCGAACCGCTCGGCCGCGGCCTTGGCGGCACCCGCGAACGGGTCGGTGACGACGAGCGACTCGACGGCGTCGAGCCCGGACAGGGTCTCGGCGTGGAAGGCGCCGATACGGCCGAGGCCGAGGATTCCGATACGCATGGGGTGTTGCTCCTTGATGTGTAGCGCCCCGAAAGGGGCGCGGGGAACTGCGCGATCAACCACAGCGGCGTCGCACACGACCAGTGACCGGGCGCGGCACTTCCTCAGTCGAGCCCGCCGAGCACGTTCTGGTCCCAGTCGATCACCGACCCGGTGACCACCCCGGACCGGTCCGACAGCAGGAAGACCACGAAGTCGGCGATTTCGTCCGGCTGGCCGAGCTTGCCCATCGGCAGCTTCGCGGCCGCTTCGTCACGCCAGTCGTCCCCGGCCCCGTGAAAGGCCTTCTGCGTGGCGTCCTCGCCCTCCGTCGCGGTCCAGCCGATGTTCAGCCCGTTGATCCGGACCCGGTCCCACCGGTGCGCGTGCGCGGCGTTGCGGGTCAGCCCGATCAGCCCCGCCTTCGCGGCGACGTACGGCGCGAGAAACGGCTGCCCGCCGTGCGCCGACGACGTGATGATGTTGACGACCGTGCCGGGCGCCTCGCGCGCGACCATGTCCGCGACCGCCGCCTGCATCGCGAAGAACGGGCCCTTGAGGTTGATCCCGATGTGCTGGTCGAACAGCTCGGGCGTGGTGTCCAGCAGCGTCCCCCGGGAGGTCAGCCCCGCGGAGTTCACGAGACAGTCGACCCGGCCGTACGCCTCCACGACCCGGGCCACGGAGGCCTTCGCCTGCTCGGCGTCCGACAGGTCGGCCCGTACGTACAGGGCCTTGCCGCCCGCGGCGATCAGCTCCGCCACCAGGGCCTCGCCCGGTTCGGGACGCCGCCCGGTGACGGCCACCACCGCCCCCTCGCGGACCGCGGCCCGCGCGATGGCCGCGCCGACGCCCTGGCTGCCGCCGTTGACCAGGACGACCTTGTCGTCGAGAAGTCCCACAGGTTTCCTCAGCTCTCTCGCCGTTCGGTACCGGCCCGCAGCTCCGCACGGAGCGCCTCCGGCGTCCAGTTCTCACGCAGCGCCCGCCGCAGCAGATCCGCCTGTGAAGGCGGGGCCAGGCCGTCGACCGGCGGGTCGCTGTCGAGGTTCGTGGGGAAGGGGTAGCCCTCGGCACTCGCCGCGATCACCCGGTCCAGCCATGCCTGGTCGGCACCCTCGGCCCCGCGCTTGAGCAACGCCGGGTACACCGCGTTCGCCACGGCCTCCCGGTCCACCGTCTCCATCGCACGCCCGAACGCGGACGACACCTGCAGCAGGTTGGCCATGCGCCGGATGTCCGCCGAGCGGTTGGTGCCGGCGGCGTGGAAGAGCGCCGGGTTGAAGAAGACCGCGTCGCCCTTCGCGAGCGGCAGCTGCACCTGGTGCGCATCGAAGTACGCCCGGAACTCGGGGAGCCGCCAGGCGAGATAGCCGGGCTCGTACTTCTGCGAGTGCGGCAGGTACATCGTCGGCCCGGACTCCACCGGCATGTCGCAGTGCGCGACCGCGCCCTGGAGGGTCAGCACGGGGGAGAGGCGGTGCACGTGCGCGGGATAGGCGGCGGCGACCTCGTTCGACAGGAAGCCCAGGTGGTAGTCGCGGTGCACGCTCTGCGCGGCGCCGCCCGGATTGACCACGTTGAGCTGGGAGGTGACCTGGTAGCCCGGGCCCAGCCAGGCAGTGGCGACCAGCGCGAGCACCTCGTTGGCGTAGTAGTCGGCGAAGGCCTCCGCGTCATACAGGGCCGCCTTCTCCAGCGCGTTCCACACCCGGTCGTTGGCGCCCGGCTTGGCGAAGTGGTCACCGGCCGTCGCGCCCGAGGCGCGCTGCTCGGCGATCAGCGCCTCGAACACGGCGGTGGCCCGGTCCACGACGTCCTCGTCGGGAAAGGCACCGCGGAAGACGACGATGCCGGGACCGTCGGCGAGCGCGCGGGACAGTTCGGCCTGGACCACCCGGTCGCCCTCGAGCAGACCGGCCTCGTAGACCGGCACGTTCCGCTCCACGGCGGAGGCGTGCGGATAGTCGGCGGGGTCCGTCGCCCGCTCGACCAGCGCGCGGAACGCGTCGAGATCGCAGTCCTGCTCGGACAGCCAGGCACGGTGGTGTACGGAAGTGAAGGACATCGTCGTCCCTTCGGGGTCACGGAGCGACGCAGCCCTGTCATTCTTGTCAGTACAAACCCCTCGAACAACCAGCAGGCAGCCATCAAAAACCCCTCAAGGAGCCAGCGCATGGGCCACCCCTTCCCGATCCGGGAGATCGCTCGTCAGGCGGGACTGAGCGAGGCGACCGTCGACCGGGTGCTCAACGGCCGGGGCGGGGTGCGGGAGAGCACCGCGCGGGAGGTGAGCCGCGCGATAGCCGACCTGGACCGGCAGCGCACGCAGGTCCGGCTCGTGGGCCGGACGTTCATGGTCGACATCGTGATGCAGGCGCCCGAGCGGTTCACCACGGCGATCCGCGCCGCCCTGGAGGCCGAGCTGCCGTCCCTGCACCCGGCGGTGCTGCGCTCCCGCTTCCACTTCCGCGAGACCGGCCCGGCCGGGGAACTGGTGCGGACCCTCGACCGGATCGCCCGGCGCGGCTCGCAGGGCGTGATCCTCAAGGCCCCGGACGTCCCGGAGGTCACCGCGGCCGTCGGCCGGCTCGAAGCGGCCGGCATCCCGGTCGTGACCCTGGTGACCGACCTGCCCGCCAGCGCCCGTCGTGCCTATGTCGGCATCGACGACCGGGCGGCCGGGGCGACAGCCGCGTATCTGATGGGGCAGTGGCTCGGCGACCGGCCGGGCAACATCCTCACCAGCCTCAGCAGCGGCTTCTTCCGCAACGAGGAGGAGCGCGAGATGGGCTTCCGCGGCGGGATGCGTGCCCGGCACCCCGGGCGCGCGCTGGTCGAGATCGCCGAGGGGCAGGGCCTGGACGCCACCCAGTACGACCTCGTGCGGGCCGCGCTGGAACGCGACCCGGAGATCCGCGCGGTGTACTCGATCGGCGGCGGCAACATCGCCACGCTCAGGGCGTTCGAGGACCTCGGCCGCGAGTGCGCCGTGTTCGTCGCGCACGACCTCGACCACGACAACACCCGGCTGCTGCGTGAGCACCGCCTGTCCGCCGTGCTCCACCACGACCTGCGCCAGGACGTACGCGAGGCCTGCCACACCGTCATGCGGGCGCACGACGCGCTGCCGCCGGCGGGACCCACCCTGCCGTCCGCGATCCAGGTGGTGACGCCGTACAACATGCCGCCGCAGGCCGCGGGTGTGTGAGCCGGGTGCGGGTCGTGGGGGCCGGTCGCGCGGTTCCCCGCGCCCCTGGGCCGGCTGCTCCGCTCGGCGTAGTGCGTCAGGCGTGGGTCCGGGACGAGGCCCGCCCCGGCCCCTACCGTCAGGCTCATGTGGACATCGCGCCCGGACGGCGGCCCCGAGCGGTTGCTGACGCTCGCCGACGGCGTGTTCGCCATCGCCATCACGCTGCTGGTCCTGGACCTCTACGTACCGCGCGGACTGGACGCGGACCAGTACGACCAGGCCCTGCGCCGGCTGCTCCCGGACCTCGGGGCCTACGCGCTCAGCGTCACGGTGCTCGGCAGTTTCTGGCACGACCACCGCAGGATCTTCCGCGATGTGCGGGAGATCGACGGACAGGTGATCACCCTGGCCGTCGCCGGACTGGGTGTCGCGGCCCTGGTGCCCTTCCCTACCAGGCTGCTCGCGGAGTACGGCGACGAGCCCGTCTCGGTCGCCGTCTACGCGGCGGCGGTCGCCGCGATGGGCGCCGGCCACCTGGCGCTCGCCGCCCTGTTGGCCACACGCCCCTGGCTCCGCCACGGCACCCCGTCGGAGGCCGGCACCACGCTCTACCTCGTCGACAGCGCCACGATGGTGGCGGTGTTCGCCGCGACCGTCCCGCTGGCCCTGGTGTTGGGGGCCCACGCCATGTGGCTGTGGCTCGGCCTCGTCCCGGTGAGGTTCCTCCTCGGCCGCCGCCTCCAGAAGCAGGCCTGAGACGTCATGCCCCCGCGGACACGTCCGCCCACGCCCCACTGGCCGCCGACCGCGCCATCGCGTCCAGCGCGGCGGCGCTGTGCACGGCGTCCGTGAGCGTCGCCCCGTGCGGGGTGCCCTCCGCGACCGAGCGCAGGAAGCGGTACGCCTCGATGACCTTCAGGTCGTCGTACCCCATCGAGTTCGCCGCACCCGGCTGGAACGCGGCGAACTCGCCGTGGCCCGGTCCGACGTACACCGTGGTGACGGACTGGTCCTGGTACGTCGTGCCGCGGCTGACGCCCAGTTCGTTCATACGGCGGAAGTCCCAGAACACCGCACCCTTGGTGCCGTGCACCTCGAAGCCGTAGTTGTTCTGCTCGCCGACCGAGACCCGGCAGGCCTCCAGGACACCGCGGGCCCCGGAGGCGAAGCGCAGCAGGCAGCTGACGTAGTCCTCGTTCTCGACGGGGCCGAGGTCCCCGCCGGAGGCACGGCTGTGGCCCGCCGTGGCGCCGGTCGGGCGGGCCCGCTCCGGCAGGAAGATCGCGGTGTCGGCGGTGAGGGACGTGATGTCACCGAGCAGATGCCGGGCCAGGTCGGTGCCGTGCGAGGCCAGATCGCCCAGCACCCCGCTGCCGCCCCGCTCCCGCTCGTACCGCCAGGTCAGCGCACCCTCGGGATGAGCCGCGTAGTCGCTGAAGAGCCGGACGCGCACATGGGTGACCGTGCCGATCTCCCCGGAGGCGATCAGCTCGCGGGCCGCCTCGACGGCGGGCGCGTTGCGGTAGTTGAAGCCGACGGCGCCCTGCACACCAGCCTTGGCCACCGCGTCCGCCACCGCACCGGCGTCCTCGGCGGTCAGACCCACCGGCTTCTCGATCCAGATGTGCTTGCCCGCCTCGGCCATGGCGACGCCGATCTCACGGTGCAGGAAGTTCGGCGCGGTGATGCTGACCGCCTTCACCCGAGGATCGGCGACCACGTCACGCCAGTCGCGTGTCGTCGAGGCGAACCCGAACTGCGCGGCGGCCTCCTCCGCCCGGCCCGGAACCTCCTCGGCGACCGTCACCAGCTCCGGAACGAGGGGCAGCCGCGGATAGTGGTGCCGCACACGCGCGTACGCCTGGGTGTGCACCCGCCCCATCCAGCCGAATCCGATGACGGCGACGCCGAGCGTGTCGACCATGAGAGCCCCTCTTTGGACCGTTCCAGAACCTGTCCAGCCCACCCTGAGCGCGGTTTCCCATGCATGTCAACCCTTTGACAAGCCGGTGACCCGCATGGAACGGTCCATCCCATGAGACCACCGACCATCCGTGACGTGGCCGACCGGGCCGGCGTCTCCAAGTCGCTGGTCTCCCTGGTGCTGCGCGGCTCCGACCAGGTGCGACCTGAGAAGCGGGAAGCCGTGCTCCGGGCCGCCCGGGAGCTCGGCTACCGGCCCAACGCCGCCGCCCGCAGCCTCAGCGAACAGCGCACCCGCACGGTCGGCGTCCTGCTGAACGATCTGCGCAACCCCTGGTTCGTCGACCTCCTCGACGGCCTGAACTCCCTGCTGCACGCCCACGGCCTGCACATGCTGCTGGCCGACGCGCGCCTCAACCGCCGCACCGGCCAGGACCCGGCCGACCCGCTGCTGGACCTGCGCGTCGACGGCCTGGTCGTGGTCGGCACCCTGCCCGACCCGGCGGCCCTCGGCGCGGTCGCCGCGCGGATGCCGGTCGTCCTGGCCGGTGCCCGCGAGCCGGTGCCGCCCGGGGTGGACCAGGTCGCGGGCGACGACGAGAAGGGCGCCCGGCTGGTCACCGAGCACCTCATCGGCCTCGGCCACCACCGCATCGCCCACCTCGCCGGCTACGGAGCCGTCGGCGAACTGCGCCGCCGCAGCTTCGAGGCGACGATGCGGGAGCACGGCCTGGCGGACCGGGCCGTCGTCGAGACCGGTGACATGACCGAGGAGGGCGGCTACCGCGCCGCCGTCCGCCTCCTCAGCCGCCCCGACCGGCCCACGGCCGTCTTCGCCGTCAACGACATCACCGGCGTGGGCGCCCTCTCGGCGGCGGAGGAACTGGGGCTGCGCGTCCCGCACGGCGTGTCCCTCGTCGGCTACGACAACACGAGCATCTCCCGGCTGCGCCATCTCTGGCTCACCACCGTGGACAACGCCGGCCACGAGGTCGGCCGCCGCGCCGCCCGCTTCCTCCTCGACCGTTTCGAACGGCCGGGAGGAGAGGGGCGCGTGCACCTGGCGACGCCCACGCTGGAAGTCCGGGGAACCACGTTTCGTTTTCAACGAGGGTGATTCCGGCGGGATTTCCCGAGTCGCCGCTTCACATCGGCGGGACTAGAATTTATTCCGACACCCCCAAATCCGAGAGTGCCAAGGCGGCTTGGCGTTTTCTTCCTTTCCCTCCACCTGCGCTGGAGGAGGCATCATGGATCCGCACCGCACCGAACAGCAGAGGAACATGCCGGGCCCGGAGGCCGACAAGCCGCTGAGAATGGTTCCGGATGTGGGTGAACACGCCGACGACGACGGTGTTCTGCGGGCCTATGTGGATCCCGGGGCGACCCTGACCCGCGCGCCGACGGCTCGCAAGGCCATCGACCGTTTCATGAAGGCGCGCTCCCAGGACCTCAAGATCCAGCGCATCGACCTGCGCGAGGTGGGCTCCGCCGAAGGCGCGGCCACCCTGCGCGTGCGCTACCAGCAGTTCCACCACGACCTGCCGATCGTGGGCGCCACCGTCCAGGCCGTCGCCGATGTGAAGCAGGCCGCCGTCATCCAGGTCGACCACACGGCGGAGGTCGATGTCACGGATGCCCCCGACCCCGGCACGGCCCGGCCGCTCGACGCGGTGCGGAAGAACGCCCTCGCGCCGTTCCAGGGCGATTTCGCGTCCGCCGGCATCGTCAGGGACGAGCTGGTGTATCTGCGGGACACGGCCAGGCCCCCATTGCCGGAGACCGACTATCCCACCGCGTCGATCGGCCTGCTGAGAAAGGGGCAGAAGCCCGACGGCGCCCTTCATCTCGTGCACGATCTGCTCGTCGAGACCACCGGCCCGTTCGAGCATTTCCGGGTCGTCATGGACGCCGTCTCCGGAAAACTGCTCTGGCTCTCCCTCGCGGGGAAATACGTGACGGCCGGCCTCAGGGTCTTCATGCCCGATCCCGTGACCGAGTCCGACGACGGCACCGTGCACGGCGGTTCCAGCGCGGCCACGCTCGACACCTCCTGCCGCGACGTCCAGGCGGAGGTCGCTCCGGCCGTCGGGGGCAGGTTCCGGCTCGACGGGGACTGGTTCCGGTGCACCGACTGGGACACCCCGGCCTTCCCCCAGCCGGAGGAGACGTCGCCGGACTTCACCTACCGGCCCTACCCCGACGACCGGGCCTTCCTGAGCGCGAACGCCTACTACTGGCTCGACTCCTTCGCCCGCTATCTGCGCACGCTGGGCAACACGACGCTCAACACCAACATGGTCAAGGTCGAGGTCGACGCCCAGGCCTATGACGGCCAGGACCAGAGCGAATGGCACGGCACGCTGACACCCCCGCGGATCCGCTTCGGCGAGGGCGGCGCACCGGACGCCGGCGACCTCGGGGTCATCGGCCACGAGTACGTCCACGGCGTGTTCGACTGGCTCGACGCCCAGCACGGTGGCTCCGGTTCGTACGAGCACAGCGTCTGCGACGCGCTGCCCGCCATCTACCGCGACCGGTTCAACCCCGACGGGCACCGGCGCACGGAGACGTTCCCCTTCGACAACAACGCGACCGACCGGTGGAGCACCGAGCGACGGCTCGACGTCCCCCAGCGATTCGACGCCCCGGCGTTCAACGGCTTCGGCGTCAACCTGCGCAACTCGATGCTCGGCACGGCACTGTGGCGGTGCTACCTGGGCATGGGAGGCGACTCGCCCGATCCCGCCGTACGGATCGCGGCGGCCGACGCGATCAACAGGACGATGCTGGAGATGCTGCTCATCGTGCCGGACGACACCTCCACGGGCCGCGGCCACGCCGTGAGCATGGCCAGGGGCTGCATCACGGCCGACTCCACGCTCACCGGCGGCCTCTACAGCAAGGTGATGGACGAGGCCTTCGTGAACCAGGGGCTGTGGGCACCGCGGCCGGTGGACGTCTACATCGGCGACAACCCCGCCGACCTCGGCGCGGTGCCGAGCGGCGTCCCGCACTGGTCGTCGCCGGACATCTGGGTCCGCAACAACGACATCAGCACCGGTGACAATCCCGAGCTCGGCCACGAGCCGCCCGTCAACGACCGGCCCAACTTCCTCTATGTGCGGGTGCGCAACCGGGGGACCCAGGAAGCCGCGAGCGGAGCGTTCCAGGTGGAGGCGTTCCGGTGCGACCCGGGCACGGGGATGCTCTGGCCCACCCACTTCCGGTCGCTGGGCACCGTGGTCATCGACCAGCCGATCCCCGCGGGCGGGGCGGTGCGGGTGGGCCCGCTCGAGTGGACCCCGCAGATCGCCGACCACGAATGCCTGGTCGCCGTCGTGCACGGAGCCCCCGACCCCGCCATCACCGCCACCCTCAACGGGCCGGTGCCGCACGGTCTTCTGGTGCGGTTCGACAACAACGTGGCGCAGCGGAACGTCGCGCCGCAGCTCGCCGCACCGGGCGGCAAGACGCACATGACGATCACGCTGCGCGGCGGCCTCGCCAGGACCACCGGTTCCTGGCAGCTGGACGCGACGGCCCTGCCGGACGACAGCCGGGTCTCGATCCGCACGCTGACCCGCGTCACACGGGACGCGGAGCTGACCGGCTGCACCGTGACCGAGACGGGCCCGGTCCGCTCCACGCTGGAGATGCCCGGCGGCGGAACGGCGGCCGTCGACGGGTTCACGCTGGAGCCCGACGACCGGGTGGCGGCCGACATCACCATCGACTTCTCCCAGCGCGCGGAGCACCTCCGGCTCTATCCCTTCGTGGCCACCCAGTACCAGGACGGACTGATCGCCGGGCGGATGACCATCCAGATCACGGCCGTCAAGGAACTGGAGGACTTCTTCTTCGGCAACCCGCACAGCCGCGAACTGCACATCTCCACCTGCCCGCACTGGTCCAGGCTCGGCGCCGGCAGCAAGGTGCCCTTCCTGCGCGCCGAGGACGCGCTCGCCCGCGGCTACAACAGCTGTGCCTACTGCCGGCCCGCCCTCCACGCCGGCTGAGGAGGCAGGAGATGGACCTCGACGTACTCGAGAACCTGCCCCTCGCGCCACCGCTCAAGGGCCGTCCGCCCAGCCCCGCCGAACCCTTCGTACCGGCGGAACGCGGGGTGGCGGGCAAACGGGCGGACGAGTCGATCGCCCCGCTCGTCGCGGCGGTGTCGGCGGACGCGCTGCGCGACACCGTGGAGGCCCTGGCGGACTTCCAGACGCGGCACACCTTCTCGCCGCTCATCGGACCGGCGGCCGACGAGGTCGCAGGCCGGCTGTCGGCGGCGGGATACCCGGAGGTGACCAGACGCACCTGGACCAACGCCGGTCACAGCGCCGACAACGTGATCTGCACCAAGCCAGGCACAGCGGTCGACGGGCCCGTCATCATCCTGTGCGCCCACTACGACTGCCGTATGCAGGACCCGGACGACGCCACGGCCCGCGCGCCGGGCGCGGACGACAACGCCAGCGGGGTGGCCGCGACCCTGGAGATCGCCCGCCTGCTCGCCCCGGTCGCCCTGGCCGGCACGGTCCGGTTCGTGGCCTTCTCGGGCGAGGAGCAGGGACTGTGGGGGGCCACGGCGTACGCGGCGGCGCTCCGGGCTGAGGGGGTCTCGGCCCTGCGGGTGGTGAACCTGGACATGGTGGGCAGACCTCCTGCGGACGGCACCGTGACGGTGGAGCGCGACCTGGGGAACGCCGTGCCCGGCAACGACGCCGCCTCGCACGCCTTCGGCGAGGTGATGGCGCAGGCGGCGGCGGACCACACGGCGCTGCCGGTGCGGCTCGGACCCATCTACGCCAGTGACTACATGCCGTTCGAAGCGCGGGGCGACGTGGCGATCGGCGCGTACGAAGGGGACGGCAACCCGCACTACCACCGGACTTCCGACGCCCCGGACACGCTCGACTACGGCTATCTCGCCGACATCACGAGATTCACCCTGGCGACCGTACTCGCCGAAGCCCTCCCTGCGTGAGCCCTGAACTGCTGGAGCGGCTCAAACGCCCAACTGGTATGTCACCGCTTCCAGTTGGCGCTGCGCCCGGGGCGCCCCCAGTCATCCCTCGCGCGAGGCGGGCGCGCACCGCTGATCGGCGCGAACCTAGGGATACATCACCTGATGTCTGTCTCAACCCGTATGCCCTGGTCGGGAGTTGCCGTGAACTTCGCGTATTGTTTGCGGCATATGCCCGGGAGTCGACCTCCTCAGGGCGCGCGATCGCGCAGGCGAAGGGGGACCACGACGTGGACGAGACACGGCACCGAACCGTCCGGCGTGCCGGGCTGATCGGGGGTGCCGTCCCGGCGCTCCTGGCCGTCGCGGCCTGCGCCGGCCACGCGACCAAGGCGGAGATCCCCTGGTGGGCCGTCCTCGCCGTCGCCGTCTCGACCGCGGGCCTCGCCGGCCGGACCGGGGCCCAGATCGGCCGGAGCCACCACGAGGGCCGCGAGGCCGAGGCCCCTCCCCGGGTGCGGTAGGGTTGACCTGCGTGATCACGCGGTTCACCCGCGCGAGACGCATCGGGACGTGGCGCAGCTTGGTAGCGCACTTGACTGGGGGTCAAGGGGTCGCAGGTTCAAATCCTGTCGTCCCGACTTGTGAAAGTCGCAGATGAGGGCCGATTTCGGAGGCATCCGGAATCGGCCCTCGGTCATGCTCGGGGCCATGTCGCGTACAGCTCCCACGAGGTTTGCCGTAGCGAGGGCTGGAAAGGCGCTCTGTGATCACCGGATGCGACAATCCGGTGGATAGTGAGCAAAAAGCCAGAAAAGCCAGAAAGAGGAGGTTCGATGTCCTCGAAGCGACGTCGCAAGAAGAAGGCCCGCCGCAAGAACGGCGCGAACCACGGCAGCCGTCCGCAGTCCTGACGAAGTCCTGCGGGCACGCCGACGCACTCGGGTGGGTGGCACATGCCACCCACCCGAACGCGTTCGCGGGCACGGCACGGCCAGGTCCGTCAGATCAGCTGCGCCTCCGGCACTCCGTTCCTGCGTACCCACTCCGCACGGTGCTCCGCCGCCAGGGCCAGTCCCCGGCGCCGGGCCTCGGCCGGTACCGGGAGGCGGCACAGGTCGTCGAGGGTCTCCAGCATCGTCCGGGCGAAGCGCTGCCCCAAAGGCGTGAGGCGGCCGGAGGTCAGCAGGACCTCCGTGGCCTCCCGGGCGCCGGTGCGCCAGCGGACGAACTGGGCCTCGGCCCGGGCGAGTTCCCCGGGGTCCTGCTCCACGGCCCGGCGGCGGTTCCAGAAGTCCGTCACACCCAGATGCGCGTACGCCCCGTGGAAGAGCCCGAGCAGGGGCCGGGGATCGGGGCGCCACGGCGCGTAGTAGCGCTCCCCGCCACCGGACTCGAACAGGTCGAACAGGTGCAGTACGACGGCGAACTTGCTGTGCTGCAACTCGTGGGCCATGGACAGGGCGAGACCCCGCCCGGTGCGGGGCCGGGACAGCGCCATGGAGCCGAACGCCTCCGCGCTGCTGCCGCTGAAGCTGCCGCTGCTGCCCAGGGGGACCAGGGTGCGGGGCCCGGCGGCGAGTTCGGCGTAGGTCCGCGGGTGGTGGGACCGGAGTGTGTCGCAGGCTTCCCGCGTCGTGGTCTGCCACCAGCGCAGATCGTCCGCCGTCAGGCCCAGGGGCGGCTCCGGGACGCCCGGGAAGCGCAGCGGGTCGAGGTCGTCCAGGAGCAGTGGTGCTCCGGTGTCCAGCACCAGGAGTTGGTGCGCCGCCCGCCACCGTCCCGCCGACCCGTACGGCGCCCGGGGGACCTCGACCGGGCCGGGCACGGCACTCCGTCCCGCCACCCCGATCCGTGCCCCTCCGTCGGCACCGACCAGCACCTCGGCCACGTCCCCCGGGCAGGCGCCGGGGAAGCGCGCACCACCGAGCGAGGGCAGGAAAACCCGGTCGGTCGTCAGAGGCCACCGCACCCGTGCGGGCAGACCCGCGCGGACCGCCGCGGCCGCGGCGAGGGCGCTGAAGCGCTGGATCGGCGGCTCGCCCTCCGCACCGGCCTCGGCCCCGCCCTCGACGACGCGGTCCAGCCGGGACAGCAGGCCGATCAGCGCGGTGCCCGACGACGGGTGTGCCAGGACCGCCGACACCGCCCGGGCATCGGCCCGGTGGGCGGCGGCGAGGAGTTCCCAGGCCTGTCCGGCCGTATCGGCCACGCCGCCGCCGATGTCACGGGCGGCCGCGGTGACGGCGTGGGCGCAGGCCAGGCGGCGGCTGTACTCGGCACGGGCGAGCAGCTCCAGGGCCTCGGCCCCGCCGCCGCCCGTCGCGATCGCGGTGAAGAGCCTGCCGGGCACCCGGAGCGGCACGGGCCTCATGCGGCTCCCGCCGGGGCGTCGCGCAGCCGGTCCAGGTCCCCGGCCAGCCGCTCCCTGACCCGGTCGATCAGAGCGGTCAGATCGGCGCAGTAGACACTGGGGTTGGCGAACCCGGTGGCCGGCCGGTAGCGGTTGGCGTAGTGGCCGCCCCCGCACACCCGCAGCAGCCGGCAGTCGCGGCACCGCGCGGACAGCCCGTCGGCGCCCCACTGGCGGGCCGCCACGCCCGGATGGCGCAGCAGCGCGTCGAAGGAGTCCCGCCCGACGTGCAGACCCGTCCGCGCGGCACCGTGATAGGCGGTGCGCAGTGTGTCGTCCTGGGCCAGGGAGCCGTCCGTCTCCACCACGGCGTACCGCACCGGGGCCAGGCCCAGGGCCTCCGTCTCCGGGGCACCGCCGAGCAGCAGCGTCATCATGTCCTCGAGCAGCCGCACCCGGGTCTCCCGCCGTCGGGCTCCGTACCACCGTTCGAACACCCGCCACAGCCAGTCCGCGTACGGCGTGCCCGGCCCGCCGGGCCGCAGCCCCGGCGGGGGAGTGTGCCAGTTGCCCTGCGGCAGCAGGAAGTCCACCGCCGGCGGCCGGTACGTCAGCAGGTGCTCGTAGCAGCGCACCGGTTCGTTGCGCAGGTCGATGGTGCACAACAGGCCCGCGAACAGCTCACGATGCGGCCCGTCGGCCAGCAGGCGCAGAGCGGCGGAGACCCGGGCGTGGCTGCCGCGCCCGTCGGCGCCGCGCCGGTGCCGGTCGTGTGCCGCGCGGTCGCCGTCCAGGCTGACCGAGACCCGGATGCCGTGCGCGGCGCACAGGTCGAGCCAGCGCTCGGTCAGCCGTACGCCGTTGGTCTGCAGCGCGAGGTGCAGCCGTATCCCGGGACCCACGGCCGAGCGAAGGACCGATGCGGCCCGGCCGAGCGCGGCTTCCCCGGCGAGCAGAGGCTCGCCTCCGTGCAGCACCACTCCGGCCTCGCGTACCCGGTGCGCCGCCAGGTGCTCGGCGACGCGCTCGGCGGTGCGGCCGAGGACGTCCGGCGTCATGGTGCGCGGCTGCTCACGCCAACTCGTGTCGTGCGAGCGGTACATGTAGCAGTAGCGGCAGGCGAGGTCGCAGCGGCTGTGCATCTTCAGTACGAAGGAGTGGAACGGGGCGGGCACCCATCCGGAGGCTTCCCTCGCCACGACGTCGTCCGCGACCGGCCACGGCGGCTCCGCATGGCGCAGTCGATTCATACGTACCCCCCGGTTCGCATGCCGACCGGCCCGGTGCCCACCCGGCCGGCCACGCCATTTGTCCCAGTATTCGGCGCCGGTGACAGACCGTCAACATCGAGATTCCGTCGTCCGCGCGGCCCCCGCCCGAAAGTAGCCGGTTTCGGAAGCCACCCTGTGGGGACGTCAACACTGGACACGAGCCGCGGAGGATGGGCCATGGCAGAGCTCGAGGAAGCGGGTGCCGAGCAGGGCGAGGCCGCCCTGGAGTCCGTCGTGCTGGACCTCACCGACGTGCCCCTGGACGACCTCGCCGCACTGCCGCCCTCCGTGCTCGGGGAGACGCTGCGCCGGCTGCGCACCGGGCGCACGGCGGGAGACCCCTTCGTCACCGGGTTCAGCGAGAGCCAGTGACCGGAACCGCGTGGCGACGCCACCGTCGAACGCGAAACCGCCTGATCAGGGGCAACCCGCCCTATAATGACCGTCCCTGACTGTCGTGCCCCACCGTCCAGCACCTTCCGTCCGAAGCGGAGTGGCCATGCCCGACACCCACGCAGCCGACCGCTCGGGACGGTTCGCCCTCTTCTGCTCCACCGCGGAGAACCTCGGCGTCAGCACGACCGTACGCAACGTCGCGGACCTGCTGGCCGCGAGCAACCGCAGCGTGCTCATCGTGGACGGCCGCGCCACCGGCGCGCCGGCGGGAGCGCCGGTGCCCGAGCCGGTGCCCGGCCGGATCGCCTCCGTGGCCCGCCCGGACGCGGCGTCCCTCCTCGCCCTCGCCTCGGACCCGGACGCCCTGCGCCACGACCACGTCCTCGTCGAAGCCCCGCTGCCCGACGCGCCCGGCGCACCGCCCGAGGGCAGACTCGGCGCCCTGGCCGACTCGCTGGTCCTCTGCTTCGCCATGACGGCCTGGTCCATCGACGGCGCCGCCGCCCTCGCCGAGCAGCTCAGCGGCGGCCGTGCCGACCGGCCCGTACGGCTGCTGGCCCTCGGCCTGAAGAGCAACGTCGAGTCGCACGACCGGCTGCGCGGCGCCCGCGAACGGGTCCGCGGCAAGTTCGGCCCCCTCTCGCGCACCTCCCGCACCTCCGAGGTCGCCTTCCTGGAGATCCCGTACCACCCGCTCTACCTGGACACCCGGCAACTCGCCGTCGAGAGCGAGCCCGAAGGCTCGGTGACCGGGCTGCGCCCCTACTACGAACGGCTCGCCGACTGGCTCCGCAACCGGCGGCCCGTGCCGCTCGGCCGGGTCACCCTCGTCCACTCCCAGCGCCACGCCCCCTGGGCCGCCTGGCTGGAGGACCAGTTCCGGCGCGGCGGCATCCGCACCGAACTGCGCGCCCAGGACGCCTACTCCGGCGACCGTCCCGCCCCCGGCACGGCGCTGCTGTTCCTCTCCCCGGCGGACATGGACCACGCGGCGCTGGCCCAGCTCGCCGCGCTGTCCCACCCCGACGTCCGGATCGTCCTGGCCGACGAGCCCTTCCCGGACGCGGGCGCCGCCCACCACGAGCGCATCGACCTGCGCGGAACCGACGAGGACGAGGCCGTGCGGCGGCTGTACGCCGGACTCGGCCTCGGCGCCCCGCCCCCGGCGGACGGCCCGCCAGGCGCCAGGTTCCCGCGGCTGCCCGCCGTCACCAACGTGGCCCCCCGCTACAGCGGCTTCGTCGGCAGGGACGACGTCCTCGGCACTCTCCTGGAGGAACTGCACACGGCCGGCCGGGACCACACCCCGCTGGTCGTGCACGCCGCGAGCGGCTGGGGCAAGAGCGAGACCGTACGGGAGCTGTGCCACCGCTTCGGCTCCGCCTACGACGTGGTGTGGTGGGTGCGCTCCTGGGAGATCCCCCGCGCCCGCCGCGGCCTGAACCGGCTCGCCGGCCGGCTGGACCTGGTCACGACGGGAGACGGCGCCTCCCCGGCGCTGTTCGACCACCTCTCCCGCGCCGACACGCAGAGCTGGCTGCTCGTCTACGACGGGGCCGAGTCCCCCGACGGGCTGCGCGAGCTGCTGCCCACGCCCCACGCCCGCGGGCACGTCCTCATCACCAGCCGCACCGCTCCCGCCGCGGGGGACATGGCGGCCTTCGCCCTGCCACCCATGTCGCCCGCCGAATGCCGGGGCGTCCTGGGCGAACGGCTCGCGGAGATCGACGAGGAGCAGGCCCAGCGGGTCGGCCAGGTCCTGGGCTTCGTCCCGCTCGCCGTGCGCATCGCAGCCCTCTGCCTCGCCGAGCGCGCCGCGGCACACCGGCGCGACGACAGCATGGGCGACCAGACGGCGGCCCGCGCCGCCGTCGCACACCTCCTCGCCGAGTACCGCACGGCCCAGCAGTCGATGCTCGAACGGCAGGGCGCGGCCCCGCCCGTGGCCGTCATGGTGCGCGTCGCCCGGCAGACCGTGCTGCACACCCCGGGCGCCGCCGCCTGGCGCGCCGAGAGCCGCACCAGCGACGCCCTCGGCTGGCTGCTGAACGCGGCGTCGCTGCTCACCGGCCGGGGCATGGGACTCGAACTGCTGAGGTCGAGACACATCCTCGCGGAACTGGCCCGCGACGACACCCGCGACTTCGGCACCCACCGCCGCCCGGCCGACACCCGGCTGCCCGACGAGCACATGGTGAGCGTCGCCCTGTGGGCGCTGTCCCGGGTCGGCCTCCTGGAGGTCGACTTCGACCGGCCCGACCAGCCCCTCGGGCAGCACCACGCCGTACGGGACGCCGTCCGTGACGCCATGGCACCGGACGAGCGCGCCCGCATCGAGGAGGTGCTGCGCGGCACCCTCGCCGAGTTCACCCCGGACGAGAACCGCGGTCTGTCCGCCGACTGGGCACGCGAGGTGTACTCACTGCGCCTGTGGGAAGACGACCGCCCCCGCGTCCGGCGTTCCATGCTGCGCCATCTCAACGCCCTGAGCCAGCGCGGCGAGACCGCCGACCTGGCCCGGCTGCTCGACATCTCCGAGCGCGCGCGGGAGGCCTGGAGCCCGCGGGACGACGACCCGTCACCGGAGTATCTGCGCCTGCTCAACCTCACCGCCCGGGCCCACCGCCTCGACGGCGCCTACGAACAGGCCCGCCAGTTCTCCGAGCAGGCCCTGCGCGGCCACCGCAGACTGCTCGGCCCCCTGCACCCGAGGACGCTGCTGTCCGCCGACTCCTACGGCGCCGTGCTGCGCTCCCTCGGCAGGTTCTCCGACGCGCTCTTCCAGGCCCGCCCGGTGCTGGAGGGCCTGACGCTGCTGCTCGGACCGCAGCACCGCGCGACCGTGCAGGCCGAGCACAACCTCGCCTTCACGGAGGCGCTGAGCGGGCGGGCCCCCGACTCGCTGGCCCGGCTCCTCGCCCGGTTCCGCTACCGCCAGGCCGTCGGCGGCGAGGACGACCCGGCCGTCTGGCGGTCCGCCGACCTGCTCGCCTGGGTCTACCGCACACTGGGCCGCGACGCGGAGTCCCAGGACCTGCTGCGGCAGTGGCTGCACCGGCACGGCGACGTCGCGACCGGCACCCGGCTCAGCATCGAACTCGGCCTGGCCGTCAGCGAACGGCGCATCACCTACAACTCCGCCCGCCCGCACGAAAGGGTCTACGGCTACGAGAAGGCCCTGGAGCGCGACCGGCGGGTGCTCGCCGAAGCCACCGGCCGGTTCGGCGCCGACCACCTGGACACCCTGCGCTGCCGCTTCAGCCTCGCGGCCGACCTGCACGCGCTCGGCAAGCACGACGAGGCCGAACACGAGGCCCGCCAGTGCCGCCACGCCCTCGAGAGCACCCTCGGCGCCTGGCACCCCTACGCCGGACTGGCCGGGGTCAGGCACGCGGTGTACCTGCGGGCCGCCGACGCCGTCGAGGAGGCCGAGGCCACCGGCAGGGCCGCCCTGAACCTCCTGGAGGACCGGCTCGGCGACAGCCACCCCTGGGTCTCCGCCGCGGAGAACTCCCTCGCGGCCACCCTGGCCGCGGCCGGGCGCGTGGACGAGGCGACCGGACTCGCCGAGCGTGCCCTGCGCCGTTTGCGGGACCTGGACATGGGGCATCGGCCCGATGGCCGGCGGGTGGGCGCGCACCACGCCTGGCTCACCTCCCGCGCCACCGCCCGCACGGCACCGGCCAGGGACTTCGACATCGATCTGGAACTGCCCGGCATCTAGGGCCGGACCCGGGGCCGGACACCGGTCCCGGCGCCCGGACGGTTCCTCAGACGGAAAGGTGAGCGTACGTGGCAGCAGCCCCGCACCCGGAGACCGAGCTCTTCACCGAGTCCCACTGGTTCCCGGAGGGCCACGGCCGAATAACAGAGCTGTGCCAAGGGGCCTTCGCCGGCGTCCCCGCTCTCAGGTCGGTGTCCCACTACAGCAACGGAATCACCGACTTCGTCCTCCGCAGGAGCGACAGCGTCCCGCTGTCCAGCCTGGTCACCGTGGGCGGCGAGGACATCGCCAACGAGGCCCTGCCCGGCAGCCGGCTCCTGCTGTGCACCCAGGACCTGAACGCGCTGATGCGGCCCCTGGGCACCGGTGAGCTGATGCGCGTCGTGGTCGCCAACGCGCGCGGCGGCCTGTGGGGCGGTCGCGTCAAGCCGGGGGAGTACCTGGCCGCGCTCACCGACACGCCCGGCGGGATGCCCGCCGCCGACGCGGCCATGAACGCCCTCGTCTCCGCCATCCGCACCCGGGTGCACCACCTGCCCGACGAACTGCCCGGTGGCCTGACGGACCCCGCGGTCCCGCTGCCGGAGCACAAGGAGAAGCTGCGCATCGACTTCGGGACGGCGGCGGCCGAGCACGAGAACCTGTCCGAAATGCGGCTGCGGGCCCTGTGGGGCGGTCACGTCAACACCATCGACCTGCACTACGCGGCCTTCTACCGGGACTGGAAACTCGTCTGCGCGGGCGACGTCTTCGAGAACGCCGAGCTCGGCCCGCGCTTCCTCGAGACCAGCGTGCGCTCACGCCGCACCGGCTACCGCGACCTCGCCCAGGGCCTGCGCGGGCATCTCGCCCGGCTGACCGACGCGCTGCGGCTGGTGGTGCAGCCGCCCGCCGACCGCCTGGTCCTGGACGTCCAGGAGGGCGCCGTGTACGTGACCTGGCTGTCGCCCCGGGACTACGTCCTCGGGGTGACGCTGGACCAGCGGCAGGTCGCCCACGCGGAGAGCCGGCTGCACCAGCTGGCCGGCGTCCTGCGCGAGATCACGGAGCCCGGACCGCACTGACCAGCCCGCCCCACACCTCGTCGGCGAGTGCCTCCACCGCGCGCGCCGCGGTCGGCCGGTGGGCCGGGCCGGAACTGCCGAGGGACTGCACGGGCAGCACCTCGACCGCCGTCTCGTACTCCCGGCAGACCCGGCGCAGCCCCGCCCACTGCTCCTCGGACGCGCCGGGCGTGGCGGCACGGAACCAGGCGTCGGCGCCCGTGCGGAACCTCTCCGTCAGCTGCCGGACCAGGGTGGCGCAGCCCAGCGCCGTCAGATCGGCCCGGCCCGCCCGCAGCGGGGGGCTCCCGTCCGGGCCGGCGCCGGACGAACGGCCGGCCAGCCGTTCCACGGCCGCGTCGAGGAGCGAGAACACCTCCTCGAACCGGCCCTCGACCGGCTCCGGCAGTGCCGTGCGCGCCGGGCCGGGCGCCGTCGCGACCAGATCGCGCCGGGCCAGATCGCTCACCGTCCGGCGCAGCCGCCCCAGTTGGGAACTGTGCTCGCCGAGCGCACCGCGCAGCTCGCTGGTCAGCTCCGCGAGGTCGGCCTCCTGGCGGAGTTCCGTGAGCCGGGCACGCAGCCGGTCCAGGGCCTCGTTCACGGCCCGCTCGAAGTCACCCGGGCGGTACAGCAGGGGCTGTGAGCCGAGAGAGCGCGCCAGCCGGTCCCGCATGGTCCGCGACACATGGCCGTTGACCACCAGCAGCACCTCGGCCCGGGCCGGCTGGAGCGCGCCGCGCAGCGCCCGGACGCGCGCGGTGATGCGCTCATGGTCGTCCGCGACCAGCACCGACGGGCTGACCACGATCGCGATGTAGGCGTTCGAGAAGGGCTCCAGCCAGTACGCCACCACCAGCGGCCCGTCGGCGGCGGGCCCCCGCGCCGGGACCGGGTCGACCGAGGCGATGCGCCACTGCCCCAGGGCCAGTGCGTCATGGATCGTGGAGAGCACCTGGTCCTCGGAGACGTTGTCGTGCAGATCGCGCACGGCCCGCAGCACGGTCGCGGCGGTCACCTCCCGGACCGCGCCGCCGCCGTCCTCACTCAACTGCCAGGCGTGGTGGCAGGTCTTGAGGATCTCCCGGGGCACCCCGCCGGTGAGCTCCTGAAGGATCGCCACCGACTCGGAACCGAAGGGCGCGGGCCACCCCTCGATCGAACCCGCGCCCCCGGCGGAGCCCGGACGGGCGCCCGAACCGACGTACTCGGCGACGAGATCCGCCGTCAGGTCCGCGGTGAAGCGGTTCGGCCACAACTGCACCACCCGCTCGTGCAGGCTCGGGCGGAACGCGTTGAGCCCGCTGGGCGAGGTGCAGAACACCAGCAGCCCGCCCCGGCTCACATACACGTTGACCAGACGCTCGAAGGCGTCGACGAACGTACGCCGGGAGTCCTCCGGCCAGTCCAGCACCTTCTCCAGCGAGTCGATCAGCAGCACGTACGGCTTGCCGACGCGGCCGTGCAGGAAGCCCTGGACGGCCAGCGCGTCGAAGACCGGGTCGATGCCCGTGACGGCGTGCCGGATGCCGCGCTCCCGCAGCTGCGGCGCCGGCTCGTCACCGGTCAGCCACGCCCAGACCATCGAGGTGAACCGGGGGTCCTGCAGCAGGGCGAAAGCGGTGGCGAACCTCCTGTGCTCCGTGACCTCGCCGAGGGTGACCCGCAGATCGGCGTGCATCACCTCGGGGTCGTAGCGCAGGGCGGAGACCACCTTGTCGGGATCCAGGACGCGGTCGCGCAGCCCGGTGGCGATGTCGTCGAGGGCGATGTCGCCGAGCGGGATGTCGTCCGGCCGGCCCGGCCGTGTCTCGGAACTCTGCTCGCCGACCCGGGATGCCGTCACATAGGCGTAGTAGTCGCGGACGAGTTCCTCGAACGCGGCCTTGCCCTCCGGGGTGTCGGCGGGGCCGCGCAGCCGGTCGCGGTACATACGGCCGAAGTCCTGCACCGGTTCGTCGACGATCCACATCGCCGGGCCGTCCGGACGGGCGAGCCCGTTGCAGACCTCACGAGCCGCGTGGCTCTTGCCCAGGCCGAACTCTCCCACCACGGCGATCGCCCGGCCGCGCCGCCCGCCCCGGGGACGGTCCCGGAGGTAGTCGCGCACCAGTTCCTCGAGGTCCCCGAGGAACTGGGTGGAGACATGGGCGTTGCCCGAGTCGGCGGCCTCGACCGGTGCCTCACCCAGGTCCGCCGACGGGCCGAGCCGCACGACCGGCACCAGGGGGAAGGGGTTGCTGTACCAGGTGTCTGCGCTGCTTGCGGCCACGATGGCACTCCTTGCGGGTCCGGAGAGGCGCGGTCGGGGTGGCGGCGGGCATCAGCCGCCGGGGCGGGGCAGGATCGGCTCACGGAGCAGGGCGTCACGGCGGGCCCGCCGGCTCTCCCAGTGGGGTCTGAGCGCGTCGGCGTCGATCGGCCAGGGGTGCGGTGCGCTGCGCATGGCGTTCGCCGCCGAGTGGAAGACCTTCCGCAGTTCGCGTACGTCGGAGGGTTTCCATTCGTCGTGTGCTGCCATCAGGGAACTCCTGTCGGGCTCGACCAGGCCGTGCGGTCCGCCACCGGCGGTGCGGGCGCTGTGGCTGAACCTCCAGATGTCCTCGGAGTCCAGCTCGCGCAGCGCGAGATGGGTGACCGCCGCCGATCCGCCGATGGCGGCGGCCACTTCCCGCGCCGTCTCCGCCGCGCTGTGGCTCACTTCGACGAAAAGTACGATCCTGGGGTGCGCGGGGCTCAGACAGGTGCGCAGAAACGCCGCCCGGAGATGGGCGTCGTTCCACCGGATGTGCGGGATCACGACGAAGAGCAGCGCGTTGTGCTGGATGAGCAGGTCGCTCATCTCGCTGTAGGCCTGGAACGGGTCCTCCTCCGCGATGATCGCCTGCACCCGGGACTCGGAGAACTCGTGCAGCAGCAGCTTCTTGGCGATCTCGCGGCGTATGCGGGCGTTGATCAGCCGGGTCGGCGCGAACGACCGGCCGTCGGGGTCGACGCTGATCCGGCGGCCGTCGTTGTCGAGCCCGGCCGTCGGGGCGAACAGCACGAGCGGATTCCCGGCCGCGGGCGCCGCCGCCGTCACCCGGCGGCGCGCTTCGTGGATGCACCGGTGGATGAGCGAGGTCTTGCCCATGCCGGGCGGGCCGCTGACGACCACCACCCGGCCGTGCCCCGAGCTCGAGTCGAGGAGTTCGCCGAGGTCGGGCCAGTGCTCCTCGAAGCGGTCCAGTTCGTCACGGGAGTGGTCGACGTCGACCCACTGGTGCATGTGGCCCGGCTCCTTCCACGGCACCAGGGGATGGTCGGCGCTGAGCGCTGCGGAACCGTTCGCGCCGTTGTGACGGCCGTCGCCGTTGCCCGCGCCGTTCGATCCGTACGGTTTGCGCACTCCGTAGGGGTTCGCCCAGTCGGAGTTGGTCATTCCTGTTGTCCTCCGGCGCTTGTGGGACGGCCGCTGTGTCGTGATCCGCGCAGCCACCGGACGGGTGCGGGGCGCAGCAGATCCCCCACCTCCCGCGTCTGCCGGTCCAGGGTGGTGCGCACGGCGTCCGCCTCGGTCTTTCTGTCCTGCGGTTGCAGGAGTCGCCCGTCCCGGCTGCGCGGCAGTCTGTCCGCCAGGGGCAGGGAGTCGGCCAGCACCCGGGCCGCCGCCCGGCGTGCGGCCGGGCCGGGCACCAGCGCGAGGAGGCCGGTGAGCGTCGCCCGGGCCCGCGCTACCTCGGCGTGGTCCGTCTCGGCCACCTGCTCGTACTCCGCGAGATACAGCCATGCGATCCTCCGGAATTCCAGCACGGCCGCCGTGAGGTGCCGGCCGTGCGTGCGCCGCTCCGCCGAGATCCGCTCCGTCTTCTGCCCGAGTACGGTGAGCACGGCGCCGGTCGCCAGCAGCAGAGCCCCGTCGGCGAACCCGCCCAGCCCACCGCCGCCTTTGTCCGCGGACGCCCCCGGCGGCTCGCCCGCGGCGGCCATGACCGCGTCGCAGACCCGTGCGAAGTCGCCCGGGCGCTTGCCGGCCCAGTCGTCGAGCGACATCACACCGCCCTTGCGGCCGGGCACCCGTACGGCGTCCGCACCGCCGGCCGGTCCCGGAGCCGGCCGCACCACACCGAGCCGCACCGCCGCGTCCCCGAGCTCGCCCCGGTGCTCGTCGCCGAGGCAGTACACCAGCCGGACATCGCTCCGGCCCGTGTCGGCGGCGGCCTGGCCGGCGGTCGCGGGCAGGAGCGGCAGCGTGCCGAACAGCAGGACGGGCGTCCAGCGCGGTCCCCTGCGGGGACGCCTGGCACGGCTCCCTCTGCGCTCACCCATCCGGCCTCCCCGTTCCCCTGGCCGCGCCCCGTCCGGGCCGCCGCACATCATTCGGCTACGCGGAGGACCGCAGTCCGTCGGCCGCCGTCGGTGCCTCGCCCGCCCCGCCGTCGCCGGCCGCCGGATGCCGGGGGAGACGCCGCTGCCCGCCCACGGGTTGCCGGTCCCCGCGGGACCGGCGGCGCGACCAGCAGCCGAACGCGATCTGTGCCCCGTAGTGCAGCAGGTTGACGGTCACCACGGCCGGGGCGACGATGCCGACGGTCTTCGGGAAGTCCCGTTCGAGGGTGAGCGCGAGCAACACGGCCGTGAGACCGTTCTGCTGGCCGATCCCCAGCAGGACCCGGTCCCTTCGGGACAGGCCGCGCACGAAGAGGGGCATCAGCAGTACGGCCACCACCGCCTGTGCGCCGAACGCCGAAGCGCCGAGCACCACCCCCGGGCCCGGCGACACCCCCTGGGCGGCGAACAGGCCCAGCAGGGTCGTCGCGAGCAGGAAGGCACTCGTGACCGCCCGCGCGAGCGGACGGGCGAACGCCCGCGTGCGGAGGAACAGTCCGGCCACCGCCACGGCGAGCATCAGCATGTTCGCCGCGGCCAGCACGAGCATGGCCACGACCAGCAGGGCGGCGAGTGGCGTCACGGGACGCCGAGGGCTGTCGAGGTCACCGGGCTCCGGAGACTCGGCGGACTCCTTCCGGGCCCGCCGTGCCGGCCACAGCCTGCCGCCCGCCCACCACAGCAGCAGGGCGCCGGCCAGGAGCAGCGCGTTGAACGCCAGTCCGAGGGCGTAGCCGCGGGCCCCGCCGCCCACCACCGACGGCGCGCCGGGGTGACCCGCGGCCGTGTAGGCGTACCCGGCGACGTACAGCGTCAGCAGGACCGTCATCGGATCGTCGAAGGAGGCCCACGCCGTGAGCAGCGACCGGGCGCGCTGCGACATGTGCCCGTCCCTGCCCAGGGCGGCCACCGACAGCGGGTCGATCTGCGCGACGACGATGCCGAGGATCAGATACTCCGGGCGGTCGAAGGCCCAGACCATGACGCCCGAGACGATCCCCGCCTTGAGGACGACGCCCAGCGTGACCGCCGCCACCACACCGCGCAGATCACGGCGCAGATCGGCGAGCTCGATGCCGTAGGTGCTGCCGTACAGGCCCACGGCCAGCAGGAGTCCGGTGCCGAAGACGTACCCGGTGGTGCCGACCAGGCGCGAGGGGTCCGCCGCCAGACCGATCAGAATGCCCAGAACCAGAGCGCCCAGCGCCCAGAGCGGCACGGCCGGAACCGCCGCCGGCGCCCTGCGCCGCCGGGCACGGTCGCGTCGGGACGTCTCCACCTGCTCCCCCCATCCCCCCGGTGTTACGCCGCGAGCGTAGTCGGGCCGCCGGCACCTCGTGGGCCTTCCGGTACGGACGTGCAGCCGCGAGAGCAATCAAGCGTAGGCATCAATACTCGGACGGCGTAACGCCATTGCCAGCCGTTCCCTTGCACGATGCCCCATGTCGGCCGCGGATGAACGCTCTTCACCCCTGGGGCGGATCCACGGCGCCGGGGCCGGTGCGCCCCGCGTCCGCCCCGCCGCCCTCGGCGGGGCCCTCGAGAGCACCGCGTCCGTCGGCCGTGCGCCCCCGCCCCGGCCGTGAACCAGGACATGGCGTGGTCGAGGACGTCACCCACCCCCATGGGCGACGTCCTCGACCGCTCCCCCGGTGCCGGACTGTGGCTCAGGTGTCCGCGCGGCGGGCCTGTGCTGTCACCAGCACATCACCGCCGTCTCGCCGGAACCCCAGGCGGAGTACAGGCGTACGCGGACGTGGTAGCGGCGGCCCTTGACGAGCCGGGCGCTGATCGTGGCGTTGCGTGCGGTCCCTCCGTCGTCCTGCCCGGCGAGGTAACGGGGCTCCCCGTCCCGCTCCTCGAAGACCACGACGACGGCGTCGCTGTCGCCGAAGGTGCCCAGCGTGTAGGTGCGGGTCTCCGGCGGGTCGACGACGAAGTCGGCCTGTTCGCCCGGGCCGAGACCGAGCGGTGCCGAGCGGAACGGCACCAGTTCGGACGGTCCCTCAGGATCCGCCGGCGGATACCAGCGGAGCACGAACTCCTTGTCCGCGGCGGACAGGGTGCCGGGCGGGTTCAGACCCGCGCGGTACTGCTCCGGCTCCAGGACCAGCCCCGACGCGAACGGATACTCCATGATCGACTGCGGGTCCCAGACGGAGCCGTTGACCTCGTCCGGGTCGAGCTTGCGCAGAATGTTGTAGTGCGTCTTCTCCCGGCTCCAGTGGTGGGGCGGGCCCGCCAGTTCGGCGTACACCGCCTCGTCGTCCCAGTGGATGCCGGCGAACGGGCTCTGGTGCTCGTGCAGCATGCCGAGCGCGTGCCCGATCTCGTGCAGGGCCGTCCCGCGCTCCCCGGGCGCGGTCAGGTCCCAGCCGAAGTTCATGGTGCGCTCGTGCCGGCCCGCCTGGAGCGCGTCACGGCCCACGGCCGACCAGGAGCCGTCGCCGAGCTGGAACCCGATGCGCAGTTCGGCCTCCGAGCGGTCGTCGACCTCGGCGAACGAGATCCCGGTGCCGAGGCCCTGCCACTCCCGGAAGCATTCACGCACGACGTCCCGCTGCTCCTCGGCGCCGGCCCACGACACGCGCCGCGTCATCCCCGTCCCCGGCACGGGGATGACGGACGCGTCGTTGTCGCCGTCGAAGAACCAGTAGTGCACAACGGTGCCGTTGACCCACATCCGCCGCCCGCTCACGAGCGCGCTCAGCCGCTCGGCCGCCAGCCCCGGTGCGAAGGCGGGCGCCGGCGCCTGAGCCAGCGAGCAGTAGCGTGCGGTCATGGCCACAGCCTGCCCCGCGGGCCGTACCGGGCGCCTGAGTCGGGGGCTACTCAAGTCGCCCTGTATCAGAAGTGAGTAGCCGCGCTCATGTCTGTGTGACGACTTACGAGCGGGACGCGACGCCCCTGGAGCTGCCCTGGCCGTTCGCCGGGCGGGAGGACGAACTGGAGCTGGTCCGCAGGTCCCTGACCGGCTCACGCCGCGGCATCGTGGTGACGGGCCCGGCGGGCTGCGGCAAGACCCGCCTCGTCACCGAGGCGGTCCGCGGCACCGACTGCGCCCGGGCGGCCGGTACGCCCGAGAGCCGCGCCCTTCCCTTCGCCGCGTTCGCCCATCTGCTGCCCGAGACGGTCACCCTGCACCGCGCGGTCCAGCTCCTGGCCGGCGTCCGTACGCTGGTCGTGGACGACGCGCACCTCCTCGACGACGCCTCCGCCGCCCTGGTCCACCAACTCGCCGTGCACGGCCGCACCCGTCTGCTGGTCGTCGCCACGGACGGCACGCCGGTGCCCGGCGCGATCTCCCGGCTGTGGACCGGGGAGCTCCTGCCGCGCCTCACCCTGGAGCCGCCGGCCCAGGAGGAGATCGCGCGGCTCCTCACGGCCGGCGCCGGCCCCCTCGACCCGCTCACCACCGACCGGCTGCACCGCCTGAGCCAGGGCGATCTGCGGCTGCTGCGCGACCTGCTGGGCGCGGTGCGGGGGCGGCTCACCCAGGTCCCGGGCACCGAGGAACGCGCCTGGCGTGGCCCGGTGCCGCTGACCCCGGCAGTGCGTGAGCGCACCGCCCGCGTCCTCGGCCGCACCTGCCCTCGCGAACGCGAGACCCTGGACCGCCTCGCCTTCGCCGAACCCCTGCCGCTGCGTCCGGCTGACGCGGACCTCGGGGCCCTGGAGATCCTGGAGTCCGACGGCCTGATCCGCGTCGACGACGCGGGCACCGTCCGCCTCGCCCACCCCCTGCACGGCCCGGTGCTCAGGGCCGCGGCCGGCCGGCTGCGGGCGCGCCGGCTGACCCGGACACCGGACGTGTACACCGCTGCCCTCGACGCCGAGTCGGCCGCGCTGGCGCACCGGATCGACCGGGACGACGTACGGCCGCTGCCCACGCCGGTGGGGGAGTGGCTGGTCGCCGAGGGCTCCGCGCTGCCGTGCGGATACGCCGCCGTGCGCGCCCGGTTCGCCCGGCTGCGCGGGGAGTTGCGGGAGGCGGCGGCCTGGGCCAGGGAGGGGCTGCGCGGCACACCCTCGGACGCGTCGTGCCGGGACGAACTCGACCGTGCCTCCGCCTTGTCGGGCGAACCTCCGGTCGACATCGGGGGTGACCTCGACACCGCCCTCGCGAACCTCGCCGACCCCTACGACGCCGTCCGCCTCGGTGCCCCCGAGAAGGTCATCGACCAACTCTCCGGCGTGTTCGCCCGGCACGCCGACGCGCTCACCCGCGCCGACGGCCCGGCCCTGGACGAGGTCGCCGAGGAACTGGAGCGGCGCGGCTTCACGCTGTTCGCCGCCGAGGCGCACGCCCAGGCCGTGGGGACACACCGCGATCCCCGTGCCGCCCGGCACTCCCGCACCCGGGCCGTGGCCCTGGCCCGGCGCTGCCAGGGTGCCCGCACGCCGGCGCTGTCCGGGCTGGTCCTCGGCGAACTCACCGCCCGGCAGCGGCAGATCGTCACCCTCGCGGCGGCGGGCCTGAGCAACCGGCAGATCGCGGAACGCCTCACCCTGTCGATCCGCACCGTCGGCAACCACCTGTACAGCGCCTACACACGGCTCGGCGCGAGCGACCGCGGCTCCCTGCCGTGGCTGACCGAAGAGCCGGAGGCGCAGCCGGCCTGAGCCGCACCCCGAGACCGGCGGCCTGACCCGCACAGGGGACGGGTCAGGCCGCCACTCAAGCCCGTCGTTCGCGGCGCCCCTCAGGCCGCCCCGAACGCCGAGAACGCCCACCCCGTGGCCTGGTGCAGCGCGTCGCCCGGCAGGGCGGCCCGGGCGTCACGCAGCGCCTCCGCCAGGGACAGGCCGGCGTCGAGGCCCTTGTGCAGCGCCAGCATCAGCGGCACCACGGCGGCGTCGTTGACGGGCGCGCTGCACGCCACCACCCCGGCCGTGCCCAGCGGCAGCAACGCGGTGACCAGGCCGAGCAGTTCGTCGGCGCCGACGGACGCGAGGCGGGCGGTGTCGCAGCAGGACAGGATGATCCGGTACGGGCTGCGGGCCAGACGCTCGAAGTCGTGCACGACGATCGGCCCGTCGGCCATCCGCAGGGAGGAGAACAGCGGGCTGTCCGCGCGGAACGTACCGTGCGCGGCGATATGCGCCAGCGCCGCCCCGTCCAGCTCCTCCAGCACGCGCGGCACCCGCGCCTCGCCGTCCTCCAGGACCGTCGCGCAGCCGTACCGGCCGGCCAGCTCGGGCACCTCGGCGCCGCCGGTCGCCAGGCCCGGTCCGCGTACCAGCACATGGCGGCCGTCCGGCGGCGGCGCGGTCTCCCCGGCACGCAGCCAACTGCCCGCCGACGGCGACACGCTGAGCACCCGCTCCCGCAGCGACGGCAGCAGCGCCCACGGCACCCGGTGCAGCCGCCCCGGCGGCACGACCACCACCGGGCCGCCGCCCAGCAGCGCCGCCGCCGGGCCGAGCAGCAACTCCTCCAGCCGCCGTCCGGCCGCCTCCACCACCGGAAGGCGCGCCTCGGCCCCGGGATGCGCCAGCCGCCGCAGCCCGGCCTGCACGTGCTCCGCCTCCGTCACCGCCTCGGCCAGCAGTCCGGCCTCGAACCTGCGCACCCGCCCCTGCCCGCACAGCAGCACCTGCACCCGCCCGTCGAGCACGGCGAGTTCCACCAGCCGTACCTCGTCACCCAGCCGCTCCAGCAGCCGGCCGACGTCGAAGCGGTCCCCGCCCCCGGGCGCCTCACCCCGCATGTGCAGGGTCCGGGAGCGGATCTCCCGCTCCAGGCGGCGCTGTTCACGCTCCAGCGCCGGCACCGGCCGGCCTTCCATCCGGGCGGCCTCCGCACGGGAGGCGATCTCGCGGAACGCGGTCATGCCGCTGAGCAGTTCCGGATCGGCGGGCGGCCGGGTCGGCGCCGTGGACAGCACGGTGGCACGCCAGCGCTCGCTCCACACCAGCAGCCGCCGCGGCCCGCCCGAGACCAGACTGGCCCGCTGGGCGAGCGCGGCCAGCTCAGCGCCCTGCTCGGTGGCGCGCGCCCTGAGCTCCGAGGCGCCCAGCGTCATCCGGTGGTCGTCCAGCACGTCCAGACCCCGCCGGCAGGCCTCCAGCACACCCCGGGCCGACCCGGCCGCCCGCGCCCGCAGCGCCTGCGCCGCCCAGCCCGTCATCCGCGCCAGCGGCGGACCGCCCCGCCTGCTGCGGGCGGCGACGGCCAGATGCCGCTCCGCGTCCGCCGTCCAGCCCAGGCCCAGCGCGATCCGGCCCGCCAGCAGCGACGCCTCCGGCGCGGCCGGCGCCCCGAACGAGGCCAGCTTCTCCGCCACCGCGGCCGCGTCGGCGACCAGCCGGCCCGAACCGCGCCCGGCCGCGTGCCGCGCCTCGATCAGCACCAGCCGGGCGTGCGTCTCCCACCAGGTGCGCCGCTGCCCGGCGAACAGCCGCACCGCGAGAGCGGCACGGGCGATCGCGGTGTGCGGATCCCCGGCCAGCCGGGCGGCCCGCGCGGCGGCCAGCAGCAGCTCCGCCTTGCGCGTGGACTGCCCGCCGATCCCGTCGAGCTTCCTGATCGCCGCGTCCGCCTCGGCCAGCGCCTCGGGAGCGAGCCCAGCCGCCATCAGCACCTCGCAGCGCCGGATGTTCAGCATGAACGTCGGCGTGCCGAGCCGGGCGTACCGCTCCTCCGCCTCGTCGAGCAGCCGCAGTGCCACCGGCACGTCACCGGACCGGAACGCGGCGAGCCCCCGGCTCTCCACCGCGTCGGCCTTGTCGTGCTCCTGGCCGGTGGTGTCCCACAGCGCCTCGGCCGCGGTGAAGTCCGCCTCGGCCCGTTCCACCGCCCCCAGCGCCAGATGCACGGTAGCCCGCAGGGTCAGCGCCCGGGCCGTCCAGATCACGTCCTCCGCCTGCCGCAGCACCGGAACCGCCCGGCGTACGTCCTCCAGCGCCTCGCGATGCCGGCCGAGCACCCACCACACGTACGCCCGCCGGTACAGCACCCGCGCCCTCGTGAGCCCGCCGCCCCGCGCGACCCCCCGCTCGAACGCCGCCAGGCCCGCACGGGTGCGGCCCGCGTGCACCAGCGCCACGCCCAGCGTGGCCAGCACGTCCGCCTCCCGGTCGGCCGAGTCCGCGCGCGCCGCGAAGTCCCGGGCACGCCGCAGATGGTTCAGCGCGAGCCGCAGATCGCCGAAGTCCCGCTGCCAGATGCCGATCACCTGATGGGCGACGGAGGCGTGCAGCGGGTCGGGATCGGCGTCGAGCAGCGCCCGGGCCCTCGCGAGAGCCTCGCCCGGATCGGCGAACACCATCGGCAGCAGTGCCGCCACCGAGTCGTCTGCCGCTGTCACTCCTCGGATGGTAGTGGGCCCCGACCACACCCCACAGGTTCGGCGCTGTATCAAATGACCGCCCCGCGGCTCATGTCGAGGAGGATCGGCGCGTACCGACGACCGCTCCGCCGCACCGACCGACGCCGTCGCCCAGTGGGAGGACCCGCCATGGCACCTCAGCGATTCCACGAGCAGTTCGACCAGATCCAGCGCTCCATGCCGGAGGTCCCCCTCGCGATGGGCCCGGACGACGCGGGGGAGTTCATGTACGAGAAGGGCGTCGTCCTCGTCCGCGACGGTGAGGAGGCCGGCATCGTCGAGGACACCGTACGGGCGCACTTCACCGCGGCACCCGACCTCGACCAGGACCAGGTCCGCCGGGCCGGCCCGCGGACCAACCGCAGCGGCATCACCCGGATCCGGGTCGGCGACCCCGGTGAGGGCGGCCGGGAAGCCGACCGCGCCGTCGCTCAGGCGCTGCGCTCCGTACGCGAACGGGAGGTCCGCGCCGGGCACCGCATGGCCGCCCGCAACCACGTCGTCCACATCGCGGTCAACGCCTGCCCCGGCGACGAACCGGTCCCCGTCCCGCTCAGCGAGCCGCTCAACCCGGCGCCCGCCGACACGGCGTACGACCCGGACACCGCCGTCGGCGTCCTCGTCGTCGACACCGGGCTGATGAACGACTACCGCTCCTGCGGCCTGCTGTCCCACACCGGCGGCGACGCCCAGGTCCAGGAGTGCGACGACCGGGGCATCCTCCAGCAGTACGTCGGCCACGGCACGTTCATCGCCGGGCTCGTCGCCGCCGTCGCGCCCAACACCGACATCACCGTGCGCGGCAGCCTCAACGACGCGGGCGCCATCCTGGAGTCGGAGTTCGGCGACAAGCTCTTCGAGGCCGTCGACGCCGGCGGCTGGCCCGATGTCCTCAGCCTCTCCGCCGGCACCTCCAACGGCCGCACCGACGGTCTGCTCGGCGTGGAGAACTTCATGCGGGAACTGCGCGAGCAGCGCACCCTGCTGGTCGCCGCCGCGGGCAACAACGGCAGCGCCACGCCGTTCTGGCCCGCCGCCTACGCCGACCTGCCGGGCTGGGAGGACTCCGTGCTCTCGGTCGGCGCCCTGCGCAGCGACGGCGAGTTCGGCGCCTGCTTCACCAACCACGGCCCTTGGGTACGGGTCTACGCCCCCGGCGAGCGCCTCACCAGCCCCCTCACCGGCTTCGAGACACCCGTCCCGTACGTGTACCAGCACTCCACGTACGACTCCTGCCGCTACGGCTTCCGCTACGGCTGCACCTGCCGCCACCCCCGCCACACCGGAGTGCTGAGCGACGAGAACGCCGCCGCGAAGCCGGACCAGGTGATGTTCGAGGGGTACGCGCAGTGGAGCGGCACCTCCTTCGCCACCCCCGTGACCGCGGGCATGGTCGCCGCCCATATGACGGCACACAAGGAGACCGACCCGCGCGCGGCCCTGCGGCAACTGCTCGCCGCCAACACCGGGCTCGCCGAAGTGCGCGGGGCGCACGTTCCCGCGCTGCGTCCGCCCACCTGGCGCCCGGTCCCGGTCGTGCGCCTGGTCCCCGGCTCGTGAGGGCCGAAGCCGCCTCCTCCACGGCGTACCATGACCTGCCGTACTCGAGGGGTGGGGCTGCTGTGGACCGTACTGATGCCGACGCGCTCGTCCAGGCAGCCGCCGACGGCGACGCGGCGGCCTGGAAGGCGCTCGTGGAGGGGCTGAGCCCGCTGGTCTGGTCCGTGGTGCGGGCCCACCGGCTCTCCGACGCGGACGCCCACGAGGTGTACCAGACCGCGTGGTTCCGCTTCGCCCAGCACCTCGGGCGGATCCGCGAACCCGGCAAGGCGGGCGCCTGGCTGGCGAGCACGGCGCGCAACGAGTGCCTCAAGGTCATCCGGAGTTCGCAACGGCTGACCCTGACGGACGATCCACAGCTCCTGGACCGGGTCAGCGAGGAGGGCACGCCGGAACAGTCGCTGCTCGACTCCGAGGAGGCCGCCGCCCAGAGCGAACGCGTACGGCGGCTGTGGCAGGAGTTCGAGGAACTGGGCGAGCGGTGCAGGCAGTTGCTGCGCGTGCTGATGGCCACGCCGCCGCCCAGCTATCAGGACGTGTCCGCCGCGCTCGGTATCGCGGTGGGCAGCATCGGGCCGCTGCGCCAGCGCTGTCTGCGGCGTCTGCGGGCCCGGCTCGAGGCTCGGGGGGCGATATGAGCGACACGAACGGCATGAACGGCATGAACGGCATGAACGGCATGAACGCCGACGAGCTGTTCGGCGAAGAGGACTGGGGTGATGAGGAGTTCGACGCCGGGCTGCTGGAGGAGGAGCTGCGGCAGGCCGTCGCCGTCCTGGACCCGGTGCCCGCGGAGCTCCAGCAGATCGCCGTCGACGCCTACGCGCTGCACGACCTCGACGCCCGGATCGCCGAGCTGACCTTCGACTCGCTGGTCGACGCCCTCCCGGTCCGGGGCGTCACCGACGCGCCCCGGATGCTGACCTTCCGGGCGGGCGAGGTGACCGTCGACGTCGAGGTGACCCCGCAGGGACTGCTGGGACAGGTGCTGCCACCGCAGCCGGCCCGGGTCGAGGTCCTGGGCGGCCCGCGCCCCGGCGCCCCGCTCATCGCCGACGACCTGGGCCGCTTCACCGGCGACGCACCGCTCTCCGGCCCGTTCGCGCTGCGGCTGCGCACCGGCGGGGACGTGGTGGTGACGGAGTGGCTGCGGGCCTAGACCCTGGGCCGGGGGACCCGGGTCACCAGGTGCACGGCAGCGTCCGCGGACCCCGGATCATGGTCCTGCGCCGCCACTCGACCTGGTCGGGCGGGACCGCAAGGCGCAGGCCCGGGAGCCGGTCCAGCAGCGTGCCGAGCAGCAACTCGGTCTGGAGGCGGGCCAGGACGGCGCCGGTGCAGTGGTGCGGTCCGTTGCCGAGGGCCAGGTGCGGGTTGGGGGCGCGGCCGGGGTCGATCCGGTCCGGCTCGGGGAAGACGTCCGGGTCGCGGTTGGCGGCGAGGTAGGAGACGTACACCGGGTCGCCCGCGCGGATGCGGTGTCCGTGCAGGTCGACGTCCTCCAGGGCGATCCGCGCCAGGCCCACGGAGCTGCGGTGCGGGATCCAGCGCAGCAACTCGTCCAGCAGCGCGTCGCGGGCATCGGGCCGCTCCTGCCACCACTGCCGCAACTCGGGCCGGGTGAGCAGCAGGCACAGCATCTGCCCGCAGTTGTGGGTGACGGCCTCGCCGCCGATCTGCAGCGGACCGGCGAGGCCGACGGCCTCCGTCGCACTGAGGTCGCCACGCGCCACGGCGGCGCCGAGCAGGGAGTACACGTCCTCGCCGGCGCTGTCAGCGCGGGAGCGGATCGTCTCCGTGATCCATCCGTACAGGCTGTTCTTGGCCCGGTCGGCGGCCTCGGCCCCGCCCGAGGTGGAGATGATCTGCCGGGTCCAGGTGTGCACCCGTTCCCGGTCGGTAGCGGGCACGCCCATGACCTCGCTGACCAGGGCGATCGGGAACGGCTCGAGCACCCGCTCGATCAGCTCGGCCGGCGGCCCGTCCCGTACGACCCCTTCCACCAGTTCGTCCAGCATCTCCTGCGCGCGGGGCCGCAGCCGCTTCATCGCGCTGACGGTGAAGGCCCCGGCGACCGCCTTGCGCAGCCGGTTGTGGTCGGGCTGGTCGGCGAAGGCCAGTGAACCGGGCCGCGGCTTGAAGTGCGGTGCCATCCGCGTCACTTGCCGTCCGGTCACCTCGGCGCGGCTGAACCGCGGATCGTTGGTGATCAGCTTCACGTCGTCGTGGCGGGTGGCCAGCCACGCCCATCCCTCGCCGAACGGCAGCCGGATCCGGGTCAGCGGCCCCTCGCGCATCAGCTCCGCGAGGACGGGGTCGAACTCCGTCCCGTCCAGGTCGAGGGCGGGCCAGTCCCGTACCGGGGGCGGTGCCTGGCCGGTCAGCGTGGTGGTCTCCTCCGTCATGCACCCACCCTCGTCGGGCCCCCGCCGCTTGTCGCGCGGGAGTGCTCCAGCCGGTGGCGTCCGGCGTTCAGCGGGACACGGCGTCGACGAGACGGGCCAGCGCGCCGGCCAGCCGCTCCAGTCCGGCCCCGGCGGGACCGCCCGGCTCGGTCATGTAGATGTCGCGGCGGATCTCCACCATGAGCGCGCCGACCTCGGGCCGCTTCCCGTAGAACTCCAGGGGGACATAGGTCCCGCTGAACGGGCTGTCGAGCCCGGTCTCCCCGAACGCCTCCCGGGCGGCGTCCAGCAGGCCCGGCGACGTGTGGAACGGGTCGGTGCCGAGGCACACGGCCGGCCGGGGCCCGTCCCCGTGCAGTTCGTACGGCAGCCTGCGGCTCGGGTAGGAGTGCACGTCGATGATCACGGCCCCCCCGGTGGCCGCCAGCCGGTCCGCCACGGCCTGTGTCATCGCCCGCGCGTACGGCCTGAAGTACCGCTCCACGAGCGGCTCGGGATCGATGCCCTCGGGCCGCAGCACAGCGCCGTGCGTGGTCCGCGTGTACACCGCGCCCATACCGACGGCCCGCATCTCCTCCCGTTCGTCCGGAAACCGCTCGGGGTCGACGACCAGCCGCGACAGCCGGTTGACGAACCGCCAGGGCGTCACCTCCGCGAGCCCGGCCGCACCCTCGGCGATGTCCGCCGTGTGCGCGTCGGTGATGTGGTCGAGCTCCCGCTCCAGCTCCTCGTCGCCGAGCAGGATGCCGGCGCGCACGTCGTCCGGTATCTCCCGTGCGGAGTGCGGGACATGCAGGATCACGGGGGAGCGACCGGCCCCGGCCGGCAGCTCGAAGGAGGGCGGGGCGTCGGTCATGGGGCGGCTCCGGGGGTGTGGCCAGTGACGTGCGGCAAGATCACCCACGCAGGACTCCGCCCCGGCCGGGCAGCATGCCGGCCGGGGCGGAGTCGGTGCCTCTACGCGGGACCGGGCGTCAGCTCAGGGACGCCAGGGCCTCGTTCCACGTGGTGGACGGGCGCATGGCCTGCGCGGCCTTCGCCGGGTCGGGCTGGTAGTAGCCGCCGATCTCGACCGGCTTGCCCTGGGCGGCGATCAGCTCGTCGACGATCTTCTGCTCGTTGGCCGTGAGCGTCTCGGCGAGCGGGGCGAAGGCCTTCGCCAGGTCCGCGTCGTCGGTCTGCTTGGCCAGCTCCTGCGCCCAGTACAGGGACAGGTAGAAGTGGCTGCCGCGGTTGTCGATGCCGCCGACGCGCCGGGTCGGGGACTTGTCCTCGTTGAGGAAGGTCGCCGTGGCGCGGTCGAGCGTGTCGGCCAGGACCTGGGCGCGGGCGTTGCCCGCCACCTTCGCGAGCTGCTCGAAGGACGGCACCAGGGCGAAGAACTCACCCAGCGAGTCCCAGCGCAGGTAGTTCTCCTTGACCAGCTGCTGCACGTGCTTCGGCGCCGAGCCGCCCGCACCCGTCTCGAACAGGCCGCCGCCCGCCATCAGCGGGACGACCGACAGCATCTTGGCGCTGGTGCCCAGCTCCAGGATCGGGAACAGGTCGGTCAGGTAGTCACGCAGGACGTTGCCCGTCACCGAGATGGTGTTCTCGCCGCGGCGGATGCGCTCCACCGACAGCTTCGTCGCCTCGACCGGGTTGAGGATCCGGATGTCCAGGCCCTCGGTGTCGTGCTCCGCGAGATAGGCGTTGACCTTGGCGATCAGGTTGGCGTCGTGCGCGCGGGTCTCGTCCAGCCAGAACACCGCCGGGTCGCCGGTGGCGCGGGCGCGGGTGACGGCCAGCTTCACCCAGTCGCGGATCGGCGCGTCCTTGGTCTGGCAGGCGCGGAAGATGTCACCGGCCGAGACGGCCTGCTCGATCAGCGCGGTGCCGTTGCCGTCGACCAGGCGGACGGTGCCCGTGGTGGGGACCTCGAAGGTCTTGTCGTGGCTGCCGTACTCCTCGGCCTTCTGCGCCATCAGGCCGACGTTCGGCACCGAGCCCATGGTGGACGGGTCGTAGGCGCCGTTGGCCCGGCAGTCGTCGATCACGGCCTGGTAGACGCCCGCGTAGGAGGAGTCCGGCAGGACCGCCAGGGTGTCGTGCTCCTGGCCGTCGGGGCCCCACATGTGGCCGGAGGTGCGGATCATGGCCGGCATGGAGGCGTCGACGATGACGTCCGAGGGGACGTGCAGGTTCGTGATGCCCTTGTCGGAGTCGACCATCGCCAGCTCCGGGCCCTCGGCGAGCTCGGCGTCGAAGGAGGCCTTGATCTCGGCACCCTCCGGCAGGGAGTCGAGGCCCTTCCAGATGCCGCCCAGACCGTCGTTCGGGGTGAGGCCGGCCGCCGCGAGCTTGTCGCCGTACTGCGCGAACGTCTTCGGGAAGAAGGCGCGCACCACGTGGCCGAAGACGATGGGGTCGGAGACCTTCATCATCGTCGCCTTCAGGTGCACCGAGAACAGCACGCCCTGGGCCTTGGCCTCGGCGACCTGCGCGGTCAGGAACTCGCGCAGCGCGGCGACGCGCATCACGGAGGCGTCGACGACCTCACCGGCCAGCACGGGTACGGACTCGCGCAGCACCGTGGTGGAGCCGTCGTCGCCGACGAGCTCGATGCGCAGCGCGCCGTCCTCGGCGATCACCACGGACTTCTCGGTGGAGCGGAAGTCGTTCTGGCCCATGGTCGCCACATTGGTCTTGGACTCGGGGGTCCAGGCGCCCATGCGGTGCGGGTGGGACTTGGCGTAGTTCTTCACCGAGGCGGGGGCGCGCCGGTCGGAGTTGCCCTCACGCAGGACCGGGTTCACGGCGGAGCCCTTGACCTTGTCGTAGCGGGCGCCGATCTCGCGCTCCTCGTCGGTCTTCGGGTCGTCCGGGTAGTCCGGCAGGGCGTAGCCCTGGCTCTGCAGCTCGGCGATCGCGGCCTTGAGCTGCGGGATGGACGCCGAGATGTTCGGCAGCTTGATGATGTTGGCGGCGGGCGTCTTGGCCAGCTCGCCGAGCTCCGCGAGGGCGTCCGGGATGCGCTGGTCCTCGGTGAGGTACTCCGGGAACACGGCGATGATGCGCCCGGCCAGCGAGATGTCGCGGGTCTCCACGGCGACACCCGCCTGCGAGGCGTACGCCCGGACCACCGGCAGGAAGGAATACGTCGCCAGGGCGGGGGCCTCGTCAGTGTGCGTATAGATGATGGTCGAGTCAGTCACCGGGTGCTCCGCTCCACGTCTGCAACATTGCTCGACATCAAGATATCTCGTGACCGGCCTCGTCTCGACAGGGGTCCGCCGCCAGTTTCGGGCAACCGATCGGCCCGCTCCTTTGTCATGGAGAGAGATCACTCACTCCAAGCCACGGCCGGACCTGACCACCCGGCCGTCCGAGCGAAAGCGGACCATGAGATATCGCACCAGAGTGACGGCCCCGGCGGCCGCCCTGATCGGCACGGCGGCGGCTCTGACCACGGGGGTCCCGGCCCAGGCGGCCACACCACGGGGGACCACGCGCACGGACGCCTCCCCGGGCCCCGAGACCCTCGGCGACCCCGTCTTCCCCGCCCTCGGCAATGACGGCTACCGCGTCTCGGCCTACCACCTCGACTTCGCCTACGACGCCACCACCAAGCTCGTCGAGGCCACCGCGACCCTGACGATCCGCACCACCCAGGCCCTGAGCCGCTTCTCCCTGGACGCGCGCGGCCTGGACATCCGCTCCGTCCGGGTCGGCGGCCGCACGGCCGCCTTCGAGCAGGTGGCCGAGAAGCTGCGGATCACCCCCGCCCGTCAGCTCCCGGCGAAGGCCCGGGTCACCGTGTGCGTGGCCTACGGCGCCGACCCGCGCCGGACCCCGCCGCCCGCCGGCGGCTGGGTGGCCACCCCGGACGGATTCGCGGTGTGCTGCCAGCCGGACCTGGCGCACACCGTCTTCCCCTGCAACGACCACCCCTCCGACAAGGCCGACTTCACGTTCCGCCTCACCGTGCCCGCCGGGCTGCGGGGCGTCGCCAGCGGCAGCCTGGTGCGTACCGAGCGACTGGCAGGCGACCGGACCGCGTACACGTACCGCTCCCGCTCGCCGATCGCCACGGAGGTGGTGCAGATCACCGTCGGCGACTATGTGATCAAGGACCGGCAGGGCCCGCACGGCCTGCCGCTGCGGGACGTCGTCCCCACCGCCCGCGCCGCCGCCCTGGAACCCGCCCTGGCGCTCACCCCGGCCCTGGTGGAATGGGTCGAGCAGCGGCTCGGGGCGTACCCCTTCGAGACGTACGGCCTGCTCCCCTGCAACTCGGACGACCCGAACGCCTTCGACTTCACCGGCCTGGAGACGCAGACCCTCACGATCTACAAGCCGAACTACCTCCTCCAGGAGGAGAGCAAGATCGGCTCGCACATGATGCACGAGCTGGTCCACTCCTACTTCGGCAACAGCGTCAGCCCCGCCACCTGGGCGGACCTGTGGCTGAACGAAGGCCACGCCGACTTCTACGGGCTGCTGTACCGCTACGAGCGCGGCTGGCCCGACTCCAAGGGCATGACCACCATGGAAGCCCGGATGAAGGACACCTACGCCCTCGGCGACCAGTGGCGCCACACCTCCGGGCCGGTCGCGGCGCCCAACGCCATCAACCTGTTCGACGGCCAGCGCTACCTCGGCGGCGTGCTCGTCCTGTACGCGCTGCGGCAGAGAATCGGCGAGGCGGCCTTCAGCGCCGTCGAGCGCACCTTCCTGGAGCGCTACCGCGACGCCTCGGCGTCCACGGAGGACTACATCGCGGTCGCCTCGGAGGTCTCAGGACAGGACCTCACGGGCTTCCTTCGGGACTGGCTGTACGGGACGAAGACGCCCAGGATGCCGGGCCACCCGGACTGGACCGTGACGCCGGTGAAGCCGTCCCTCGCGGCTCCGCGAAACCGGAGGGACAGCGGGCACCACGACAACTCGGCGACCCTGTAGCGCCCTAGTCGAGCCGGGCGGACGTCATGCCGTCCGGCTCGAACTCGCCGGTCCGCTGCTGCGGGATGACGGCCGCGCCCTGCTGGAGCGCCACCGTGCGGGCCGGGGCGGGGATACGGATGCCCTCCGCGCGGTAGCGCTTGTGCAGGCGCTTGATGAACTCGTGCTTGATCCGGTACTGGTCGCTGAACTCGCCGACGCCCAGGATGACGGTGAAACCGATGCGGGAGTCGCCGAAGGTGTGGAACCGGATGATGGGCTCGTGGTCCGGCACAGCGCCGTCCACCTCGGTCATCGTCTCCGCGATGACCTCGTTGGTCACGCGCTCGACGTGCTCAAGGTCGCTGTCGTAGGCCACCCCGACCTGCACCAGGATGGTCAGCTGCTCCTCGGGGCGCATGAAGTTGGTCATGTTCGCCTGCGCGAGCTGACCGTTGGGGAGCACGATGAGGTTGTTGGACAGGTTGCGGATCGTCGTCTGCCGCCAGTTGATGTCCTCGACGTAGCCTTCCTCGCCGCTGCTGAGCTTGATGTAGTCACCGGGCTGGACGGTCTTGGAGGCGAGGATGTGGATGCCCGCGAAGAGGTTGGCGAGCGTGTCCTGAAGCGCCAGCGCGACCGCCAGACCGCCGACGCCCAGGGCCGTGAGCAGCGGGGCTATGGAGATGCCCAGGGTCTGGAGCACCACCAGGAAGCCGATCGCCAGGACCAGGATCCGGGTGATGTTGACGAAGATCGTGGCCGATCCGGCGACCCCGGAGCGGGACTGGGTGACCGTGCGCACCAGGCCGGCCACCACCCGGGCCGCCGACACCGTCGCGACGAAGATGAGCAGCACGGTCAGCACCTGGTTGGTGTGGTGCTGCACCGTCCGGGTCAGCGGCAGTACCGCCGCCGCGCCCGCGGCGCCGCCCACGACCGCGGCCCACGGCACCACGGCCCGCAGCGCGTGCACGATGACGTCGTCCCCGCTCCAGCGGGTGCGGTCGGCGTGCCCGCCCAGCCAGCGCAGCAGGATGCGCAGCGCGAAGGCGGCCAGCAGGCCCGAGGCCAGGGCGATGCCCGCGAAGACCAGGTCATCCACTGTGAGCGCCCGGTTCACCGGTCACCTCCGGGGTCAGGAACAGCGCCGAACGCCGTCGTCGACGGCCGGATGTGAAGTCTCGTCACGTAGTCACCTGCTCGTTTTCGGGGAAGTCCGGTCGCGCCCGACCACCCTGACCCGGGGTCGGCGCAATCGTTCATCCTGCCGCATCCCGTACGGGGCTTCGTACCGGAGACAGGGGTGAGCGGGGGGTGAGTTACTGCACATGACGTACCGTCGCGTGCGCCGGATCCGCCTCGCGCACATCCGCGCCGCAAGGTGAAGTCCCTTCCGCGTGACGGAGTCGGCACGCTGCCCGGGTCAGATCACCTTCAGCCGCACCAGTGCCCCCAGTGTCACCGCGCCCGGCAGCAGCGGCAGCCAGACGGTGATGACCCGGAAGGCCAGGACCACGGCCGTGGCCACCGCGGCCGGGCCGCCCGCCGCCACCAGCGCCACGACCAGCGCCGCCTCCACCGAGCCGATCCCGCCCGGGGTGGGCACCAGGGCGACGGCGACCGTGGCCGCCAGGTAGGCCACCGCCATGTGCGCGGGCGGCACGTCGAGACCGAGCGACTGCCCCACCAGCACCAGCACGGAGGCCTGCAGCGCCGGGAAGGTGAAGGACCCGCCCCACAGGGCCAGGGCCCGGGCCGGGCGGGTGTGCACCGAGCGCGCCTCGCCGAGTGCCGTACGCAGGAAGGAGACCAGGGCCGAGCGCACCCGCCGGACGAGGGCGACCACGGCCGCCGCGACCACGAGCACCACGCCGGCACCGGCCAGCAGCGGACCGAACGCCGTCTCCGGGACCAGCGTGCTCAGCCGCAACGCGTCAGGGAACGCGAGGAACAGGGCGCCCAGCAGGGCCACCCGGCCGATGCTCTCCGCCAGCAGATACAGCGCGAGGGCGGCGGAGGAGCGGGCGAGCGGCAGCCCGCACACCGTCATGAACCGCAGATTGACCGCGCTCGCGCCGAGCCCGGTCGGCAGCAGGTGGTTGGCCGCGCCCGCCGCGAACTGGGTCGCGAGGAGCCGCCGTTTGGGCAGCGGTTCGACGACCGCGCCCTGCCGGGTGCAGGCGGCCGCGACCCAGGTCAGACAGGTCGCGCCGACCGCGGCCAGCAGCCACGGCCACTCGGCGGTGCCCAGGTGCGCGAAGCCCTCGGCCAGCACCGACCGGTGCTGGACCGCGACCACGGTGACGAGCAGGAGCGGAAGCAGACACAGGATCTGACGCAGGCGGCGGACAGGGACGCGACGGGGGAGTCGTCCCGGGCGGATTTCGGGGAGTTGTACCGCTGTCACATCCGCAGAGGCTTCCCATGCCGTGCCAACGGCGGGTTGCGGAAGCGGGGCCTGCGGATTGCGTACGGGGAGCGGCTCGGAGGAGATCGTCATAGGGGCCTTCGCGCGGGGAGCGGACGGGGGACGGGAAGAGGGGGATCGGGCTGATTGTGCGGGATGTCGGGGCCGATACGCGAGCGCCTTGACCTCAAGATTGCTTGAGGTTCTACGTTCGGTGCCATGAGCATGGAGACCACAGCGTGGACACAGCTGCACAGCGTCATGAACGCCGAGGAGGAACGCCGCCCCTTCGCCCTGGCGACCCTGCGCCGCATCGGCGCGTTCGCCCGCCCGCACCGGCGCCGCATCGCCCTCTTCGTCCTGCTCGGCGTCGGGACCGCCCTGCTCGCCGTGGCCACCCCCGTCCTGGCCGGGAGCGTCGTCGACGTGATCGTCTCGGCCGGTGACGAGGGCAGAGTCGTACGCCTGGCCCTGCTCATCGCGCTGATCGCGGTGGCGGAGGCGACGCTCGGCATCCTCGGCCGGAGGCTGTCGGCGACGCTCGGCGAGCACCTCATCCTCGATCTGCGGACCGCCGTCTTCGACCATGTGCAGCGGATGCCGGTGGCGTTCTTCACACGCACTCGTACGGGCGCCCTCGTCTCACGGCTCAACAACGACGTCATCGGCGCCCAGCGCGCCTTCAGCAACACCCTGTCGGGCGTGGTCAGCAACCTCGTCACACTGGTGCTCACCCTCGCCGTGATGCTGACCCTGTCCTGGCAGATCACCCTGCTGGCGCTGGTGCTGCTGCCGGTGTTCGTGATCCCGGCCCGGCGCATGGGCAGCCGGATGGCCCGGATGCAGCGGGAGGCGGCGACGCTCAACGCGGCGATGGGCACCCGTATGACCGAGCGCTTCTCCGCACCGGGCGCCACTTTGGTGAAGCTCTTCGGCAGGCCCGAGGAGGAATCGCGGGAGTTCGCCGAACGCGCCCGCCGCGTCGCGGACATCGGGGTCCGGACGGCCACGGCCCAGGCCGCCTTCATCACCGCCCTCACCCTGGTCTCCGCCCTCGCCCTGGCCCTGGTCTACGGCCTCGGCGGCTGGTTCGCCCTGCGCGGCGCCCTGGAACCGGGCGCGGTCGTCTCGCTGGCGCTGCTCCTGACCCGGCTGTACGCGCCGCTGACCGCGCTGGCCGGGGCCCGCGTCGAGGTGATGAGCGCGCTGGTCAGCTTCGAGCGGGTCTTCGAGGTGCTCGACCTCCGGCCGCTCATCGAGGAGAAGCCGGACGCGCGCGGGGTGCCCGACGGGCCCGTGGCGGTCGAGTTCGAGAAGGTCCGCTTCGGCTACCCCGCCGCCGACAAGGTCTCCCTGGCCTCCCTGGAGGAGGTCGCGACCCTGGACCGGCGGGGCGGCGACGAGGTCCTGCACGGCATCTCCTTCCGCGCCGAACCGGGACAGACCGTGGCGCTCGTCGGCTCCTCCGGCGCCGGCAAGTCGACCGTCGCGCAACTGCTGCCCCGCCTGTACGACGCCGACGAGGGCGCCGTGCGCGTCGGCGGCGTCGACGTCCGAGACCTGAGCGCCCAGGCCCTGCGCGAGACCCTCGGCATGGTCACCCAGGACGGGCACCTCTTCCACGACACCGTCCGCGCCAACCTCCTGCTGGCCCGCCCCGCGGCCACGGAGGAAGAGGTGTGGGACGCCCTGCGCCGGGCCCGCCTCGACGACCTCGTACGGTCCCTGCCCGACGGCCTCGACACCGTGATCGGCGAACGCGGCTACCGGCTCTCCGGCGGCGAACGCCAGCGCATGACCATCGCCCGGCTGCTGCTGGCCCGTCAGCGCGTCGTCATCCTCGACGAGGCCACCGCCCATCTCGACAACACCTCCGAGGCCACCGTGCAGGAGGCCCTCACCGAAGCCCTCGAAGGCCGGACGGCGGTCGTCATCGCCCACCGGCTGTCCACGGTCCGGTCGGCGGACCAGATCCTGGTCGTCGAGGCCGGCCGGATCGTGGAACGGGGCACGCACGAGGAACTGCTCGCGGCGGGCGCACGGTACGCGGAGCTGTACCGCACCCAGTTCAGCGAGACGGAGCCCAAAGTCGCCGAAAGCGTGTGAACGGCGCCGGGCGCGCATCCGTACCTCCTGCGAGTACTCAGGCCTGCCCGCCAGGGCAGAACAGCGCCCATCCGGAGAGGCGACGTGTCCCAGCAGCAACCGCACGCACCATCCAACCGCCGGACCCCGTCCCGCGCCCAACGGCTGCGCATCGCCGCGGCGGTGGGCGTCCTGGTCGCACTTCCCCTGGTCACCGCCTGCGGCGGCGGTGACGACAAGAAGCCGGCCGGCAGCCGCAAGGCGGCGACGCCCAGCGGGGCGGCCGCTCCCGCCGCCGGTGTCGTCGCGCCGGCGAAGGTGGAGGTCATCGCCGGGCTGGCCGGCTGCAAGGCGAAGATCCGCACCGAGGCGGACGAGCTGCGCGAGGGTGTGTGCCACACCAAGAAGGGCGACTTCCTCATCACCACCTTCCCCGAGGAGAAGCTCAAGGAGACCTGGCTGGAGTCGGCCCGTGTGTACGGGGGCAAGTACCTCGTCGGAATGCGCTGGGTGGTCAGCGCCAAGCCCGGCATGTACGAGTCCCTGCGCGCCAAACTCGGCGGCACGGTCCAGGAGTTGCAGGGCATAGGCCCCTCCGCGAACCCCTCCTGACGTCACTCGGGCACCAGGCGGCGGACGAGTCCGGCGACCTGTGCGTCCTGCCGGGCCAGGAAGGTCTCGAAGGTCCGGCCGGTGGCGAACACGTCGGTCCAGCCGTGCCGGCGGAGTTCCGCCCGCCACCGGCGGGAGCCGTGCAGCTCGGTCAGCGCGTCCACCCAGCGCCGCCGCTCGGTGTCGCTGATGCCGGGCGGGGCCACGATGCCCCGCCAGTTGTCGAAGACCAGGCCGATCCCGGCGGACCTCAGGGTCGGCACACCGGGCAGCACACCGACCGGACGCTCACCGGTGACGGCGAGGACCCGCAGCCGGCCGCCGCGTATCTGGTCGAGGAACTCGCCGACCCCACTGGTGGCGACGTCGACCCTGCCGTCGAGCAGCGCGGGCAGCAAATCACCGCCGCCGTCATAGGGGACGTACGCGACCCTCCGCGGGTCGATGCCGACCGCCCGGGCCAGTTCCATCGGCAGCAGATGGTCGGGGCCGCCGGCGGAGGAGCCGCCGCCCACCCTGAGCCGCCCGGGGGTTTCGCGCCAGGCGTCCACCAGGTCACCGATCGTGCGGTACGGCGAGTCCTCGCGGACGACGACCGCGCCGGCCTCCTCGATCAGGCGGGCGATCGGGGTGGTGTCGGTGACGGACACCCGCGAGCCCGCCGCGTGTGACGAGCCCACCACTCCGAGGCCCATCTGCAGCGCCAGCTCGCCGTTGCCCTTCTCGTCGACGACGCGCTGCAGCCCCACCGTGCCACCGGCACCCGGCAGGTTGAACACCTGCACACCCGGGGCGATCCCGGTCTCCTCCAGCACCCGGGCCGCGGTACGGGCTGTGGTGTCGTAGCCGCCGCCGGGCGTGTTGGGCACCATGAGCCGAAGGTTCGCGGCGTCGCCGCCGCCCCGCCCCGCCCCGCATGCGCAGACCACCAGCAGCGCCAGGACGGCGAGAGTGCCGGGTAAGGCGCGCGCCGGGCCTCTCATGACGCCTCCCTTTCGATTTCCGCTGGTGGGCGTCATGATTGTCCGACTCGGCACCTGAGCCACCCCGCTTGTGTCGGCAGAGAAGATTGAGTTCGTTGTGGTCGCCACCTTTCGTCGCCATTCGCTCGCGGGCGAGATGCTGGTGCTCCAGCTCGCCATCGTCGTGGTGGTGCTGCTGGCGGTCGCCGCGGTCTCCCTCGCCCAGTCGCAGGCCACCTTCACCCGGGTCGAGGGACGCCGGGTGAGCGCGCTGGCCGAACAGCTGGCCGCCAACCCCCTGGTGCGCAGCCAGCTGGTGCGTCCCGCACCGGGGGAGACGCTCGCCCCACTGGTGCACTCCACCCAGGCACAGTCCGGGGTGACCTCGGTGACAGTGGCCGACGCCTCCGGCCGGATCGTCAGTTCCACGAACCCCACCGTCGTCGGCGAGCGGCTGCCGCTCGGGCCGGGCACCACCCGGGAGCGTGGCTGGGAGGGACAGCTGACTCTGGACGGCAACCGCGAGCTGGCCGCCCAGGTCCCCGTCCTCGGGGCGACCGAGGAGAACCTCGGCCGGATCCTCGGCACGGTGATGATCGGCGAGGCCGATCCGACGGTGTGGCAGCGGCTCAGCGGCGCCTCCTCGTACCTGCTCGCCTATCTGGGCATCGCCAGCGGGCTCGGCGTGGCCGGCTCCTGGCTGCTCGCGCGACGCGTGAAACGGCAGACCCTCGGGCTGGAACCACGGGAGATCGCCGGGCTCGCCGAGCACCGGGAGGCGATGCTCTACGGGATCGCCGAGGGTGTGATCGCCCTGGACCCGCAGCACCGCCTCACTCTCGTCAACGACATGGGCCGCCGCCTGCTCGAACTGCCCGAGGACTGCGTGGGCCAGAGCCTGGACGGCCTGGGCATCGACGGGCGGCTGCGCGACGTGCTGGCCGGAACCGTGACCGCCGCGGCCGACAGACGGGACGAGGTCGTCGTCCGCCACGGCCGGGTCCTGGTGATGAACCGGATGACCGTCGCCAAGGACGGCCGGCTGCTCGGCTCCGTCACCACCCTGCGCGACCGCACCGAACTGGCCCGGCTGGAGCGGGAGATCGGCTCCTTCCGCAGCTCCTCGGAGCTGCTGCGCGCGCAGGCGCACGAGTTCGCCAACCAGCTGCACACCATCTCCGGGCTGATCCAGATCGGCGAGCAGGAAGAAGTCGTGCGCTACATCCGCGCGTTGAACCAGCGCCGTCAGTCCCTGGACGTCACCCTCAGCCGCCGCGTCCGGGACACGGCGGTGGCGGCACTGCTGATGGCGAAGGCGTCCCTCGCGGCCGAACGGAAGGTCAGCCTGCGGATCTCCGACGACACCGCGCTGGACCGGCTGGCCCCGGAGGACGCCGCCGACGTGGCGACCGTGGTGGGCAACCTGGTCGACAACGCCGTCGACGCCGCCGCGCCCGACGGGCAGCGGTGGGTCGAGGTGGCGCTGCGCCAGGACGCCTCCAGCGTGGAGATCGTGGTACGCGACTCCGGCCCCGGCGTGGCTCCGGAACTGGCCCGCGAGGTGTTCTCCCACGGCTTCACCACCAAGGCCGCGCGCGAGGGCGAGCGCGGCATCGGACTGGCCCTGACCAAGCTGGTCTGCGAACGGCACGGGGGAGAGATCTCGGTGGCCAACACCCCCGACGGAGCGGTGTTCACCGCACGCATGACCGTCGGCCGGCTCACCGGCACGGTGGCGGAAGGAGCGGCCCCATGACCTCCCGAGCGCGCGACACGCCGGGCACGATCGACGTCCTCGTGGTCGACGACGACTTCATGGTGGCCCGTGTCCACCGCACCTTCGTCGAACGCGTCCAGCCGTTCCGTGTCGTCGGCGTGGCCCACACGGGCAGGCAGGCGATCGAGGCCGTGGACGAACTGCGACCCGACCTCGTCCTCCTCGACCTGTACCTCCCCGACCTCTTCGGCCTCGAGGTCATCCCCCGGCTGCGCACCGCGGGCCGCGACTGCGACGTCATGGTCATCAGCGCCGCGCAGGAGGCGGACACGGTCCGCGGCGCCGTCCGCCGAGGCGTCGTCGACTACCTCCTCAAACCCTTCGACTTCGAGGACCTGCGCCCCCGCCTGGAACGCTACGCCGCCCAGCGGGGCCGCCTGCTGACGACGGTCGTACGGGGCCAGGCCGACGTGGACCGCGTCCTGGCCGGCGCGATCGTCCCCGCCCCCGCCCCTACCCTGCCCAAGGGCATGAGCGTGGAGACCGCCGAACTGGTCGAACGCGCCCTCCGCGCGACGTCCGGCACCCTCTCCGCGACCGAATGCGCGACCCTGACCGGCCTCTCCCGTGTCAGCGCCCGCCGCTACCTGGAGTACTTCCACAGCACGGGCAGCGCGGAGGTGACGTTGCGGTACGGCGCTGCGGGGCGGCCGGAACGCCGTTACGGCCGCCGGTTGTGACCTGATGCCGCGACACGAGCCGCACGGTGGGCGACGGTCCGATTACCATTCGTACAGTCCTGGAGGACGGTGACTCGTAGCGAGGGGGAGCGCGTTGGGGGTTCGCGATCACTTGGTCGTCGTCCTGCCGGGGTTGGGGGGAACGGTCCTCGCCGTCCCCGACCGACGCGGGCGCCCGAGCGGGGAGTTGGTCTGGGGCACGCTCGGGAAGGACCTCGACCTGCTGCGGGACCCCGAGGGACTGAGCGTCGAGAGGTATCCACGGCTCGCCCCGGCAGGACTCGTCGCGGCCACCAGGGCGTTCGGGCTGTGGACCGTGGTTCCCGGCTACGACCGTCTCCTCGCCCGGATGGGACAGCGAGCCGGAGCCGTCGTCGACGACGGGACCGCGCCGGAACCCGATCTCGACGCCGGCATCGTCGCCGTCGGATACGACTTCCGCCTCGGAGTCGCCGATGCGGCGCGGACGCTGGACGCCCAACTGCTGCCACGGCTGGAGCACCTCTGGCCGCACGAGGAGGACCGCAGGGCACGCGTCGTCATCGTCGCCCACTCCATGGGCGGCCTGGTGGCCCGCTACTGGGCCGCAGTACTCGGAGGTGCCCGCTGGTGCCGCGGCATCATCACCCTCGGCACACCCCACCGGGGCGCACCCAAGGCCCTCGAGGTGATGGCGCACGGACTGCCCGTCGGGCGCTTCCGCGTCACACGGCCCGTCGAGGTGGTGCGCGGCTGGCAGGGACTGGCGGACCTGCTGCCGCGCTACCCCGCGGTCCACGACCGCAGCGCCCCTGACGCCGAGCGCCCGTCCGGCCACGGCGGTGCCCCTCACCCGCCCAGCCGGCTTCGGCCGCACCAAGTTCCCCTGCCCTGGCTGCGCGAGCCGGCCCGACGCGCCCACGCCATGCACCAGAGGATCGAACAGGGCTGGCAGAACCTCCACGTCCCGCCTGCGGTCATGCCCCGCATCGGATTCGGCCACGCCACCCTGCGGTCCTGCTCCTGGGACGGCAACGACGTGACCGTCACCAAGGACGTCCCCCCGGGCCCCCAGCTCGGCGGCTGGAGTGCCGGGCTCGGCGACGGCACCGTCCCCGCGTTCTGCGGCCTGCCCGTGGAGATGGACAACTACCCCCGCACCCACCTGCACGTACACCGGCGTCACGGCCCCATCGCGGAACTGAGGGAGACCGCGGAGCTGCTCGACGCCTTCCGGAGCGACGCGGCGCTCTCCGCGTACCGAGCCCGGCAGGAGAGCCCGGTCGTCCTCGGCATGGACCTGGACGAACTGCACCTGCGCGACCGGCCGATCCCCGTCGTCGTCACCCCCCTGACCCTGGCCGGAGAACGTGTAGACGCCGCGCGGGCCACGGCGTGGGCCGGCGCGGAACCGGTGAGGGAAGACGCCCCGCCGCCCTGGCCCCGGGCCGATGTCCGGCTGGAGTGGGACGCCGGGCAGGGCGCCTTTCACGGCCGGCTGCCCGGACTGCCGCCCGGCCTGGTGAAGGTGAGCGTCGTCGCCCGGGACCTGACCGACGCGACCGCCGTACAGACGGTGCAGGTGCTCGATGACACCGGCCTCGAGTGACCGCCGGGCCGCGTGGCCGCCCTGGTCGGCCGACGCGGTCCCCGCCGACCTGGCCCGCTACGTCGTGCCGCACGCCGTACGCATGCACGCGCGGATTCCCGGGCCTTCGGACGCCCCGGTCCTGCGGCGGGTGCGCGTGGTCTGGGACCGGCTGCGACAGGCCGGGATCGGCTACGCGCACGAGCCCGTCGACAGCAGGCCGGACGGGCAGTGGATCAGGCCCCCGGCCGAGGTGCTCGTAGCGCCCCGCAACGGCACGTGTCTCGACCTCGCCGTCCTGCTCGCCGGCGCTTTCCGGCACGCGGGGCTGCGCACGGCGGTCGTGGTTCTGGACGCGGCCGAACCGGGGCGGCCCGGGCATGCCCTGGTGGCGATCGCGCTGACCGGTACCTGGCCCGCCGGACTGCCCGGCGAGGGCGTGTGGTCCGCCCCACCGCGGGAGTTGCCGGACGAGGTACAGGCCGGGCTGGACGGCCCGCCGCGCAGCATGCTGGTCCTGGACCCGAACGGGATCTCCCACCCCGTGGGCGTGGCCGGACCCGGCACGGACACCGACCTCGCCACAGCCGCGGCGGCGGGATACGCCCAGCTCACCTCGAACGCGTACCGCTGGCGTGTCGGTGTGCCCGCGGATCCGGACGTGACGCCCTACACCCCCGCGCCACTGCCCGCGGTGCTGCCGCTGCGAGACCCGTACCGCGAACCGGGCACGGCCGAGTCGGCACTGCGACTGCTGAGGGCCGAATTCCAGGTCACGCCCTTCCAGAGCCGCGACGAGCTGACCGTGCTGTCGGGGCTGTGCGAGGACACGGTCCGCGCTCCGCACACCACGATCGCCGTCATCACCGGTCGCGGCGGCTCCGGGAAGACCCGGCTCGGTCTGGAGCTGGTCGACCGGGCGGCCCGAGCCGGCTGGTACGCGGGCGTCCTGCGGGAGCAGGCCGGCACGGACCGGTCGTGGGAGTGGCTGGCCGAGGTCACCGCACCCCTGCTCGTCCTCGTCGACTACGCCGACGCCCGGGCCGGCTCCACGATCGACCTCCTGCGCGTGGTGGCACGCCGCCCCCGCCCGGCGGTCGTCGTGCTCACCGCGAGGGAACGCGAGGGGGAGTGGCTGACCCGGATCACCGACGCGCTGGAGTCCGACGCCCACCCCCACCGGCTGGAGAACATCGAACTGCCGGACGCCCACCCCCGGCCCGAGGACCTCTTCCTGCGTACGTGCACGGCGGTCCGGCAAGGCCCCCACGACCACCCGCCCCGTCTGCCGGACCCGGACCGGGGGACCCGGTGGACCAGCCTGGACCTGGTGCTGCTCGGCTGGCTCGCGGCCCGCGGCGGGGATCCGCTGCCGGTCACCTCCGCCGCCCTGTACGACGAGGTGCTGCGTCACGAACGCCGGTACTGGAACACCACCTTCGAGCACCGCACGGGTACGCCCCTGCGGTACACCGGCCTCATCGCCGAGGCCGCGGCATGCCTGACCCTCCTCACCCCCGCCCCGCACCGGGCCGCCGAAGCCCTCACCGCCGTGGCCCTGCTCGCCGAAGCCGACGACCTCCGGGAGCAGATCGCCGACACCCTCGTCACCTGTATGGACCCCGGGCCGGGTGAGTACGTCGCGATCCGGCCCGATCCGGTGGGCGACCACCATCTGCTGACCACCCTCGAACAACGCCCGGACCTCCTGGAGCGCTGCCTGCACATCGGCACCCGGCTCGACGAGGACGACCTCGGAGAGGGGCTGCGCGGCGCCCTCACCGTGCTGACCCGCGCCGGACGCAACGACGAACCGGCCGCCGCCGCCCACATCGAGGCGCTACTGCGTTCCGAGCCGGGGCGCTGGCCGCTGGCCGCCGCCGTGGCCGCGGCGCTGGGAGGCGCCGCGCGGAACGTGCTCGAGGAACTCGCCGCCGCCTCCGACACCCCTCTCCCTCTGGACGACATCTCCGCGGCCCTTCCGTTCGGGGCGGCCAGCCTGTGGCGGCTGGCCCTGATCGTCGACGAACGCAGGCTGGAGGAAGGCCGGGCCGGCGGCGCGGAGCCGGACGAGCTGGGTGAACTGCTGTTCCTGGCCAGCAGACGCCGTGACGACGCCGGGGACCGCTCCGGCGCACTCGAGGCGATCGAGGAAGCCGTCCCCCTGTACAGCGACCTCGCTCTCCTCGATCCCGGACTGCATCTCCCCAACCTCGCGGGCGCGTTCAACGACCTGGCCACTCACCGTGGCGCCACGGGCGATCGGTACGGTGCCGTGGACGCGGCCGAGAGTGCCGTGCGGTTGCAGCGAAGGCTCGTGGCCGAACTGGGACCGGAACACGAGGAGTCCCTGGCGAGGTCGCTGAACACTTTGGCGACCAGCCGGGCCGCGACCGACGACCGGGCCGGCGCGCTGTCCGCCGCCGACGAGGCCGTGCGGATCCACCGGGACCTCGTGCGCACGGCCTCCTCGGAAGACCTGCGCGACGCCTACGTGTCCGATCTGGCGGTGTCCCTCGGCAACCTCTCCCATTGCCGGTCGGCGATGGAGGACCGGGAGGGAGCCCGCGCCGCGGGGGAGGAGGCGGTCGCCCTGCGGCGCCGGCTGCTGTCGGGACAGACCGACGACACCGCCGCCGACCTGGCGCACGCGTTGAACAATGTGAGCGGCCACCGTTCCGGCACCGGTGACGATGCCGCCGCGCTGGAGGCTGCCGTTGAGTCCACCGCGCTGTACCGGCACCTGGTGGTCGTCAACCGCGCTGTCTTCACCGAGGAATTGGCGGCATCACTGAACAACTTGTCGGTGAGCCGCTCCCGCACCGGCGATTTCGAAGCGGCCCTGTCCGACGCCGAGGAGGCCACCGCGCTGTACCGCGCGCTGGCCTCGGACGACATGGGCGTGTTCGCCGCCGACCTGGCGATGTCGCTGAACACGCTGGGCAACCGGCGTGCCGAGACCGGCGACCGCCGGGGGGCGGTGGCGGCGGCCGGCGAAGCGGTGGACCTGTACCGGAGCCTGTACGACGGGGACGAGGACGTGTACGTGCTCGATCTCGGAGGGGCGCTAGGCAATCTGTCCGCCGGGCGGGCGGCCGACGGAGACGTCCGGGGCGCGCTGGAGGCGGCGGAGGAGGCCGCCCGGCTGTGCCGGCACGCTTCGGACACCAAGGGCGGTGCTTTCGCCGCCGAAACGGCCCGGGCGCTGAACACGCTGTCCCTCCGGCGCTCGGACGCGGGCGATCAGACGGGTGCGCTCGCCGTCGCCCGGGAGGCGGTGGCCGTACGGCGGAAGCTGGCCTTGGCCGAACCCGCCGCCTTCACCCGTGAACTGGCGATCTCGCTCAACAACCTGGCCCACCGCCTCTGGTTGGTGGGCGATCGCCCCGGGGCGGTGCAGGCGGGGGAGGAGGCCCTCACGCTGTACCGCCGTCTGGCAGCGGTCAACAGGGCGGCCGTGCTGCCGGATCTGGCCGCCGCGGTGAACAACCTGTCGGTACTGGTGGGCGATGTGGGTGATCGCGACCGTGCCCTGAACCTCGACGAGGAGGCGATCGGTCTCTTCCAGGAGCTGGCCGGAATCAACGGGGACGCCTGGAATCCCCACCTTGCCGGTGCGCTCAACAACCAGTCCGTGAAGCTGACCGAGACCGGTGACCACGAACGGGCGTCGGAGGCCGCCGAGGCGAGCGTCGCCCTCTACCGCGAACTGGCCACGGCCGACCGCGAGGGTTTCCTCCCCGACCTCGCCATGGCGGTGAACAACCTGTCCCGGTGCCGCTACGAGTCGGACCACCTCCCAGAGGCCGTGTCCGCGGCGGAGGAGGCGGTCGGTCTGTACCGGAAGACCGTGACGGAGAGAGGCGACGCGTTCACCGCCGATCTGGCCAGGGCGTTGAACAACCTGTCCGCTGTCCGGGCGGACACCGGGGACCACCAGGGGGCGCTCGACTCGGCGGAGGAAGCGGTGCGTCTGTATCGCGCGTCGGTGGCGGCCCACCCGACGGCCGTCGTGCCGGACCTGTGCAAGGCGCTGAACAACGTCTCCTCCGCTCGGCTGGCCCTGCGGGACCGCGGCGGGGCACTGGAGGCGGTCCGGGAGGCGACGGATCTGCTCCGCGCACTGGTCCTGGCCGAGCCCGCCTTCACCTCCGACCTGGCCGGCACCCTGAACGCCCTTGCCACGGCTCTCTACCTCACACAGGACTTCGAGGGAGCGCTGGCAGCCGGCCAGGAGGGTGTGGAACTCCTTCGCGGCCTCGCGGGCGACGATCCGGCGTCGTTCACTGAGGAACTGGCCGTGTCCACCTGGGACTTGGCGGAGCTGCTCATGATCCGATCGCCTGCCGAGGCGTCCGCCGCCTGGGAGGCCTCGGCGGATGCACTTCCCGAGGGTCACGGACGCGCGGAAGTCCGGGCGGGCGCGGCCGACTGGTACGCGAGCCGGGGTGACCGACCCGCGGCGGCGGAGGCCCTGGTCCGTGCCGCGGAGTCGGCCCACCGCGACGACGCCCGTTCACCCGCGTATCTGACCCGCCGGGTCCGGCAGCGGATCCGTGACGTCGCGCTGTCGTTCGAAACTCCACCGTCCGGTCTGCCCGAGTGGGCGGTGAGCCCGGTCGCCGAGGCCGATCTGGAACTGATCCGCTCGTGGCGGGCAGCCCGGAACTGGCCGGACGCGGAGGCCGTGCTGCGCGCCCGTGCCGATGTGGTCACAGGGGCCACCGTCGCCGCCGGTGTGGACCTTCACGTCATGCTGCGCCCGGACGACGACAGCCTGACGCGGCTGCGGCAGCTCGTGTCCGCCGTCGAACGCCATGGCCTCGAAGCCGTACTCGCCGAGCGCGGTGAGCGACACGCCGTCGAGGAACTCGTACGCGCCTGGATGGAGCAGCCCACCCAGGAGCAGAGGCTGGCCTATCTCGCCACGCATCGCGAGCGACTGTGCGCCGACGAGGCGGCCGAGGTCCTCGCCGCTTCGACCGCCGCGTCCGCACGAGAACACGCGGCGATGCTCGCGCTGGTCAGGACGATGTCCATGGAGACGGTGTCCGACCTCGTCAGCCACGCGGCGACGGCCGCGGACCATGCCCTGGAGGCGCTGGAGGGGGCGGAACTGACGCGGCTGAGGCTGCTCACCGAGGCCAACCCGGCGGCCTTGGACGAACCTGGCGCCGGCTGGGTGCTGCGGGCCGTTCTGGACCTGGAGCGAGGGGACGCCGAGCAGGCCGTACAGGGGATGCGGGCAGGTGCGGCCGTCGCCACGCCGATCCAGCGGCGGGCGCGAGCCGTGAACCTGGCCCGCTGGGCGGCGCGCGCGGACCCGGACCACCGGGCCGCGATCACCAAGCTCATCGACGCACTGGCCGACTCGGCCGACCCGGCCGACCCGGCCGCTCAGGAGTGAGCTCACCCACGGCCGTCGGTGCGCCCTGACGGCCGGTCAGCACAGGAGTGGCGATGTCCGACCGTCTGCACGTTCTCACCGCCATCTATCAGTCGGACCGTTCCGACCGCTCCACCGCTCTCACGGTGAGCCTCGCCACCGTCGCCGCCGCCGTCACCTACCTCATCGGCACCATCGCGTTCTACGACAAGCTCGACCTCCTGGGGTGGATCATCTGCCTGCTGCCGGCACCGCTCTTCTGCGTCGCCGCCTTCCAGGCCCACCTGGTCAACCTCGCCGCCGTCCGGGCCCGTTCCATCCTCACACTCGAACGGACCCTTCTCGACGCGGTCGAGCCGCCCGGCAGCACGCTGGACCGTGACATCATCGGTGTCACGGCGAGCGAACGAGCCGCCAACCTCCACACCGCCACGACCCCGCAGCGCGCGGTGATCCTCCTGGCCTACGGAGGCGTGGGCCTCATCTACCTCGCCTACACGGCCCTGCTGCTGGTCAAGGCGACCCGCCACATGGGCGCCTGGATCACCGTCCCGGCTGTCTCCTATGCCGTGCTGCTGGTGTTTCTCGTCCTGGCGTGGCGCGACTGTCTCAGGAGCCTCGTCCTCTGACCGGTGGGAACACGCGATCGCCGCCGCACGGACGGGAGTCCGCGCGGCGGCGATGTGCGACCGGCCCCGGGACCGTACCGGGGCCGGCACGTCAGGGGCGGTTGGTGAGGTAGCCGCCCATGGACGTGAAGTACTCGGCGGCGGGCAGTTCGCGGCCGTCCTCGGTCCGTACGCGGGTGATGGCGAGGCCCTGGTTGCGGCCGTTGCGGGCGTCGGCGCCGGCGACGATCACCACGCCGTCGCCCTCGCGGTAGAAGATCCGGCCCGGGGTGCCGCCGTAGCGGCCCTCGGACACGAACGCGGCCAGGACGTCGAGCCGCTTGCCGCGGTGGAAGGTGTAGGCGCTGGGGTACGGCTCGGACTGGGCGCGGACCAGGCGCTCCAGGTCCTCCGCGGGCCAGGTCCAGTCGATGCGGCTGTCCTCGTCGGCGCGCTTGTGGAAGAACGACGCCTGGGAGCGGTCCTGCTTGGTGAACTCGGTCCGGCCGGAGGCGATGAGGCCGAGCGCGCCGATGGTGACGGGGGCGATGAGGTCGACGGTCTTGTGGAAGAGGTCGGTGGCGGTGTCCGTCGGACCGACCGGTACCGCCTCCTGCCGGACGATGTCACCGGCGTCGAGTTCGTCGTTCATCATGTGCGCCGTGACGCCCACCTCGGGCTCGCCGTTGATGAGCGCCCAGATCAGTGGGGAGAAGCCGGCGTACTTCGGCAGCAGCGAGTCGTGCACGTTCAGCGTGCCGTGACGCGGGAGGCCGAAGATGCGCGGGGGGATCCACGTCCGCCAGTTGTTGGCCACGATGATGTCCGGGTCGGCCTCCTTGAGGCGGTCGAACAACTCGTCGTCGTCCGGGCGGTTGCGGATCAGCACCGGCACGCCGTGCTCCTCGGCGAGGTCGGCGACCGAGTCGCTCCAGATCTTCTCGTACGCGTGCTCGCTCTTGGGGTGCGTCACGACCAGCACGACGTCGTGCTCGGACTCCAGGAGGGCTTGCAGGGTGCGATGCCCCCAGGTCTGGTAACCGAACATGACGACCCGCATGGGGTTCCTCCTCAGAGCAAGGGTATGGCCGACGCAAGTAAAGCAAGCCTTACCTTAGTCTGCAACGGGTGCCCATGGTGCCCCAGTTGGGAGACCCCTGTCCGGCGGCTGTCCGTTTTGCCCTGTCGACACCTTCGCGGGTTTAGCTTAGGCTCACCTAAGTTCGCGGTGGTGCTGCTCCGTTGGCATGCCCACCACTCGTTCCTTCCACACCTGACACGCGGCTGCCCCGCACGATGGGAGTGACATGTCGCAGGTTCTTCCTGGTGACGCACAACCGGTCCACGACCTCATTGGCATCGGCTTCGGACCGTCCAATGTGGCCATGGCTATCGCGCTCCGCGAGCACAACGCGCGCGTCGGCAGGCAGGAGGCAGTCACCGCTCACTTCTTCGAGCAGCAGCCCCGCTTCGGCTGGCACCGCGGCATGCTCATCGACGACGCCACCATGCAGGTCTCCTTCCTCAAGGACCTGGTGACGCTGCGGAATCCGTCGAGCGAGTACAGCTTCCTCTGCTACCTGCAGAGCAAGGGCCGGCTGATCGACTTCATCAACCACAAGAACCTCTTCCCGCTGCGCGTGGAGTTCCACGACTACTTCGAGTGGGCGGCGGCCCAGGTCGACGACATGGTCTCCTACGGCCACGAGGTCGTCGGCGTCGCGCCCGTGACCCGAGACGGCGTCGTGGAGTACCTCGACGTGACCGTCCGGTCGGGGGAGGGGCTCGAGGTCCACCGGGCCCGCAACCTCGTCATCGGCACCGGGCTGCGCCCCCTCATGCCCGAGGGCGTGGAGCGCGGCGACCGCGTCTGGCACAACTCCGAACTGCTCGCGAAGGTCGACGAGCTGGAGGGCACGTCACCCGCCCGGTTCGTCGTCGTGGGCGCCGGACAGAGCGCCGCCGAGAACGTCGCCTACCTGCACCGGCGCTTCCCCGAGGCCGAGGTCTGCGCGGTCTTCTCCCGCTACGGCTACAGCCCCGCCGACGACAGCGCCTTCGCCAACCGGATCTTCGACCCCCAGGCGGTCGACGAGTACTTCTCGGCGCCCGAGGACGTCAAGCGCCGGCTGATGGACTACCACGGCAACACCAACTACTCCGTGGTGGACATCGACCTCATCGACGACCTCTACCGGCAGTCGTACCAGGAGAAGGTCCTGGGCACCGAGCGCCTGCGCTTCCTCAACGTCTCCAGGCTCACCGGGGTCAAGGAGACGCCGGCCGGCGCCCGGGCCACCGTGACGTCCCTCGTCACCGGCGAGGAGACCGACCTGGACGCGGACGTCGTGGTCTTCGCCACCGGCTACAGCCAGGCCGACCCGACCGGCCTGCTCGGCGAGGTCGCCGACCGCTGCGCCCGCGACGACGAGGGCCGGGTGCGCGTCGAGCGCGACTACCGCATCGCCACCGACCCCGACCTGCGCTGCGGCATCTATCTGCAGGGCGGCACCGAGCACACGCACGGCATCACGTCGTCCCTGCTGTCCAACACGGCGATCAGGGTGGGCGAGATACTGGACTCGCTCCTCGGCCAGGGCGTGGACAAGGCCCGCACGCTCGCCGACGGTACGGGCAGCACCGCCCGCTGAGCGCCGCGCCCCTTCAGGGCATGGGCGGACTGCACGGTCCTGGATCAACTCGCAGACAGCGCAAGGGATAACGTACGTCCACATGGGCACGACTGCTGTGGTTGAGCGCCCCGCGCCCGGGGGCACATCGGGGGCCCACCGACGGCGGGTCCTGGGTCTGGGCATTCTCGTGGCGGCCCTCGTGTCCGCCGCGGTGTTGTCGTTGGCCGTCGGCGCAAGGGCGCTGACTCCCGGCGAGGTATGGCACGCGCTCTTCGGAGCCCCGACGTCCGACCAGCGGCTGACCGAGATCCGGCTCATCGTGGAGACCGTCCGGGTGCCCCGGACGGTGCTCGGGATCGTCGCGGGTATCGCCCTCGGGGTCGGCGGGGCGTTGATCCAGGGGTACACGCGCAACCCGATCGCCGACACCGGCCTGCTGGGCGTGAACTCCGGAGCCTCGTTCGCGGTCGTGGTGGCCATCTCCGTGTTCGGGCTCGGCAACCCGTTCCAGTACGTCTGGTTCGGCTTCCTGGGGGCGGGGATCGCCGGAGTCGTCGTGTTCGGACTGGCGAGCATCGGCCGGGGCGCCGGCAACCCGCTGACGCTCGCACTGGCCGGACAAGGGGTCACGGTGTTCCTGGCGGCGATGACCACGGCGGTCTCGCTCTCGGACCAGCAGGCCCTGAACGCCCTGCGGTTCTGGAACTCGGGCTCCCTGAGCGGGGTCGGATTCGACGTCATCTGGCCGGTCACGGCCTTCATCGCCGCCGGTCTCGTGCTGGCCCTGACCATGCTGCCCTCCCTCAACCTGCTCAACCTGGGTGACGACGTGGCGCGGGGACTGGGCGTGAACATCGCGCTGAGCCGGACCGTCGGCATCGCGTCCATCACCCTGCTGGCCGGCGCGGCGACGGCCGCCTGCGGACCCATCGCGTTCCTCGGACTCATGGTCGCCCACGTGGCCCGGTACCTGACCGGGCCGGACTACCGCTGGCTGGTGCCGTACGCCGGTCTGCTCGGGGCGGTCGTCCTGCTGGTCTGCGACATCGTGGGCCGACTGGTGGTGCGGCCGGGCGAGTTGGACGCGGGCGTCCTGGTGGCGCTCCTCGGCGCCCCGTTCTTCGCGGTTCTGGTCTGGCGCGGAAAGTTCAGGAAAGCATGAACGTGACAGACACGAACGCGACAGACACGAACGCGACAGATGTGAAGCCGTCGGTGCTGCCGGGCGTACGGCTCGGTCGGGTGTCGTTCGTCTGGCGGCCCTGGGTCCTGTGCGTGACGCTGCTGCTGGCGATGGCGACCTTCCTGGTGTTCTGTCTGTCCATCGGCGTCGGGGACTTCCCCATCAGCCTCTCGCGGGTGATCGCGACGATCCTCGGGCGGGGCGAGCAGGTCGACCAGTTCGTGATCATGGACCTGCGGATGCCGCGTGCCCTGGCCGGGCTCGTCGTGGGCATCGCGCTGGGGGTGTCCGGTGCGATCACGCAGTCCATCGCCCGCAATCCCCTGGCCAGCCCGGACGTTCTGGGCATCATCCCGGGCGCCAGCGCGGTCGCGGTGTTCGCCGTGACCGTGTCGGGCGGAACCGCAGCCGCGGTCGTGGACGCCGTGGGCCTGTCCGCGGCGGCGCTCGCCGGCGGGCTCGGCACCGGCCTGCTGGTGTACTTCCTGGCCTGGCGGCGCGGGGTCGACGGCTTCCGGCTCATCCTCATCGGCATCTCGGTGAGCGCCGTGATGGAGGCGATCACGACCTGGTTGCTCGTCACGGCCGACATCAGGGACGTGGCCAAGGCCCAGGCGTGGCTGGTCGGTTCGCTGGAGGACCGTGCGTGGGACGAGGTCTGGGTGGCGCTCTGGTGCTCGCTCGTCCTGCTCGTCGTGGTGTCCTTCGTCGCGTTCCAGTTCAAGCCGATGCACTTCGGCGACGAGGTCGCCGCCGGCCTGGGCGTCCGGTACGCCGCGGTACGGGCGGTCCTCCTGCTGTGCGCGGTGCTGCTGGCCGGTGTGGCGGTGAGCGCGGCGGGCCCGGTCCCCTTCGTCGCGCTGGTGGCGCCGCAGGTGGCGATGCGTCTGGCACGGTGCCCGACACCGCCGATGGTGGCCTCGGGACTCGTGGGCTCGTTGCTGCTGATCGGCTCGGACCTGGTGGCGCGTACGGCACTGCCGGTCTCGCTCCCGGTCGGCGTGGTCACCGCCGCGATCGGCGGCCCCTTCCTGGTCTATCTGCTGGTGCGGGCGAACCGCAGATAGGTGTACAAGAGTCAGGCGAACCTAAGTAAGGGGGACTCGTGGTCGCACAGTCCGTCACCAAGCCCGAGTCCGGGGTCGATGACGCCTCCCGGCTGGCAGCCAGAGGCGTCACGGTCGGATACGGCGCCCGCACTGTCATCGACGAGCTCGACGTGGCGATACCGCCCGGGGTCGTCACGACGATCATCGGCCCCAACGGCTGCGGCAAGTCGACCCTGTTGAAGACGCTGTCCCGGCTGCTCAAGCCGACCGGGGGCTCCGTCGTCCTGGACGGTGAGGACATCGGCCGGCTCAGGACCCGGGACGTCGCGAAGAAGCTCGGCCTGCTGCCGCAGGCGCCGGTCGCGCCGGAGGGGCTGACGGTGGCCGACCTGGTCGCCCGGGGACGCCATCCGCACCAGAGCTGGCTGCGGCAGTGGTCCTCGGACGACGCCGACGTGGTGGAGCGCGCCCTGGCCATGACCGGTGTGTCCGATCTCGCGGACCGCCCGGTCGACGCGCTGTCCGGCGGGCAGCGCCAGCGCGTCTGGATCTCGATGACGCTGGCTCAGGGCACCGATCTGCTGCTGCTGGACGAGCCGACGACCTATCTGGACCTGGCGCACGCGATCGACGTCCTGGACCTCGTGGACGACCTGCACGAGTCGGGCTGCACGGTCGTCATGGTGCTGCACGACCTCAACCTGGCGACGCGCTACAGCGACAACCTCGTGGTGATGAGGGAGGGTTCGATCCTGGCGCAGGGCCACCCGCGCGATGTGATCACCGCCGAGCTGCTGCATGAGGCGTTCGGGCTGCGCGCCCGGGTCATCGACGACCCGGTGGGCGACCGGCCGCTCATCGTCCCGATCGGTCGCACACACGTCCAGTTGGACACATCCCGATAAAGGTGGAGAAGTGAGGCTAGGCTAACCTCACTTCCTCACGGTAAGGTTTGCCTGCCCTTAGGCGAGGGTGCAGTGAACTAGCGCGAAAGCAAGGGGTTTTGGATGCTCCTCCACCGAACGACGCTCAGAAGGCCCTGGCGGCGCATGGCGGCGACACTGGCCGCGGCCACCCTCGGCGTCGGTCTCCTCGCGGGATGCGGTTCCGACTCGCCGGACAAGACGGACCAGCAGAACGACGGCACGCAGGCCGCGGCCGCCGGCGCCTTCCCGGTGACCGTGGAGCACGCCTTCGGATCCACGACCGTCGACGAGGCGCCCAAGCGGGTCGTCTCCGTCGGCTACACCGACGACCAGAGCATCCTGGCGTTCGGCATCAAGCCCGTCGGCATGGTCGACCAGTACCCGAACCCCCCGGGCAAGAGCCCTGACATCAACACCCAGTGGCCCTGGGTGAAGGACAAGTGGGGCGACACCAAGCCCGAGGTCGTCATGGAGAACGGCGACTCCGGCCCCAACTACGAGAAGATCGCGGCCCTGCGCCCGGACCTGATCGTCGCGGTCTACTCCGAGATCGACAAGGCCGCCTACGACAAGCTGTCCAAGATCGCCCCGACGGTGGCGCGCACCAAGGCCGAGAAGGAGCCCTTCAGCGCCCCCTGGCAGGACAACGCCCTCCACATCGCCAAGGCCCTCGGCAAGGCCGACGAGGGCAAGAAGATGGTCGACGACATCCAGGGCCAGCTCGACACGGCCAAGAAGGACCACCCGGAGCTCGGCAAGCAGACCGCTGTCGCGCTGTCCTGGTACGAGAACTCGGTGGCGCCGTTCACCTCCACCGACGTGCGTGGCCGGCTCGTGTCGGGCATCGGCTACAAGTACCAGACCGAGATCGACAAGGTCGCCGACGGCAGCTTCTACACCAAGCTCTCGCCCGAGCGGATCGACCTCGTCGACGTCGACCACATCTTCGTCATCAACGACAAGGCCGACACCGAGGCGCTGAAGAAGTTCAAGCTCTTCGCCAACCTGGACGCCGTGAAGAAGGGCAACGTGTCGTACCTGCTCGACAGCGAGGGACCCGCGGTCGGCGCCGCCATCTCCCAGGGCACCCTGCTGTCCATGCCGTACGCGATCGACGAGCTCGTCAAGTCGGTCGATCAGTAAGTGAGCACCACCGCGACGCGCCCCGCCCCGGCGACCCTGCGCACGACGACCGGACGCGAGGCCACCCGATGGGTCACGGCACACTGCCGTGAGATGCCCTGGCTGACCGCCGCGACCGTGCTCACCACGGTCGCGGGGGCGGCGCTCCAGGTGCTCCCGGTGCTCCTGCTCGGCCGGGTGGTCGACGGGGTCGTCGGGGGCGAAGAACGATCGATCCTGGTCACGATCGGGGTGCTGATCGGAGCCGCCGCGCTGCTCGGCGCGGCGGCCACCGCGGTCTCGACCTATCTCATCGGGCGGCTGGGCGCGGATCTGCTCGCGCGGCTGCGCGAAGGCGCCGTCCGGGCGGTGCTCGGAATGCCGAGTGCCCGGATCGAGCAGGTCGGCAGGGGGGACGTGCTCTCCCGGGTCGGTGACGACGTGGCCGTGCTGTCCAAGGGCATCCGCACGGCCGTGCCCACCGTGTTCTCGGCGGGTGTGCTGGTCGTCATCGCCACCCTCGGCATGTTCGGTCTCGACTGGCGGCTCGGCCTGGCGGGCGCCGGGGCGCTGCCCGCGTACGCCCTGGCCCTGCGCTGGTATCTGCCGCGGTCCGCCCCGCTCTACCAGAAGCAGCGGGTGGCCCAGGCCGACCGGGCACAGGCGTTCATCAGCGGTCTGAACGGCATCGACACGGTCCGCGCGTACCGCCTGGAAGGCGCCTTCCGCGAGAAGGTCACCAGCGAATCGTGGCGGGTGCGCGACCTCGGCATCGAGGTGTTCCGCTTCTTCGGCCGGTTCGTCGGCCGGGAGAACCGCGCCGAGTTCATCGGTCTGGTCCTGATCCTCGTCGTGGGGTACGCCCTGCTGGAGGCCGACGCCGCCAGCCTCGGTGAGGTGTCGGCGGCTCCGCTGCTGTTCCACCGGCTCTTCACCCCGCTGGGCGCCATCATGTTCACCTTCGACGAGGCGCAGAAGTCCGGCGCGAGCCTGACCCGTCTGGTCGGGGTGCTGGGGGAGGCGGCCGAGGAGCGCCTGGTGGGTGACGACTCCGTCCCGGCGGCCGAGGCCGGCTCGTACCCGGTGGTGGTGCGGGGGCTGACGTTCCGTTATCCCGGCTCCGAGGATCCGGTGCTGCGGGACGTCGACCTGACCATTCCCGCCGGTGGTTCGCTCGCCCTGGTGGGGGCGACGGGCGCGGGCAAGACGACCCTGGCGGCGCTGATCGCCGGCATAGGGACCCCGGAAGCAGGGTCGGTGCGGGTCGGGCCGACCGATCTCGCCGACCTGGACGAGGCCGGGGCGCGGGCCCTGGTGAGCATCCTGACGCAGGAGACGCATGTGTTCTCCGGTCCGCTCGCCGAGGACCTGCGGCTGGCCGCGCCGGAGGCGACCGACGCCGAACTGATGGACGCCCTGCGCACCGTCGGCGCCGACGGCTGGGTCGACGCGCTGCCCGAGGGGCTGAACACCTCGGTCGGTGAGGGCGGTGAGCGCCTGGACGTCACCAAGGTCGCCCAGATCGCGCTGGCCCGGCTGGTGCTGGGCCGGGCACCGGTGGTGGTGCTCGACGAGTCGACCGCGGAGGCCGGCAGCGAGGGAGCCGCCGAGCTGGAGCGGGCCGTACTGGCCGCCTGCGCGGGCCGGACGACGCTGTTCGTGGCGCACCGGCTGACCCAGGCGATGGCCGCCGACCGGATCGCCGTACTGGACGCGGGACGCGTCGTCGAGCAGGGCACACACGAGGAGCTGGTGGCTCTGGGCGGCCGGTACGCACGACTGTGGCGGGCCTGGCGAGAGGGTAGTTAGGCAACCCTTATTTAGGTTAGCCTAACTCCACATTCTGGAAGGGACGCTGAGTCTTCGATGATGGAACCGCGCGCTCGTCTCGCACTGCTTTCTCCCACCCGCCTGGCAGATGTCCGCCGGCGCACAGGTGACTATCCGGACAGGACCATCGCCGAAGCCTGCGCCATCGGTCTGTCGTACTGGGCGACGGGGCAGAGCCCCGACGGCATCGACCTCACCCCCGGAACGCTCTTCGCCGACGTCCTCGGGTGGGTCGACAACGGCGGGACGGCGCCCGGGGGTTGGGACGTGAGCCCGGACGGCCGGAGCATCACCGTCCCGGAAGGCGTCACGCCGGCCGACGCGCAGCTCGCGCTGGACGACCTGGCCGACTTCCCCGACCGGCCCCTCGGCACCATCGGCCCGTCCAGCGTGGCCGCCCGGCTCCGCACCCTGGCCGAGTGGAACGACAACGAGGCCGACCGGGTCCGCCCGACCATCGTCGAGATGTTCCGGGAGCAGGCGCGGACCAGACCGGACGCCATCGCCATCGTGGACGAGCACCGCTCGCTGACCTACCGTCAGGCCGCCGAGCTCTCCAGCCAGCTGGCCCACCACCTCATCGCCCGCGGACTGGGCCACGAACAGGTTGTCGGCATCTCCCTGGCCCGCTCCGCCGACATGGTGATCGGACTGCTCGCCGCGCTCCAGGCCGGATGCGCGTTCGTCCCGCTCGACCCGCAGTGGCCCGCCGCGCGCCGGGCCGTCGTCATCGAGGACGCCCGGGTCGTCCTGCAGCTCAACGCCTCGGGCGAGCACGACCCGGCCGAACCGGAGGCCGTGGCCGTCGACCTCGGCGACTGGGGGTACGCCTCCTACCCCGCCGAGGGCACCGGCGTCACCGTCCTCGGCGACGCCCTGGCGTATGTGATCTTCACCTCCGGTTCGACCGGGCGGCCCAAGGGCGCGATGATCCGGCACGAGGCGATCAGCGAACGCCTGCTGTGGCAGGTGAACGAGATCCTGGGCTTCGGCCACGACGACGCCTCCCTGTTCAAGGCGCCGCTGTCCTTCGACATATCCATCAACGAGATCTTCCTGCCCCTGGTCTCCGGCGGCCGGCTGGTGGTCCTGCGCACCGGCGGTGAACGCGACCCGCACCATCTGCTGAGCGTCATCGCCGAGCAGCGCGTCACCTTCACCTACCTGGTGTCGTCCATGCTGGACGTGCTGCTGGAGATGGCCGGCGACACCGGCCGCCTGGACAGCCTGCGGCACGTGTGGTGCGGCGGCGAGGTGCTCACCCCCGAGCTGTACGAGCGGTTCCGCACCAAGCTCGACATTCCCATGTACCACGGCTACGGCCCCGCCGAGACGACCATCGGCGTCTCGCACGTCATCTACCGGGGCGCCGCGGAACGCCTGTCGACGTCCATCGGCAAAGCCAACCCCAACACCCAGCTGTACGTCCTGGACGAGGAGCTGCGCCCGGTCCCCGTCGGGGTCGGCGGCGAACTGTACGTGGGCGGCTTCCTGCTGGGCCGCGGCTACGTCAACGCCCCCGGCCTGACCGCCTCCCGGTTCGTGGCCAACCCCTTCGCCTCCGACGGCTCCCGGCTGTACCGCACCGGTGACCTCGCGCGGTTCGCCCCGGACGGATCGCTGGACTTCCTCGGCCGCGCCGACAACCAGATCAAGATCCGCGGCATGCGGCTGGAGATAGAGGACGTCGAGGCCGGCCTCGCCGAACACCCCCGGGTCCGGCACACCTGCGTCGTCGCGAAGAAGAACACGGCCGGCGGCACCTACCTCGTCGGCTACGTCATCCCGGCCGCGGGCAGCGAGGACCTGCGGGCGGACGAGGTCAAGGCGTGGGCCGGCGAGCACATGGTCGAGTACATGGTGCCGACCCACCTCGTCGTGATGGAGGAGTTCCCGCTCACCGCCAACGGCAAGCTCGACCGCAACGCCCTGCCCGAGCCCACGATCGACACGGGCTCGCTCGTCCGCCCCACCACCGACGACGAGCGCGCGGTGTGCGCCGCGGTCGCGCAGGTCCTGCGGCTCGACGAGGTCGGTGTCGACCAGGACTTCTTCCAGCTCGGCGGCGACAGCATCCTGGCGATCTCCCTGCTGAGCGCCCTGCGCGACGAGGGCCTCCATGTCACGGCACGGCAGATCTTCACCCACAGCACCGTGGGCGCACTGGCGGCGGTCGCCAGCCGTGAGGACGTCTCCACCGCGGACCACGGCGACGTCCCCACCGGAACCGTCGTCGGATCGCCCATCGTGCAGTGGCTCGGCGAGACCACCGACGCAGTCGACGGCTTCGTCCAGTCCGTGGTGCTCACCACCCCGGCGGACCTGACCGCGGACGCCCTCGACGACACCCTCTCGGCCCTCGTCCGGCACCACGACATGCTGCGCGCCAGGCTGGTCCGCGGCGACGGCTGGAGCTTCGACATCCCGGACGCGGACGGGGCGTCCGTGACCTGGCAGGAGAGTGATCTGCCGGTCGAGGAGTGCGTCGCGCTCGCCACCGAGGGGCTGGACCCCGAGGGCGGCGCCATGCTGCACGCCGTGTGGCGCCGCGCGGCACGGCAACTGGTCCTGGTCGCCCACCACGTGGTGATCGACGGTGTGTCCTGGCGCGTCCTGATGGAGGACCTGGCCACGGCCTGGCGCCAGTGCACCTCGGGCACGCCGATCGAACTGCCCCCGGTGGGCACGTCGTTCCGGCGCTGGACCCAGCTGCTGGAACGCGCCGCCTTCGACGCGGACAGCACCTACTACCGGCGCCCCCTGCCGGGAGAGGACCAGCCGATCGGCAGGCGCGCCCTGTCCGAGGCCGACACCGTCGCGCACGAGCGGCTGCGGACCGTCTCGGCCGGCCCCGAGATCACGGCCGCGCTGCTGGGCGAGATCCCCGCGAAGTTCCACGCGGGCGTCAACGACGTCCTGCTGACCGCGCTCTCCGTCGCCCTCGCCCGCTGGCGCCGCGACCTCGGCCAGGACCAGACGTTCGCCCATATCGAACTCGAGGGCCACGGCCGCGAAGGACAGTTCGTCGCGGGCTCCGCCGGCTTCGAACCGGAACTGTCCCGGACCGTCGGCTGGTTCACCACCCTCTTCCCGGTGACCGTCGACCCCGGCACCGCGGACGACCTCACCACCCCCGCGTATCTGGCCGCCGCCCTCAAGGCGGTCAAGGAAGACCTCGCCCGGGTGCCGGACAACGGCGTCTCCTACGGCGCCCTGCGCTACCTCGCCGGCAGCGAGTTCGACGCCCCCTCGCCGCAGGTGCTCTTCAACTACCTGGGCCGCTTCGCCGCCGGCGCCCCCGGCGACTGGCAGCTCGCGGGCACCACCGGCCAGTTGGGTGAGAAGCGCGACCCGGAGATGCGCCTGCCCCGCGCCCTGGAGTTCAACGCGATCGCCGAACCGGCCGCCTCCACCGGCGACTACGAGCTGGTCACCACCATCTCCTGGCCCGACGGCATGTTCACCGACGCCGACATCACGGCCATCGGCGACTACTTCCGGGAGGCCCTGGCCTCCCTCGCCGCACTCGACCAGGGCGGCCACACGCCCAGCGACTTCCCCCTGGTGCCGCTCACCCAGACCGACGTCGACGCCCTCGACGGCCCGGAGCTGCGGGACATCCTGCCGCTGACCCCGCTCCAGGAGGGTCTGTACTTCCACTCGGTCTTCGACGACGACTCGGCGGGCTCCTACGTCGAGCAGCAACTCCTCACCCTGGACGGCGAGGTGGACGCCGACCGGCTCGCGACGGCGGCCACCCGCCTGCTCACCCTGTTCCCGAACCTGGCCGCCCGCTTCACCGCCCTCGCCGACGGCCGCGTGGTCTCCGTGCTGGAGAACGGCGTAGAGGCACCCTTCGCCACGGTCGACCGTCCCGGCATCACCGACGAGGAGATACGCGACCTCGCCGAGCGGGACCGCCGCGCCGGATTCGACCTGGCCACCGGCCCGCTGATGCGGTACACGCTCGTCCGCGCGGGATCCGGCCGGAACGTCCTGGTGCAGACCGTGCACCACATCATCGCCGACGGCTGGTCGGTGCCGCCGATGCTCCGCGCTCTGCTGGCCGAGTACCACGCCCCGGGGACCGTCTACCCGATCGGCGGCTTCGCCGACTACGTGCACTGGCTCGCCGGACGGGACGACGACGAGAGCGACCGCGTCTGGCGCGCCGAACTCGCCGGCCTGCCCGGCCCCTCACTGGTCGCCGAGGACCACACCCCGTCCGACCGGTTCGCCGACACCGCCGTGGAGCCGGAGGGCGACCTCGACGCCGCCGTCCGCGAGGCCGGCGTGCCCCTGAGCGTGGCCGTGCACAGCGCCTGGGCCGTGACACTCGGCGGCATACTGCACGGCGGCGACGTCGTGTTCGGCTCCACCGTCTCCGGCCGGGACGCCGAGGTGCCCGGCATCGGGGACATGGTGGGCCTGTTCATCAACACCATCCCCGTACGGGCCCGTTGGGCCTCCGGGGCCACGGGGGGCGACCTGCTCGCCTCGGTGCGCGAGCACCAGAGCGCGGTCCTGCCGCACCAGCACGTGTCCCTGGCGAGGATCGGCCGCCAGGCCGGCGCGGGCTCCCTGTTCGACACCCTCGTGGTGTTCGACGTGGCCACCGACGTCGCAGCCCTGCGACGACCCGGCGACACCCTGGTCGTCACCGACCTCGTCAACGAGGGCGCCCCGCACTACCCGTTGACGCTGGTGGTCGAGCGCGCGCTCGACGGACGACCGCGCTTCAACCTGATCTACGACGCCGAACTGCTGCGGGAGACGACCGCCAGGGCGATCCTGCACACCTTCACCCACACCCTCACCGGCCTGCTCACCCGGCCGGACACCCCGGTCGGAGACCTGGCACCCGACAGCGAGCGGCGTCCCGCACCGATCACACCGACGACGCTGGGCGGATTGTTCGACGCCGCCGCGCACCGCGACCCCGCCGCCACCGCCGTCACCCAGTGCGGCCTCGACGGCGGCACCCGGTCCCTGACCTACGGCGAACTGGCCGACACCAAGAACCGATTGGCCTCCGCCCTGCGCGCGGCCGGCGTCGGCCCGGGCAAGCGGGTCGCGGTCGCTGTCCCGCGCTCCCTGGAGCAGGTCGTGGCCCTGGTCGCGATCGTCAGCGCGGGCGGCGCGTACGTCCCGCTCGACCTGGCGTACCCGGACGACCGGCTGGAGTACATCCTCGCCGACGCGGCCCCCCAGGTCGTCCTGGTGGACCGCGAACAGCGTGATCGCTTCACACAGCTGCTGGCCAGGGCGGAGGTACCGGCCCGGGTGCTCGTCCAGGGCGACGAGCTGCCGGTGGGCGACATCGCCACCGAGCCCGAGGTGAGCTGGCACAACCCCGCGTACGTGATCTACACGTCCGGATCGACCGGCAGGCCCAAGGGCGTGGCGGTCCCGCACTCCAGTGTGGTGACGCTGCTCGCCAACACCCAGCCCGACATGGACTTCGGCCCGCGGGACGTCTGGGTTCAGTTCCACTCCTTCTCCTTCGACTTCGCGGTCTGGGAGCTGTGGGGCGCGCTGGCGTACGGCGGTGAGCTGCTGGTGCCCGAGTACGGGCTGACGCGCTCCCCGGTCGACTTCCACCGGCTGGTCCGCGAGCGCGGGGTCACCGTGCTCAACCAGACCCCGTCCGCCTTCTACCAGTTCATCGAGGCAGACCGGCTCTCCGGCGAGCCGCTGCCCGCACTGCGCCGGATCATCTTCGGCGGCGAGGCCCTGGACCTCGGGCGGCTGCGCGGCTGGGTCGAGCGGCACGGCACGAGCGTGCCTGAGCTGGTCAACATGTACGGCATCACCGAGACCACCGTCCACGTCACCCACCGGGTGCTCACCGACGAGGACTTCGGCCCCGGCGACGACGTCAGCCCGATCGGCGGCCCGATCCCCGGCCTGGTCACCTACCTGCTCGACGACCGGCTCCGCCCGGTGCCGCCCGGCAAGGTCGGCGCCATCTACGTCGCCGGCGACCAGGTGTCGCTCGGCTACCTCGGCAGGCCCGGACTCACCGCCGGCCGCTTCGTGGCGAACCCGTTCGCGAACGACGGCTCCCGCATGTACCACACGGGCGACCTGGCCATCCGCACCCTCGACGGCGAGCTGCAGTTCACCGGCCGCGCAGACGACCAGGTCCAGCTCAAGGGCTTCCGCATCGAACTCGGCGAGGTCGAGTCCGCCGTACGGGAACTCGACGGTGTGGTGGACGTGGCCGTCACGGTGGCGGAGAGCGGCGATCACCTGGTCGCGCACGTGGTGGGCCAGATGCCGGCTGATTTCACCGAGCTGTTGTCCACGAAGCTGCCGGTGCACATGGTCCCGGGCCGGGTGATGACGGTCGACGCCCTGCCGCTGACGGTGAACGGCAAGCTGGACCGGAAGATCTTGACCGAGCGTGCGGCTATGTCCCTAAGGGGCGCGGGGAACTGCGCGACCAGCCCCCACGCACCCGCGGACAAGAACTCAGCGGTCACCACCCTCATCGAGATCTTCACCCAGACACTGCCCGGCTCGGACATAGCCGCCGACACCGACTTCTTCCACGCCGGAGGCGACAGCATCGTCGCCATCTCGGTCGTGAACAGGGCCCGAACCCTCGGCCTGCGGATCTCACCCCGGGACGTCTTCCTGCTCAAGACCCCCCGCGCACTGGCCGACAACCTGGCGACGAGCACACCGCGGACAGCCGCCCCCACCCCCGCCCGCCGCGAGGACGGCCCCCTCACCCCGACCCCGATCATCCTGCGCCAACGTGAACTCGGCGGCTCCCTCACCCGATTCGCCCAGGCCAGAACCCTCCAGGCCCCCGAAGGCGCCACCTTCACGGACGCCCGGCGCGCCGCGAACGCCGTGGTCGCCGCCCACCCGACCCTGCGACTGCGCCTGCGCACCACACACGGCGTGTGGGCCCTGCGCACCGAACCGGCCCACGAGGTCACCGTCGTACGACCGGACACCACCGACGCCACGGCCGTGGCGAACGAGGCCGCGGCACAGCTCGACCCCGAGTCCGGAAACGTCATCGCCTTCGCCTGGCTGGAAGCCACCCGCACCCTCGTCGTCACCGTGCACCACCTCGCCGTCGACTCGGTCTCCTGGCTGATCCTGCTGGACGACCTGGCCGCGGCACTCCGCGGCGAGACGCTCGCACCGCCGACCACGTCGTACGCCGAGTACGCCGAAGCACTGACGCTCCACTCCAACCACGCACTCGACGACCTCGGCCACTGGACCACCACGCTGCAGGCACCCGAACTGCTGCCCACGGTCGGCGGACTGCGCGAGACCACCGTCGTGCTCGCCCCCGACGTGAGCGACCGCCTCACCCGCACGGCACCCGCCGCACTCGGCGTCGGTCTCACCGAGCTGCTGTGCGGCGCCCTGCGCACCGCGCTGACCCGGATCCAGCCGTCGCCCACCGATCTCGCGATCGAACTGGAGCGGCACGGCCGGGTCCCGGTCCTCGAACAGCACGACTACACCCGTACCGTCGGCTGGTTCACCTCCATCGCCCCCGTACGGCTCACCGCGCACACCGACCCGGTCGCCGCGGCCCGCGAGGTCGCCGAACGACAGCCGGACGAGCGCGCCCACGTCGCCTACGGCCGGCTCAGGTACCTCGACCCGCAGACGGCCCCGCTGCTCACCGCCCGCCCGCAGGTGCTGTTCAACTACCTCGGCCGGGGCAGCGAGTCCCAGGCGCTGCACCTCACCGGCGGCGACCAGGGCAGCCCGTACGCCGTCGAGGTCAACGCCTGGACCGACGAGGCGACCGGCAGCCTGCTCGCCGAGTTCACCCTCGCCGAGGGCATACCCGACGAGATCACCGAGCACTGGCGCGGAGCGCTGGAGCACATCGCCGACGCCGCCACGACCGCCGAGCGCACCGCACAGGTCACCCCGCTCCAGCGCGGCCTGTTCTTCCAGGCCCAGCTGGCGGGCACGGCCGGACACTACGTCGCGCAGAGCTGGTTCACCTTCGACCGGCGCCTGGACACCGGCGCGCTGGCCGAGGCGATGGCGCACGTGATCGCACGGCACCCGGTCGTGGGCGCCGGCTTCACCACGGACGACGACGGAAACCCCGTCCAGGTCCTCAAGGCGGGCCGGCGGGTCGACGTCCGTACCGTCGCCCTGTCGACGGACGCGGAGGTCGACGCCCTGCGCGCCCGGGACCGCGACACCGGGTTCGACCCGGGGGAGCCGCCGCTGATCAGGCTGACCGTGGTGCGGCTGCCCGACGACCGCGACGGCCTGCTGCTCAGCTACCACCTGCTGCTGTGGGACGGGTGGTCCCGCGAGATCGTCCTGCGGGACCTGTTCGAGTCCTACCGTGCCGTCCTCGCGGGCGAGCCGCTCGACCCGACGCCGGCCACGCCGAGCTTCGAGGAGTACGCCCGGGCGCTCGACGCCAAGGACCCCGCCGTATCGGAACGCTTCTGGGCGGAGCACCTGGCGGCCCTTCCCGGCCCGACGCTGCTCGCCGGACCGGCGCCGGCCCTCTCGGACGACCTGCCGCGCGCACTCGTACACACGCTGTCCGCCGAGCAGTCGGAGACACTGCGTGCAGCGGCCAGCGTGCACGGCGTCACACTGAACTCGGTACTGACCGGCGCGTTCGGTCTGCTGCTCGGCGCGCACACCGGCCGCAGCGACGCCGTGTTCGGCGTGACCGTCTCCGGCCGCGACGGCGAGGGCCTGGACGACATCGTCGGCGTGCTGCTCAACACCGTGCCCACGTGGACGCGGGCCCGGCCGGAGCAGTCGGTCCGCGCGTACCTGTCGGCCGTACAGACGGCACGGGTCGAGGCGATGGAGCACGAACACCTGGGGCTCGGCGAGATCCAGCGGGCCAGTGGGCACGACACCCTGTTCGACAACCTGTTCGTGCTGCAGAACTTCCTGGACATGGACGCGTTCGCCGAGATGAACGCCCGGCACGGCATCACCTCGGTGAAGGCCGACGACTCCACGCACTACCCGTTCACCTGGGTCGTCACGCCCGGCGACCGGCTCACGGTCAAGCTGGAGTACCGCGACGGCGACACCGCGGGCGCCCGCCGTCTCCTCGACGACTACCTGAGCGTCCTCCAGGACCTGGCCCGGTCGACCGGGCCGGTGGGAGCGCTGCGGGGGCTGGGACCCGAGCCCGCTCCGGGCGAGCGTACGGATGTCGGTACCGACACCGTGGTCGACCGGTTCGACCAGGCCGCGGACCGAGACCCGCAGCGGGTGGCACTCGTCGCCCACGGCGCGACGATGACGTTCGCCGAGCTCCGGGACCGCAGCCGCGCGGTCGCCGGTGTGCTCGCGGCGCGCGGCATCGGCCCCGAGACGACCGTGGGCCTCGCGATCCCGCGCTCCCTCGACTGGATCGCGGCGCTGTTCGCCGTCCTGCGCGTCGGCGCCGCGTACGTGCCGCTGGAGCTGGACCACCCGGACGAGCGGATCGCCGCGATCGTCGACGACGCCCGCCCGGACGTGATCCTCACCGTGAGCGCCGTCTCGCCCCGGCTGACCGGCGACCTCATCGAACTGGACCGGCCTCTTCCCGAGGCCGAGCCGTACGTGACGTTCGCGCCGGACGACCCGGACCGGCTGCGGCACCCCGCGTACACGATCTACACCTCCGGGTCGACCGGAAAGCCCAAGGGCGTGGTGACCGAGTACGCCGGGCTCACCAACATGCTGATCAACCATCAGCGCCGGATCTTCGAGCCGGTGCTGGCGGAGCACGGCCACCGGACCTTCCGGATCGCGCACACCGTGTCGTTCGCGTTCGACATGTCGTGGGAGGAGCTGCTGTGGCTCGCCGACGGCCATGAGGTGCACATCTGCGACGAGGAGCTGCGCCGCGACGCGCCCGCGCTGGTGGAGTACTGCCTGGAGCACGGGATCGACGTCATCAACGTGACCCCGACCTACGCGCAGCAACTGGTGGCCGAGGGCCTGCTGGACAACCCGGAACGCCGGCCGGCGCTGGTGCTGCTGGGCGGCGAGGCCGTCACCCCGACGCTGTGGCAGCGCCTCGCCGAGACCGAGGGCACGGTCGGCTACAACCTGTACGGGCCCACCGAGTACACCATCAACACCCTGGGCGTCGGCACCTTCGAGTGCGAGGACCCGGTGGTGGGCGTCGCGATCGACAACACGGACGTGTACGTGCTGGATCCGTGGCTGCGACCCCTGCCCGACGGGGTGCCCGGCGAGCTGTACGTGTCGGGCATCGGGATCGCGCGCGGCTATCTCGGGCAGCCCGCCCAGAGCGCGCACCGCTTCGTCGCCTGCCCGTTCGGGGAGCCCGGGGAGCGCATGTACCGCACCGGGGACCTGGTGGTCCGCCGGCCCGACGGCAACCTGATGTACCTGGGCCGCACCGACCAGCAGGTCAAGATCCGGGGCCACCGGGTCGAACTCGGCGAGGTCGAGGCCGTGTTCGCCGCGCACCCGGCGGTCCGGTTCGCCGCCGCCGTCGCCCAGCCCGACCCGCAGGTCGACGGCGCCTACCGGCTGGCCGCGTACCTCGTGCTGGACGGCGCGGATCTGGCGGCGGTCGCCGCCGACGTGGGCGCAGGGCTGCCGGACTTCCTGCGGCCGACGCACTACGCCCAGGTCGACAGCATCCCGCTGACGGTGAACGGGAAGGCTGACACCAAGGCGCTGCCCGAGGCCAAGCCGCTCGGCGCGCTGACCACGGTGGGGGAGCGTGGCCCACGGACCGAGACCGAGACCGTGGTCTGCGAGTACTTCGCCGAGGCACTGGACCTGGACGACGACGAGGTGAGCGCGGTGAGCGACTTCGTGTCCCTCGGGGGACACTCCATGCTGGCGGTACGCCTGATCGGGCTGCTCCGCCGCGAGTTCGGCCCCGTGATCACCATCCGAGACCTGTTCACCCTGCGAACCCCCGAAGCGATTGCCCGCCACCTCGATGACAACTGACACGCAGCGGCCCCGCTTCGGGGCCGCCATCCTCCGCACGGCCCTGCGCCGCAACCTCGGCGCCATGGCCGGCGGCACCGTCCTCATGGGCCTCTACCAGGCCGGCGAGACGGCCTTCCCCATCGCGCTCGGCATGATCGTCGAGCACACGATGCGGGGTGAGCGGAGCCTCGGCGCGCTCGCCCTGTCGATCGCCGCGCTGGCCGTGATCATCACGACCGTGTCGCTGTCGTGGCGGTTCGGCATGCGGATCCTGCAGAAGGCCAACACGACCGAGGCACACCGCTGGCGGGTGAAGGTCGCGGCCTGCGGCCTGCAACCGGTGGCCAGGGACGTCGACCTCAAGTCCGGCGAGGTCCTGACCATCGCCACCGAGGACGCCGACCAGACCGCCGACATCATCGAAGTGGTGCCGCTGCTGATCAGCTCGCTGGTCGCGGTGCTGGTCGCGGCGGTCGCGCTGGGCCTCGCCGACATCCGGCTCGGCCTGCTGGTCATCGTGGGTACCGTCGCCATCCTGTCGATCCTGAGCGTGATGTCACGGCGGATCGGCAGCAGCACCCAGGAACAGCAGGCCAGGGTGGCGCGGGCCGGCGCGAAGGTCGCCGACCTGATCACCGGCCTGCGCCCACTGCACGGATTCGGCGGCAACCACGCGGCGTTCGGCTCCTACCGCAAGGTCAGCACCGAGGCGAGGCACCAGTCGATCGTCGTCGCCAAGGTGAACGGCGTGTACGCGGGCACCGCGCTGGCCCTCAACGCGGTCCTGGCCGGGGCCGTGACCCTGACGGCCGGCTGGCTGGCCTTCGACGGCCGGATCACCATCGGGGAACTCGTCATGGCCGTGGGCCTGGCGCAGTTCATCATGGAACCGCTCAAGCTGTTCTCGGAGATGCCCAAGTACGTGATGATCGCGCGCGCCTCGGCCGAGCGGATGGCGCTGGTGCTGTCGGCGCCGCCGGTCACGACCCCGGGGGCCGGGCGACCGGCCCCGGGCGCGGACCTGGAGATCGACTCGGTCCGCCATGGGTCCCTGAACAAGGTGCGTTTCCAGGTGGAGGCCGGCGAGTTCGTCGCCATCGCCGCCTACCAGCCGCGCGCCGCGGCCGACCTGGCGGCCGTCCTGGCCGTGAACGTCCCGCCCGACGCGTACGAGGGAGCCGTCCGGGTCGGCGGGCAGGAGCTGGCGGACCTGTCGGTCGAGGCGGTCCGCGAGCACATCCTCGTGAACCCGTACGACGGGGAGATCTTCGCCGGCACCCTGCGCACCAACATCGACCCCTCGGGCACCAGCGGCTCGGTCCCCGAGGCCGTCGAGGCGTCCATGCTGACCGACGTCGTAGCCCTGCACCGCGACGGCCTCGACTACGGCGTCCGCGACCGCGGCGCCAACCTCTCCGGAGGCCAGCGCCAACGCCTGTCCCTGGCCCGGGCGCTGGCGGCCGACTCGGACGTCCTGGTCCTGCACGACCCCACCACCGCGGTCGACGCGGTCACCGAACAACTCATCGCCCGCAACGTGGCGAAGCTGCGCCGGGGCCGCACGACCATCGTCATCACCAGCAGCCCGGCCTTCCTGGACGCCGCGGACCGGGTCCTGGTCCTGGACGACGGCACCATCACGGCCGAAGACACCCACCGCAACCTCCTGGCGAAGGACCAGGCCTACTGCTCGGCGGTTGCGAGGTGACCTCTCAGGGGCGCGGGGAACTGCGCGACCAGCCCCCACCGGCCCGCGGATGACTATTGCAGCGCCCAGGCCACATCCCTGACCAACGCATGCCGCCACCCCGCACGATCGTGGCCGGACGCGGCCCGCGAAACCCGCACGGTCGCCCCGGCCCGCTCGACCAGGCTCTCCACCAGGCCGCAGTGCGGCAGCATCCGCGTCTCATGCTCCCCGACATCGAACGCCACCCGTAGCCCCGACAGATCAACACCCGCCCGCAGCCGCTCGGCGATCACACCCCCCACCGGCCCTCCCAACGGATCAGCCGCCCGCAGGGCACCCGGCCGCCACCAGAACGACCCCGATTGGCAGGCAACCCGCGACACCAACTCGGGATACTCCAGTGCCGCGTACACCGCACTCAGCCCACCGAGGCTCTGCCCGGCGACCACCAGCCGGTCGAGATCGGCACGCACCCCCGACTCCGCCACCAACGGGAGCAGTTCGTCCCGCACCGCCTCCCACAACCCGGCCCGGCACGTGAACTCCTCGGCCCGGTCCTTGGCCGGCAGGAAGACCAGCGTCACCGGCGGCAACTCACCCGCCGCCACGGCCGAGTCGAACGCGGTCATGGCCGGGTGCAGATACAACCAGTCGTCCCCGTCGAGCAGCAGCACCACCGGCCCACCGCCCCCCACCGGATGGACCCGCACGGTCCGCCGCCCCCCGAGCCGTTCACTGGTCCAGCGAATCCGGGTAAGCGGCAGGGGCAGCACCTCGTCGGCACCGACAACCGGCCAGTGCGGCTGCTCCGGCGCGTCCGGCGTCGCCGCGATGGACCGGTCACCGCCCGCACCGGCCGGATTGAACGGGTCGGCGTACGCCGCGTCGTCCACCAGGAACTGGTAGGTCACCCGCAGCCGCTCGGGCATGCGCACCTCGGCGTACCAGCAGTCCGAGTCGGCCCAGCGGCGCAGGCGAACCGGCTCCGACCAGCTCTCGAAGCCGACCCTCGCCTCCGACCCGCGCCACAGGAACAGGGTCACCCAACCGCCGTCCTCGGCGGGTTTCGAGGCGGGCGCGCCCGCGGCGGCCCAGAACTCGTCGGTGCCGGGAACGCCGGGCAGCCCGAACCCGGCGAAGGCGTCGGCGTCCTCCATGTCGGCCGCGACCAGGCGCATGAACGTCTCCTTGTGAGAGGGAAGGGACAAAGGCTAAGCTCCAGTCAATTAGGCGAGCCTAACCTAATCTTGGCCTTCCGAGGAGGCATCGAGCATGAGCACCAACCCCTTCGACGACAACGAAGGCCGTTTCCTGGTCCTGGTGAACGACGAGGGCCAGCACTCACTCTGGCCGTCGTTCGCCGAGGTGCCCGGAGGGTGGACGGTCGCCTTCGCCGAGAACACCCGGGAAGCGTGCCTGGAGTACGTCGAGACCCACTGGACGGACCTGCGCCCCCGGTCCCTCGCCGCGACGATGGACGCCTGACCTCTCCGATGCTGTGCACCAGGCTGACCAACGCCCGTTTCCTCACCATGGACCCGGACCATCCGGTCGCTCATGACGTGGGCATCTGGCAGGGCCGGATCGCCGGCCTGGACGAGGCCGTGACCTCCCTGCCCGCCCGCGAGGTGATCGACCTGCAGGGTGCCACCGTGCTCCCCGGGTTCGTCGACGCCCATGTGCACCTCGCCTGGACCGGGTTCAAACAGAACACCCCGAGCATCGCGGGCCGCACCCGGATCGACGACGTACTCGAGGTCGTGGCGGAAGCCGTCACCCGCACCCGCGCGCCCGGCGACTGGGTGAGCATCGCCGGCTACGACCAGCGGGCCCTGGGACGCCATCTGACCGCCGCCGACCTCGACAAGGTCAGCGACGGACGCAAGCTCTTCCTGCTGCACGACTCCGGCCACGGCTGCGTCGTCAACACCGCCGTCCTGGACCTGCTGCCCGCCGACATCCCGCACGAGAACGGCTTCCTCGCCGAGCAGGCCATGGGCGCCGCCCGCGCACTGCGGCTGCCGCACTCCCAGGAGGACCTGGCCGAGGCGATCGGCCGGGCGGCCCGCACCTGCCTCGCGGAGGGCGTCACCGCCTGCGCCGAAGCGGGCATCGGCGGCACGCTCTTCGGCCACAGCCCCGTCGAACTCGGCGCCTACCAACTCGCCCGGGACAAGGGGCTGCTGCCGCTGCGCGTGCAGCTCATGGTGTCCGGGGACCGGCTGCGCCCGGTCGCGGCACACGAGACCGACGGCATCCCGCGGGCCCTCGACCTCGGCCTGCGCACCGGGTTCGGCGACGACCGGCTCTCCGTGGGCGCGCTGAAGATCTACACCGACGGCGGCATGATGGCCCGTACGGCCGCGCTGAGCAGCCCGTACGAAGGGCTCGACCACACCGGGCAGTTGCAGGACGACCCGCAGGCGCTCACGGACCTCATCGTGGACGGCCACCTCGCCGGCTGGCAGCTCGCCGTGCACGCGATCGGCGACCGGGCGGCCGACGTGGCCCTGGACGCCCTCGACCGTGCCCAGCGCCTGAGGCCCCGGCCCGAGGCACGCCACCGCATCGAACACGCCGGGCTGATCCGGCCCGACCAGCTCCCGCGCTTCGCGCGACTCGGTGTCAGCGCGGTGATCCAGCCCAACTTCCTGCGGTACTTCGGCGACGACTACGCGTCGATCATGGGCGCGGAACGCGCACCGTGGTTGTACCGGGGCAGGGCTTTCCTGGACCACGGCATTCCGCTGGTGGGCAGCTCCGACCGTCCCGTCGCCGACGGATCGCCCCTGCGGGCCGTCCAGTTCATGGTCGAGCGCGCCTCTGCCTCGGGACAGGTCATCGGCCCGTACGAGGCCGTCACCGTCGACGAGGCCCTGCACGCGTACACCGTCGCCGGCGCCCACGCCTGCCACTGGGAGAACAGCCTGGGGAGTCTCACCCCCGGCAAACGCGCCGACCTGGTCGTGCTCGGTGACGACCCCCGGCGCGTCGACACCTCCCGTATAGGCGACATCGAGGTGGTCGAGACCTACGTCGACGGCCGCCCGAGCCGTCCGAGCGTTTGATCCCGGGCCCGGTACCGGTACCGAGGAAGGAATCCCTTGACCACGGCTACGCCGCGCCCTGCCGCGCTGCCGCACGCACTTCTCGCGCCGTCGCCCTCGGTGCGCACCGCCCGCCCGGACGAGGCCGCCGCGCTCGCCGCCCTGTCCCGCCCCTTCGTACGCTCGGGTGCGCTGCGGGAACGCCCGCTCTCCGTCTACGCCGCTCACGCGGCCGGCTTCTTCGTGACGGAGGCCCCTGACGGCACCCTCGACGGGTGCGTGGGCCTGCGTGTGTACCCGGCCGCACCGGGGGAGGACGGGCCCGCGGGTGTCGTCTACAACTTCTGCGTCGCGGAGCACCGGCAGGGGAGCGGAGCGGGAGCCGGACTGCTGCGCGCGGTGCTGGCCACTGCCCGCGCCCGGTCGCTCCCCGCCCTGTTCACGGCGACCACGGGCGGTGGCGGCCTCTTCCTCCGCTACGGCTTCGCGCCCACGACCGCCCGACTGGCGCCCCGGGCCTGGTCGGAGTCCCTGGACCCGCGACGCAACGCCCGGGTCCTGGTCAAAACTCTGTGACGGTCGTGCCCGGGCTGGTCTCGGCGAGCACACTGCGCAGCACCGCGTGCGGCACGCGTCCGTCCACCACATGGGCCTTGCGCACGCCGCCGCGGACGGCCCGCAGACAGCCCTCCATCTTCGGCAGCATCCCGCTCGCCAGGCCGGGCAGCAGCGCGTCCAGCGCACCGGCCGTCAGCCGTCCGATCACCTCGGTGCTGCGCGGCCAGTCCGCGTACAGCCCCTCGACATCCGTGAGCATCACCAGCCGCTCGGCGTCGAGGGCGACGGCGAGGGCCGACGCCGCGAGGTCGGCGTTGACGTTGTAGACCTGCCCGTCCGCGCCGCGTGCCACGGGGGAGACGACCGGGATGTGCCCCTGCTCCAGCAGGGCGCGCACCATCGCCGGGTTCACGTCCACGATGTCGCCGACGAGCCCGATGTCCACCGGCTTGCCGTCGACCAGGGCCGGTCGCCGTACGGCGGTCATCGTGTGCGCGTCCTCGCCGGTCAGGCCCACCGCGAAGGGACCATGGGCGTTGATGTGGCCGACCAGCTCCCGCTGGACCCGGCCCGTCAGCACCATGCGCACCACGTCCATGGCCTCCGGCGTGGTGACCCTGAGACCCGCCTCGAAACGGGTCTCCAGGCCCAGCCGGTCGAGCATCGCGCTGATCTGCGGCCCGCCGCCGTGCACGACGACCGGGCGCAGACCCGCGTGCCACAGCTCCACCATGTCCTGGGCGAAGGCCCGTTGCAGACTCGCGTCCACCATGGCGTTGCCGCCGAACTTGACGACGACCGCGCTGCCCAGGAGGTCTCCCGGGGGCTGGGGAAGGCGGGGAGAGCCTGTCGCGACCGGGTCGGCCTGGGTCACGCTCACGGAGTCACTCCAATTCGGGGGTGTGTCGAGGAAGGCACCGGTGCTCCGCGCCGCGGGCGTCACGCGTTCCTCCGCTCCCGGTGCAGGAGCAGGGCGCGCAGCAGCCCGTCCGTCGTACAGACCACGCCGGTGCGCGCGGCCCACCGGAGTGCCAGGGTGTGCTCCTCGGCGGAGAAGTCGGCGACCGCGTCGGCGACGACGAACGGCTGGATGTCGTTCATGAAGGCGTCCGCCGCGGTCAGCAGGACACCGAGGTGCGCGTGCACCCCACAGATGATCAGCTGGTCCCGGTTCTGCGAACGCAGCAGCCTGCCGAGATGGCTGCGCAGGAAGGCGTTGTGGCGCACGTTCGCCAGCAGATGCTCGCCGGGCCGGGGGGTGAGGGGCGCGACGATCGCCGCGGCATCCGGCTCGTCCCCTATCCCCGGCCCCCACATGTCACCGACCAGCCCTCGCTGCGCGGGTGGCTGCCCGGCGGGCTCCGCGCTGAACACGACCGGCATGTCCAGGGTGTCGGCGAGTTCCCTGAGCGCCGCGATGTTGTCGACGAGTTCCACCACGGGGGCACGGCCGGCGGGGAAGGCCCGGACGAAGTGGTTCTGCATGTCGTGGACCAGAAGCGCGGCACGTGCCGGGTCGATCCGCCAAGAGACGTGCGACCGGGGGATCGCGGAGCGATCCGGCATGGGATAGGAGCCGATGGCCGGCAAGCCCATGGTGATTCTCTCCCCCCGATCACGCGACGCGGGTCCGGACCCCCACGAGAAATTTAGCTTAGCCTAACCTAAATTGAGCTCCGTGGGGCTGGAGTTGACGCACAACCGCCGCCGACCACACGGGTATCGGGTCCAGATCAAGCAAGACCATGCGTGATCTGTTCGGCGTCGAAGTCCTGACCGGCCTCACCAAGCCCGAAACTCCCACGGCGGACAAGGCGGGCCAGCCAATCCCGAACCGGCGGATCGCCGACAGCCAGAGCCAGTTGACCGCCATCGAGCAGCAGCACGGCACGGAAGTCGCCGCGGCGCGCAACACCATGTCAGCACGCGGGGAGCGGTCCAGATCGTCCGCCCGCGCGGCACCTCGCGGGCGGTGCCGTTCCCCGAACGAGTTGCGGCTCTCGGTGAGTGCGCTCCCCGCGGACGAGTTCGAGGACGGGCGGGACCGGCTCGCTGCCACTTTCGCGGATCGGGGCTGTGCTTCTGCCGCGAGCGCGAGGCCTAATCTGCAGGCATCCAGGGTCGCAACACCGGACAGAGGAGTTCACTTGTTACGACTTGAAGCAGTGGGCAAGCGCTATGGCCGTGGCGATTGGATTCTCAGAGACGTCGATGTCGATGCCCCGGCCGGAGAGGTCGTCGCATTCGCCGGTGGGAACGGTTCCGGGAAGTCGACACTGCTGCGCATCGCGGTGGGGCTGTCACGGCCGACCGCCGGCAGGGTGGCCGCCCGGCCACCGGTCGTGGGCTACGTCCCCGACCGCTTTTCCCCCAACGAACGCATGTCGGCCGTGGCGTACCTGACACACATGGGCCGGGTACGCGGTCTGACCACATCGGCCGCCTCGTCGCGGGCCAGCCGGCTGCTGGACCGGCTCGCCCTGGTGGGCGGCAAGCAGGCACCGTTGCGGAGCCTGTCGAAGGGCAACGCGCAGAAGGTCGCGCTGGCTCAGGCCCTGCTGCTGGAGCCGGGGCTGCTCGTTCTGGACGAACCGTGGTCGGGACTCGACGCGGACGCCCACGGCGTGCTCGCAGAGATCATGAGCGAGGTCGCGACTGCCGGAGGCACCGTGCTGTTCACCGACCACAGGGAGTCGGTGACCCGGGCCCGTGCCACGCGAACCTACGTCGTCAGCAAGGGCCGGGTCGCGTTGCGGGGCCCGGAGCCCCGGCCGATCGAGTACCGGCCCTCCTCCGACGTCGTTCTGACCCGGCTCCCGAGTGGCCCGGTGCCCAGCGACCTGGCATGGGAGGAACTGGAGGGTGTGCTGGCGGTGAGCCGGGACGTGCCCGGGGTGAGACTGAGAGTGACACGCGAGAGCACCGACGCCCTGCTGTACACCGCACTGCAGCACGGCTGGTCCGTCGAGCGGGTGACAGGGGCGGTGCTGAACCATCGTACGCAGGACGTCGCGACCGATGGAGACGTGCGGTGATCGCTCTCATCCGTTACACGTTCGCCACCGTGGTGCACACGCAGCGCTACCTCGCCCCCCTGCTTCTGTTCATGGGCCTGATGGGAGTGCTGACCGTCAACGGCAGCGGCCCGCTGCCCCCCGCCTACGCCTCTTCCGCCGGTGCGTTGTTCGTCTGCTCGACCTGGCTCACCGTCGCGCTGATGAGCCTGGACGACCCCACACAGCGGGCGATCGTCGTCGTCACCTCCGGCGGCCGGCCCCTGAGGGTCCTGCTGGCGGCTGTCGGTACGGCGCTGCTGAGCTGTCTGGTCCTGATGGTCTTCGGCTTGCTGTTCCCGTTGTGGATGGGAAGCTACGACGTCACCGTGGCCGATCTGGTCCTGGGAGTCGAGGCCCAGCTCACGTGTGCGCTCGTGGGCATTGCCATCGGCGTGCTGTGCTCCCGGCTCGTCTTCAAGCGACAGGGATACGCACTGGTGGCCGCGCTCGCCCTGGTGATGGGCGCCCTCTTCGCCAAGGGCATGCCCCCGGTGAACCGGCTGTTCACCCTGATGTCGACGACACCCGACGCGGCGGAACTGCTGGCCCCCACGAGCGGCATGCTCCTGACCTCCGTCCTGATCCTGGCCGCGTCCACGGCCGTCACACAGTTCGTCGCCGCACGCAGGGAGTAGGGCGCCGCGGGAGGCAACGCCCGCGTCCCGCGCCGAACCGAAGACCCGAAGACTGAGGGGGAGAGCCGGCGATCAGCCCTGTTCGCGCGCATCTGCTCAGGAACGTGGCGGCCCGGGAACTTGTGTGAACGCATCGCCAGCACGCTCGTACTGTCGAACAAGACCGTGCGCAACCACATCACCAGTCCGTTCGCCAAGCCGCGGGTCACCGACCGCGTGGCGGCAGCCGTCCGGGCCCGGGACGCCGGTCCGGGGTGAGGGACGGCCCCTCCGCCGCGACCAGAGCCGACTCGTAGGCGACGATGACGAGTTGGGCCCGGTCACGTGCGTCGAGCTTGGCGAGGAGCCGGCCCACGTGGGACTTCACGGTGGCCAGGCTCACGCACATCCGCTGCGCGATCTCGGGGTTGGACAGACCGCGAGCGATCAGCAGGAGCACCTCCCGCTCGTGTTCGGTCACGCCCGCCAAGTCGGCCGGGCGCACCTTCGCCGGTTCGGGCCGGGCGGCGAACTCGGCGATCAGACGGCGGGTCACCGAGGGCGCCAGCAGCGCCTCACCGGCCGCCACAACCCGGATGGCCCGCAGCAGTTCATCGGGCTGTGTGTCCTTCAGCAGGAAGCCGCTGGCCCCGGCGCGCAACGCGGCGTACACGTACTCGTCGAGGTCGAACATGGTCAGGATGAGGATCCGGGTATCAGCGCCCTCGGACGAGTCGCGGATGAGCCGGGTCGCCTCGATACCGTCCATCTGCGGCATCCGCACGTCCATCAGCAGGACGTCGGGACGCCGGCGCCGGGCGAGTTCCGCCGCCTCCGCCCCGGTCTCCGCCTCGTTGACCACCCGGAGGCCGGGCTCGCTGTCCACCAGGACCCGAAAGCTGCCCCGCAGCAGAGCCTGGTCGTCCGCCACCACGACGCGGATGTCGTCCTCGTGGCTCATGACAGCCTCATCCCGGGAACTCACCGGTCTCCCTCGGCAGCACTGAGGACACGTTCAAAGGGGATACGAGCCGCCACCCGGAACCCTCCTTCCGGCATGGTGCCTGAGGAGAACGTGCCGCCGTACGCCTCCACGCGTTCCCGCATCCCCACCAGCCCCTGCCCGCCCGGCCGCATCCGTGCGCTCACCCCGGTCCGCCCGTCATCGGTCACCTCGATGCTCACCTCGTCGGCGGCTGCCTCGACCACGACCCTGCACCGAGTGGGGGAGGCGTGCTTGACGACATTGGTCAGGGATTCCTGAACGATCCGGAAGACCGAGCGTCCCACCCCCTCCGGCAGCCGGTCCGCGTGGATGACCCGCAGGTCCACCACGACGCCCGCGGTACGCGCCTGCTCGGCCAGCTCCGGCAGAGCGTCCACGCCCAGCGCCGGGGCGGTCTCGGCGGCCACCGGGGCCTCGCCGGGGATCCCCGAGCGCAGCACCCCGAGCAGGACCCGCACATCGTTCAGCGCGCTGCGGCTGATCGACTCGATGACCCGGAGCGCGTCGTACGCCTCCTGGGGCCTGGACCGTGCGACGTGGTTGGCGATCGACGCCTTGACGACGATCTGTCGTCGCTGGTCATCCTGATCCCGCTCTTCTTCTTCGTCTCCCCCATGCTCAACAACATCTCCGCGCTGCGGCCCGTGGCACAGTTCCTGCCCGACCAGGCGGCCACGCGCATGATCGAGGTGGTGCCCAACGAGGAGTCGGTCCTGGGACCCGGCACCGGGCTGCTGGTGATGCTGGCCTGGAACGCGGTGGCCCTGCTGGGCGGTTATCTGGTGCTCAGGCGACGCGACGCCTGATCCCGTCGTCCTGGCCGCCCCGCCGTGGACGGCGGGCGAGCCACTGGGCGTGTCGAGGCGCTCCTTCAGGCGCTCTGCATCGACTGGAAGTCAGCAGTGGGTCCGTGTGAGCCCTGCGACAGCCGACGACAGCTGTCCGGACAGGCCAATCGATGTACCCTCCGGGCAACGCCTTTGACCTGCGGACGCAGGCAGGGAGCAGACAAATCGGGAGTCTTGCCGTGTTCCGTACCATGTTCAAGTCCAAGATCCATCGCGCCACCGTCACCCAGGCCGACCTGCACTACGTGGGATCGGTGACCATCGACGCCGACCTGCTCGACGCCGCCGATCTGCTGCCCGGCGAGCTCGTGCACATCGTGGACATCACCAACGGCGCCCGGCTGGAGACGTACGTCATCGAGGGCGAGCGCGGATCCGGGGTGATCGGGATCAACGGGGCCGCCGCGCATCTCGTGCACCCCGGCGATCTCGTGATCATCATCAGCTACGCACAGGTGACGGACGCCGAGGCGCGGGCACTCACCCCCAGGGTCGTGCACGTGGACCGCGACAACAAGATCGTGGCCCTGGGCGCCGACCCGTCCGAGCCAGTGCCGGGCTCGGACCAGCAGCGCAGCCCGCAGGCCGTCAGGGCCTGACCGGACGCACACGGGACAGGAGCACGTCCGTATGAAGGACCTGGAGATCCGCGACGACCGGGCGGCCGGCCGCCTGGAGGCGCTGACCGGCGGTGAAGTCGTCGGCCGTGTCGAGTACTTCGTTCTCGAGAGCCCCGAGCGAGCGCTCGTGCCCGTGCACACGATCGTCGAGCCGGCCCACGAGGGCCAGGGCATCGCGGGTTCGCTGGCACGCGAGCTCCACGCCGTCGCCGCACGTGAGCACAGCCCGGTCGTCTCGCTGTGTCCCTACGTCACCCGATGGGCCGAACGCCACCCCGACGAGGCCCGCCCGGCCGACCAGGACCTGCTGACAGCGGCGAAGGACTGGCTGGCCGCCCACCCCGGCCGCTTCTGACCCACCTGGACCCTTCCCCGTCCCGCGCCGGAGTGACTGGGGAAGCGGGTGCCGGGTAGGCGGGGGAGTAGTCCAGAGCCGGAGTCGATCGACTGGCTGGAGGGCCTCATGACGAATCCGTTTCCCGACCCCGTGCATCCGGGGCCGACGCCGGGCCCGGATCCCCAGCACCCGGAGCCCCGCCCCGACCCGGTGCCGGATCCGCAGCCACCGCCGGGCCCGGAGCCGACCCCACCGCCTCCGTCCCCGACCCCGCCCCCGGGGCCGGACCCCGTGCCGGGTCCCGACCCGTCACCGATTCCCCCGGGCCCGGAGCCCGTACCGAATCCCGAGCCGGGCCCGCCGCTGTCCTGAACGACACCGGAACGAGCACGAGAGAGAACGAGAAGGGGCCGGTGGACAGCCCATACGGCCGTCCACCGGCCCCTCACCGTTTCCTCAGCGGCGAGCGCCTACGCCGAGACCTCCGACCGGTCCCCGCCCCACAGCGTGTGGAACGACCCGTCCCGGTCCACCCTGCGGTACGTGTGCGCACCGAAGTAGTCCCGCTGCCCCTGCGTCAGCGCCGCCGGCAGCCGCTCCGAGCGCAGGGCGTCGTAGTAGGCGAGGGCCGCCGCGAAGCCCGGCGTCGGCACACCCTGCCGCGTCGCCGCGACCAGCACCTCGCGCCAGTCGTCCTGGGCGTCCGCGATCTCCTGCGCGAACGTCGCGTCCGACAGCAGGCTCGGCAGGTCCGGCCGGGTGTCGTAGGCGGAGCGGATCCGGTCCAGGAAGGCCGCGCGGATGATGCAGCCGCCACGCCACAGCGCGGAGACCGCACCGAGGTCGATGTCCCAGCCGTACTCGTCGCGGGCCGCGTCGATCTCGTGGAAGCCCTGCGTGTACGACACGATCTTCGACGCGTACAGCGCCTGCTCCACCCGGTCGGCGAAGGCCTGCGCCTCCGACTCGCTGAGCGCCTTGGCCTTCGGGCCGGCCAGCCCGCGCGAGGCCTCCCGCAGCGCCGCGTGGCCGGAGAGCGAGCGGGCGAAGACGGCCTCCGCGATACCGGACACCGGAACACCCAGGTCGAGGGCGATCTGGACGGTCCAGCGACCGGTGCCCTTCTGCTCGGCCTGGTCCACCACCACGTCCACGAACGGCTTGCCCGTCTCCGCGTCGACGTGCGACAGCACCTCGGCCGTGATCTCGATCAGGTAGGAGTCGAGACGGCCCTGGTTCCAGGTGCGGAAGATCTCCGCGATCTGCGCGGGGGAGTAGCCGGCGACATCGCGCAGCAGCTGGTACGCCTCGCCGATGAGCTGCATGTCGGCGTACTCGATGCCGTTGTGCACCATCTTCACGAAGTGCCCGGCACCGTCCGGACCGACATGGGAGACGCACGGCGAGCCGTCGGCCGCCTTCGCCGAGATCTTCTCCAGCATCGGGCCCAGCGAGTCGTACGACTCCTTCGGGCCGCCCGGCATGATGCTCGGACCGTTGAGCGCGCCCTCCTCGCCGCCGGAGACGCCCATGCCGACGAAGTGGATGCCCTGCTCGCGCAGCTCCCGCTCCCGGCGCCGGGTGTCCGCGAAGTGCGCGTTGCCGCCGTCGATGATCATGTCGCCGGGCTCCAGCAGCGGGGCGAACTCCTGGATCACCGCGTCCGTCGGCTCACCGGCCTTCACCATCACGACCAGCCGCCGCGGCCGCTCCAGCGCCGCGACGAACTCCTTGGCACTCTCGCACGCGACGAACTCCCCCTCGCCGCCGAACTCCTCCACCAGGGCGCGCATGCGCGCGGGCGTCCGGTTGTGCACCGCCACCGCGTAGCCGTTGCGGGCGAAGTTGCGGGCGAGGTTGCGGCCCATGACCGCGAGACCCGTGACGCCGATCTGCGCTGTACTGCTCATTCGGTTGGCTCCTAAAGACCTCGGTATCGGTGCTGCGGGTGTGTCCACCAGCATGCCCCCGTCGACCATCCTGACGTGCCGCTACTCCGGCCGCACGCGCGGGTCGTACGACGTCGCGCAGCGTGATACGCACGAGAGCCCCGTCCCGCTCAGTCGATGTACGCGTCCCCGCGCACGTCGCACCCGCGCACCGGGTGGCGTACACGGTGCACCGCCGTGGCGCACGTCGCGCAACAGGGGCCTCATACCGGCCATTTGGGCACCCGGGCGGCTGATAGCCGTCTTGTTCTGGCCGGTTCGCAGCGCTTACTTTTGCCCCTCCTGACGCATGTCTAGGGGGGCAATCCATGGCCGTACGCGGCCGGCACCGCCGGTATCAGCCGAACAGGATCAACCGCGCCTCACTCACCGTCACGGCGGGTGGCGCGGGCATGGCACTGCCGTTCATGGGCACCGGCGCCGCCCAGGCGGCGGACGTGGACACCTGGAACAAGGTCGCCGCCTGCGAGTCCACCAGCAACTGGAGCATCAACACCGGAAACGGGTTCTACGGCGGTCTGCAGTTCACCCAGTCCACCTGGGAGGCGTACGGGGGCCGGACCTACGCGGCACGCGCGGACCTGGCCACCAAGGACCAGCAGATCGCCGTCGCCGAGAAGGTGCTCGACGGGCAGGGTCCTGGCGCCTGGCCGGTCTGCTCGGTACGGGCCGGACTGACCCGGGGCGGAGGCGAGCCCGACATCCGGCCGGCCTCCGAGAGCACGAAGCGGGACGCGAAGAAGGATGCGAAGAAAGACGGGAAGAAGAGGGCGAAGACGTCCATCGAGGACGTGCGGCCGCAGTCCACGCCGCAGTCCCGGGCGGGCAGCGCCGAGATGTACACCGTGGTCCGCGGCGACACCCTCTCCGGTATCGCGTCCGACCAGGAGGTCAGGGGCGGCTGGCGGGGGCTGTACGCCGCGAACCGCTCGGCCATAGGAGCCGACCCCGACCTGATCGTGCCCGGTCAGCGGCTCGCGCTGAGCGGGGAGGGCGCCACGAAGACGCGTCCCGCGCACAAGCCGGCCCCGTCGGCCAAGCCGTCGCCCAAGAAGCCGGATCGTGCCAAGGAACGTGCCAGGGACCGCTCCGAGGAGGAGAGCAAGGAGCGCGCCGGAAGGTCCACGTCCGTCCGGCAGGGCCTCGTCGCTCCCGTCAGCGGCTCGCTGGGAACGCCCTACCGCAAGGCGGGCTCGTCCTGGTCGAAGGGCTACCACACCGGCGTCGACTTCCCCGTGCCCACGGGCACGTCCATCAGGTCGGTCGCGGCGGGCAGCGTCGTCAGCGCGGGCTGGGGCGGCTCGTTCGGCTACCAGGTCGTGGTCCGGCACGGCGACGGCCGCTACAGCCAGTACGCCCACCTGTCGGCGATCTCCGTACGGGACGGGCAGACGGTGACCGCCGGCCAGCGCATCGGCCGCTCCGGCTCCACCGGCAACAGCTCGGGCCCGCATCTGCACTTCGAGGTGCGGACGGGGCCCGGTTTCGGAACGGACGTCGACCCGGTGGCCTATCTCAGGGCCGGCGGCGTCACGATCTGACGCGCGTGCGGTGCCGGTCGACCATGGGCAGCGGGACGTACGGGATGCCGTAGAAGGGCACGTAGGAGAGCGGGCGGCGTCCGCCGGGACCTGAGGTCACCAGCGGTTCCCCGCTCTCGTACGGCACGTCCGGCGCGGCCTCGGACTCGGCGGCGGCCACGGCCACCGTTTCGTCCCCGGACCGGTTGAGCCCGGCCGCGCCACGGTCCCCTGCCCCGGCACGCGCCTGCGGCAGCGCACCCACGGCCACGGGCGGCGCCCCCACGGTCCCGGTCAGTGCGCCCAGGGGTTCGTCCGGACCGTCCACCGCTTCGGCCAGGCTGCCCGCGCCCGCGGCCGACGCCCCCACGATCTCGGGCCCTGCGGGCGACGCCCCCACGATCTCGGGCCCTGCGGGCGACGCCCCCACGATCTCGGGCCCTGCGGGCGACGCCCTCACGGTCTCGGGCGCTGCGCCGATCTCGGCCGGAGCGCTCCGGGGCCCGGGTGAGCCGTCCACCGCCCCGCCGGCCGCGCCCACGCCGGCGGGCGCGGCCAACACAGCCTCGCGCGGCGCGCTCAGGGGCTCCGGCAAACCGTTCACCGCACCGGCCAGGCTGCCCACTTCGACGGGCGACGCCCTCACCGTCTCGGGCAGCGAGCTCCTGCTTCCGGGCAGGCTGCCCACCGCCCCGACCGCATCGCCCTTGCCCGCGGACCCGGCACCCACCGGCTCCGGCCGGCCCCGTCCGCTTCCGGCAGGCCCGGGCAGCGATCCCGTCGCCCCGAGGCCCGTGTCGAGAGGGACCAGGCCCGTGCCCGCGACCTCCAGGCCCGTTCCCGGGCTCTCCGGCTGGGCCTGTGCGAGCCGTTCCGTCGTCAGGAGGATCAGGCCGCCCGCCGCCACCACGCCACAGCTCAGGGCGAGCGCCGTGCCCGTCGTGCCGTAGCGGAAGGTTTCTCCGAACATCGTGATGCCGACCGCGGCCGCCACCACCGGGTTCACGACCGTCAGCGTGGCCAGCGGGGCCGTGAGACCGCCGCCCCGGTACGCGGCCTGCGACAGCAGCATGCCCGCCGTGGCGAGGACACCGATCACGGCGAGCGAGGGCACGTCGGCCGCCGACACACCGCCGGTCCAGTCGACCGCGACGGTCTTGGTGAACACCGAGGACATACCGAACGCGATACCGGAGGCCGTCGCCAGCAGCATGCTGCGGACCGCCGGGTGCCGGTGCGCGGCCCGGGCGGCGATCATCAGCGCCACCACCGCACCCGCGGTGACGACGGCCACGGCCACCCGCTGGGCCGTGTCCAGCGACCGCGCGTCGGACGCGGCGACCAGGGACAGCAGACCGGCGAGCCCCACCGTCGCCATGATCGCGCCCCGCCAGGCCGTCGCACCCGCCTTGCGGCCTACGAACAGCGCCGCCATCGGCAGGGCCACCACGATCGTCAGCGCGCCCAGCGGCTGCACCAGGCTCAGCGGACCGTACGCCAGCGCCACCACGTGCAGCAGTCCGCCGAGACCGTTGAGCCCGACCGCCGCCCACCAGCCCGGCCGGCGCAGCGGCGCGTACTCCTCGCCCGGCGAGGACTCCGCCACCCGCTCCTGCACGATCGCCCCGCCCGCGTACGCGACGGCGGACACGAGGGACAGCAGGACGGACAACGCGAGGGCGCTCATCGGCTGCTCCTCTGCGTCAGGCGGGGGCTATCGGCCCGGCGCGGCGAAAGGTCGGCTTTCATGTCCAACACCCTGCCGTGTCCAGGTCTTCCCGTCGTCGTCCCTGAGCACTCATTGGGTCCTACTGCCGATGGAGTACGAGGGGAGCACCGTCATCCCCAGGGTGGGCGACCATGGTCGGGGGCCACCGGGTCGCGTCCCCTAGGGGCCTTGGTACTACTGGTCCTCGTGGACCTCGACCCCGGCCTCGCCGCGCTCCGCCCGCTCGGCGGCTTCTTCGTGCTGAGCACGGAAGGGGCGGCGGCCAGGCCTCTTCCCACTCTCGCACAGGCCTACCGCGAAACGTCACCGGACGTGTGCGGAAATCCCCTGATTTTTCGCGTCCGCAAGGTGGCCGGCGCCCTGCACGCCCCGGAGTTGCGCGTCGCGGCGTCCGTCGCCCACCTGGGCCTCGCGGCCCGTCTGTGGTCCGTCGCGCTCGGCTGCGCCGCCCTCCACGGCAGCGTCCCCGACCTCGACGCCCGGCTGCTGCGCTGGGACGCCGACGGCAGCGCCCCCGACGACCTGTGGCTCACGGACGTACGGCCGCTCCCCGGGGACGCGGCGACCGTCGCGGACACCGTCCTGCTCGGCCATCTCGAACCCCTGGCGGCGGCCCTGCGCGTCCACTACCGCCTCGCCCCCGGCCTGCTGCGCGGCAACGCCGCCTCCGCGCTGGCGGGCGCCGCCCGCGAACTCGACCGCTGGGCCCGGCGGCACGGCCGTACGGACACCGCCGCCCGGGCCCGCTCCCTGGCCGCCGAACTCCTCGCGCACCCCCTGCTCGCCGGCTCCGGAACCCGCACCGGCACCACCTTCCGGCGCCGCAGCTGCTGTCTGTACTACCGGGTGCCCGGCGGGGGCGTCTGCGGCGACTGTTGCTTCACGACACCGCCCCGCTCTTCCCCACACGCCCCATCTGGGTGACCATGAAGGGGAACGGCCGCTGAGAGCAGGGAGTTGCGGGTGCGAGTGGGACTGCTGACCCGGGAGTACCCGCCGGATGTGTACGGCGGTGCGGGCGTCCATGTCGAGTTCCTCGCCCGGGAGCTCAGAGCCCTGGTCGACCTGGACGTGCACTGCTGGGGCGAGGGCCGCGCCGACGGCGTGCGGCGCCACCGGCCCTGGTCCGCGCTCGACGGCGCCAACGAAGCGCTGCGCACCTTCTCCGTGGACCTCGCCATGGCCGCCGCCCTGGAGGGCCGGGAACTGGTCCACTCCCACACCTGGTACGCCAACCTCGGCGGCCACCTCGCCAAGCTGCTGTACGGCATCCCGCATGTGATGACCGCCCACTCCCTGGAGCCGCTGCGCCCCTGGAAGGCCGAGCAGCTCGGTGGCGGCTACGAGCTGTCCAGCTGGGCCGAACGCACCGCGATCGAGGCGGCGGACGCGGTGATCGCGGTGTCCGGGGCCATGCGCGAGGACATCCTCGGCTGCTACCCCGCACTGGACCCGGAGCGGGTCCACGTCGTGCACAACGGCATCGACACCGCCCTCTACCGGCCCGACCTCGGCACGGACGCCCTGGACCGGATCGGACTCGACCGCTCCCGTCCGTACGTGCTGTTCGTCGGCCGTATCACCCGGCAGAAGGGCGTGCCCCACCTGCTGCGCGCGGTACGGGACATCGACCCGGCCGCGCAGGTCGTGCTGTGCGCGGGCGCCCCGGACACGCCGGAGATCGACCAGGAGTTCCGCGAGCTGTTCGGGGAGCTGAGCCGGGTCCGCGACGGCGTGTTCTGGATTCCGCGGATGCTGCCGCGCCCGGAGGTGATCCAGCTCCTCACCCACGCCGCCCTGTTCGTCTGCCCCTCGGTGTACGAGCCGCTCGGCATCGTGAACCTGGAGGCGATGGCCTGCGGCACGCCCGTGGTGGCCTCGGCGGTCGGCGGCATCCCCGAGGTCGTGGACGACGGCAGGACCGGTCTGCTCGTCCCGGCGGGCGACGGCTTCGAGGCGGGTCTCGCCCGGGCCATGGACACCGTCCTGGGCGACCCGGAGACCGCGCGGCGGATGGGCGAGGCCGGGCGGGAGCGGGCGGTCGGGGAGTTCGGCTGGGACGCGGTGGCCCGCCGCACGGTCCGGCTCTACGAGGAGATCCTGAAACAGGCTTAGTACGTCCTGCTCAAGGGCAGGCATCGGGAAATCGGCGTGAGGGGAGCGGCCATGCGGCGTGGTGGTCCTTCGGTCCTGGGAATCGTGCTGGCCGGCGGCGAGGGCAAACGCCTGATGCCTCTGACGGCGGACCGCGCCAAACCCGCGGTCACCTTCGGCGGCACCTACCGCCTGGTCGACTTCGTGCTGTCCAACCTGGTCAACGGCGACATCCTGCGCATCTGCGTCCTGACGCAGTACAAGTCGCACTCGCTGGACCGGCACATCACCACCACCTGGCGGATGTCCAATCTGCTGGGCAACTACGTCACGCCCGTGCCCGCCCAGCAGCGCCTCGGCCCGCGCTGGTACCTGGGCAGCGCCGACGCGATCCTGCAGTCGCTGAACCTCGTCTACGACGAGCAACCCGAGTACGTAGCCGTCTTCGGCGCCGACCACGTCTACCGCATGGACCCCCGCCAGATGCTCGCCCAGCACATCGAGAGCGGCGCGGGCGTGACGGTGGCCGGGATCCGGGTGCCGCGCACCGAGTCCTCGTCCTTCGGGGTGATCACGCCGGGCTCGGACGGCCAGACGGTGGAGCGGTTCCTGGAGAAGCCGACGGATCCGCCCGGTCTGCCGGACGACCCCGACATGGTCTTCGCCTCCATGGGCAACTACATCTTCACCACCAAGGCCCTCATCGAGGCGCTCCGGCGGGACGCGGAGGACGAGTCCTCCGTGCACGACATGGGCGGCTCGATCCTGCCCCAGCTCACCGACCGGGGCGAGGCGGCGCTCTACGACTTCAGCGCCAACCATGTGCCCGGCGAGACCACCCGCGACCAGGGCTACTGGCGGGACGTCGGCACGCTGGACGCCTACTACGAGGCCCACATGGACCTGATCGCCGAGCGCCCCGCGTTCAACCTGTACAACCGCAGCTGGCCGATCTACACGCACTCGTACCAGCTCTCGCCGGCCCGCTTCAACGCCGGCGGCATCGCCAGCGAGTCCATCATCAGCGCGGGCTGCCTCGTGCGCGGGCAGGTCACGCGGTCCGTGCTGTCGCCGGGTGTCGTGGTGGACCCCGGGGCGGTGGTGCAGGGCTCCGTGCTGCACGACAACGTGCACATCGGCCGGGGAGCGGTGGTGCGGGGCGCCGTCCTCGACAAGAACGTCGAGGTGCCGCCGGGTGCGACGATCGGCGTCAACCCGGAGCGGGACGCCGAGCTGTACACGGTGTCCAAGGGCGGCGTCATCGCCCTGGGGAAGGGCCAGTTGGTCACCTGAGGCGGTCCCCGCCCGGGGACTTTGTCCTGCCTCTGGACGAAGAGCGGAATCCGTGTTGTCATGCCCTCGCCCGTTCATGACATCGTTGTAAACGGAGGTTCCGTGCGTACCGGACCCCTCAGAAACCGGCTCGCGTTACTGCTCGCCGCGCTCCTGGCCCTCACCGGCCTGACCGCGGCCCCCGCCCTGGCGGACGACCCCGCAGAGATCCACGGCCTCAAGGGCGAGTACTTCACCCACTCCGCCCCCGGCACCTTCGACTTCCACACTCTCAAGGCGACGACCGTCGACCAGGACCTCGACTTCGACAACCTGGAACCGCGCCTGAACTTCACCACCGGCCGCTCGGACGACGTCAGCGTCCGCTGGACCGGAAAGATCGTCCCGGAGAAGACCGGCCCCCACACGTTCTCGGTCATCGGCGACAACGGCTTCCGCCTCTGGATCGACGGAAAGCCCCTCATCGACCACTGGGTGGACGACTGGGACCGCGAACAGACGGCCCAGCCCGTCGACCTGACCGCCGGCAAGGCATACGACATCAAGGTCGAGTACTTCGAGCACTACGGCGGCTCCAACCTCCACCTCCGCTGGACCCGGCCGGGCGCCGGCAAGGAGCCGGTCCCGCAGTCGGCGTTCCGCCTCCCCGACGGCTTCGACTACGACGGAGCCCTCGCGGCCACCGTCCAGTCCACCGGCCGCACCCTGAAGCTCGACTTCGCCCAGCCCCTCGCCGTACCCCCGGCGGGCTTCACCGACCACCTCAAGGCGGTGATCGGCGGCGCCGAGTGGCCCCTGGGCGCGGCGCGACCGGACCCGTCCGACCCCACCTCGCTCCTGATCGCCCTCGACGAGCCGGTCGTCGGCAACAAGACCGGCACGGCCCGCGGCACCGCCGACCTCCGCTACGACGGGCAGGGTGGCCTCTCCGACGCCGAAGGCAACGTTGTCAGCGCGTTCATGACCAGCGGCCCGAACCGCTCCACGCACCAGCTGAGCACCCGCTGGGCGGACGAGGTCGGACCGGACAACGCCCACCCCGAGTACCCGCGCCCGCAGCTCACCCGGGACGCCTGGCAGGGCCTCAACGGCCGCTGGCAGTTCGCCGCCGCCGAGCCCGGCGAGCAGCCGCCCGCCGGCAAGAACCTGAAGGAACGCATCCTCGTCCCGTACCCGGTGGAGTCCCGGCTCTCCGGCATCGAACGCCACGAGGACCGCATGTGGTACCGCCGCACCTTCACGGTGCCCGCCGGCTGGGACATCGGCTCCGGCAAGCGGCTCAAGCTCAACTTCGGCGGCGTCGACTGGCGGTCCGAGGTGTACGTCAACGGCAGGAAGGTCGCCGAGCACGAGGGCGGCTACGACAAGTTCAGCGCCGACATCACCGACGCGCTGAAGCCCGGCCGCACCCAGGAGCTGATCGTCGGCGTCTACGACCCGACCGACGCGGCATCCGGCGAGAACCCGCCGCTCGGCAAGCAGCGCCTGGACCCCAGCGGCATCTGGTACACCCCGTCCTCCGGCATCTGGCAGACGGTCTGGATGGAGCCCGTGTCCCGCGACCACACGGACTCCCTCAAGCTCACCCCGGACGTGGCGGGCGAGAAGCTCACTGTGGAGGCCCGGGGCGTCCGGGACGGCGTACCGATCACGGCGACGGCGTACGACGGGAAGCGCGAGGTGGCCACGGCGAGCGGCCGCACCGGCCGGCCGTTGACCCTGACGATCCGCGACCCGCGCCTGTGGTCGCCCGACGACCCGTTCCTCTACAAGCTCAAGGTGAAGGTCGGCGCCGACCGGGTCGGCAGCTACTTCGGAATGCGCTCCATCGCCGTCGAGAAGGTGAACGGCGTCCCGCGCACGGTCCTCAACGGCGAGCCGGTCTTCATGATGGCCACCCTCGACCAGGGCTTCTGGCCGGACGGCCTGCACACCGCGCCCACCGACGAGGCACTCGCCTACGACCTGAAGGCGCACAAGCGGCTCGGCTTCAACTCCGTCCGCAAGCACATCAAGGTCGAGCCGGACCGCTGGTTCTACTGGGCAGACCGGCTCGGGCTGCTGGTGTGGCAGGACATGCCCGCGATGACGGCCGGGGTGAACCCGAGCGCGTCCTCCCGGGCGCGGTACGAGCGCGAGATGAAGGAGATGATCGACGAGCACATCAGCAGCCCGTCGGTCGTCATGTGGGTGACCTTCAACGAAGGCTGGGGCCAGTACGACGTGGGCCGGGTCGCCGAGCAGGCCAAGGCGTGGGACCCCACCCGGCTGGTCAACGGCCAGTCCGGGCTCAACCTGGGCGCCGACGGCGGCACCGGCGACCTCATGGACGAGCACGGCTATCCCAGCCCCGCCCTGCCACCGCGCCCCGACGGCGAGCGCGCCCTGGTCAGCGGCGAGTACGGCGGCCTCGGACTGGCGGTGCCCGGCCACGCCTGGTCGGTGCAGCAGTCCTACGTCGACGTCGACCCGGCCACCTACACCGAGGACTACCTGACCAAGCTCGACGAGGTCCGGGCCCTGGTCTGCCGGGGCAGCAGCGGTGCCGTGTACACCCAGATCGCGGACGTCGAGGGTGAGCTGAACGGCTTCCTCACCTACGACCGAGCCGTCCTGAAACCGGACACGGCCCGGCTCAAGGCGGCACACCAGGCGCTGATCCGTGACGCCTCCCGGGTGACTCCCACGGAGTGCCCGGCGCCGCAACCTGTGCTGGACTGACCACACATGCACCATAAGTCCCGCCCCTCTCGCCGGGGCGGGACTTAATCTGCTGTTAACTGTACGTAGCCTGATCGTACTTGACCGTAATCGGTTGGTGGCGGTTGACTGCTGACCCACCCCGTCGTCGACGCGAGGCAAGCCCTTGACTGCTGACCTGCTCGCTCCTCTCGACCTGGCGTTCTGGAACCTCGAGTCCGCCGAGCACCCGATGCACCTCGGGGCGCTCGGGATCTTCCCGGCCCGGTCGCCGGCCGCGGGTGCTCACGCCGCGGACCTGCTCGCGGCCCGTGCCGCCGGCGTCCCCGGACTGCGCATGCGCATCCGAGACGTGTGGCAGCCGCTGCCCTCGGCCCTGCGCCGGCCGCTCACCTTCGGCGGCGCGGCCCGGGAACCGGACCCGGACTTCGACCCCCAGCACCATGTGCGGCTGCACGACCCGACCGCGGACTTCCACGCGGCGGCGAGCCGGCTCATGGGGCGTCCGCTGGAACGCGGCCGGCCGCCCTGGGAGGCCCATGTGCTGCCGGGCGAGGACGAAGGCTCCTTCGCGGTGCTGTTCAAGTTCCACCACGCGCTCGCCGACGGGCTGCGGGCCCTGACCCTCGCCGCGGGCGTCATGGACCCGATGGACCTGCCCGCGCCCCGGCCCCGCACCGTCGAGCCCCCGCGCGGCCTGCTGCCGGAGGTGCGCGACCTGCCCGGGATGGTGCGCGGCGCCCTGTCCGACGTGGGCCGGGCCCTGGACATCGGCGCCTCGGTCGCCCGCTCCTCCCTCGATGTGCGCTCCACCCCCGCCCTCACCTGCGAGCCGAGCGGCACCCGCCGCACCGCCGGAGTGGTTCTCGACCTCGACGACGTGCACCGCGTCCGCAAGACCGTCGGCGGCACCGTCAACGACGTGCTGATCGCCGTCGTCGCGGGCGCCCTGCGCCGCTGGCTCGACGAGCGCGGCGACGGCAGCGAGGGCGTCGCGCCCCGCGCCCTGATCCCCGTCTCCAAGCGCCGTCCGCGCACCGCCTACCCACAGGGCAACCGGCTCTCGGGTTACCTGATACGGCTTCCGGTGCACGACGAGGACCCGCTGGCGCGCCTCGCCTCGGTCCGTACCGCCATGGACCGCAACAAGGACGCCGGCCCCAACCGGGGCGCGGGCGCCGTCGCCCTGCTCGCCGACCATGTCCCCGCCCTCGCCCACCGGCTCGGCGGGCCCCTGGTCGGCCAGGCGGCCCGGCTCTGGTTCGACATCCTGGTGACCAGCGTGCCCCTGCCCAGCCTCGGCCTGAAACTCGGCGGCCACCCGCTCACCGCCGTGTTCCCCTTCGCCCCGCTCGCCCCCGGCCACTCCCTGGCGGTGGCGGTCTCGACGTACCGGGGCAGCGTCCACTACGGCCTCGTCGCCGACGCCGAGGCCGTCCCCGACCTCGACCGATTCGCGACCGCCCTCTCCGAGGAGGTGCGGACACTGATCACGGCCTGCGAGTCGTGATCAGGAGCTGGTTTGGCGGTCCGGCGCGGCGCTCCGTAAAATTCGCCCTTCGAATGCGGGCGCGACCGGCGCGCCGCGACGGCAGAGCAGGGAACGACAACGGCGATGACGGTGACAGAGGACGGCCCGCAGGCCATGGACGAGGCGAGCGGGCTCTCGTACGGACCCGGCATCGACCCGGAGCGTCTGGCGGTCTGCCTCAGCGTGCTCGAGGAACTCGACAAGCTGGAGGTCGACCACCCGGACGCCATCGCCGTACGCCGGGCCACCGCGGGCATCTACCGCACGGTCAAGCAGCGCCGCCGCCAGGAGCGCCGGGCCGCCAAGACCGCCCACGACAAGGCGGTCACGGAGGCCACGGCGACCGGCTCCGCCCAGCGCATCGACGACGAGACCGAGGGCATCCTGCCGTCGTCGGCCACCGAGGCGGGCAGGATCGCGGGGATACTCCAGCGCCCGCGCTCCTGCTACACCTGCAAGTCCCGGTACGTGGAAGTCGACTACTTCTACCACCAGCTCTGTCCCGACTGCGCCCGCGTGAACCGCGAGAAGCGCGACGTCCGCGCCGACCTCACCGGCAAGCGGGCCCTGCTCACCGGCGGACGCGCCAAGATCGGCATGTACATCGCGCTCCGGCTGCTGCGCGACGGCGCGCACACGACGATCACCACGCGCTTCCCGAAGGACGCCATCCGCCGCTTCAAGGCGATGGACGACTCGGCGGACTGGATGCACCGCCTCGAGGTCGTCGGCATCGACCTGCGCGACCCGGCGCAGGCCGTGGCCCTCGCCGATCAGGTCGCCGAGGCGGGCCCCCTCGACATCCTGGTCAACAACGCCACGCAGACCGTGCGCCGGCTGCCCTCCGCCTACGCCGCCCTGGTCGACGGCGAGAGCGCGCCGCTGCCCGCCGGTGAGCTTCCCGCCCACCACGTCATCGGCGCCTTCAATTCCGGCGCGGTCGACGGCCTGGCCGCGCTGCCGCTGGGCACCAGCGGCCTCGACGCGCAGAAGGTCGCCGACCTCGCCCTGGTCGCGGGCAACGCCAGCGTCGAGCGGCACCTCGCCGGCACCGCGATCGACGCGGGCGGGCTCGTGCCCGACGTGGTCGACTCCAACACCTGGGTGCAGACCATCGAGCAGATCTCGCCGGTGGAGCTGCTGGAGACCCAGCTGTGCAACTACACGGCGCCGTTCATCCTGATCAGCAAGTTGCGGCCGGCGATGGCCGAGGCCGCGAAGAAGGCGGCGAGCGGGCGGGCCTACGTCGTGAACGTCTCGGCGATGGAGGGTGTGTTCGGGCGCGGGTACAAGGGGGCCGGGCATCCGAACACGAACGCCGCGAAGGCCGCGATGAACATGGTGACGCGGACCAGTGCGCAGGAGATGTTCCAGGGCGACGGGATTCTGATGACCTCGGTCGACACGGGGTGGATCACGGACGAGCGGCCGCACTACGACAAGCTGCGGCTCGCGGAGGAGGGGTTCCACGCGCCGCTGGATCTTGTCGACGGGGCGGCGCGTGTGTATGACCCGATCGTGCGGGGTGAGGCGGGGGAGGATCTGTACGGGGTGTTCTTGAAGGATTACGCGCCCGGGAAGTGGTAGGGGATGTGTCCGCGGGTTGAGTGTGGCTTGTCGCGCAGTTCCCCGTGCCCCTGAAAGGCCGGGCTGCGCGCTGCCCTTGCTCGGGTGCCGCCGTCGACCACCAGGTCGGCGCCCGTCACCCACTCCGCCGCGTCCGACGCCAGCCACACGACCGCCCTCGCGATGTCCTCCGGCTCCCCGATCCGGCCGAGAGGCAATCCGGCGGCCACCTGTTCCTCTCCCGGTTCCCATACGAACCGGGCCATCTCGGTGCGAACCAGGCCGGGGGAGACGGAGTTCACCCGGACCCGGGGGCCCAGTTCGCCCGCCAGTTGCTGGGTGAGGTGCAGCAGGGCGGCCTTGCTCGTGCCGTACGCGCCCACGTTCGGGCCGACGTGTCCGGCGCCCTCCGTGCACACGTTGATCACCGTGCCGCCGTGTTCCGACATCCAGGACCGCCACGCGCACTGCACGAGCCGTAGCGGTGCCTCGACGTTGACGGTGAAGGCCTCGCTCCAGGCCTCGGGGGCGGCGTCCATGAGCGGCCCGTAGGGCTGGTTCGTCGCCGCGTTGTTGACCAGGATGTCGAGGCGGCCGAACTCGCGCACGGCCAGCTCGGTCAGGCGCCGGGGATGGCCGGGGTCGGCGACACTGCCCGCGAGCCCGATGCCGCCCAGGTCCTCGGCGGTGCGCCGTACCTCGTCGGCGTCCCGCGCGGTCACACACACCGAAGCTCCGGCGTTCACCAGGTGGCGGGCGACGGCCAGCCCGATCCCGCGCGTCGCCCCCGTGACCACGGCGGCTCTGCCCTCCAGCCCGTACGACGAGGACCCCATCGACGTACCGTCTCATGACACACCGTCAGTCGACAGCCCCGAGACGGGAGTTGCGTGCCGCCAAGAGGTCCAGCACCGTGCGCCAGTCCTCCAGGACCCCGGCGTCGAACCCGGCCGTGCGGCCCTCCTCGGTCGCCTGGCGCAGGGTGAGGAGGTCGTCGTCGGCGGCGGCGTCCAGGCGGGGGCACCGGCGGACGAGACGCGAGACCCGCTCGCCCAGCAGGGAGCGCACCGCGTGCGCCGCGTGGTCGGCGCGCGCGGCCGGATCGCCGGGCCACAGCAGCCCGCCGACGGGCTGCACAAGACCCGCCACTTGGAGCTCCTTGTCGGCCGGGCGGCCGCGGCGCAGCAGCGCGGCGGTCCGCAGCGCGTGGTCGTGGAGGTCGACCGGCGGGCGGTCGCGCTCCGGGGCGTCCCTGGTGCCCCGGCAGGTGTACAGCAGATCCATCAGCTCCTCGACGCTGCGCAGCTCCATGCGTCAGTCCTCCTGCGAGACAGCCGTTGCCGTGCGGCAGCAGATCATGGCGAGCTTTCGACTCAGCCAACGGCACTTGAACTGCGCAACCGTGTCGAAAGCGCATACGCCCTTGTACGCCGTTCGGGTGGTACGCAAAACGCCTGTGAGTGAACAAATCGTTGTCTAAACCTGAGCTGAACACCAGATGACGCGCGATTGTTACCGGTCGTTTTCAGCCCCATCGAGCGGGGGGCCGCTCATTTGGTTAATCTGGTCCGGACGGACAGCAGTACGGGGTCCTACCCACACCCACGGTCCGTCATGGGACAAGCCGGAACACCACGGCCTCTCCCGTGAGTCGACCGGCGCCACCGCGACCGAACTGCTTTTGACATCAGACCCATACGGGCGTCAGGCGCAGCAGGAGCGGCGCGTGCGTCCCGAGGGTGACCGACACATAAGGAGTGCGCGGTGACACCGGAGAAGACGAATCGAGATCAGCGCCCCAAGGAACGCAGCGAGCGCGCCGGCCGGCGGGCCGACGAGCTCGGGAGCCTTGACGTGTGGGCCCGGTCGGCCCCGATCCGCCTCGCGGGCTACGAGGAGGACCTCGCAGAGCCCCACATCCTGCCCAGCGTCGACTGACGGCGGGCGCACCCCCTCCACGATCACCGAGCGCATGGGCGTGCCAGACTCGCGTCCATGCTGATCAGGGAAGCAACGGCTGACGACTGGCCGCGTATCTGGCCGTTCTGGCACCGCATCGTCGCCGCGGGCGAGACCTACGCATGGGACCCGGGTACCTCCGAGGAGGAGGCCCGGGTCCTGTGGATGAATCCGGCGAAACAGGTCTATGTCGTCGAGGACGACAGCGGCCGTGTCGTCGCCTCCGCCTATCTCACCCCCAACTACGGTGGCCCCGCCGCCCGTATCGCCAACGCCGGCTTCATGGTCGACCCCGGCCAGGGCGGCCGTGGCTACGGCCGCGCCCTCGCCGAACACCTCCTGACCGAAGCCAGGGCCGCCGGCTACCGGGGCATGGTGTTCAACGCCGTCGTCGAGACCAACCCGGCCGTGAAGCTGTGGACCTCCTTGGGCTTCACGGTCCTCGGCACGGTGCCGGAAGCGTTCGACCATCCCCGGGACGGCCGGGTGGGGCTGCACATCATGTACCGGGCGCTGTAAGGATCCGAGAGCACCGGCACCCCCGGGCCGCCGTCAGGGCCGGACGTACGGCCGGGTCATGATCTCCATGTTGTGCCCGTCCGGGTCGTCGAAGTAGGCGCCGTGCCCCCCGAAGAGGTCGTTGACGCGGCCGGGTTCGGTGTGGTTGGGGTCGGCGTAGTAGGTGACCCCGAGCGCCTCCAGGCGGCCGATCATGGCGTCGAACCGCTCCTCGGGCACGAGGAACGCGTAGTGCTGGGCCTGGATCGGCTCGTCGCGCTTCTCGTAGTAGTCGAGAGTCACGCCGTTGCCCAGGTCGATGGGCAGGAACGGTCCGAAGGGGGCACCGACCTCCAGGCCGAGGACGGCCGCCAGGAACTCCGCCGACAACCGGCGGTCCGAGGCGAAAACGGCGGTGTGATTGAGGTGAGCGACGGTGGTCGGCAGGTCAGGCGTGTGCTGTGCGGGGGACATGAGTGGGTTCGTCTCCGGTTTCGGGATCCGTGGTGAAGCGCCGTCGCGGCGCGGGGAACGGGGAAACGGAGACGGGAGGCGGGGCTCGTGCCCTCTCCGGCTCTCGGACGGGCCCGGGCGGGGTCACCCCCGCCGCGCTCACGTCGAGGCCGGGCGCCTCACTCGTGCATGGCCTACGGCCGACCCGGCAGTCACCCGGCCGACTCTAGTTCACCGGCGCCGTACGCCGCCACGGGGTTTTCTCCTCCAACTGCTCGGCCAGAGACAGGAGTCGGGACTCCGTGCCCGGGCGTCCCACCAGCTACACGGCACAGGGAGCGCCGGAGGGGAGGGTTCCGCAGGGGACGGACATGGCGGGCCATCCGGTCAGGTTCCACGCGGGCGTCAGCGGCGAGTAGTTCGTGTTCGTCAGCACATTGCGCAGCCAGCCCCGCTCGTGCCAGGGCGCGGCCTTCGGGGAGCGGCGGGCGAGCGCGGGGGTGAGCAGCACGTCGTACTCGGCGAAGAAGGGCTCCCTCCGCCGGCGCAGTTGTTCCCGGCTCGTCCCGGCGCGCGCCGTGCCCACGAAGGGCCGGCCGAGTGTGGAGTGGACCCGGGTGCGGCGCGTGAGCAGACGCCGGTCGAGGTGCCGGGCGTCCGCGGCCGTGCCCGCCGTCCAGTGGATCAGTGAGGTCAGGGCGAGCGACAACGGGTAGGGCGGGTCGGCGCGCCGGACCTGATGGCCGGCCTTCATCAGCACCTCGGCCGCCTCCCGGGCGGCGGTGGTGTACGGCCGGCTGATGGTGACCCCGGCCAGGGGGCTGCGCAGCGACACGGCGACCCGGAGGCCGCCCGGCTCCGACCGGGCCCCGGGCTCGGTGCCCGCGAGGACCGAGAGCATCAGACGGGCGTCCTCGACCGTCGTGGCGAGGGGCCCGTTCTCCGACATGCCGAACCAGTCGCTGTCCCCGACGCCCGTCGGGACCACCCCGTGGCCCGGCTTGATGGTGACGAGGCCGCAGTTGGCGGCCGGTATGCGCAGCGAGCCCATGCCGTCGTTGCCGAGGGCGATGGGCACCATCCCGGCGGCGACCGCGGCGGCGCTGCCGCCCGACGAACCACCCGCCGAACGCGTCGGGTCCCAGGGGTTGCGGGAGATGCCCAGCACGCCGTCCGTCGTGCCGAAGACACACAGTTCCGGGACGTTCGTCAGCCCCACCACCACCGCTCCCGCCGCCCGCAGCCGGGCCACCGTCACATGGTCCTCGGCCGCCGGTGTACCGGGGGTGGCGGCCGAGCCGACGCGCCGGGACTCGCCGCGCACCGTGAGGTTGTCCTTGACCGCCACGGGCACCCCGGCGAGGGGCAGACCGGCGAAGTCCCCGCGCGCGGCCACCTCCTCGGCCTCGGCCAGCGCCGCCTCGGCACGCACCGTGCGGAAGGCCCCGATCCGGCCGTCGAGCCGCCCGATCCGGTCGAGGTGCTCGGCGACCACCTCGCGAGGGGTGACCCGCTTCTCACGGACGGCGGCGGATATCTCGGCGGCGGTGCGGCCGGCCCAACTGGTCACGGAGAACTCCTCGGAGGGGAGAGGCACGGGCTTACTGGCGAGTACGTAGGGAGAACTGTGCACCGGCAGGGGGCGCACGTCGAGGTCACCGGCCGGACAGCGCCCCTCGGTACGCCCCATGCGCCCCCGGACATCCGATCAATGGCTCAACTTTCATGCCTGCATGCCCCATTGACAGCCGTCGACGCCAGCTCAATGATCAGACGTCCGATGAATGGGGAGCCGTATGACTGAGCGCAGAAGACGGCGAACGTGGTGGCCCGGAGTCCTGGCGGCACTGGCGCTGCTGGTCACCTCGGCACCGGGGACACCCGCGGTGGCGCGCGAGGAGCCGCGGACACCGGTCACCGTGCCCGCGCTCACCGACTGGTCCCCGGAATCCGGGAGTTACGCCTACGGCCGGGGCACCCGGCTGGTGGCCGGCACCGGGGCCGAGCGCCGGGTCGCCGGCACCCTCGCGGCCGACCTCCGGGCGGCCGGTCACGGCACGGTCCCCGTCGTCGGCGGCGGCGGAGCCCGGGCCGGTGACATCGTCATCGACATCCAGCCCGGCAGATCCTCGCTCGGCCCGGAGGGCTACGAACTCCACGCGGGCCGACGGCTGTCGGTGACCGGCGCGACCGAGACCGGTGCCTTCTACGGCACCCGGACCCTCCTCCAGTTCCTCGCCCAGGGCGACCGCGTCCCCGCCGGCCGCACCGTAGACGTGCCGCGCTACAAGGAACGGGGCGTCGGCGTCTGCGCCTGCTACGTCCATGTCTCCCTGCCCTGGCTGGAGAACCTGGTGCGCGAGATGGCGTACCACAAGCTCAACCAGCTGCTGCTCGAACTGAAGGTGAAGAGCGACGCCCACCCCGAGGCCAACACCTGGGGCTACTACACCAAGGACGAGATCCGCCGGCTGGTCGCGCTCGGCGCGAAGTACCACGTCGAGATCATTCCCGAGATCAACTCCCCGGGCCACATGGACCCGTGGATAGAGAACCGCCCCGACCTCCAGCTCACCGACACGGACGGCGCCAGGCAGCCCTCCCGGCTGGACATCACCCGGCCCGAGGCCTTCGCCTACTACACCAGCCTGATGGACGAGTACGCCGAGGTCTTCCCCGGGCCGGACTGGCACATGGGCGCCGACGAGTACATGCTCGGCTCCGACTTCGCCAAGTACCCGCAGGTCCTCGAGTACGCGCGGAAGAGATACGGCCCGGACGCCACCCCCCAGGACGCGTTCGTCGACTTCGTCAACCGCGTCCACGCCCACGCGGCCGCCAAGGGCAAGCGGTTGCGCATCTGGAACGACGGGCTCACCGGCGCCAACACCGTGCCGGTCGCGGCCGGTACGACGGTCGAGCACTGGCTGAACGTGGCCGTCAAGCCGAGTCAACTCATCGCCGACGGCCACCCCTTGATGAACGCGGCGTACGCGCTCTACCTCGTCCGCGGCGGCTTCCACACCGACACCGAGGCGCTCTACGACCAGAGCTGGGACCCGCGCATCTTCGAGGGCGAGAAACTCACCTCCAGCGAAGGCATCACCGGCGCGAAGATCAGCCTGTGGCCCGACAACGGCCGCGGGGAGACCGAGAACGAGGTGGCCGTCGCCCTGTGGCCCGCCCTGCGGCACATCGCCCAGGCCACCTGGGGCGACCCGCACCCCGACGCCACCTACGACGGGTTCACCAAGCGCGGTACGGCCGTGGGCCAGGCGCCCGGCTTCCGTGACCTGACCCGGGTGCCGGTCGCGGACGGGACGTACACGTTCCGGGCGTCCGGCAGGTCCTTCACCGCCGCCGTCCGGCGCACGGCCGACGGCTACGTCACCCTGCGGACCCAGGACGGCTGTCTGGAGGTGCGGGGCGGGAAGCTCACGCTCAACGTGCCCCTCCAGCCGGGCGTCGAGGTGACGCCGCAGACCTGTGACCCCGCCGGCACCCTCCAGCGCTGGGCGCTGGAGCCGGCCGGCGAAGGCGGCTACCGGCTCGTCAACGCCATCACCCGGATGACGGTGAGTGCGACGGACGACGGCCGGATCGCGCAGTACCCGCCCGACCAGCGCACCCCCGCCGTCTGGCAGCTGACCTGAGGAGTCGTCGCCATGGCCGTGTCCCGACGTGTGTTCGTCGCATCAGCCGCCGTCCTCGCCGCGACCGCCGGCATGACGGCACCCGCACTCGCGGCCCCGCCGGATCCTCGTCGCAGCCGCATCCCCGTCGGCCCCGACGACACTCCGGAGGACCTGGTCCGCAAGGCCTCCCAAGTACGCCCCACCGCAGGGCAGATCGCCTGGCAGCGTCTGGAGCGCACCGCCTTCCTGCACTTCGGCGTGAACACCTTCACCGGCCTGGAATGGGGCACCGGCGACGAGGACCCGGACGTCTTCCAGCCGGCCGGCCTCGACACCGACCAGTGGGCCCGCGCCCTGCGCGACGGCGGCTTCAAGCTGGCCATCCTCACCGTCAAGCACCACGACGGCTTCGTCCTCTACCCCTCCCGCTACACCGGCCACACGGTGGCGTCGAGCAGCTGGCGCGACGGCCGGGGTGACGTCCTGCGCGACTTCGCCGACTCCATGCGGCGGCACGGCATCAAGGTCGGCGTCTACATCTCGCCCGCCGACGAGAACCAGTACCTGCACGGTGTGTACGCCAACGGCAGCGCCCGCGCCGACCGCACGATTCCCACCCTCGTCGACGGCGACGACCGCACCCCCTCCCGCTCGTACACGCTCCCCGCGACCGACTACGGCGCCCATATGCTCAACCAGCTCTACGAGGTGCTCACCGAGTACGGCCCGGTCGACGAGGTGTGGTTCGACGGGGCCCAGGGGCACATCCCCCCGGACAAGGTCGAGAAGTACGACTGGGACAGCTGGTACGCCCTCGTGCGGTCCCTCGCCCCGGACGCCGTCGTCGCCGTGACGGGGCCGGACGTCCGCTGGGTCGGCAACGAGGGCGGGCTGGCCCGGGAGGACGAGTGGAGCGTCGTTCCCGTCCAGGAGAAGGACTACGGACGGACCGACTACGCCCTCTCCTACGACGCCCCCGACATGGGCAGCCGGGACGCTCTGGTCGCGGCCCGGCCCGTCGCCGACTACCTCCAGTGGTGGCCCGCCGAGTGCGACGTGTCGATCCGGGACGGCTGGTTCTACCACGCCGACCAGCAGCCCAAGAGCGTCGAGCAGTTGGCGGACATCTACTTCCGCTCCGTCGGCCGGAACTCGGTACTGCTCCTCAACATCCCGCCGGACACCGAGGGGTTGCTGCCCGCCGCCGACGTCACACGCCTGCGGGAGTTCCGTGAGCGCATCGACCGCGAACTGCCCGAGGACCTGGCGCACGGTGCCCGCACCAGCGGCTCGCCGGGCCGGGTCACCGTCGACCTCGGCCGGGAGCGGGAGGTGGACCGGGTCCGGCTGGCGGAGGACATCAGGTACGGCCAGCAGGTGGAGAGCTTCGTGGTGGAGGCGTATCGCGACGGCGGCTGGGGGGAGGTGGCCCGGGCGGGGGCCGTCGGCGCCTGCCGCATCCTGCTGCTGCCCAGGGCCGTGCGGGCCCGGCGGTGGCGGGTCCGGGTGACCGGGGCGCGAGGGGTTGTACGGATCGCGGAGTTCGGGCTGTACCGATCCCGGGTCTGAACGCGCTCAGCGCAGGTGGCGTGCCAAGAAGGCCTCGGTGACGTCCATTTCCGAGGCCCACCGCGGCCCGAACGTGTGCCCCTCGCCGGCGACGGTGCGGAGCTCGACGTCCTTGCCGGCCTCCTCGAACGTACGGGAGACCTCCCGCGACCAGGCGAGGGGGCAGGTGTCGTCCGCTGTGCCGTGCTGGATCAGCAGGAGATCGCTCACGCGGTCGGCGTAGGTGAGGGGCGAGACGCCGCGCCAGAAGTCCGGGTCCTCCTCGGGAGTGCCGTGCTTCTCCTCGATCTCGGCCACCAGAGGGTCGCCGTCGGGCCGCTGGAACTGGTCGATGTTCTCCTGCGGGCGCGCGCTCACCGGCGCGTACGCCACGGCCGCGTCGAAGAGACCGGGCGCCACGACCAGCGTGTTGTACACGACTCCGCCGCCCATCGACCGGCCGAACAGACCGAGGCGGTCGCCGTCGATCTCCGGGCGCCCCGAGTCGCGCAGGGCCAGGGCGGCGCCGATGACGTCCTCGGTGTAGCCGAGCCGCAGGTTCTCGTCGTTCTCGGGGTCCTTGCCGGAGCGGGCGTGGTTGCGGTAGTCGGTGTGCAGCACGACATAGCCGTCGCGGGCCAGGCGGTCCTGCTCGCGTGGCATGCCCTGGCCGCTGAAGTAGACGTCCGGGTCGATGTACCCGTGCGCCAGCACGAGCGCCGGGAAGGGGCCCTCGCCCTCCGGGATGTTCATGATCCCGGAGATCGTCAGGCAGTTGGCCTCGTACGTGACGGCGTAACGGGTGTAGGCGGAGTTCCGGTCGAGCACGTCGCCGAGACGCAGCCCGGAGCCGGTGTGCTCGCGACGCATCAGGGCGGGGAGGGAGACGGGGTCGGCGGCTGAGGGGGTGGGGGAGGGCGTGCCGCGAGGTGGTTCGCTCGTGGCGGGGGCCGAGGTTTCAGCGGCCTCGGCCGTTTCCGACGCCGGAGCGCTCTCGGGCGCGCCTTCGTCCCCACCGCCGGTGCAGCCGGTCGCGACGGCCAGCAGCAGCCCGGCGGTGGCCCAGGCGGTACCCCGTAGCCGCATACGGTCCATTGTGACTCCGCCGGGCCCAGGAGGGCAGGTCCCTGCCGCCCGGCCCGGGCAGGCTCAGGTGCCCCGCGCCACCCCCGTACTGTCCCGCTCGATCAGCCGCGGTACCGGCACCCGCACCGCCCGGGCCGGCCCGCCGTCGAGGAGGGCGGTCAGTTCCCCGGCCGCCGTGCGGCCGAACTCGACGCTGTCCCGGGACAGCGCGGACAGCCACGGTTTGACCAGACGGCACAGGGCGGAGTCCTCCCAGGCCACCACCGACACGTCGGCAGGCACCGCGTAGCCGAGCTCGGTCGCGGCGGCGACCCCGGCGACGGCCATCACGTCGTTGTCGTAGATCAGGGCCGTCGGGGCGGCGGGACCGTCCAGGACCCGGCGGGTGACGGCCGCGCCCGCCTCGTCCGAATAGTCGGTCGGCACCGACTGCACCTCCGACAGGCCCCGGCGCTCGGCCTCCGCGCGCAGCGTCCGGATGCGGCGCTCGGTGTGGGCCAGCCCGGGCAGCCCGGCGATGTGCGCGATCCGCCGATGGCCGAGCGCGTACAGCCCGTCCACCACAGCGGCCATCGCGCCCGCGTCGTCCGCCCACACCGTCGAAAGGCCCGGGTGCCGTTCGTCCGGGGCACCGCCGATCACCACGGCGGGCAGCCCGAGTTCGTCGAGGAGGCCGGGCCGGGGGTCGTCGGTGCGCGGGTCGACGACCAGCACACCGTCCACCCGGTGCTCGGCCCACCACCGCCGGTACACCGCGCACTCGTCGTCGATGTCCTCGGCGATCTGGAACAGCAGACCGAGATGACGCTCGGCCAGCACCTCCTGGATACCGGAGACCAGTTGCAGGAAGAACGAGTCCACGCCCAGCGTGCCCGCCGGCCGGGCCAGGACGAAGCCGACCGTCGCCGCGCCCTCCCCGGACAGGGCGCGCGCCGCCGTGCTGGGCCGCCAGCCCAGTTGCTCGGCGACCCGGCGCACCCGGTCCCGGGTGACCTCGGAGACCCCGGGCCTGCCGTTGAGCGCGAAGGAGACCGCGCTCTCGGAGACCCCGGCCCGCCGGGCGATGTCCTTCATCGTCGGCCGGCGCGCCGGTGAGCGCTTTCCCACGCTTGCTTCTCCATTCGACTCACGCTGTGCACTAATGCGCTTGAGCTTCCCTACCCTAAAGCGCATTAGTGATCGAACACAAGAAGTCGCCTGACTCCTCGTTGACCTGCGGGTATGCCCAACTAAAGACTTTAGCTGAGCAGAATCCATTGACTTCCCCGAAGAGAACGATGCAAGGTCTGGCCCGGCGCCATTTCCGCCGCCCTCTCCCACCCTGCCTTCGAAGGAGCCGGTCACCGTGCGCATCTCCCGCAGAGCCTTCGCCGCCGCTGCCGTCGCTGTCCTGCTGCCCCTGAGCGCCTGCGGTTCCGGGGGCGACGGAGGCGGTTCGAGCGACGCCTCGGGCAAGGTCGAGGGCGACATCACGTTCCAGACGTGGAATCTGCGCGCCAACTTCAAGCCGTACTTCGAGGGCCTGATCGCCGAGTTCGAGAAGAAGTACCCCGGAACCAAGGTGAAGTGGGTCGACCAGCCCGCCGAGGGCTACGCCGACAAGATCAGCGCCGACGCGGCGGGCGGCACCCTGCCCGATGTCGTCAACGTCTCCCCGGACCTCGTCGCCCCGCTCGCCAAGGCCGGACTCGCCCTCGACCTGGACAAGGCCGCGCCGCAGTACCAGAAGGAGTACCTGCCGGGCGCCTGGGCGGGCCATCAGATACCGGGCATGACCGGTACGTACGCCTTCCCCTGGTACCTCAACACCGGCCCGCTCTTCTACAACAAGACCCTGTTCAAGGAGGCCGGGCTCGACCCGGAGCAGCCGCCGAAGACGTACGACGAAGTCTTCTCCGCCGGCCTGGAGATGGCGGAGAAGAGCGGCGGCAAGGTCGCCACCCTCGCCAACGTGCCCACCATCGAGGACTTCGGCCGCTACGGCGTGCAACTGATGAACAAGGAGGGCACCGCCTTCTCCTTCAACGACGACAAGGGCGTGCGACTCCTCACCAAGTACAAGGAGCTGTACGACGCGAAGGCCCTCGACCCGCAGGCGCTGACCGCCACCCCGGAGTCGTCCGGCAAGAAGTTCCTCACCGGCGCCGTCGCCATGAACCCCGGCAGCGCCCTGGATCTCGGCAACTTCAAGAAGCAGGCGCCGAGCCTGTACAAGAACATCGGCATCACCGACCAGATCACCAGCACCGGGCACGTCAACATGTACGTGATGGGCGTGATGGTCAACTCGCAGTCGAAGCGGAAGCCCGCTGCCGTCGCCTTCGCGCACTTCGTCACCGACGCGGCCCACCAGATGTCGTTCGCCAAGAAGGTCGCCATCTTCCCGAGCACCGCGGGCTCGCTGGACGACCCGTACTTCACCAAGGAGGACGGAACCGACGAGACGCGCGTGCGGGTGGCCGCCGCCAAGTCCCTGAAGACGGCGGTCAACTACACGCCGGTGCTGTTCAGCGAGCAGATGAAGATCGCGCTGCGCAACCAGATCGCCAAGGCGCTGCAAGGCAAGCAGAGCCCGAAGGAAGCTCTCGACAACGCTGTCAAGGAGTGCGACCGGCTCCTGCAGCAGCAGGGCTGACCCACGATGGCTCTCACCGGCATCTCCCGGGTACGGCGCCAACTGCCCACCAGCCCCTGGCTGTTCGCCGCTCCTGGGCTGCTCGTCACCGGCGCCTTCGTCCTCTACCCGTTCGTCTCCACGCTGGTCAACGCCTTCACCGACCGCCGCACCCTGATCCCCGGGCGGTTCGTGGGGCTCGCCAACTTCCGGGAACTGCTCCAGGACGACATGTTCTGGACCGGCCTGCGCAACAGCACGCTCTACGTCCTCGGGGTCGTCCCCCCACTCGTCGTGCTGCCGCTGCTGCTCGCCCTGCTCGTGCAGAAGAACCTCCCCGGCATCACCTTCTTCCGGTCCGCCTTCTACACCCCGGTCGTCGCCTCGATCGTCGTGGTCGGGCTGATCTGGGTGTGGCTGCTCGACGACCGCGGACTGGTCAACGCCCTCCTGGAGACCCTCGGTGCCGGCCCGGTCGGCTTCCTCAGCGACCAGTGGCTGCTCCTGCTGAGCGCCATGGCCGTCACCGTGTGGAAGGGCCTCGGCTACTACATGATCATTTATCTGGCGGCGCTGGGGAACGTGCCGCGCGAGCTGCACGAGGCCGCCGCCGTGGACGGGGCGGGCGCGGTGCGCCGTTTCCTGACCGTCACCGTCCCCGCCGTCCGTTCCACCATGGTGCTGGTCGGCGCGCTCTCCTCGGTCGCCGCGTTCAAGGTGTTCTCCGAGGTGTACCTGCTGGCGGGGCCGAGCGGCGGACCGGCGGGCGAGGACACCACCCTCGTCATGCTCGTCCAGCGCACCGGCACCGGTCTGACCGGCCGCGTCGGCTACGCCTCCGCGATCTCCGTCGTCGTCTTCGCCGTCACCGTCGCCCTGATGCTGCTGGTGCTGCGCGCCGACCGGAAGGAGGACTCGTGAGCGTCCTCGAGAAGCCCCGAATCCCTGAAGCGGCGAGTGCCGTCCGCGAACCCCGGATCACCGACGAGCACGGCCGCCGCGTCCGGGTGTGGGAACTCGCCCTGCGCTACGTCCTGCTGCTCGCCGTACTGGCCCTGACCATCGGCCCGTTCCTGTGGCAGCTGTCCACCTCCCTCAAGGGCCCCACCGAGGACATCTACAGCTCCCCGCCGACGTTCCTGCCGGGCGATCCGACCCTGCACAACTACGAGCGGGTCGCCGACACCATCCCCGTCTGGGACTACGCCCTCAACTCCCTGAAGGTCGCCACCGCCAACGTCGTCACCAACTGCGTCGGCGCGGCCCTCGCCGGCTACGCCCTGGCCCGGCTCCGCTACCGGGGCCGCCGCGTCGCCACCCTGGCCTTCATCCTGGCGATGCTCGTGCCCGTCGAGGGCATCATCATCGCCCAGTTCACGACCATGCGGGAGCTCGGCCTCAACAACACCCTGATCGGCGTGGTGCTGCCCGGCTGCGTCGGCGCGATGAACGTGCTGCTGATGCGCAACGCCTTCCTCAACCTGCCCTACGAGATCGAGGAAGCGGCCTTCGTCGACGGCGCCAACGTCTGGCAGCGCTTCCTGCGCATCGCCCTGCCGTCGGTGAAGGGCACCCTCGCCGTCGTCGCGATCTTCGCCTTCATGGGCGCCTGGGACGACTTCCTGTGGCCACTCATCGTGCTGAGCGACCCGTCCAAGTTCACGCTGACCATCGGCCTCAACTATCTGCACGGCACCTTCGCCAACGACGAGCGCCTCGTGGCCGCGGGCACGATCATCGCCGTCGCACCGCTGATCGCCCTCTTCGCCTGCCTCCAGCGGTACTTCTTCCGCGGCGTGGGCGAGGGCGCGGTGAAGGGCTGAACCTCCCCCACGGACCGCAAGGACACCGCATGTCTCCAGCCGTGCGCTTCGGCGTCAACTACACCCCCAGCGAGGGGTGGTTCCACCACTGGCTCGACTTCGACCTCGACTCCGTCCGCGCCGACCTGGACTCGATCGCCGCGCTCGGCCTCGACCACGTCAGGGTCTTCCCGCTCTGGCCGTACTTCCAGCCCAACCGCACCCTGATCCGGCCCCGGGCCGTCGAGCAGCTCGTCGCACTGGCCGACGCCGCCGCCGAACGCGGCCTCGACGTCAACGTGGACGGCCTCCAGGGGCACCTGAGCAGCTTCGACTTCCTGCCCGCCTGGACCCGGACCTGGCACCGGCGCAACCTCTTCACCGACCCCGACGTCCTCGACGGCCAGGAGAACCTCCTGCGCACCCTCGCCGCCGCCCTCGCCGGCCGGCCCAACTTCATCGGCATGACCCTCGGCAACGAGGTCAACCAGTTCTCGTCCGGGCCCCATCCGGACCCCGACCGGGCCACGTCCGACGAGATCGACAGCTGGCTCGCGCGCATGCTCGCCGCCTGCGAGGAGGGCGCCCCGGGCCGGCTGCACCTGCACGCCGAGTACGACGCGACCTGGTACCAGGACGACCAGCCCTTCACCCCGGGCCAGGCCGCCCGGCACGGTGCCGTCACGGCCGTGCACTCCTGGGTGTTCAACGGCACGGCCCAGCGCCATGGCCGCACCTCCGTCCCGACCGAACACCATGCCGCGTACCTCGTCGAGCTGAGCAAGGCCTGGGCCGGCGACCCGCACCGGCCGGTCTGGCTCCAGGAGGTCGGCGCGCCCGCGCCCCTGGTCCCGGCCGAGCACGCCGCCGCCTTCACCGAGGCCACCGTGGCGAACGCCCTGGACTGCCCCGGCCTGTGGGGCATCACCTGGTGGTGCTCCCACGACGTGTCCCGCGACCTCGCCGACTTCCCGGAACTGGAGTACGGACTCGGCCTGCTGACCAACGACCGCAAGCCCAAGGACATCGCCCGGGCGCTGGAACGGGCGGCGCGCGGACCGTCGCAGGCACCCCCGGCCCGTACGACGGCGCTGGTCGTCCCCGCCGACCCTGCCGTCCGCTCGCTCTGCGCCCCCGGCGGTCCCGTCTTCGACGCCTTCTTCCGGCTGGTCGCCGACGGAGCCCGCCCCACCACCGTCCTCGATGTGCGCGCCGCCGACCAGGAACACCTGGCCGCGCGAGGCATCACCGAGGTCGTCACTCCCGACCAGGTACTTCCCCACCCACCAGGAGGCACCCGCTCGTGACACCCACCAGACGCACCGTCCTGCTCGCCGGCGCCGCGGCCGCCCTGCTCCCCTCGGTGCCGGCCACGGCGGCCCAGAAAGCCGCCGCGACCCAGCCCTACGCGTCCTACTGGTACCCGGACTCCCTCCCCGCGGGCAGTCCAGGCCCCGGTATCACCTGGCGCAGCCTGAAGTCCTGGCGTGCCGAGACCGACCCGGACCTCGCCTGCAACGCCGCGTCCGTGCCCCTGGCCGCCCGCTTCACCCCGGCCCCCGCCAACCCGACCGCCCGCGCCGGCCAGGCCCGCGTCCAGTCCCTGGTCTCCTTCGGGCCGACGGCGAGCAACCCCTCCCAGGGCTCGGCAACCGCCGACTACTACGCCCTCACCCACTGGGCCTACATCGACGAGCTGGTGTTCTGGGGCGGCTCGTCGGGCGAGGGGCTGATCCTCGCCCCGAACGCGCCGATCGTCGACGCCGCCCACCGGCACGGCGTGCCCGTCCTCGGCAATGTCTTCCTGCCGCCCGTCGCCTACGGCGGTCAACTGCGCTGGACCCGCGACCTGGTGCAGAAGGACGCCGCCGGGCGCCATCCCCTCGCCGCGCGGCTGGTCGCGGTCGCCGAGGCATACGGGTTCGACGGATGGTTCGTCAACGCCGAGACCGCAGGAGGCGACGCCGCGCTCGGCCGGGACATGCTGAGCTTCGTACGGGAGCTGAAGTCGCTCGCGGCGGCCAGGGGACAGCGGGTCACCTGGTACGACGCGATGACGGTGAACGGCTCGGTGAGCTGGCAGGGCGCGCTGAACGCGCAGAACGAGGCGTTCTTCCGGACCTGCGACGACATGTTCGTCGACTTCCGCTGGTCGGCGGGCAGTCTGGCCTCCTCGGGGCAGCGGGCGGAGCAACTCGGCCGCAGCCGCTACGAGTTGTGGGCGGGCGTCGACGTCGAGGCGAACGGCTGGAACTCCTCCGTGCGGTGGGACGCGATCGTGCCCGCCAACCAGACGCACATCGCGTCGGTCGGCCTCTACCGGCCCGAGTGGACGCGCAACCACCTGCCCTCCGACCAGCGGGGTCCAGCCGCCTTCCACGCCGCCGACGACCGGTTCTGGACCGGACGCTCCCTCGACCCGTCCCGGCCGGACGGCACCGACAGCTGGCGGGCGCCCGCCGTGTCCGTCGCCGACCGCTCCACGGTCACCTCGGTGCCCTTCGCCAGCGTGTTCAACACCGGGCACGGGCTGCGCTGGTACGAGAACGGCGAGGTGACGTCGGACGCGCCCTGGAACCACCTCGGGCTCCAGGACCGGTTGCCGTCCCGGCGCTGGGTCGTGCACACCGAAGGCCGCCGCCCGGCCGTTAACTTCGACTTCGAGGACGCCTGGCGGGGCGGAAGCAGTGTGCTGGCCGACGGCGACCTCGACGAACCCGCCGTCCTGGATCTGTACGCCACCCGGCTGCCGCTCAGCGCCGACACGGTCGTCGAACTGACCCACCGGACCGACTCCGGCCGTGTGAACGTCGAACTGGCCGTCGCCACCGCCGATCCGGACACGCCGGGGGCGACACCCCCGTACACGTACTTCCCCGTCGACTCGGCCGGCACCTGGCAGACCTCGACCGTGCGCCTCACCGGCCTGACCGGCACCGCGCACGCGATCGGCGTGCGGCTCACACCGGCGGACGGTGGCGGCCCGGTGCGGTGGCGGATCGGTGGACTCGCCGTCCGCACCGCGCCCCAGGCCACCCCGGCCGCCCCCACGGGGCTGCGCGTGAGCGCCGCGGCCGGTGGTGACCTGCGCCTGGCGTGGAACCCGGCCCCCGGCGCCGTACGCCACTACTCGCTGCACCGCCTCCTTCCCGACGGCACCCGCCGCTTTCTCGGCGGCACCTGCCAGCGGGCGTTCTTCGTCGCTGGCCTGAAGCCCGAGCAGGGCGAGCGGGCCGCACGGTTCGAAGTGCGTGCCGTGGGGGAGCTCTACACCTCGTCGGCACCCTCGACCCTGACCCACCCCTGGTAACCACCCCTCTAGGGAGCACTCCGCATGCATGACGACCGCAGCCTGGTCGAAGCCCGCCTCAAGCGCGTCCTCGACGAGCGCGTCCGCCCCGCCGTGTACCCCGAGTCCGTGCCGCTGGAGGTGGCGGTGTGGCACGCGCCCGGCGAACCGGTGCCGGTCGCCGAGGGACTCGCGGCCGAGCCCGAGCCCATCGAGACGGGCGCCCGGTGGGGTGCTCCCTGGGGCACCAGCTGGTTCCGTGTCACCGGCACCGTCCCCGAGGCGTGGGCCGGGAAGACCGTCGAGGCGATCCTCGACCTCGGCTTCGACGAGAACATGCCCGGCTTCCAGTGCGAGGGCCTGGTCTACCGGCCCGACGGCACCCCGGTGAAGGGCCTCAACCCGCGCAACCAGTGGGTGCGCGTCGGCGCGCCCGTCGAGGGTGGTGAGCAGGTGCGTCTGCACATCGAGGCCGCCTCCAACCCCGTCATCCTCGACTACCACCCCTTCCTGCCGACGCGGTTGGGCGACAAGGAGACCGCCGGAACCGAGCCGCAGTACACCCTCACCCGCATGGATCTCGCGGTGTTCGACGAGACCGTGTGGCAGCTCGTGATCGATCTGGAGGTGCTCGGCGAGCTGATGGCCGAGCTGCCGGTGGAGTCGGCCCGCCGCTGGGAGATCCTCCGGGCCGTGGACAAGGCGCTGGACGCCCTGGACCTCCAGGACGTCAACGGATCGGCGGCCCGGTCCCGTTCGCGGCTCACCGACGTCCTGGCGACCCCCGCCGCTCCCTCCGCCCACCGCATCAGCGCCGTCGGTCACGCCCATATCGACTCGGCGTGGCTGTGGCCGCTGCGCGAGACCGTGCGCAAGGTGGCCCGGACGACCTCCAACATGACCGCGCTGCTCGACGACGAGCCGGAGTTCGTCTTCGCCATGTCGCAAGCGCAGCAGTGGGCCTGGGTGCGCGACCACCGGCCCGAGGTGTGGGCCCGGGTGAAGAAGGCCGTGGCCGACGGTCGGTTCGTGCCGGCCGGCGGCATGTGGGTGGAGTCGGACACCAACATGCCGGGCTCGGAGGCGATGGCCCGGCAGTTCGTGCACGGCAAGCGGTTCTTCCTCGACGAGTTCGGCATCGAGAACGACGAGGCCTGGCTGCCCGACACCTTCGGCTTCGCCGCCGGACTGCCGCAGATCATCAAGGCGGCGGGCTCCAAGTACCTGCTGACACAGAAGATCTCCTGGTCGCAGACGAACAAGTTCCCCCACCACACCTTCCGGTGGGAGGGCATCGACGGTACGCGGATCTTCACGCACTTCCCGCCCGTCGACACCTACAACTGCTCCATGAAGGGCGGCGAGATCGCCCACGCGGCCCGCAACTTCAAGGACAAGGGCGTCGCCCGCCACTCCCTCGCCCCCACCGGCTGGGGTGACGGGGGCGGGGGCACCACCCGCGAGATGGTCGCCAAGGCGGCGCGCCTGCGCGACCTCGAAGGCTCGGCGACGGTGACCTGGGAGACCCCGCAGGCCTTCTTCGAGAAGGCCGCCGCCGAGTACCCCGAGCCGCCGGTGTGGGTCGGCGAGCTCTACCTCGAACTCCACCGCGCCACCCTCACCAGCCAGGCCAAGACCAAGCAGGGCAACCGCCGCAGCGAGCACCTGCTCCGGGAGGCCGAACTGTGGGCGGCCACGGCGGCCGTACGCACCGGCTTCCCCTACCCGTACGAGGACCTGGACCGCGTCTGGAAGACGGTGCTGCTGCACCAGTTCCACGACATCCTGCCCGGTTCGTCCATCGCCTGGGTGCACCGGGAGGCCCGGCGGACGTACGAAAGGGTGGCCGAGGAGCTGACCGGGATCATCGACGCGGCTCAGCGGGCGCTGGCGGGGGAAGGCACGCGGGACCTCGTGTTCAACTCGGCACCCCACAGCCGGGCCGGCATCCCCGCCGGCGGTGCCGGTGCCGCGCGGCTGCCGAGCCCTGCCGGGCTGTCCCCACGGGCCGAGGGCGGGTTCGTCCTGGGCAACGGCCTGCTCAGGGTCGAGATCGACGCCCGGGGACTCGTGACGTCCGTGTACGACATCGAAGCCGACCGCGAGACCGTCGCCCCGGGCCGGGCCGCCAACCTCCTCCAGTTGCACCCCGACTTCCCGAACATGTGGGACGCCTGGGACGTCGACGAGTTCTACCGCAACACGGTCACCGACCTCACCGACGCGGACGAGGTCGTGCCGGACGGGAACGGCGTGCGGATCGTACGGACCTTCGGCGCCTCCCGTGTCACCCAGCTGCTGTCCCTCGCGCCGGGGGAGCGGCGGCTGACGGTGGACACGGAGGTCGACTGGCACGAGACGGAGAAGTTCCTCAAGCTCGCCTTCCCGCTCGACGTGCACGCCGAACGGTACGCGTCCGAGACCCAGTTCGGGCACTACCACCGGCCCACCCACACCAACACCTCCTGGGAGGCCGCCAAGTTCGAGGCGTGCAACCACCGCTTCGTCCACCTGGAGGAGCCCGGCTGGGGCGTGGCGCTCGTCAACGACTCGACGTACGGCCACGACGTGACCCGCACGGTCCGCACCGACGGCGACCAGGGCACGACCACGACCGTGCGCGTCTCCCTGCTGCGCGCCCCGCGTTTCCCCGACCCGGAGACCGATCAGGGCGTCCACCGCTTCCGGCACGCGCTCGTGCCGGGCGCGGGCATCGCCGACGCGGTGCGCGAGGGCTGGCGGATCAACGTGCCGGAACGGCGGCTCACCGGTGCCGCAGAGGTGGCGCCGCTGCTGACGGCCGACCAGGACGCCGTGGTCGTCACGGCGGTGAAGCTCGCCGACGACGGCAGCGGGGACGTCGTCGTGCGGTTCCACGAGGCCTTCGGCGGCCGGACGCGCGCCACGCTCACGGCCGGGTTCGAGGTCGCGGGCGTGGCGGTCACCGACCTGCTGGAACGACCGCTGGCCGAGGCGACGGCACCGGAGGTCCAAGACGGGCGGATCGCGGTGCGGCTGCGCCCGTTCGAGCTGATGACGCTGCGGCTGCGACGCGGATAGCCGGTGACGCAGGTCACAACTGTCGATGTCACATCTCGGTGAGCCGCTGACTCATAGGGGTGTACGCAACGACAGCGACTCAGGAGTTCACCATGAACGCGCGTCTGAACGTCTTCGCCCTTCCCGGCGCCGGAAAGGTCATCAAGCAGTTCACCGCCCTCGGGCGGCTGGTCGTGGAGTCACCACTGCCGGCCGCCACCCGGGAACTGGTCTCGCTCCGCGTGAGCCAGATCAACGGATGCGCGGTCTGCATCGACATGCACACCAAGGAGGCGACCGCGGCGGGCGAGAGCTCCGTACGGCTCCATCTGGTCGCGGCCTGGCGGGAGGCCACGGTGTACACCGAGGCCGAGCGGGCCGCGCTGGAGCTGGCCGAGCAGGGGACCCGTATCGCGGACGGGGCCGGCGGCGTCCCGGACGAGGTCTGGGAGCGGGCCGCCAAGCACTATGACGAGGAGCAGCTCGCCGCCCTCGTGACCCTGATCGGCTTCATGAACACCGCCAACCGGCTGAACGTCATGCTCGAGCAGCCGGCGGGCGACTACCAGGCCGGTCAGTTCAAGTAGGACGGCGCACCGGGCCCTGGGCCGGTCCCGAGTGGGACACGGCCTAGGGCCCGAGCTGCGCCCGCAGCCACTCCTCCACCTCGCCCACGTGCGCGGCCGCCGCCGCGCGGGCCGCCTCCGGGTCGTGGGCGGCCAGGGCGCGGTGGATCGCGGCGTGTTCACGACGGGTGCGTTCGAAGGCGCCTTCCTCCTGGTAGCCGCGCCAGACCCGGGCCCGGAACGTCCGCGAGGACAGGCCCTCCAGGATCGCGGCCATGGTCTCGTTGCCCGCCGCCGCCGCGATCTCCCGGTGGAAGGCCAGGTCGTGGGCGAGGATCTCCTCCGGATCGTCCGTGGCGTTCATCGCCGCCAGATGCTTCTCGACCTCGGCCAGCCGGTCGTCGGTGATCCGGGCGGCGGCCAGCGCGGTCGCCGTCGACTCCAGGATCCGCCGGATCTCCAGCAGCTCCACCAGACGCGGACCGCGCGACAGGTCCGCCACGACGCCGAACGTCTCCAGCAGGTCCCCGGCCTCCAGCTGGGTGACGTAGATGCCCGAGCCGTGCCGGGCCTCCAGTACGCCCAGCACCGTGAGCGCGCGGATCGCCTCCCGCATCGAGCTGCGGGAGATGCCGAGCTGGGCGGCCAGATCACGCTCGGTCGGCAGCCGCTGGCCCGGCTCCAGCCGGCCCTCGCCGATCATCGCCTTGATCCGCTCGATGGCGCGCTGCGTCACGGTGCCCTTCTGCGGGGCCGTCTCGTCGTCCACGCCGTTCCTCCGATCACAGGCTCCGGCGCAGTCTAACCAGCGAGGTGGTCGGACCACTATGAGCCCGGAGCGGGAAAATATGCCGTAGAAGGGTGTTCCGGCGAGGGAGTGGTCTGATAAGTATGCGGTCATCTGCTCGAACACCGGTCGATGGGAGCCCCCTGAGATGCCCGGAAGCACAGTGCGGAAGCGGAACAGGTCCCGGACCGTCGGCGCGGTGGCGCTGGCCGCCGGTGCCTCCCTGGTGCTCGCCGCGTGCGGCAGTACCAAGGACACCGGCGCCTCCGGTGCCGGCGGCGGGGACGGCAGCGGCAAGGTCGGCGTCGTCCTGCCTCTGCTGACCTCGCCGTTCTGGCAGTCGTACAACGACTACGTGCCCAAAATGGCGAAGTCCGAGGGCGTGGACGCGATGAAGACCGTCAACTCCAACAGCGACCCTTCGCAACAGATCACCGACATCAACAACCAGCTCAACCAGGGCGTCGAGGGCCTGGTCGTCGCCCCGCTGGACAGCGCCGCCATCGAGGCGGGCCTCGACCAGGCCGAGCGCAAGGGCGTACCGGTCGTCGCCGTGGACGTGGCGCCCGACAAGGGCAAGGTCGCGATGGTGGTCCGAGCGAACAACGTGGCGTACGGCGAGAAGGCCTGCCAGTACCTCGGCGAGCACATCACCTCCGGCAAGGTCGTGCAGATCATGGGCGACCTCGCCTCGGTCAACGGCCGCGACCGCTCCGAGGCGTTCCGCGCCTGCGTGAAGAAGAACTTCCCGAAGCTCAAGGTCCTGGAGATCCCCGCCAAGTGGGAGTCCGACACGGCGGCTTCCAAACTCGACACGCTCCTCAACGCCAACCCCGACATCAAGGGCATCTACATGCAGGCGGGCGGCGTCTACCTCGCGCCCACCCTCCAGACCCTCAAGTCCAAGAAGATGCTGAAGAAGGCCGGGGAGCCGGGCCACATCGCCATCGTCTCCAACGACGGCATCCCGCAGGAGTTCGACGCGATCCGCAAGGGCGAGATCGACGCGACCGTCTCCCAGCCCGCCGACGCCTACGCCAAGTACGGCATGTACTACATCAAGGCGGCGATGCAGGGGAAGAAGTTCAAGCCCGGCCCGACGGACCACGACTCGACGATCGTGAAGCTGCCCAGCGGCATCCTGGAGGACCAGCTGCCCGCGCCGCTGGTGACGAAGGACAACGTCGACGACCCCAAGCTCTGGGGCAACACGGTCAAATGACGACGCCACTCGTTCAAGCACGGGACGTCGTCAAGCGGTACGGCCCCACCACCGCCCTCGCCGACGGACGGCTCTCTGTCCTGCCGGGCGAGTCCCACGCCCTCGTCGGCCGCAACGGCGCCGGCAAGTCGACGCTGGTCAGGATCCTCACCGGCCTGGAAGCCCCCGACGAGGGCACCGTCCGCTTCGACGGCGACCCCGCGCCCCCGCTCACCGACCGGGACGCCTGGCGCCGCAAGGTCGCCTGCGTCTACCAGCACCCGACGGTCGTCCCCGAACTGACCGTCGCCGAGAACCTGTTCATCAACCGGCAGCCGCTCAGGCGCGGGTTCATCAGCTGGCGCCGTCTGAAGTCCGAGGCGGCCCGGCTCCTCGACACCTGGGACGTGCGCGTCGACCCCGAGGCCCGCACCGCCGACCTCAAGGTCGAGGACCGGCAGATGGTGGAGATCGCCCGGGCGCTGAGCTTCGGCGCCCGCTTCATCATCCTCGACGAACCCACCGCGCAGCTCGACAACCGGGAGATCGAGCGGCTGTTCACCCGCATGCGCGCCCTGCAGGACTCGGGCGTCACCTTCCTGTTCATCTCGCACCACCTCCAGGAGGTCTACGAGGTCTGCCAGACCGTCACGGTCCTGCGCGACGCCCGCTGGATCACCACGGCGCCGGTCGCCGAGCTTCCGCGCCAGGCCCTGGTGGAGGCCATGGCGGGGGAGACGATCGCCGACCAGGCCGAGCGGCAGCGGACCCTCGGGGCCAGTGGCTCCGTCCTGCTCGACGTCAGCGGCCTCACCTCGACCGCGTACGAGGACGTCGACCTCACCGTCCGGCGCGGCGAGGTCGTCGGACTCGCCGGATCGAGCGCCAGCGGCAAGATCGAGCTCGCCGAGTCGTTCACGGGCCTGCACACCCCCACGAGCGGGACGGTCCGGCTGGACGAACAGCCGCTGCCGTTCGGCGACGTCCGCAAGGCCTTGGAAGCCGGCGTCGGCTTCGTGCCCCGCGACCGGCACGAGCAGGGCCTGGTCTTCGGCATGTCCATCGGCGACAACGCCACCCTCAGCGTCCTGGACCGGCTCGGCCGCTTCGGCTTCGTCGGCACCGACCACAGGCGCGATGTCGCCACCGCGCTGATCGAACGCCTCGACATCCACGCGGCGGGTCCCGAGCAGCCCGTCTCGGACCTGTCCGGCGGCAACGCGCAGAAGGTCGTCATGGCCAGGGCCCTCGCCTCCGACCCGCGGCTCCTGGTCCTCGTCAACCCGACCGCGGGCGTCGATGTGAAGTCCAAGGAGTCCCTGCTCGCCCGCGTCGACACCGCCCGCGAGGACGGCACCGCCGTGCTCGTCGTCTCCGACGAACTCGACGACCTCAGGCGCTGTGACCGGGTCCTCGTCCTCTTCCACGGCCGGGTCGTCGCCGAGCACCCGGCGGGCTGGCGCGACCACGAGCTCATCGCCTCCATCGAAGGAGTGGACCATGGCTGACACCAAGGCGGCCCCGCCGCTCGCGCCCGCGCGAGCCACCGACCCGCGCGCCGCCAAGGCCGTCCTGCTCCGCCGGGCCCGCGAACTGGCCCTGGTACCCGCCCTGTTGCTGCTCCTGGTGCTCGGCTCCGTCGTCAACGACTCGTTCCTCACCGAGCGCAACATCGTCTCGATCCTCGGTGCCTCCGCCGCCCTCGCGATGGTGGTGCTCGCCGAGTCGCTCGTGCTGATCACCGGCAAGTTCGACCTGTCCCTGGAATCGGTCGTCGGTATCGCGCCCGCCGTGGGCGCGCTGCTCGTCCTGCCCGCGGCCCAGTCCGGCTGGGGCACCGAACTTCCCGCCGCCCTTGCTCTGTTGGCGATCCTCGTCGCGGGCGCGGCCGTCGGCGCCTTCAACGGCATCCTGGTCGTGAAGTTCAAGCTCAACGCGTTCATCGTGACGCTGGCGATGCTGATCGTGCTGCGCGGACTGCTGGTCGGTGCGACCAAGGGCAAGACGCTGTTCGGGATGCCCGACAGCTTCTACTCGCTGGCCACCACCACCTTCCTCGGTGTGCCGCTGTCCGTGTGGCTCGCCGCGATCGCCTTCGCGGCCGCCGGGCTGGTGCTGAAGTACCACCGGGTCGGACGCGCCCTGTACGCCATCGGCGGCAACGCGGACGCGGCCCGGGCCGCGGGCATCCGGGTGGAACGCGTCATGCTCGGCGTGTTCGTGGTCGCGGGTGTCCTCGCCGCGGTCGGCGGCATCATGCAGACCGGATACGTCGGCGCGATCAGCGCCAACCAGGGCCAGAACATGATCTTCACGGTGTTCGCGGCCGCGGTGATCGGCGGCATCGCCCTCGACGGCGGCAAGGGCACCATGTTCGGCGCCCTGACCGGCGTACTCCTTCTGGGTGTCGTGCAGAACCTGCTCACCCTCGCGCAGGTGCCGTCGTTCTGGATCCAGGCCATCTACGGCGGGATCATCCTGGTCGCCCTCATGATCGCCCGGGTCACCACCGGCCGGGCCCAGGACTGACACCCCCGCCCCCTGCAACCGAAAGGCCCTCCGTGTCCTCGACGCCCGCCCGCATCATCGCGGTCGACACCCACGACATCCGCTTCCCCACCTCGCGCGAGCTCGACGGCTCCGACGCGATGAACCCGGACCCCGACTACTCGGCGGCCTACGTCGTCCTGCGCACGGACGCGGCCGACGGACACGAGGGGCACGGGTTCGCCTTCACCATCGGGCGGGGCAACGAGGTGCAGGTCGCCGCGATCGACGCGCTGCGCGGGCACCTGATCGGCCGCTCGGCAGACGACCTGTGCGCCGACCCGTCCACCCTGAACCGCGACCTGATCGGCGACAGCCAGCTGCGCTGGCTCGGGCCCGAGAAGGGCGTGATGCACATGGCGATCGGCGCGGTCGTCAACGCCGTGTGGGACCTGGCCGCCAAGCGCGCCGGCCTGCCGCTGTGGCGGCTGCTCGCCGAGGCCGAGCCCGCATGGCTGGTGCGCCAGATCGACTTCCGCTACCTCACCGACGCCCTCACCCCCGAGGAGGCCCTGACCCTGCTGCGCCGGGGCCGGCAGGGCGCCGAGGAGCGCACGGCCCGGCTGCTGGAGCACGGCTACCCCGCTTACACCACCTCACCCGGCTGGCTCGGCTACGACGACGAGAAGCTCACCCGGCTCGCGGCCCGGGCCGTCGCCGACGGCTTCCGGCAGATCAAGCTGAAGGTCGGGGCCGACCTCGAGGACGACATCCGCCGCTGCCGCGTCGCCCGTTCCGTCATCGGCCCGGACATCCGCATGGCCGTCGACGCCAACCAGCGCTGGGACGTCGACGAGGCGATCCGCTGGACCAAGGCCCTCGCCGAGTTCGACCCGTACTGGATCGAGGAGCCCACCAGCCCGGACGACATCCTCGGCCACGCGGCGGTCCGCAGGGCCGTCGCCCCCGTGAAGGTCGCCACCGGCGAGCACGTGCACAACCGCATCGTCTTCAAGCAGCTCCTCCAGGCCGGCGCACTCGACGTCGTCCAGATCGACGCGGCCCGCGTCGGCGGCGTCCCCGAGAACCTCGCGATCCTGCTGCTCGCGGCCAAGTTCGGCGTGCCGGTCTGCCCGCACGCGGGCGGCGTGGGCCTGTGCGAACTGGTCCAGCACCTGTCGATGTTCGACTACGTGGCCCTGTCCGGCACCACCGAGGACCGCGTCATCGAATACGTCGATCATCTGCACGACCACTTCCTCGACCCGGTGGTGATCCGCCAGGCTCACTACACGGCACCCACCGCGCCGGGCTTCTCGGCCGCCATGCGGCCCGAGTCACTGGCGCGATTCACCTACCCGGGCGGCGAGTTCTGGGCCGCCGACCTCGACGAGCGGAAGAAGGGCCAGGCCGTATGAGCGACTTCGAGGGCATCACAGCCCTGGTGACGGGCGGCGCCTCCGGCATCGGCCGGGCCACCGCCGACCTCCTGGCGGAGCGCGGCGCCCGGGTCGCCGTCCTCGACCTGGACCCGTCGCCGGTCGACAAGCCGCTGCTCGCCTACCGCGCGGACGTCACCGACGACGCGTCTGTGCGCGCGGCCGTGGCGTCGGCGGTCGCCGACCTCGGCGGCCTTGACGTCCTGGTCAACAACGCGGGCATCGGCGCCCAGGGCAGCGTCGAGGACAACTCCGACGACGAGTGGCACCGCGTCCTGGACGTCAATGTCGTCGGCATGGTCCGCACCGCCCGCGCCTGCCTGCCCCATCTGCGCGCCTCCGCGCACGCCGCGATCGTCAACACCTGCTCCATCGCCGCCACCGCGGGCCTGCCGCAGCGTGCCCTGTACAGCGCCACCAAGGGCGCCGTGTACTCCCTCACCCTCGCCATGGCCGCCGACCATGTCCGCGAGGGCATCCGCGTCAACTGCGTCAACCCGGGCACGGTCGACACGCCCTGGGTCGGCCGCCTCCTCGACGCCGCGCCCGAACCGGCAGCCGAACGCGCCGCCCTGGAGGCCCGCCAGCCCACCGGCCGGCTGGTCTCGGCGGCCGAGGTCGCGGGCGCCATCGCCTATCTGGCCGGCCCCCTCTCCGGCGCCACCACGGGCACCGCCCTCGCCGTCGACGGCGGCATGCAGGGCCTGCGGCTGCGCCCGGTGGCCCGGTGAACCGGCTCGGCCGCAGCCGCGTCGAGGTCAGCGCCCTGTCCTTCGGCGCCGCCGCGATCGCCAACCTGTACTCCGAAGTCGGCGAGGCACAGGCGCACGACGCCGTGGAGGCTGCCTGGCAGCGGGGCATCCGCTACTTCGACACCGCCCCGCACTACGGCCTCGGTCTCTCCGAACGCCGCCTCGGCGCCGCCCTGCGCGACCGCCCCCGGGGCCAGTACACGATCTCCACCAAGGTGGGCCGCCGGCTGGAGCCCTCGGACGGCAGCGGCGACGACCTGGCCCACGGGTTCGCCGTGCCCGCCACCCACCGCCGCGTGTGGGACTTCAGCGCCGACGGCGTACGCCGCACCCTGGAGGCCAGCCTGGAACGGCTCGGCCTCGACCGGGTCGACGTCGTCTACCTCCACGACCCCGACGAGCATGCCGAAGAGGCCTTCCGGGAGGGCTATCCGGCCCTGGAGAAGCTCCGCGGCGAGGGCGTGGTCGGCGCGATCGGCGCCGGCATGAACCAGGCGGAGATGCTCACCCGCTTCGTCCGCGACACCGACGTCGACGTGGTGCTGTGCGCCGGCCGCTACACCCTGCTCGACCAGAGCGCCCTCACCGGCCTGCTGCCCGCCGCCCAGGAACGCGGCACGTCCGTCGTCATCGGCGGCGCCTTCAACTCCGGACTGCTGGCGAACCCGCGGCCGGGCGCGACGTACAACTACACCGTCGCCCCCTCCGAACTGGTCGAGCGTGCCCTGCGGCTGAAGTCCGTCGCCGACCGCCACGGCACCACGCTGCGCGCCGCCGCCCTGGCCTTCTGCGCCGCCCACCCGGCCGTCGCCAGCGTCCTCGTCGGGGCCCGCTCGGCGCACGAGGTCCGCGACTGCGCCCACCAGTTCGCCGCGCGCGTGCCCGCCGCGTTCTGGCACGACCTGCGCGCCAAGGGACTGCTGCCCGTCGACGCCCCCGTCCCCACCGAGGAGCCGTCATGAGAGTCGCCCTGCACACCAAGGTCCGCGCCGACCGCGTGGCCGAGTACGAAGCCGCCCACCGCGAGGTCCCCGAGGAACTCACCGACGCCATCCGCGCCGCCGGCGTCGGCTCCTGGACGATCTGGCGCAGCGGCACCGACCTGTTCCACCTCCTGGAGTGCGAGGACTACGCCCGTCTCCTCGCCGAACTGGAGAAGCTCCCGGTCAACGTCGCCTGGCAGGCCCGCATGGCCGAGCTGCTGGACGTGGTGCACGACTACTCCGGCGAGGGCGCCGACGCCGGCCTGCCGGTCGTCTGGGAGCTGCCGTGATGACCGTCGTCGACGCTCACCACCATGTGTGGGACCTGTCCGTACGGGACCAGGACTGGATCAGCGGCCCCGAACTCTCGTCCCTGCGCCGCGATTTCACCATGAAGGACCTCGAACCCGAGGCGAGAGCGGCCGGGGTGGAGCGCACGGTCCTCGTCCAGACGATCACCGTGCCCGAGGAGACCCCGGAGTTCCTGGCCCTGGCCGAGGAGCACGACCTGATCGCGGGCGTCGTCGGCTGGACCGATCTCACCCGCCCCGACGTCGCGGAGGAACTGGCCCGGCTGCGGGAACTCCCCGGCGGCCGCCACCTCAAGGGCATTCGCCACCAGGTCCAGGGCGAACCCGACCCGGAATGGCTGCTGCGCCCGGACGTCACCCGGGGACTGGCCGCGGTCGCCGACGCCGGGCTGGTCTACGACCTCGTGGTCCTGCCCCATCAGCTCCCGGCCTGCGCGCGGGCCGCCGCGGGCCTGCCGGGCCTCACCTTCGTCCTCGACCACCTGGGCAAACCGCCCATCGCCTCCGGCGACCTCGAACCCTGGGCATCCGGCCTGCGCGCCCTCGCCGCCCTGCCCAACACGGTCGCCAAGCTGTCCGGCCTGGTCACCGAGGCCGACCTCGCCTCCTGGACCGTCGAGGACCTGCGCCCGTATGCCGACGCGGCCCTGGAGGCCTTCGGCCCGGACCGTCTGATGTACGGCTCGGACTGGCCGGTGTGCACGCTCGCCACCTCGTACGGCGGCACACTGGACCTCGTACGCCGCCTGACCTCCGAGCACGATCACGAGCAGATCCTCGCGACCACCGCCACCCGCGTCTACGACCTCTGAGCCGACTCCGCCAGCCGCGTCGGCGGCAGGTACTCCCGTACGTACGTCCGCTCCCAGCACGCGCCCGTCTCCCGCAGCTCGCGCCAGGTCGTGTAGCGGTAGCGGAACAGGCGGGCGCGCACGTACCGCGGGGGCTCGTCCGGCGGGAACGGCGAGCGGCGCAGCAGCTTCAGCGTGGCCCGGTCGTTCTCCAGCAGCCGCTCCACCAGTGTGCCGAACCAGGAGCCGGCGTAGGCGGGGGAGAGCGCCGCGAACCACATCATCCAGTCCAGCCGCAGATGGTACGGCGCGAACTGCCGGGGCCAGCGCCGAGGATCGCCCGGCTTGCCCCTGAACTCGTACTCCCGCCAGTCCGAGTCCGGGCGCGGCACGTCGTCCGCGGTGCCCTCGACCACCACCTCGTAGCGGACCCGGCTCACACTGCCGAACGCCCCGTAGGTGTTGACCAGATGGACCGGGTCGAAGGAGCGGTTCATCACCTGGCGTCGGGAGAGCATGTTGCGGACCGGCTGGTAGCTGAGGCCCACGAGCAGCGCGGCCACCGCCAGCACCACGACCAGGTACCAGAGCGGGGCGCCGGGCACGTCCGGCGGATCGGCCGGGAACCGTACCGCCGACAGGGCCAGCACGATCGTGATCCAGTTCAGCCAGGAGAAGTTGCCCGACAGCACCAGCCACAGCTGGGTGACGATCATCAGCGCGGCAGCGGCCGTCGCGACCGGCTGCGGGGTGAACAGCAGGAACGGCACCACGAGTTGGGTGACATGGTTCGCGGCCACCTCGACCCGGTGCAGGGGTTTGGGCAGATGGTGGAAGAACCAGCTCAGCGGACCCGGCATCGGCTGGGTCTCGTGATGGTGGTCCAGGCACGTCAGCTTCCGCCAGCACTCGTCGCCACGCATCTTGATCAGCCCCGCGCCGAACTCCACCCGGAACAGGATCCACCGCAGCAGGAACAGCACGACGACCGGCGGCGCCACCTCGTCGTTGCCGAGGAACACGGCGAGGAAGCCGACCTCCAGCAGCAGCGACTCCCAGCCGAACGAGTACCAGGTCTGCCCGACGTTCACGATCGACAGGTACAGCACCCACGGCACCAGCCACAGCAGCATGCCGCCCCACAACGGCAGCAGCGAGTCGAGCCCGGCCAGCAGCGCCGCCGACACCGCGCAGCCCGCCCAGGCACAGAGCGCGAAGAAGCGGTCCGAGTAGTACAGCTGGAACAGGCTCGGCGCCCGCTTGAACGGCACCCGCTCGACGAACCCCGGCACCGGCAGCATGCCGCGCTGTCCGATCAGCGCCCGGAACTGCGAAGCCGCCGTCAGGAACGCGACCAGATACACGGCGGCCAGCGCCCGCTGGAAGACCAGCCGGCTCAGCCAGTAGTCGGATGCGGTGAACCAGTCCACGGCCGTGCGCTCCTCCCGATGCCGAGCCGGACCCCAGTGTCACGCTCCGTGCGGCCCCGTTCCGGTTGCGTAACCCAAGTGAGTGAAGCAAACAATAGGGACGAATGGCCGGAAACGAGGCAGGAGGGCTGGGTGCGGACACACACCGGGACCCTCGTCATGGCCTGTCTGCTCTCGACGGCGCTCCTCCTCTCGGGCTGCGGCACCGACGGCGACGGCGACGGTGACGACGCGGACGCCGGCGGAGAGCTCTTCCTCCAGCCGGCCGCGGCCCGGGGACCGGACCCCTTCACGGCCTCCACGGCCACCACGACGGCTACCCCGTCCCCCGCCCCGCGAACGCCGGGACGAGCCGGCCCGGACGGCCCGTCCCGGATCCTTGCCGGCCCCGGCGGACCGCGCTCGCTCTCCGGCGGGACACCCGGCCTGTACGGCGGCATCGAGCGGACCGGCAGTTGCGACATCGCGCGGCAGATCGGCCACCTCACCCGCGACCGGGCCAGGATCCGCGCCTTCGCCCGGGTCGCGGGCGTCTCCCCGGCGGCCGTCCCGGACCACGTGCGCCGGCTGACCCCCCTCGTGCTGCGCGCCGACACCCGCGTCACCAACCACGGCTTCCGGGCCGGACGGGCGAGCGGCTACCAGTCCGTCCTCCAGGCGGGCACCGCCGTCCTGGTCGACGACCGGGGCGTGCCGCGCGTCCGCTGCGCCTGCGGCAACCCGCTGCGTCCGCCGCTGGCGATGCGGGGCACGCCGCGCGGCCACGGCAGCCCCTGGCCCGGCTACCGGCCCGGCGAGGTGATCGTCGTGACCCCGGCCCCGCAGGTGATCACCGACTTCACCATCATCGACCTCGCCGCCCGCACCTGGATCGAACGGCCGACCGGCCACGACGTACGCCACGACCGGCCCCTGCCGCCACCGCTCTGGGCGCGGCGACCTCCGGTGTCCCGCGCGCCCTCGTCCCTCCCCCCGGTCGCGCCCGAAGCCACTCCGCGCGAGCCCCGGGGCACCCCGCCCGAGCCCGGCCTCTCCCCGGGCGTGGACGGTACGGCTCCCCGGGACACGGACTCCCCGGCAGACGCGGTCGCACCGCCCGTGGCACCGCTCGACGAGGCCGCCCCGCTTCCCGACGAACCGGATCCGGTGGACCCCGGCGGCTCCGGCGAGGTCGGCCCCGACACCGTGCCGGACAGCCCCGACCTGCCCGACGGAGCCGGTCTGATCCCCGATGGCGACTGAGGAACGCTCCGCCCGGGAGACCCGTACGCTCGGCACATCGGTCGAAGAATCGGATGATTACTGGCAAGGTGGGCCCATGGCTGATCGGGGAGGGAGCGCCCTGTCACTCCCGGACGACTGGCCCGCCCACCCGGATCCGATCCTCGCGCTCAACCGGATGGGCAGTTTCGACTGGGATCTGGACACCGGCCTGATGCAGATGGACGCCCAGGCCCACGACGTCTTCGACGTGCGCCTCGACGAGTACGACGGCCACCCCGCGACGCTCGCCAAACGGGTCCCGCCCGGCGAGGCACGGCGCCTGGACACCGCGGTCTCCCAGGCCCTGAAGGACGGCAGCGAGAACTACGGCGCCTACTTCCGCATGCGCCGCCGCGACGGCACCCTGCGCTGGACCCACACCCAGGGCTACATCCGGCGCGACGACACCGGACGGCCCCGCCGCATCATCGGCATCGTCCGGGACGCCACCCAGGAACTCGGCGAGAGCGAGGCCCGCCTCGACCAGGCCGCCCGGGACCAGGCCAGCCGGGAGCAGACCAGCGTCGTCGAACTCACCACGGCCGCCCTCGCCCACGCCCGCACCGTCCAGGACGTCATCGACGTCCTGAAGGACACCCACGGCCTCGTCCACCTGGGCGCCACCAGCCTGGTCATGGGCCTGGTCGAGGCCGGGCGCATCCGCCTGGTCGCCGAGGGGCCCTCGGACAGCTTCGTGCCGGGCACCCGCGTCACCCGGATCGACGAGCCCTACCCCATGAGCGAGGCCGTGCGGACCCTCGGCCCCCGCTTCATCGAATCGCCGGAGGAGTTCGCCGAGCGCTACCCGATCCTGTGGCCGCACATCACCGACCTGAACATCACCTCGGCCGCCTATCTGCCGCTCATCGTCCAGGCCCAGCCCATCGGCGCGATGGGCCTGCTCTACAGCGACCGGTACGGCTTCACCCCCGAGGAGCGCAACATCCTCGTCGCCCTCGGCAGCAGCATCGCGCAGAGCCTGCAGCGGGCCATGTTCTACGAGCAGGAGATGGACCTCGCGCAGGGCCTCCAGCAGGCCATGCTGCCCCGGACCATCCCGAGCGTGCCCGGGGCCGACGTCGCCGTCCGCTACCGCGCCGCCACCATCGGCGGCTCCGTCGGCCGTGACATCGGCGGCGACTGGTACGACCTCATCCCGCTGCCCGGCGGCCGGGTCGGCGCCGTCATCGGCGACGTCCAGGGCCACGACACGCACGCGGCCGCCGTCATGGGCCAGCTGCGCATCGTGCTGCGCGCCTACGCCGCCGAGGGGCACACCCCGGCCACCGTGATGGCCCGCGCCTCCGTGTTCCTGCACGAACTCGACACCGACCGCTCCGCGACCTGCCTCTACGCCGAGGCCGACCTGTCGACCGGCGTGCTCCAGGTGGTCCGGGCCGGCCACATCGACCCGCTCGTGCGCCGGCCCGACGGGTCCTGCCGCCGCGTCACCGTCCCGGGCGGTCTGCCGCTCGGTCTGTCCGCCGAGTTCGGCCGCCTCGAGTACCCGGTGGGAACCGTGGAGCTGGACCCCGGCGACACCCTGCTGCTGTGCACCGACGGACTGGTGGAGCAACCCGGCGCCGACCTCGACGACGGCATGCGCACCCTCACCGCGCTCGTCGCCACCGGCCCCGACGACGTACGCGACCTCGCCGACCGGCTCATCGACGTGGCCGCCGAGCGCTGCGGCGACGACGACGTGGCGCTGCTCCTGCTGCGCCGGCGCGGGCCCGACGGCCCGCAGTCCGGCCAACGGCTCCAGCGGCACGTGGCCCCCGGCGACCCGACGGCCCTCGCGGAGGCCCGGCACATGATCCGCACCGCGGTCGGGGCGTGGGGAGCCCGGGACCGCGCCGACGAGATCGAACTGGCCGCCGACGAGCTGATCACCAACGCCCTGATGCACACCGAGGGCTCCGCGATCGTCACCCTGCGGGTCCTTACCGGCTCCGGCCGCCGGCTGCGCGTCGAGGTCGAGGACTCCTCCAGCGCCCTGCCGCGCCGCCGCGAGGCCGGCGAGTCGGGCGTCTCCGGACGGGGCCTGCTCCTGGTGGAGCTGCTCACCGACGTATGGGGCGTGGAGGCGCGCGGCGGCGGCAAGGCCGTGTGGTGCGAGTTCGTGGTGCCCGACCAGCGTTGACCCCGCGTGGCACTCTGGACTCATGCCGGAACTCCCCGAGGTCGAGGCGCTCAAGGACTTCCTGGCCGAGCACCTCGTCGGCCACGAGATCGTCCGGGTGCTGCCCGTCGCGATCAGCGTCCTGAAGACGTATGACCCGCCCCTGTCCGCGCTGGAGGGACACGAGGTCGCCGCCGTACGCCGGTACGGCAAGTTCCTCGACATCGCGACCGCGGACGGCCCGCACTTCGTGACGCACCTGGCCCGCGCGGGCTGGCTGCACTGGAAGGACCGTCTGCCCGACGGCCCGCCCCGCCCCGGCAAGGGCCCGCTCGCGCTGCGCGTGGCCCTGGAGACCGGCTCCGGCTTCGACCTGACCGAGGCCGGCACCCAGAAGCGGCTCGCCGTGTACATCGTGGGGGACCCGCAGGAGGTCCCGGGCGTCGCCCGGCTCGGCCCGGACCCCCTCGCCGGCGACTTCGACGAGCGGCGCTTCGCGGAACTCCTGGCCGGTGAACGGCGGCAGCTCAAGGGCGCGCTCCGCGACCAGAGCCTGATCGCGGGCGTGGGCAACGCCTACAGCGACGAGATCCTGCACGCGGCGAGGATGTCGCCCTTCAAACTGGCCGCGTCCCTGAGCGAGGAGGAGACCCACCGTCTGTACGAGGCCCTGCGCGACACGCTCACCGAGGCCGTCGAACGCTCCCGGGGCGTGGCGGCCGGGCGGCTGAAGGCCGAGAAGAAGAGCGGCCTGCGCGTCCACGGCCGTACCGGCGAGCCCTGCCCGGTGTGCGGCGACACCGTGCGGGAGGTGTCCTTCAGCGACTCCTCGCTGCAGTACTGCCCGACCTGCCAGACGGGCGGCAAGCCGCTGGCGGACCGCAGGATGTCCCGGCTGCTGAAGTGACGCGCGGTCACCGGGCCGGGGGCGACCACTCGAACATGAGGATGGTCGCGTCGTCCCGCAGCCGGCTGCCGGAGGAGTCGAGGATGGAGTGGATGAGCCGCCGCAGCGTCTCGGGCGCCAGCTCGCCGGCCGCCGTCGCCCGGATGATGTAGTCGGCGAACTGCTCGAGACCGAACTCCGCGCCGTCGCCGGCCCTGGCCTCCGTGACCCCGTCGGTGTACATCAGGACCCGGTCGCCGGGCTTCAGAGCGATCTCGTGCGTCCGCCGCTTCAGCCCGGCCAGCCGGGAGGGCAGACCCATCGGCGGCTCCGGCTCGCGCCGCATGGCGCCGGCGTCCGGCCGTCTGTCACGGATGAGCAGCGGGGTCGGATGCCCGCAGTTGCACCACCGCAGCACCCCGGTGGCCAGGTCCAGCTGGGCCAGGACCCCCGTGCAGAACTGGTCGGGAAGCCACTGTGCCAGCGCGTCGTCGACGCTCTGCACCAGGTCGGGCAGGTCCGCCCCGGCCCGCCGGGCATTGCGGCTCGCGGCCAGGCACACGGCCGTGGTGAGCCCGGAGGCCAGGTCGTGCCCCATGGCGTCGAGGACCGTGGCGTGCAGGGCCGTCTCGGTGAGGGAGTGGTCGAAGGCGTCGCCGCCGAGCTCGTAGGCCGGCTCCAGCACGGCCGTGGACACGACCCGCGCGGTGCCGATCGTGCGCGGCGGCAGAAACGCCCGCAGCATCTCGGCGGGCAGCCGCATCGGTTCGGTGCGCGTACGCCGGACGAAGGAGTCCTGGAAGGCCCGGTTGGACGTGATCATCATGGCGAGGAGCGTGGCGAGGGCCTTGCTGCGGCGCAGCACGGCCGGGGTCAGCGAGTCCGAGTGCACGGCGAGGACACCGAGGCGTTCCGCGCCGTCCACGAGGGGGACCCAGGCCGTCATGCCGCCCGACTCGGACTCCTCCACGCGCAGGGACTGGGTGCGGTAGGTCCAGCCGGCGAGCGAGTCGTCGACGAGCAGGGGCGAGGCCACGTCGGTGAGCGGCACGAGCCGGCGCTGCTGGATGTCGGCGAGGTACACCGCGGAGTCCTGGAGCCCCAGGGCCTCGGTGCAGCGAGCCACCGCGGTGGTCAGGTCCAGCGCCCTGTTCCCCGGATCACCGAGGTACTCCTCCAAGCGGCCGTCGCCGTCCTGTGACGCCGCCACCTCGTCTCCCCTCGTCGCGACCGCGGACACCCGGCTGCCTCCCGGGTGCGCCAACCAGCAGTGTCACACCGGCGCACGCGGTATGCCCGGCGACAGGGGCGGACGGACGACACCCGCTAGCGGGGCTGAAGCCTCACCAGGACCTCCCCGGACGCCGAGCGGACCTCGTAGCGGGCGGTCTCGTCCGGGTGTTTGGAGGAGCTGGCCATCATCGTGTTGGGGTGGGTGTCGTGGCCGGGGCCGTGCCAGCTGGTCGCGGTCTCCTCGGAGCCGTCGCGGCCGATGATGACCAGGTGGCAGGAGCGCGGACCGGCCGCGTCCTTGACCTTCAGCTCGACCTGGCTGCCCGAGGCCTTGTCCTCGACGGTGACCTGGGCCCAGACGCCGGAGCGCGCGTCGGTCGCCGCGACCGTCAGGGGCCCCTCGTCCGTGCTGCTGCCCTGGGCCATCATCGCGACGCCGGGTACGGACACCGCGAACGCCACCGAGGCGGCCAGGGCGAACATCAGGCGTCTGCGTCCGGCCCGGCGCCGGGTCGCCACCTCGGCCAGCAGCCGGTCCAGCATGCGCGGCCCGGGCTGCGCCATCGGGTGCACGAACCGTGGTGTCGCCCGCCGGTACAGCATCAACTGCCGTGTCGTGGCGCCGAATTCCGTCACCTCTGCAGCGCACCGAGGGCACTCCATGAGGTGGTCCTCGAAGCGGAAGGCCTCCGCCTCGTCCAGCACGCCGAGCGCGTAGGCGCCGACGTCGCGATGCCGTTCCAGGGACCTCATGCCGAATCCTCGTGCCGTTGGGTGCGGGTGGGGTTACTCCTTGCTCCCACCGGTACGGACCAGGCAGCGGAATCACTCAAGGCGGTGACACAATCGCAACCTATGGATTCGGAGCCCTCCGCGCAGCGGATTGGTCTCAGACGCGGAAATCTAAAAAAGATGGATCGCGAGGTGTCCCAGCGGCAGTCCGAGCTGCCAGGCGGGCGTCCAGACCTTCGGCCCCTCGTCCTCCCCTGTCACCGGCGCACCACCCGGCACCGCGTTCAGATCGGGCGCGAGCAGCTCCGTCTCCTGCAGCCAGCGCCAGGCCTCGTCCGCCAGGTCCAGGTCCGGGGCGGGCCGCCCCTCCCGCGCGGCCGCGCCGGTCAGCTCGGCCAGCCGTTCGCGCACCCACTCCTGCCACGGCTGGTCGTACGCGGTCAGTGACAGCCACGTCTCCAGCTGGGTGACGACCCGGATGCCGGACAGTTCCCCGTCGGTGTCGGAGAGGAAGATGGTCAGCGCCAGGGCGTCCCGCCCCGCCCGGAACTCGAAGGACGTCGGCGGCATCAGATCGCCCGTCCGCAGCAGCTCGTCGGCGATGTACTCGGCGTACAACCACGCCATGGGGACGGTCAGTTCACCGCCGGCGCCGTCCGTGCTCTCTTCACCTCTGTGCAGCATCCCTTCCTGCCTTCCTCCGGTACGTGCGCGTAGCCCGACACCGGGCCCCGGGGGCACTGTCGGCCCTCTCCGGAACACGGATGAGAACAGCCGATTACTCAACCGGGGTGTTCAGCAAGGCGCTTTACGGAGGCTTGACCCGCCCATTGGTTTCAGCGCAGGTCGGCGGCGTATCCGGGAAGCACCCGGCGCAGGGCGCGCAGCGCGTAGTACGCGCGGGACTTCACCGTACCGGGCGGGATCCCGAGGGTCGCCGCGGCTTCCGCCACACTCGCCCCCTGGAAGTACACGAGCACCAGGACTTCACGGTGCTCCGGAGTGAGTGTCTTCACAGCCTGGCGGACGTCGAGCATCGCCGCGGCCCGCTCGGCGTGGTCGGAGATGACCCGCGCGTTCTCCAGCACCGCGTCGCCGACCTCGGCCGGACGCGCCTGCCGGGCTCGCCGGGCGTCGATCGCGAGGCGCCGCCCGACGGTCATCAGCCAGGGCCGTACGGACTCGAAGTCGTCGGCGCGCAGGGCCTCGGGGTGCTGCCAGGCGCGTACGAGCGTCTCCTGCACCAGGTCCTCCGCGCGCTGCCGGTCGCCGTCGCAGAGCCGGAGCAGGAGCGCGAAGAGTGGCCGGCCGTGCTCCCGCTGCAGTGCGGCGAGCTCGTGCTCGGCGGTCGTTCCGTTCGTGAGAGTGGATCCGGCCGTCATGGCCGTATGCCACCGCAGGGCGCGGCCGGGGGACAGGGCACGTATCGGCCCGTGCGGCGGACGGTCGATCGCGTCGACGAACGGTTCGACGAACGGTCACCGCGCCCGGACCAGTGTGTTCCGGATGGGCTAATGAGCGTGTCGGAGCCGCGTGGGACGGGATGAGCCTTCTTTCCTGATGGTGCGTAAATACGACCACAACGCCCACAAAGGGGTGAATGGATGATCGCTCGCAGTCGACAGGTGGCCCTGGCCCTGACCGTCGTCCTCGCCGCGGGCGCGGCCTGCCAGGCCCGCGGCGGCCATGAACCGCGCGGCCCGGGACGCCCGGCACCGTCCTCCGCCGTGCCCCGCGGTTTCACACTGGTCGCCTCCGGTGACGTCCTCCCGCACAGCTCGATCATCGACCGGGCCCGCTTCGACGCCGGCGGCACCGGCTACGACTTCCGGCCGATGTTCGCGGGGATCCGCTCCGTCGTCGCCCGCGCCGACGTGGCCCTGTGCCACATGGAGACCGTCTACGGCGAGAACGGCGCCTACACCGGCTACCCCACCTTCAAGTCCCCGCCCGAGGTGGCCCAGGCCCTCGCCGTCACCGGCTACGACGGCTGCTCCACGGCCTCCAACCACACGCTGGACGACGGCGCCGACGGCATCAGGCGCACCCTCGACGCCCTCGACCGCGCGGGCGTACGGCACGCGGGCTCGGCACGCGCCGAGGAGGAGGCGCGCGCGGTGACCGTCCTCCAGGCGGGCCCGGCGAAGATCGCCCATCTCGCCTACACCTACGACACCAACGGCATCCCGCTCCCGGCCGGACAGCCCTGGGCCGTGAACCTCATCGACGAGGGCACGATCCTCGCGGACGCCCGGGCCGCGCGCCGGGCGGGCGCCGACGTGGTCGTCGTCTCCCTGCACTGGGGCACCGAGTGGCAGGACGCGCCCGACGAACAGCAGCTGACCCTGTCCCGGAACCTCACCGCCGCGCGCAGCGGCTCACGCCCCGACATCGACCTGATCCTCGGCACCCACGCGCACGTCCCGCAGGCCTACGAGAAGGTCAACGGCACCTGGGTGATCTACGGCATGGGCGACCAGATCGCCGGCGAGATGATCAACCACCAGGGCGCCAAGGACCCGCGCGGCAACCAGTCCACCCTCGGCCGCTTCACCTTCGCCCCGCCCGCACGGCCGGGCGGCCGCTGGGAGGTGACGAAGGCCGAGTTCGTCCCCCAGCTGTTCGACGTCGACGCCGGCCGCGTCGTGAACCTCAACCGCGCCATCGCCCAGGGCGCCGACGGACAGGCCGTCCGCGACCGCATCCGGGACGTCGTACTCGCCAGGGGCGCGGCCGGGGACGGACTGGTGATGGGGGAGTAGGGCGGAGCACCGCCCGGCCGTGCGCCCGTGGCCGTCTCAGGGCGCGACGGCGTAACTCAGGTCGTGCGCGACGAGGGACGCGGGCCGCAGCCGCAGCCACACCGTCCCGCTCCGCGCCGGATCGTCGTGGAGGTAGTGCACGAACCGCTCGTCCCACCGTTCCTCGTCCGTGCCCAGATAGCGGACCAGTTTGCGCCGTCCCCGCTCGACGTCGAAGGGCACAAGCTCGGCCCGTCCCCGGGCGATCACCTGCCGGACCAGACCGGTCGCCGGGTCGCACTCGTCCACCACCAGCGCGACCCGGGGATCGGCCCGCACCCGGTCGAAGAGGCGGGCCCAGGGCCCGGTCAGAACCCAGAACGCGTCCTCCTCCCAGAGGAACCACACAGGGCGGACCGTCGGCCCGTTGGTGGCGAGGCGTGCGGTGAGGGGCCGGGACAGGAAGGCGTCCACGTCGAAGGCGAAGGAAGTCACGGCAGCATCCTCGGGCCCTCACGAACCCGTGCCTACCGACCAGGGACCTAGGTCGTGTCCGCAAAATCCCGTCTTCCCGCGACGGCCTGGTCCTCCTACGGCACCACCGTCACCGGCCACCGCCCGGCCTTCACCAGCCGGACCGCCACCGACCCGACGATCCGGTGGCCCGCCTGCTCGGACGCGCCCACGACCACGGCGTCCGCCTTGAGTTCGTCGGCCGCCTGCACCAGGCCGTTGTACGGATCGCCGGGGAACGTGTGGAACTCCCAGCGGACCTCGAATATCCCCTTGAGCCGCTCGGCCGCGTCCCGGATCTGCGCCACCAGCTCCTCGGCTATCTCGTCGGTCGTCCCGGCCACCGGCGCCCCCAGCGCCGCCCCCGCCGCCAGCACCGGCTGCACGTACACCACGGCGAGCAGCGCGTGCTGCCGCCGGGCCAGGCCACCGGCGTAGGCCACGGCCCGCAGGGAGGAGTCGGAGCCGTCCACCCCGACCACGATCACCTTCGGCCCGTCCGTGCCCCGCTCGAACTGATGGGCGTGCTGTTCCGTCACGCCGCGAGGCTATCGGAAGCCGCAGGTCCGGCCGCCCGGCGGGAGGCTCGAGGGGCGAGAAGAGGCGCGTGTTCCTAGAGTCGATACATGAGCGCCATCGCGGACACCGGGACGGCCGAGAAGGACACCGGGGGTCCGATACGGGCGCCCCGCGGCCGGGCCCACGGCCTCCTGGGCCGGGTGCCCGAGGGCTTCGCGGTCTTCTTCGGCGTCCTCGGCCTGCTCTGCGCCCTGCTGGCGCTCATCCCGCCGCTGCGCACCGGGCTGCGTCCGCTCGTCCGCTTCCTGGACCTGCTGCTCGTCCCCGTCAGCGCCAACCTCGCCTACGCGGTCTTCCTGTTCCTGCTCGCCGCCGCGACGGGCGCCCGCAAGAAGATCGCCTGGTGGCTGGTCGTCGTCTACCTCGGCCTGCTGGTCCTGTCCGACATCCTCGGCATGGCCGTCGGCCAGTTCGCCGAGTCCGTCCCGTCCTTCGTGGTGTGCGGGCTCGCCCTCGCCCTGCTGATCGTCGCCCGCGGGGAGTTCTACGCCGCCTCCCGCCGCGCCGCCGTACGCCGCGCCCTCGCCGTCCTGGTGGCCGGTCTTGTCGTGGCGATCCTGGCCGGCTGGGCCCTGGTGGCGGCCTTTCCCGGCACACTGCCCGGCGACCAGCGTCTGGCCTGGGCCGCCAACCGGGTCCTGGGCGGCCTGGTGCCCGCGGGCAGCTTCGACGGCCGCCCGCCGCACGCCCTGTACTTCCTGCTCGGCCTGTTCGGCGCGCTCGCCCTGCTGAACGCCGCCGCCACCCTCTTCCGCTCCCAGCGCCTGGAAGCCGCCCTGCACGACGACGAGGAGGCCCGCATCCGCGCCCTCCTCGGCCGCTACGGCGACCAGGACTCCCTCGGCTACTTCGCCACCCGCCGCGACAAGGCCGTCGTCTTCTCGCCCAGCGGCAAGGCCGCCGTCACCTACCGCGTCGAGGCCGGCGTGTGCCTGGCCAGTGGCGACCCGGTGGGCGACCGGGAGGCCTGGCCGCACGCGATCGCCGCCTGGCAGGACGTGGCCCGCCGATACGCCTGGGTCCCGGCCGTGATGGGGGCCTCCGAAGAGGGCGCCCGGGCGTTCGTGCGCGCCGGGCTCGGCGCGCTCCAGCTCGGCGACGAGGCGATCCTGCACGTCCTCGACTTCGACCTCGACGGCCGCGACATGCGCGTCACCCGCCAAGCCGTCAACCGGGTCCGCCGCACCGGCGCCGGCTGCCGCGTCCGCCGCCACTCCACCCTGAGCGAGGAGGAGATGCGGCAGATCGTCCAACGGGCCGACGCCTGGCGCGACACCGAGACCGAACGCGGCTTCTCCATGGCCCTGGACCGGCTCGGCGACCCGGCCGACGGCGACTGCCTCCTCGTCGAGGCCCACGACAAGGACGGCCGGCTCCTCGCGATCCAGTCCTTCGTGCCCTGGGGCAAGGACGGCGTCTCCCTGGACCTGATGCGCCGTGACCGCACCGCCCCCAACGGCGTCATGGAGTTCATGGTCGCCGAACTGTGCCACGCAGCCCCGAAACTCGGCGTACGCAGGGTCTCGCTGAACTTCGCCGTGTTCCGCTCCGTGTTCGAGGAGGGCGCCCGCATCGGCGCCGGACCGGTCCTCCGCCTCTGGCGCCGCCTGCTGCTCTTCTTGTCCAAGTGGTGGCAGCTGGAGGCCCTGTACCGGTCCAACGCCAAGTACCGCCCCGAGTGGTACCCCCGCTTCCTCTGCTACGCGGAGGCCGCCTCCCTCGCCAAGGTCGGTCTCGCCTCCGGCATCGCCGAGGGCTTCGTGTCCGTACCGTCGATGCGCAAGTTGTGGGGAAGAGGGCACCCGAAGGGCGGACAGCGGCCCGTCACCACGAAGGGGCTGCCGTCCTTGGCGGCGCTCGGCCTCGCCGGAGGGGACGGGACCGAGCCCGCCGACCCCCTCTCCGGCCTGTCCGACCAGGTCCGTGTCCGGCACCGCAAGCTCGACCGGCTGCGCGCCGCCGGCACCGACCCCTACCCGGTGGGCCTCCCGCCCCGCACCCACACCCTCGCCGAGGTCGTGAAGGGCGAAGAGGTCACCGTCGCCGGCCGGATCATGCTGGTCCGCGACTTCGGCGGCATCGTCTTCGTCGTGCTGCGCGACTGGTCCGGCGACCACCAACTCGCCCTCACCCGAGACCGCTCCGGCGATGCCCTCGACCGCTTCACCGCCGACACCGACATCGGCGACCACATCACCGCCACCGGCCGCGCCGGCGTCAGCGACAGGGGCGAACCGACCGTCTTCGTCACCTCCTGGCAGCTCACCGGCAAATGCCTGCGCCCCCTGCCCGACAAACGCCGGGGCCTCGCCGACCCCGAGGCCAAGGTCCGCCGCCGCTATCTCGACCTGGTCGCCGGCCCCGGCGCCCGCGAGGTGATCCGCGCCCGCTCCACCGCCGTCCAGGCCCTGCGCCAGGGCCTGCTGGAACGCGGCTACCTCGAGGTCGAGACGCCGATGCTCCAGCAGATCCACGGCGGCGCCAACGCCCGGCCCTTCACCACCCACATCAACGCCTACGACCTCGACCTGTACCTGCGCATCGCCCCCGAGCTGTACCTGAAGCGGCTGTGCGTCGGCGGTATGGAGAAGGTCTTCGAAATGGGCCGCACCTTCCGCAACGAAGGCGTCTCCTACAAGCACAACCCCGAGTTCACGATGCTGGAGGCCTACCAGGCCTTCGCCGACTACGACGTGATGCTCGACCTCGTCCGCGAACTCGTCCAGGGCGCCGCGACCGCCGCCTTCGGCAGCCCCGTGGCCCGCAAGGACGGCAAGGAGTACGACATCTCCGGGCAGTGGCCCGTCAAGACCGTCCACGGCGCCATCAGCGAGGCCCTCGGCGAGGAGATCCATGCCGGCACCGGCCTGCCCGAGCTGCTCCGGCTGTGCGACCGCGCGGGCGTGCCGTACACCGCCGACGACGGCCCCGGCGACGTCGTCCTGGAGATGTACGAACGGCTCGTCGAGGAGCGGACCCAGCTGCCCACCTTCTACAAGGACTTCCCCACCGACGTCTCCCCGCTCACCCGGCAGCACCGCACCGACCCGCGCCTCGCCGAACGCTGGGACCTCGTCGCCTTCGGCACCGAGCTGGGCACCGCCTACTCGGAGCTGACCGACCCCGTCGAGCAGCGCCGCCGCCTCACCGCCCAGTCCCTGCTCGCCGCCGGCGGCGACCCCGAGGCGATGGAACTCGACGAGGACTTCCTCGACGCCCTCGAATACGCCATGCCGCCCACCGGCGGCCTCGGCATCGGCGTCGACCGGCTGGTCATGTTCCTCACCGGACTGACGATCCGGGAGACCCTGCCGTTCCCCCTGGTGCGCCGCCGCTGACCCGTCTGCGTGGGCCGTCCGGGTGAAACCGCGCCGCCGCACCGGTGTTGCTCAGGTGCGCCGGTGTCCCGCCGGGCGACTCATGAGTCATGAAGAAGGATCAGTTGCTCACCCGTCGCCGGGTGTTGCTCGCCGGCTCCGGCTTCGTGGGTGCCGCCGCCACGGCCGGTGTGTTCGCGGGGGTCACCGGGGGCGGCCCCGCCGGGACCGCCCCGGCCGCCGGACCCCAGGTCCGCCGCCCGCTCAGCTCCTCCGCGTACCGGCTCCAGCCCCTGACCGGATACGGCCCGGCGCACGCCGCGCCCCGCCGGACCCTGGTACGGCGCGCACCGCTGCTGCGCTTCTCCGGGCGCGGCCGCCGCATGGTGCTGACCTTCGACGACGGCCCCGACCCCCGCTACACCCCGGCCGTCCTGGACACCCTCGCCAAGTACGACGTGCGCGCGATGTTCTTCGTGTGCGGCGGCATGGTCGCCGGCAACAGGGAACTGCTGGCGCGGATGGGCGAAGAGGGCCACGTCGTCGGGAACCACACCTGGTCCCACCCGCTGCTCACCCGCCTCACCCGCCGGGAGATCCGCTCCGAGATGGAACGCACCTGCGACGTCATCGAGGACGGCTACGGGGAGCGCCCCGAGTGGTTCCGCGCCCCCTACGGCGCCTGGAACCGCACCGCGTTCCGGATCGGCGCCGAACTCGGCATGGAACCCCTCGCCTGGACGATCGACACCCTCGACTGGACCAGCCCCGGCACCCGGACCATCGTCCGCCGGGTGGAGAACGGCGCCGCCCCCGGCGTCGTGGTGCTCTCCCACGACGCCGGGGGCGACCGTTCGCAGAGCGTGCGGGCCCTGCGGCGCTATCTGCCCGAACTGCTGGACGCCGGCTACCACGTCACCGTCCCCCGGCGGCATTACGCGTGACAGGGGCCGGCATGCCTTCGCCCGCCCGGAAGGGAACGCTCAGCGCACCTCGACCGCGCGGGCGAAGACCACGACGTTGCCCGCGTAGCCGTTCTGCTGCGAGAAACCGCCGCCGCAGGTGATGACCCGCAGTTCCGCCGCGCCCTTGGACGCGTACACACGGTCGCCCGGGAAGTTGTCCTTCTCGAACACCTCGACGCCGTAGATCTCGAACACGACGGTCTTTCCGTCCTGCCGGGCGACCTCGACGCGGTTTCCCTTCTTCAGGGCGCCGAGCGCGTAGAACACGGCTGGGCCCAGCTGGTTGTCGACATGGCCGACGACGACCGCGGTGCCCTTCTCGCCCGGGGTGACGGCCCCGGTGAACCAGCCCGCCAGGTTCGGGTCCTCCGGTGGGGGCGCGCCGACCCAGCCGTCCGCGTCCAGGCCCACGGGGATGATCGGCGTGTCGACCTGGATCGCCGGGATCCTGACCCGGTCCGGGAGGGAGTAGGGCAGGGGCTGTACGGTCCCGGCGAAGGTGGCGCCGGGCACCCGGCTGTCCGTGGCGGCCGCCGTCGCCGGCTGCGGCGGACCCTCGTCGAATTCCCCCGAACCATTCCGGATGAGGGCGAGGCCGGTCAGCAGAACCAGCGCTATCACGCCCCACGGGGCGCGCTTCTTCGGCCGCGCCTCCTCTTCGGCCTGGGCCAGCTCGGACGCAGACATTCGCCATCCCCTCTCGACGCGGCCGTCGCCCTGCCTTTCGCGCATATCAGAACGCTAAGTGCCGTGCACGGAACCGGCGACGGGACGGGGGCGAACGGGTGGCCCGGGTCCGCGTTCGGTGGCCCGGGTATTTCAGGTGCGCCATCCGAGTTGCCGCCGCGAGGAAATTTCTGACGGTCCGTGACCTGCGGCGATATCCGATTGCGCGGATTTCTCGCGGTATCCGCTCTCACCAGGACGGACCATTCCCAAAATGCGGGTCCGGGGAGAGCAACTGACTGTCTTTCTGGGAGGCGCTTTCTCGCCGATCGACCGGGGACGGGTCCCGGGGCGTCTTCCGCGGAGGTTCACATGCGTAACACTCGTGCTCTGGCGGTCGCCGGCGCGGCGGTCGCCGCCCTCGGGCTCTCCGCCCCCGCGGCCGTCGCGTGGGACAGACCGAGCAACATCGTCGCCCTGCCCAGCGTGATCGCCCGCGGCGGTCAGCTGACCATCACGGTCGACGGCTGCCGCAACGGCGGCACGGCGACCTCCGATGCGTTCACGATGCCGGCGAGGCTCTCGCCCATCCGGGGCGCCAACGAGACGGCGAGGGGCACCGCCACCATCAGGAACAACGCCCGCCCGGGTCCGTACGACATCACGGTCAGGTGCGACGGCAGGACCCTCACCAAGCCGCAGGCCTTCACCGTCATCGGCGGTGTCCGCGGCGGTATCGGCGGCAGCAGCACCACCGGTGCGACGCCGACCGACGTGGCCATCGGCGGTGGCCTCGTGACGGCGGCGGCCGTCGGCGGCGGCGTGTTCTGGATGCGCCGCCGGGCCGAGCGGCGCGTCTGACGCCTCGCTTCCGGCTCGTTCGGCGAGCCGCGTCGCACCTGAAACGGTCCTCGCCCCGGTTCCCTCGAGGGCCCGGGGCGAGGACAGGACCCGCGGGCGGCGGCTGCGCCGGGCCGGTCAGCCGGTTTCCTCGTCGGTGCGGCGGCGTGCGAGGTGGTAGGTCGTCCCCAGCGCGCCGGCGATGAGCGCGGCGCCGAGGCCGATCTCCTTGAGGTCGAAGCCCGCGAGGGTGCCGCCCTCTCCGGCGTGCGCGCCCTTCGACGGGTGCCGGTGGTGGTCCGCTGGGTGGTGCGGGGAGTGGTGCGTCGGCTGGTTGGTGGGGTGGTGCGTCGGACGGCCGCCCGCGATGGTCAGGCGCGCGGTGCCGCTCGACTCGTCACAGACGAACTCCACGTCGTACACGGCGCCGGGCTTGGCGTCCCAGTCGACCACGGCCCGCGCCGACGACTCCCGGGGCGGGATGGCGACCAGGTCGAAGACCCGTGAGGAGACCACCGCCTCTCCCCGGCACGCCGCGTTGCGGACCACCCGCAGGGTGACCCGTTCGCCCGCCGCGACGGTGGAGGGCTCGACGCTGAAGCCGAAATCGGTCCGGACCGCCGCGTAGGCGGTCGGCATGCAGGAGGCGAGGGCGCCGGCGCCCAGCAGTACGGCCGAAGCGACGCGTATCGCGCGCATGGTGACCTCCGGGTCCCCGAGGAGCAGCCGCGGACCTGTTCCGCTCACGTCAGACATGCACCTCGATGCCCGAAACGCTAGGAAGGGGCGCGTCGTAGCGCGATCGCAGTAGCGCGAATGGGGCATGCGTGTGGGCCGCCCGGGGGAACTGCGGTACCGCGGCCGGGGGACGGCGACGGAGTGTCGCGCGCCCCCCGGCCCGGATCCGTGGTGCGGGCGCCGTCAGTCCCCGGCGCCCGGGAAGAGATTGAGGAACGGGTCCGCCGACGCGGTCACGCCCCTGCTGTACGGCGAGTCGAAGTCCCAGATCAGGAACAGCAGGAAGGCGATCAGCGCCGAGAACAGCCCGGCGAGGACCAATTCACGTGTCGTTCTGCGGATCTGCAGGGCGAAGATCATCCCGATGGTGACGACGGCTCCGGCGATCAGACCGAACCACACCACGCCCGGCATGGTCTCCCCGGTCGACTCGGCCCGGGCGATCCGGGCCTGGTTGGCCGCGGTCACCTGGTCGAGGAGCGGCTGGTAGGCCTGGGCCTGGAAGTCCGTCTTCGGCTCATAGTCGGTGACGTCCTGGCGGATGCGCTCGAAGAGCCGGTGACCGCGCTCGGTGACCCGGCCCTCGTCGGCCATGGTGTCCCACTCGGTGGTGACGACGTGTCCCACATAGGCCTCGATGTCGTCCCGGATCCGGTCGCGCACGTCGGCCGGGTAGACCCGGACCCGCTCCGAGATCTCGTGCAGCGCGGTGGCCTCGGCCTGGACGTGGTCCTGGGCGGCGCTGCGCCCCTCCCAGACACCGGCGATCGCCAGGCCCAGGACGATGGCGTACACCACGCCGATCCACATCGTCATGTACTCGATGACGTCCGGGGTCTCGCTGGGGTCCTCGTCGTCGGACGCCGTGCGGTGGCGTACGAGGGTGATGATGACCACCACGGCGCAGGCGGCCAGCATCGCGAGGGTGAGAACAAGCCATTCCGGCAAGAGGTACCTCCAGGGCTTCAGGGATCAGCGCGCGCGCAGCGCGGCGACGGCGACCACCGCGGGCACCGTGACGAGCAGGACGAAGGTGAGCGGCGACATCGTGTTGCTCGTCCGCCGTGGCCGCGGCGCGGCGCGATACCGCGGGTAGTGCACGGGCGAGGCGGACGGACGCGGGGTGGGCGTGGCCGACGGTTTTGGTGCCGGAGCCGGGGGAGGGGGCGGCGGTGGCACGGGCCTGGGGGCCGGCGAGGGCGGGGGCGCCGCCGGGCGTGGAGCGGGCGGAGGCGGCGGAGGCGGCGGCTCGGGCCTGGCCGTGGGCGTCGGCTTTGGAGGCGGTGGCTTCGGGTCCGGAGACGGACTCGGCGTCGGCGTCGGCGCCGGGGGTGTCGGAGTCGGTGTGGGCGTGGGCGTGGGCGTCGGTGTGGGTGTCGGGCACGGCGGCTTGGTCGGCCAGGTCTTGCTCCCGGCGTACGCCACCGCTTTCGTGCCGTCCGGCCCCGTCGAGGCGTACGCGCAGGCGGTGGCCACCGCCACTGAACCCGGTGCGCCGACGAGCGCCCACGTCAGCGCAGCCGCCGCCAAGGCCCTTACGGCGACGGCGGGTTGGATCGAGAGGGGTCCATACACGACGAAGATCATGAGCCTTGTTCCGCCGGGACGTGCCGGAGCGCAAGGGGATTGCCCCGAAAGAGGGATATCCGGGTGCCGTTGGTTTGATCAGCGGTCGCCCGCGGGGAGCCCGGCGCGCACGTGCGTGCGACGGCGGAGGGTGCTCCTCACAGGTTCCGGAGGGTGCTCCTCACAGGTTCCGGAAAGAAATTTGGCCGGTCGTTGAACACAATCGCCGCCCCCGTGCGTACTCATGGCCGTGCGGCGGCGCAGCAGGGCGCTGCAACACCCTTGCGATTATGGGGAGTTGACGATGAAGACCTCCTGGCGGAGCGCCTCACTCGTGGCGAGCGCCGCGGCGGTCCTGGCGCTGACGACGGCGTGCGGTCAGGACAGCCCTCCGGCGGCCAGCCAGAACGTGGGCGCCACGGCGGCGCCCGGGGACTACGGAAGCATCGGCGCAGGCGCCGGGACCGCGGGTGCGGGCGGCACCGCGAGCAGCCCGGCTGCCGTGCCGAGCGCTTCCAGCCCGTCCAACCCCGCGGGCAAGCTGTCCGTCTCCACCGCCGATGAGATCGGCAAGGTGGTGACCGACAGTCTCGGCCTCACCCTGTACCGGTTCGACCAGGACACCGAGCAGCCGCCCAAGTCGAACTGTGACGGCGACTGCGCCAAGACCTGGCCACCGGTCCCCGCGGACGACGCCGAGGCCGGCGAGGGCATCGACAAGGCGCTGCTCGGCTCGGTCACCCGGGCCGACGGCACCAAGCAGCTGACCGTCGGCGGCTGGCCTGCCTACCGCTACGCCAAGGACGTCAACGCCGGTGACGTCAAGGGCCAGGGCGTGGGCGGCAAGTGGTACGCGCTGGCCCCCGACGGCAAGAAGGCGCAGGAGGGCGGTGCGGGCGCCGCCGGCGGCGGCGGGGCCGAGGCCCAGGCCGGGCTGTCCACCCGTGAGGACCCCAAGCTCGGCGAGATCGTCGTCGACAAGAACGGCATGACCGTCTACCGGTTCAAGAAGGACGAGGCCTGGCCGAAGCCGGTCTCGAACTGCAGCGGTGAGTGCCTGAAGAAGTGGCCGCTCGTGGAGCCCGTCGACTTCGCCGACACCAAGGGCATCCAGGAGAAGGGCTACATGATCTTCGACCGGACCGACGGCAAGGGCAAGCAGCAGACGATCAACTGCTCGCCGATCTACACCTTCGCCGGCGACAAGGCTCCGGGCGACACCAACGGCCAGGGTGTGGGCGGCACTTGGTTCGCCGTGCGCCCCGACGGAAAGCTGGTCGGCGCGTCGGAGAAGTAGAGAAACCTCCCCAGGGTTGATCATCTCGTCCACCCGGCGGCGTTGACCCGGTCCGTCCCTCCGTGCCCCACGGAGGGACGGACCGTTTTGCCGTGCTTCACCTGAACTCATCGAATTCTCAACACTCTTCCCCTTCCGGGCCGGAACTCTCCGGAATGCCTCGAACACGGTTGGTCATATGTTCGAAGGGTATGCGGGCGGGTATCAATTCGGCACGTGCCGCAGGCAGTGACCGGGAACGGATGGTCAATTTCCGTTTCGGGTCGCTCCATTGGCGGGCGATCAGTAGCCTCTGCTCGAACACCGGATCGCCTACGCCTTGGAGAGATAGATGGAGCGTCCCGCCTGGGCCCCACGGAGCATCGACATCTCGGTGCCCTCCGTTTCCCGGATGTACGACTTCTATCTGGGCGGATCGCACAACTTCGAGGTCGACCGGGAAGCGGCCCGCCGGGCCATGGAGTTCCTGCCGGGACTCCCCAAGATCATGCAGGCGAACCGGGCGTTCATGCGCCGCGCCGTGCGCTACGCGGCCGACGAGGGCATCACCCAGTTCCTGGACATCGGCTCCGGCATCCCCACCTTCGGCAATGTGCACGAGGTGGCCCAGGCCGCCAGTCCGGACGCGCGCGTGGTGTACGTCGACCACGACCCGGTGGCCGTGGCGCACAGCCAGGCGGTCCTGGAGGGCAACGACGGCGCGGGCGTCGTCGCCGCGGATCTCCGCAAGCCCCAGGACATCCTGGGCAGCCCCGAGGTGGAGCGGCTGATCGACCTGAATCGGCCAGTGGCTCTGCTCCTCGTTGCCATACTTCACTTCGTGGAAGACGAGGACGACCCGTACGGGGCGGTGGCAGAGCTGCGGGACGCGCTCGCGCCCGGCAGCCTGCTCGTGCTCACCCATGCCTCCTACGAGGGGATCCCGCTGCCGCCGGAGCGGGCCGGGGGTGCGGTGGACGTGTACGAGGAGATCCGCAATCCGCTGATCATGCGCTCGCGCGAGGAGATCGCGCGGTTCTTCGAGGGGTACGACATGGTGGAACCCGGACTGGTGGCGATGCCGAGCTGGCGGCCCGACACCGCACCGGAGGACGAGGATCCGTATGCGTTCTCCGGTTTCGCGGGCGTGGGGCGTACGGCGTGATCGCGGAACCGGACGGGCCGGAGGACAGACTGCGCAGATTCGCGACGATCTGGAGCCGGGCGGTCTACCCGGTGACCTCGACGTCGTCGACCCGCCCGGAGTTCGAGGAGCAACTGCTGCCGCTGGCCCGTCGGCTGAGCGAGGCGCTGGTGGCCCGGGCCTTCGACTCCGACGAGGGCAAGGCCGTGGGCGCCGCCCTCGTCGACGCGCACTGCACCGACCCCGAGGCACTCAGCCACACCCTGGACTGCGTGGACGCCTACCTGGTGCTGTACTGCGGTGGCGACGGCGACCAGGAGGACCTGCGGGCGCGCTGCGCGCGACTCCAGCACGCGATGTCCGCCGGCTTCGCCCGGGCGCTGCGCGAGCGGACGTTGGCCGAACAGGAGGCCATCGCCGAGGCGGCCCTCCAGGCGCAGGGCGTGGTGGCGCAGGCCCTGCACGCGAGCGAGGCCCGGTTCCGGGCGGTCTTCGAGGGCGCGGCCATAGGCATCGGCATGGCCGACCTCGAAGGCAACATCCTCCAGGTCAACGGCGCGCTGCTGCGCATGTTCGGGATCTCCGGGCAGGCGTTGCGCAGCCGCAACGTCAGGGAGTGGACCCACCCCGACGACGCGCCGCAGACCTGGCGGCTCTACGACGAGCTCGTACGTGGCGAGCGTGAGCACTACCACCTGGAGAAGGCGTTCTACCGCCCTGACGGAACGGTCCTGTGGACCAATCTGACGGTCTCCCTGCTGCGCGACGCCGACGGCGAACCGCAGTATCAGCTCGCCCTCATGGAGGACACCACCGAGCGGCGGCTGCTCAACCTGAGGCTGCGCTACGAGGCCACGCACGACGCGCTGACCGGCCTGCCGAACCGCACCTTCTTCTTCGAGCGCCTGGAGAAGGCACTGGGAGCGGGGGAAGGCCAGCGGTTCGGTCTGTGCTACCTCGACCTGGACGGCTTCAAGACCGTCAACGACAGCCTGGGCCACGCGGCCGGCGACCGGCTGCTGGTGGAGGTCGCCGACCGGCTGCAGTCCTGCGCCACCGCGCCCGGCGAGATGGTCGCCCGGCTCGGCGGCGACGAGTTCGTGGCGCTGACCACCGGCCGCGACACCCAGCGCGAGGTCGACGAACTCGCCGGCCGCATCATGAACGCGCTGCTCGCGCCGATCAGCGTCGACGGCCGGGAGCTGACCGTGCGCGGCAGCATCGGCATCGTCGAGGGCCCGGCCGGGGAGCGCAGCCCGGCCGAGGTGCTGCGCAGCGCGGACATCACCATGTACCGGGCCAAGTCGGCGGGCGGCAACCGCTTCGAACTCGCCGACCCGGAGGCGGACGCCCGCGCCATCACCCGGCACGGACTGACCACGGCCCTGCCCACCGCGCTGGAGCGGGGCGAGTTCTTCATCGAGTACCAGCCGCTGGTCCACCTCGGCGACGGCAGCGTCCGGGGAGCCGAGGCCCTGGTGCGCTGGCTGCACCCGCAGCACGGTGTGCTCGGCCCGGACCGCTTCATCCCGCTCGCCGAGCACACCGGGCTGATCGTGCCGCTGGGCCGCTGGGTGCTGGAACAGTCCGTACGGCAGGCCCGCGAGTGGCGGGAACTGCACGGCGGCGCCGAGGCCGTCGGCCCGCTGCGGATCAACGTCAACCTCTCGCCCTGCCAGCTGACCCACCCCGGTCTGGTGCAGGACACCGTCGACATCCTGGAGCGCACGGGCATCGAACCGGACGCGCTCTGCCTGGAGGTCACGGAGTCGGCGCTGATCGGCGCGGACGACGACCTGCTGAAGCCGTTGCGCCGGCTGGCGGAGATGGGCGTCGACATCGCCCTGGACGACTTCGGCACGGGCTACTCCAACCTCGCCAACCTCCGTCGGCTGCCCGTCAGCATCCTGAAACTGGACCGCTCCTTCACCCAGAGCATGCAGCAGTTCCCGGCCGACCCCGTCGACCTCAAGATCGTCGAGGGAATCGTCTCCCTGGCCCACAGTCTGGACCTCGCGGTCACGGTCGAGGGCGTGGAAACGGGCGCCCAGGCCGAGCAACTCCGCATCCTGGGCTGCGACACGGCCCAGGGCTGGTACTACGCAAGGCCGGGCCCCCCGGAGCGCCTGCACGAACTGGCCCTGGTGGACGCGACGGGGTAGGGGGTCATGCCCTCAGGGGCGCGGGGCTGTATGAATGTGCGGCTCCGCCGCGTGGGCGCGACCAGCCACACACAACCCGCGCCCTTGAACGGTGCTCACACACAACGGCGCCCCCAAAACCGCCTCATCGCTCAAGCAACATCCGCTGCAACTCCCGAGCGGCCCGAGGCGGAGCCACATCACTACGATGCGCCAAGGCAATCGTGCGATGAAGCCCGGGCCGCGCCAGCGGAGTGACCCGCAGCCCGCGACCCGACCTCGCCGCCACCATCCGCGGTACGACAGCCACCCCCAACCCGGCCCGCACAAACCCCAGCACCGCATCCATCTCCCCACCCTCCACCGCGAAGTCCGGCTCGAAGCCCTCCGCACGGCACGCGGCCACCGTCAGTTCCCGCAGGTCGTACCCGTGCCGGAACATCACCAGCCGCTCACCCTCCAGATCGGCGACGCGCACGGTACGCCGACCCCCGCCGGGCCTCGCCGCGTCGGGTGAGGAGACCACCACAAGATCCTCCCGCAGCAGCTCCACCGTGGTCAGCGCCGGCGACGGCGTCGGCAGCGGCAGCACGACCAGCGCCAGGTCCAGCGCACCCCGCGCCAGCTCCCGCACCAGATCATGGGAGCCGCCCTCCTCGATCAGCAGCCGGATCCCCGGGTAGCGATCATGGAACGCGCGCAGCACATCCGGCAGCAGCCCCGTGCACACACTCGGCGTCGCCCCCAGCCGCACCCGCCCCCGCCGCAGCTGCGCCAGCTCCTGCACCTCCTGCCGTGCCGTGTCCGCGTCGGCCAGGATCCGCCGGGCCAGGGGCAGCAGCGCCTCACCGGCGTCCGTGAGCGTGATGTTGCCGCGTGCGCGCCGGAACAGGTCCGCGCCCAGTTCCCGCTCCAGCGCCTTGATCTGCTGCGACAACGAGGGCTGCGCGACATGGACCAGATCGGCGGCCCGGGTGAAGTGCCGGGTCTCGGCGACGGCCACGAAGTACTGGAGCTGCTGGAACTGCATACTCGTACGATAGCCCTGGCCTATGGAATCAAGCCGGACCATGTCTTGGACCGATCGGCCGTGCGTCCGTAGCGTTCTGGCCATGGCTCTGGCAACGCGGACGGACCGACGGCCGTCCCTGGCACGCACCGTGTGGGACTCCACCCTCGGCAAGAAGACCGTGATGGCGGTCAGCGGGCTGATCATGCTGCTGTACTTGGTCGTCCACATGATCGGAAATTTGAAGATCTTCTTCGGGGCCGGCGAGTTCAACGACTACGCGCACTGGCTGCGGGTCGTCGGCGAGCCGTTCATGCACTACGAGTGGACGCTCTGGCTCGTCCGGATCGTGCTGGTCGTCGCCGTCGTCGCGCACGCCACCTCGGCGTACCAGCTCAGCCGCCGCGACATCAGGGCACGGCCCAGCAAGTACGTGCACAAGAAGCCCCGGGCCTCCTACGCCACGCGCACCATGCGCTGGGGCGGCATCATCCTCGGGCTGTTCATCGTCTGGCACATCCTGGACCTGACGACCGGTACCGTGCATTCCGGCGGCTTCCAGGAGGGCCGTCCGTACCAGAACGTCGTGGACACCTTCTCCACCTGGTACGGCAACGTCATCTACATCGTCGCGATGCTCGCGCTCGGCCTGCACATCCGGCACGGCTTCTGGAGCGCCGCCCAGACCCTCGGCGCCGGCAGCCGCAGCCGCGACCGCGCCCTGAAGGCCACGGCCGACATCCTCGCGCTGCTGCTCACCGCCGGCTTCATCGCCGTACCCGTGGGCGTCATGACCGGATTGGTGAGCTGACATGTCAACCTACGCCGAGTACACGACCGGCGAACCGGTCGTCGACACCAAAGCCCCCGCCGGGCCCGTGGCCGAGCGCTGGGACAAGCGCCGCTTCGAGGCCAAGCTGGTCAACCCCGCCAACCGGCGCAAGCACACGGTGATCGTGGTCGGGACGGGCCTGGCCGGCGGCTCCGCGGGCGCCACCCTCGCCGAACAGGGCTACCACGTCGTCCAGTTCTGCTACCAGGACTCCCCGCGCCGCGCCCACTCCATCGCCGCGCAGGGCGGCATCAACGCCGCGAAGAACTACCGCAACGACGGCGACTCCATCCACCGGCTGTTCTACGACACCGTCAAGGGCGGCGACTTCCGGGCCCGCGAGTCCAACGTCCACCGGCTCGCCCAGATCTCCGTCGAGATCATCGACCAGTGCGTGGCCCAGGGCGTCCCGTTCGCCCGTGAGTACGGCGGGCTGCTCGACACCCGCTCCTTCGGCGGCGTCCAGGTGTCGCGCACGTTCTACGCCCGCGGCCAGACGGGCCAGCAGCTCCTCCTCGGCGCCTACCAGGCCCTCAGCCGGCAGATCGCCGCCGGGAACATCGAGATGCACCCGCGTACCGAGATGCTCGACCTGATCGTGGTCGACGGGCGGGCGCGCGGGATCGTGGCCCGCGATCTGATCACCGGCAAGATCGACACGTACTTCGCGGACGCCGTCGTCCTCGCGAGCGGCGGCTACGGCAACGTCTTCTACCTGTCGACGAACGCCATGAACTCCAACGCCACCGCCATCTGGCGCGCCCACCGGCGCGGCGCCTACTTCGCCAACCCCTGCTTCACCCAGATCCACCCCACCTGCATCCCGCGCACCGGCGACCACCAGTCCAAGCTGACGCTGATGAGCGAGTCGCTGCGCAACGACGGGCGTATCTGGGTGCCGAAGGCGAAGGGGGACCAGCGGCCCCCGAACGAGATCCCCGAGGACGAGCGCGACTACTACCTGGAGCGCATCTATCCGTCCTTCGGCAATCTCGTGCCACGAGACATCGCCTCCCGTGCCGCGAAGAACGTGTGCGACGAGGGCAGGGGCGTCGGCCCCGGAGGCCAGGGCGTGTACCTGGACTTCGCCGACGCGATCGCGCGGATGGGCCGCGAGGCCGTCGAGGCCAAGTACGGCAACCTCTTCGACATGTACCAGCGGATCACCGACGAGGATCCGTACGAGGTGCCGATGCGGATCTACCCGGCCGTGCACTACACGATGGGCGGCCTGTGGGTGGACTACGACCTGCAGACCACCGTCCCCGGCCTGTTCGCGATCGGCGAGGCCAACTTCTCCGACCACGGCGCCAACCGGCTCGGCGCCTCGGCGCTGATGCAGGGCCTGGCCGACGGCTACTTCGTCCTCCCGGCGACCATCAACGACTACCTGGCCCGCAACCCGCACCACGACGCGGTCACCGACGAACACCCCGTCGTCCAGGAGGTGCTGGCCGAGACCCAGGACCGGATCAGCCTGCTCCTCGCCGTCGACGGCGACCGCACGCCCGACTCCTTCCACCGGGAGGTCGGCGAGCTGATGTGGGAATTCTGCGGCATGGCCCGCACGGACTCCGGCCTGCGCAAGGCCCTGGAGCGCATCCCGCAGATCCGGGAGGAGTTCTGGCGGCGGATCAAGGTGCCGGGCACCGGCGAGGAGTTCAACCAGTCGCTGGAGAAGGCCAACCGCGTCGTCGACTACCTGGAGCTGGCCGAGCTGATGTGCCTCGACGCGCTGCACCGCGCCGAGTCCTGCGGCGGCCACTTCCGCGAGGAGTCCCAGACGCCCGACGGCGAGGCCGAACGCAAGGACGAGGAGTTCGCCTACGCGGCCGCCTGGGAGTTCACCGGCACCGGTGAGGCTCCGGCCCTGCACAGGGAAGACCTGGCCTTCGAGTACGTCCACCCCACTCAGCGGAGCTACGCATGAAGCTCACCCTGCGCGTCTGGCGGCAGCGGAACGCCGACGCCGACGGCACGATGTCCACCTACCAGGTGGACGACATCTCGCCCGACATGTCCTTCCTGGAGATGCTCGACACGCTCAACGAGGAGCTCATCCTGCGGGGTGAGGACCCCGTGGCCTTCGACCACGACTGCCGCGAGGGCATCTGCGGCGCCTGTTCCCTCGTGATCAACGGGGACGCGCACGGGCCGGAACGCACCACGACCTGCCAGTTGCACATGCGGTCCTTCGAGGACGGCGACACGATCGACATCGAACCGTGGCGGGCGTCCGCCTTCCCGGTCATCAAGGACCTGGTCGTGGACCGGTCCGCCTTCGACCGGATCATCCAGGCCGGCGGCTACATCACAGCGCCGACGGGCGCGGCTCCGGAAGCGCACGCCACGCCGGTGCCGAAGCCGGACGCCGACTTCGCCTTCGAACATGCCGAGTGCATCGGATGCGGGGCGTGTGTCGCCGCGTGCCCGAACGGGGCGGCGATGCTGTTCACGTCCGCCAAGGTCAACCATCTCAATGCGCTGCCGCAGGGGGCGCCCGAGCGGGAGACGCGGGTCCTGGACATGGTGGAGCAGATGGACGAGGAGGGGTTCGGGGGGTGCACGCTCGCCGGGGAGTGTGCCACGGCTTGTCCCAAGGGAATTCCGCTGATGTCCATCACCGGTATGAACAAGGAGTGGTTGCGGGCCACTCGGCGGGTGGGTAAGCGCTAGTTGCCGGGTGCGGGCTGACTGTGGCTGGTCGCGCAGTTCCCCGCGCCCCTGAGGGGCACGCACTTCTGGCATTCAATCTCCTGGCATCCGCGATCCTGGCAGTGGTTACTCGGTGGTCAGGCGGCATGGGCACAACAGTGGGCGGCGGCACCGCTCGCCGCCTCCGGCCCGTGACCAGGAGAGAGCCATGACCGGCGTACTGACCGTCGACCGTCCCGCGCAGCCCACGGCCCCCACCCGCTACACCGTCGCCCTCGCCCGGAACGAGGAGGACGTGCGTGCCGCGCAGCGGCTGCGGCACGATGTCTTCGCAGGGGAGCTGGGCGCCCTGCTGACCGGCCCGCAGCCGGGCCTGGACGTCGACTCGTTCGACGCGTACTGCGACCACCTGCTCGTCCGCGAGGAGACGACCGGCCAGGTCGTCGGCACCTACCGGCTGCTGCCGCCCGAGCGCGCGGCGGTCGCCGGGCGGCTGTACTCCGAGAGCGAGTTCGATCTGACGTCCCTCGGCGGGATCCGGCCGGAACTCGTCGAGGTCGGCCGCTCCTGTGTGCACCCCGACCACCGTGATGGCGCGGTCATCAGCCTCATCTGGGCCGGTATCGCCCGCTACATGGTCGACCGCGGCCACGAGTGGCTCGCCGGCTGCTGCTCCATCCCGCTCGCCGACGGCGGCGCCCTCGCCTCCGCCACCTGGGACCGGGTGCGCGACAAGCACCTGTCGCCGCAGGAATACCGCGTCCAGCCGCTGCTGCCGTGGATCCCGGGCCCCGCACCCGCCGCCCGCGTCGAACTGCCCGCCCTGCTCCGCGGCTACCTGCGCCTCGGCGCCTGGGTCTGCGGCGAGCCGGCCCACGATGCGGACTTCGGCGTGGCCGACCTGTACGTGCTGCTGCCGATGAGCCGGGTCAACTCGCGCTACCTGCGCCACTTCCTCTCCCTCGTACCGGCCTGATGAGCGCCTGGCTGCCCCTCGCGCCCTGTACGCCCCGGGCGTGTGTCGAGCCGGTGGCGAGGGCCGTGCCCTGGGCCGTGCTGCGGCTCACCGCGGTTGTCCTGCTCCTCCTCGCCGGGATCGTGCTGACGCCGTTCGGCGCACGGATCCCGGCGTCCCTGGTCCGGCGGTGGTGCCGGTGGATCGTGCGGGCCGCAGGGGTCCAGGTCCGCGTCACCGGCGCCGCCGCCCCCACCGGCGGACTGCTGCTGGTCGCCAACCACATCTCCTGGCTGGACATCCCGTTGCTGGCCGCCGTACGTCCCGCCCGGATGCTGGCCAAGACCGAGGTGCGGCAGTGGCCCGTCGCCGGGCCGCTGGCCGCGCGCGGAGGCGTCCTGTTCATCGACCGGGACCGGCTGCGGGCCCTGCCGGGCACCGTCGCCCGCATCGCCGAGGTGCTGCGCGAAGGCCGGGCCGTCGGCGTCTTCCCCGAGGGCAGCACCTGGTGCGGCCGCTCCCAGGGGGTCTTCCGCCGGGCCGTCTTCCAGGCCGCCCTGGACGCGGGGGCCGCCGTCCAGCCCGTGCACCTTCAGTACCGGATCGCCGGCGGGTCCACGAGCACCGCGCCCGCCTTCGTCGGCGACGACACGCTGCCGGCCTCGGTCTGGCGTGTGGTGTCGGCACGCGGACTGGTGGCCGACGTCGACGTACAGGCCGTCATACCCCCGGGTGCCCACCCCGACCGGCGCTCGCTCGCCCGGGCCGCCCAGCCGGCGCCACCCGCACAGCCCGCCTGGACACACGCCGCCCTGGTGACCCGGCCGTACGGCGGCGCGAAAAATCCGGTGACCGTCCCCGCGCCCGCTGTTACCGTCGCATCCATGGAGGTCATCAAGCGCACCGAGACCGCAGCCGCGCGAGCGACCAGCTCACCGGCTGCCGACGCCTGACCTCGTCACCCCTTCCCGGCGGCCGGAAACGGACCGCCAGGACCCCCGTACTCTCCGGCTTCCCCGACGCGGTTCGTTCCGGTCCCCTGACCTCAAGGAGACCACCATGGACACGGACCGGACCGTACGGACGTTCAACGACTTCTTCCGTGAGCGCGGGCACCGGCTCGTCACCGGCAGCACCCTGCTGCCCCCGCCCTCGGACCCGGTGCTCTTCACCACGGCCGGCATGCAGCCCCTCACGCCGTACCTGCTGGGACGCCCGCATCCGCAGGGGCGGCGGCTGGTCAACCTCCAGCGCTGCCTGCGCACCACCGACCTGGACGAGATCGGCGACACCACACATCTGACGGTGTTCGAGATGCTCGGCTCCTGGTCACTGGGCGACTACGACCACGCCCAGTCGCTCCGCTGGGGGTACGAACTGCTGCGCGACGGTTTCGGCATCCCGCACGAGCGGCTGCACGTCACGGTCTTCGGCGGATCCGACCAGGTCGGCCCCGACACCGAATCGCTGCGCGTCTGGGAGAACCTGGGGCTGCCGGTGGAACGGGCCGGGGACGAGAACTGGTGGTCCAACGGCCCGGCCGGCCCGTGCGGCCCCGACTCGGAGATCTTCGTCTGGACCGGCGAGCCCGGCACCCCGCCCCGGGGCACCCCCGGCACCGACCCGCGCTGGACCGAGCTCTGGAACCACGTCCACATGCGCTACGAGCGCCACACCGACGGCACTCTCGTCCCCCTGCGACAGCCCGGCGTCGACACGGGCATGGGGCTGGAACGCCTGGTCGCCGTACTGCAGGGGCACCGGTCGGTCTACGACACGGACGTCTTCGAACCGTGGATGCGGACCGTGCCCTCGCTGTGGGGCCTGGACGGCCCGTCGACCCGTCTGGTCAGCGACCACCTGCGCGCCGGCATCGTCGTGCTCGGTGACGGCGTACGGCCCTCGAACACCGGCCGCGGCTACGTCCTGCGCCGGCTGATCCGCCGTCTCCTGACCACACTCGGGCGCGGCGACTCCTCCCGCACCCTCGCCGACCTGCCCCCGGAGCCGATCGAGCACACCCTCGACCACTTCCGCCAGTCCGCCGGCCGGGACCTCGTCCGGGAGGTCCTCCTCGACGAGGAACAGCGGTTCGGCAGGCTCCTCGAACGGGGAAGGCGCCTGCTGTCCCGGCCCGAATACCAGGGACCGCTCAGCGAAGAGGACTACGGCTACCTCCACGACACCCACGGCCTGCCCCGGGACCTCGTCGCCGGTCTGCTCGCCGCCCGCTGACCGGCTGTGACCGGGCCCGTCGGCCGTCTACGACGGGCCCGAGCCGAGCGCCCGGCCCAGATACCGTGCCGTGGCGCCCGGCTCCGCCCGGGCCACCTGCGCGGGCGGTCCCGCCGCCACGATCCGGCCGCCCGCGTCGCCGCCGCCCGGGCCGAGGTCGATCACCCAGTCGGCACGTGCGACGACGGACATGTCGTGCTCGACGACGATCACCGTGTGCCCGGCGTCGACCAAACCGTGCAACTGGCGCATCAGGACGTCCACGTCGGCCGGGTGGAGACCGGTCGTCGGCTCGTCGAGGAGGTAGAGCGTGTGGCCCCGTCGGCCGCGCTGCAGCTCGCTCGCCAGCTTGATGCGCTGCGCCTCGCCGCCGGACAGTTCGGTCGCGGGCTGGCCGAGGCGCAGATAGCCGAGACCCACGTCCAGCAGGGTGCCGAGGCTGCGGGCCACAACCGGGGTGTCCGCGAAGAACTCCGCAGCGCTCTCCACCGTCAGGTCCAGCACCTGCGCGATGTTCCGTCCCCGGTACGTCACCTCCAGCGTCGCGGGGTTGTACCGTGCCCCGCCGCAGTCCGGGCAGGGCGCGTACGTGCTCGGCAGGAACAGCAGCTCCACGCTGACGAACCCCTCGCCCTGGCAGGTCTCACAGCGCCCGCCCGCCACGTTGAAGGAGAACCGGCCGACACCGAAGCCGCGTTCGAGGGCGCCGTCCGTCGCCGCGAACACCTTGCGCACCACGTCGAAGAGTCCGGTGTAGGTCGCGAGGTTCGAACGCGGGGTGCGCCCGATCGGCCTCTGGTCGACCGAGACCAGCCGGCCCACCCCCGCCGTGTCCGCCCTGTCCTCGGTGATCTCACCGAGGAGCGTGGACTTGCCCGAACCGGACACCCCCGTGACGGCGGTGAACACGTTGAGCGGGAAGTCGGCGGTCACGCCCCGCAGGTTGTGCCGGGTGACCGGGCCGGTCCTCAGCCACCCGCTCGGTTCGCGGACCTCCCGGGCCGGGGCGGGGGAGCGGTCGAACAGGTAGCGGGCCGTCGCCGAGTCCGCGACGGCGGCCAGTTCCGCCACCGGGCCGCTGTGCAGCACCCGCCCGCCGTGCTCGCCCGCGTCGGGGCCCACGTCCACCAGCCAGTCGGCGCCGCGTACGACATCCAGGTGGTGCTCCACCACGAACACCGAGTTCCCGGCCGACTTCAGCCGCTCCAGCACCGTGAGCAGCGCCTCGGTGTCCGCCGGGTGCAGCCCGGCCGACGGCTCGTCGAGGACGTAGACGACGCCGAACAGGCCGGAGCGCAGCTGGGTGGCGAGGCGCAGGCGCTGCAGTTCGCCGGCCGAGAGGGTGGGGGTGGGCCGGTCGAGGCTGAGGTAGCCGAGGCCCAGCTCGACGACCGGTGCGATCCGGGAGGTGAGGTCGCCGGTGAGGACCCGGGCGGTCTCCGACGTCGCGTCGAGACCGGCGGCCAGCTCCACCAGCGGCAGCGCCGCCAGCTCCGCGATGGTCCGGCCGCCGAACGTCACCGCCATCGCCTCGGGACGCAGCCTGCTGCCGCCGCAGGCCGGGCAGGGCGCACTGGTCAGGTACCGTTCGGCCTTCGTCCGCAGGGTGGGACTCTTGGAGTCCGAGAAGGTCTTCATCACGTACCGCCGGGCGCTCATGTACGTGCCCTGGTACGGCCGCTGGATGCGGTCCGCGTCCCGCACCGGGTGCACGGTGACCACCGGCTGCTCGTCCGTGAACAGGATCCACTCCCGGGCCGCGGCGGGAAGCTCCCGCCACGGCCGGTCCACGTCGTGGCCGAGCGCGTCGAGGATGTCCCGCAGGTTCTTGCCCTGCCAGGCGCCCGGCCACGCGGCGATCGCGCCCTCGCGGATCGACAGCGACGGGTCGGGGACCAGCGACTCCTCGCTCGTACGGTGCACTTGCCCGAGCCCGTGGCACTCCGGGCAGGCCCCGGCCGCCGTGTTGGGCGAGAACGCGTCGGAGTCGAGGCGCTCGGCGCCGGGCGGGTAGGTGCCGGCCCGGGAGAACAGCATGCGCAGGGAGTTGGAGAGGTTGGTGACGGTGCCGACGGAGGAGCGCGAGGTGGGGGCGGCGCGGCGCTGCTGGAGCGAGACGGCCGGCGGCAGGCCGGTGATCTCCCCGACCTTCGGCGCGCCGACCTGGTGGATCAGCCGGCGCGCGTACGGCGCGACGGACTCGAAGTAGCGCCGCTGGGCCTCGGCGTAGATCGTGCCGAACGCCAGCGACGACTTGCCCGAGCCGGACACGCCGGTGAACACGGCCAGCACGTCCCGGGGGATGTCGACGTCGATGCCCTGGAGGTTGTGCTCGCGGGCGCCACGGACGCGGACGTAGGGGTCGTGGGAGGTGTGGGGGTCGTGCATGAGCAGGACTCTAACCGGGGGCGATCGCGGCCAGCCGCCGGTAGGAGTCCAGCAGGGCCTCGCGGTCGTACGTGCTGGTGGTGACCAGGACCTCCTGGGCGCCCGTCTCCTTCAGCAGCGTCTGAAGCTCATCGGCCACCTGCTCCTCGGTGCCGGCGACATGACCGGCGAGGCCTGCCTCGTAGAAGCCGCGCTCCTTGCCGGTCATCGTGAGCGCCCCCACGCGCTCGGCGGGCGACAGGGGAGGGAAGGTGCCGTGAGTACGGGAGTACGCCATCGCCCAGGCCTCCGGGACCAGCAGCCGCCGGGCCTCCTCGGGGGTGGCGGCCACGGCGATGGTGCCCGAGACGACGACGTACGGCTCCGGCGCCCAGGCGGAGGGGCGGAAGTGCTCGCGGTAGTGGTCGATGCCACGCCGCATCTTCTCCCGGTTGCGGAGATCGCCGATGACCATGGGCAGGCCCGCGCGGGCGGCGATGCCGGCGCCCTCGCCCATGGCCAGGACGAACGGCGGCACGGTCAGCCCCTCGGCGGGGCGGGCATGGACCCCGGTGGGGGAGGTGCCCCGGAACCAGCCGAGCAGCTCCCGCAGCTGGTCCTCGAAGTCATCGGCGTCGTCCTTGTCGCGGCCCAGGGCCCTGCGCACCCCGTCCGTGAAACCGACGGACCGGCCAAGGCCCATGTCGATCCGCCCGGGGAACAGCGACTCCAGCACCCCGAACTGCTCGGCCACGACCAGCGGCCGGTGATTGGGCAGCATCACCCCGCCGGTGCCCACCCGGATCGTCCGCGTCGCGGCGGCCACGGCGGCGGCCAGCACGGTCGGCGCGGAACCGGCGACCCCGGGAACTCCGTGATGCTCCGACACCCAGACCCGGTGGTAGCCCAGCCGCTCCAGCTCCCCCGCCAGCCGCACGGTGTCCCGCAGCGCCTCGGGGTGGGTGTGGCCCTCGCGGGTGCGGGAGCGGTCGAGGACGGACAGGCGTACTGGTTCCATACGAGGTTCTACGCCGCTCGGGGCCGCCGGTATTCCGCCGCCGCTCGGGGGCCACCGCCGGAAAACCGGGTGACCGTGTCCTGGCAGGTCAGGACAATGGCCCGGTATCCCGTAGTGAAAGGCGGCCGACCGTGACCGTCCCCAACGTCCTGCTCTCCGGCATCGTCGGATCGACCGCGTACGGACTCGCCCGCGAGGGTTCCGACATCGACCGCCTCGGCATCTTCGCGGCGCCCACAGCGGAGCTGCACGGTCTGCGCCGGCCCAAGGAGTCCCACGTCAGCACGGCGCCGGACAGCACGCTGCACGAGGCCGCCAAATGGTGCCGGCTCGCCCTGGGCGGCAATCCGACCGCGATGGAGCTGGTGTGGCTCCCCAACGAGCTGTACGAGGTGCGGACCCCGCTCGGCGACGAGCTCATCGGCATCCGTACGGCCTTCCTGTGCGCCAAACGCGTCCGGGACGCCTACCTCGGCTACGCCACCCAGCAGTTCCGGCGGCTCGAGACGCGCGGCGACGGCTCGTTCTCCGCGGACACCCGCAAGCGCACCGCGAAGCACGCCCGGCATCTCAAGCGGCTGTGCGGGCAGGGCCTGGAGCTCTATACCACCGGGCGGCTGACGATCCGCGTCGAGAACCCGGAGGAGTACCACGCCTTCGGGGAGCGCGTCGCCGCCGACCCGTCTGCCGCGCTGCCCCTGCTCAGACACTACGAGGCCGCCTTCGACGCCGGCCCCACGGCGCTGCCCGACGTACCCGACGAGGCACCGGTCGAGGCATGGCTGCGCCGGGTCCGCGCGCACTTCTACGCGGAGGCCGCGAGCTCAGCCGTCCGGGCGTAGCAGCCCACGCTCGTAGGCCTTGACCAGGTTCTGCGGTACGAGGTGGCGGACGCCGTCGACGGTGACCGGTACCAGTGCCGGGGTGGCCGCCTTCCACTGGGCGCGGCGGTGGCGGGTGTTGCTGCGGGACATCTTCCGCTTCGGGACAGCCATGGGGACTCCTCCTCGGTGGTCGGGCACCGAGGACGCTACATGAAAATGGATCCCATTAACAATGTGCGTCCCCGGTGCCCGTTCGCCGAGGCCTCCCGGGGCGGGTCAGTCGTCGGCGCCCACGAGCATCCGCACCTCGAACTCCTCGTGCACGCTGCTCTCCTCGGCCGGGCCCTTGTCCAGCACCGTGCCGAGCCAGCCCAGCAGGAAGCCCGCGGGGATGGAGACGATGCCCGGGTTCTGGAGCGGGAACCAGGCGAAGTCGACGTCGGGGTAGAAGGAGGCCGGGGCGGAGGAGACGACGGGGGAGAACACGGCGAGCAGGACGGAACAGGCCAGGCCGCCGTAGAGGCTGAGCAGTGCCCCCTTCGCCGTGAAGCGCCGCCAGAAAAGGGTGTAGATGATCGTCGGCAGGATCGCGGACGCCGCGATGGCGAAGGCGAGGAAGGCGAGCGTCGCGGTGTTCGCCCCCCAGGCGACGAGGGCCAGCAGGATGCCGAGGATGCCGATGACCGCTCCGGACAGCCGGGCCACGGTCAGTTCCTCCGTCTCACTGGCCCGGCCCTTGCGGATCACCTCGCTGTACAGGTCGTGCGCGAGGGACGAGGCCGCCGCCAGGGTGAGGCCCACCGCCACGGCGAGCAGGGTCAGATAGGCCAGGCAGGTCAGCAGCGCGGTGAGCACACTGCCGCCCAGTTCGTGGGCGAGCAGCAGGACGGAGGCGTTGCCGGTGCGGTCCGTGTTCTCGATGGTGTCCCGGCCGAGGAGCGCGGTGGCGCCGAGGCCGAGGATGCCGGCCCCGAAACAGACCGCGCCGACCAGACCGACGGCCCACAGGAGGGAGGAGCGCAGCACGCCGCTCTTGCGCGGGGCGAGCAGCCGCATCAGTACGTGCGGGAGCGCGGCGAGGCCGAGGACGATGGCCAGTTCGAGGCTGAAGAAGTCCAGCTTGTTGCTGACGGTCCCGCCGTAGCGCAGCCCGGGTTCGAGGAAGCTCAGGCCGGCACCGCTGCGTTCGGACGCCCTCTCCAGCAGGGCGTTGGGGTTCCAGTCGAAGTGGTGCAGCACCCAGCCCGCGGTGAACAGCACGCCGGCCACCAGCATCACGGCCTTGATGATCTGGATGACCGTGGCGCCCGGCATGCCGCCGAGGGAGGCGTACAGAATCACGAAGGTGCCGATCACGGCCACGCACAGAGTGCGGGTGGTGGCGCTCGGAGCTCCGGTGAACTGCGTCAGCAGTGCGACGCTGCCGACGAGTTGGGCCACCAGATAGAGCGTCGCGATGGCCAGGATGCAGACCGCGAGCGCGACCCGCACCGGCCGCTGCTGCCGGGGCAGGCGCAGCGCCACCGTGTCGCCCAGCGTGAACTTGCCCGTGCGGTGCAGGGGTTCGGCGATCAGCAGCAGCACCATCATCCAGGCGACGGTGGTGCCGCCGAGGTACATCAGTCCGTCGTACCCGGTCAGGGCGACCAGTCCGGTGCTGCCCAGCAGGGTGGCGGCGGACAGGTAGTCGCCGCACATGGCCAGGCCGTTGCGCAACGGCGACATGGCGCGGTTTCCGAGGTAGAACTCGCTGATCTCGTCACGCTGAGGTGCGGTCAGCAGTGCCGTGAACAGGGTGATCACGACGACGGTCAGGAACAGGACGAACGTCAGCTGCAGGCTGCTGTCGTCGATGGCGGCGGCGGTCCTCACCACGTACGGAACCCCCTCGTGCCGTGCTGGAGGGGCTGTCCGGCGCCCTGGGGCGCCGTGGCCGAACGGGCGCGGCGGCTGTCGTTCTCGAACTGACGGGACCTGAGGCCGCGGGCGAGCGGATCGACCCGGCCGCGCATGTGCCGGACGTAGCACCAGGCGGTCACGCCCATGATGACGAACTGCCCGAGGCCGAGGGTGAGTCCGATTGTGAGGTGGCCGAACAGCGGCTGGTTCATCACCGCGGGAACAAAACTCGACAGCAGCACATACAGCAGGAATCCGCCGGCGGACAGGACCGTCGCCCGGGCGCCGAACCGGCGCTGCGCGCGACGCAATGAGTGAAATTCGGGATGGTCGGATATACGAGACGGCGGTGTGTGTTCGATGTGCGGAAGCGGGAATGTGGGAGTATCTTCCCGCCGCGGTGGGAATTCGGGCACAGGCGCACCTTCTTCGCTGCTTCGTGCCCCGCACTCGACCCCGTCGGACATGTGGCGCGCCCGGCCTCCGAGCAGGGTGGAGGGGCGCCGGACATGGTGAGGGGGTGCGGGCTCTGTGGGGGGCTCGTGAAACCGAGAAACTCGCAGTTCGGAATCACGCGGACGGCCTCGGGGTTCTGTGTGGGGATCCCCGACCAGCCCCGGCCACGGGTGGTGGCGAGGCTGAATGCGGAGTATGTCAGTGCCGTGCTTGAGCCATCAACTGTGATGGTCAATTGACTTGTGGTCATGGCTCGTTCACGTCCCCGGTGAAGGGGTGGCGATACTGCGACGGCCTGCGTGAAAGGAGTTTCCGGTGGATAGTCCGGACCATTTATCCGGCCAGGCTGTCTCAAATGAGCCGGATCAGAAACGGGCGCCGACGGCGGTGCCGTTGCGTGGGACGAGGAACGCCGGCGCCTTGGGCAGCGCACCGTCCGCCGCCCTGGGGCCGGTGAGCGGACCCGGGTCGGTGCTCAGCACCGAGGCGGCGTTCCAGGTGCCGCCGATGTTCCAGGAGTTGCCGTCGGCGACCGTCTTCGCCCCGACGGCCGCCGCACGCTGGTCCGCGACGGACAGGTTGCCGGTGAGCCGGGCGGTCCCGCCCGAGATGTCGGCGTCGAAGCCCGTTCCGGTGTTGCCGTACGTGGTGTCGCGGCTCAGGGCGAGGGAGCCGGGGTTGCCGTTGTCGGTGAAGCCGTGTTTCGCGTTCTTGAAGGCCACGCTGCCGCGGACGGTGTGCGCCACCGCCGGGGCCGGGCTGCCGCCGCCGAGCTTGAAGCCGTTGCCGTCGCCCGCGAAGTCGGGGAAGTTCCAGCGGTTGAACCCGTTGCCGTACGCCACCGTGCTCTCGATCGTCACCGGGGAGGCGAACTCCCAGGCGTCGAAGCCGTCGTCGACGTTGTTCCACAGCCGGGCGCCGCGCACCACGTTGCCCGTGCCGCTGCCCTCCTTCACGGCCAGGCCGTCGGCGCTCTCGCCGTTCTTGCGCGGGTCGCGGTTGCCGTAACTGTCCAGGTCCAGGATCTGGTTGCCGCTGGATGCGCCCTGGAGCTGGAAGCCGGACTCGTAGTTGTCGTGCGTGCTCAGGCGCGAGAAGACGTTGCCGTCGCAGCCGTCGCAGTAGATCCCGTACGGGCCGTTGACGATCTCCAGATCCGAGATCCGCCAGTGCGACGCCTCCATGTGGACCGCCCCGCGCTCGGCACGGGGGATGCTGCCGCCGACCGGGGTGTGGCCGGCCGGCAGTCGCTCGCCGTCGACGACCACACGCTCGCCCGGGCGGGCGGCGAGGGTGATGGGCTGGGACGCGGTCCCCGAGGTGGTGATGGTGATGTTGTCCGTGAGGGCGTACGCCCCGCCGCGCACGCTGATGGTGTCGCCGGGCCTCGCCAGGTCCACCGCCCGCTGGATGGTCCTCAGCGGCCGGGCGAGCGTGCCGGGGGCGGAGTCGTCCCCGTTCGGCGCCACGACCAGGGTCGTGCCCGCGGCGGCCGCCGGCCCCGCCGGACCGCCCAGCGCCATGGCCAGCGCCGCCCCCGTCACCGCCGCCGACCAGATCCTCGTGTTGCGCATACGGCCTCCTGCCTCTGCCCGCTTGCTGTCGCAGAGCAGTGGCCGCCACGGGGGTGAAGGTTGCCGGGCGACGGCAAGCCGTCGCAGGCCTAAGGTGGGCAGCGTGAACGACGAGCGAAGCAAGGCCCCGCTGGCCGTGTTCGACCTGGACAACACCCTCGCCGACACCGCGCACCGGCAGCGGTTCCTGGAGCGCAGGCCGCGGGACTGGGACGGCTTCTTCGCGGCGGCGCCGCAGGACCCGCCGCTCCCGGAAGGCATCGAGCTGGTCCGGGAGAGCGCTCGGGAGTGCGAGATCGTCTACCTCACCGGGAGGCCCGAGCGCTGCCGGCGCGACACTCTCGACTGGCTCGCCGCGCAAGAGCTGCCCGAAGGGCGCGTGTACATGCGGCCGAACGCCGACCGCAGGCCCGCCCGGGTCACCAAGCTGGAGATCCTGCGAAGGCTCGCCCGCACGCGTGACGTCCGCGTCCTCGTCGACGACGACGAACTCGTCTGCGAGGACGCCCGGCGCGCGGGCTTCACCGTCCTCCGGGCCGACTGGGCCGCCCGGTCGGCCGAACTGAAGGTGGCTCAGGAGCGGGAAGGCCGGACCTGAGAGCACGTGTTGGCGGAGCGTTCACCTCCGCCGGGCACTCCCCCCCCCGTGTCAAGACACAGCGGACACAAACGGGGGTTGCCATGAGGGGAAGCCACAAGGGCGCGCTCGCGGGAGCCGCGCTCCTCGGCGTCGTGCTGCTCACGGGCTGTGCGAAGCCCGACCGGAGCGAGATCGTCACCTGGACCGACGAACACGGCCGCGCCTGCACCGGCGTGGCCGTGGTCGACTCCGAGGACGGCGACCGGGAGGTGGCGAGCATCGACTGCGACTATCCGCCGGAGGGCAGGCGGCCGGGGCGTGCCACCTCGGCACCCCTGCCGGACTGAGTCCGCCGTTCGGACCACAGCGGCCTACTCGCCCTCCTCCAGCCGGAAGCCCACCTTGAGCCCCACCTGCCAGTGCGCGATCTGCCCGTTCTCGAGCTGGCCGCGCACCTGGGTCACCTCGAACCAGTCCAGATTGCGCAGGGTCTGCGAGGCCCGGTTGATGCCGTTGCGGATGGCCGCGTCGACGCCCTCGGGCGAGGTCCCGACGATCTCCGTGACCCGGTAGGTGTGGTTCGACATGCCGCTGCTCCTGTTCCAGTGACGTCTGACGTTCCAGTGACGGGTGTCACGCGTCATTCCACCGTGCCCCACCCGGCGGCGAAGCGCGAGACGTCGCCTCCCGCTCCGCCACCGTCCCAGGGTTTCCCGGATGTCAGCGCGCCATGCTCAGCGACAGCGCGAACCGGCCGGCACCGTCCGTCCACCAGTGGGCCAGGTCCAGCCCCGCCGCCGACAGTTCGGCGCGCACACCCTCCTGCCGGAACTTCGCCGACACCTCGGTGCGCAACTCCTCGCCCGCCGCGAAGTCGACGGCGAGGTCGAGTGCCGGCACCTTCACCGTCTGCGCCGTACGGGACCGCAGCCGCATCTCGATCCACTCGTGTTCGGCGTCCCACACGGCCACGTGGGCGAATTCGGCGGGCTCGAAGTCGGCGCCGAGCTCACGGTTGATCACGGTGAGGACGTTCTTGTTGAACGCGGCCGTCACCCCGGCCGCGTCGTCGTACGCCCGGACCAGCACCTCCTCGTCCTTGACCAGGTCCGTGCCCATCAGCAGGGCGTCGCCCGGGGCGAGCAGGCCCCGCACCGACGCCAGGAACGCGGCGCGCTCGGCGGGCAGCAGATTGCCGATCGTGCCGCCGAGGAACGCCACCAGCCGGGGTCCCGGCGTGTCCGGCAGCGTCAGTTCCGCCGTGAAGTCGGCGATCAGCGCGTGCACGTCGATCCCCGGCCGCTCGGCGGCGAGCGCCTGCCCGGCCTGGGTGAGGGCGCTGCCGCTGACGTCGACGGGGACGTAGGTGTGCAGCTCCGTCAGGGCGTCCAGCAGGTGCCGCGTCTTCTCGGAGGAGCCGGAGCCGAGCTCGACCAGGGTGCGGGCCCGGGTCGCCGCGGCGATGTCGCCGGAGCGCCCGAGCAGGATCTCCCGCTCGGCGCGCGTGGGGTAGTACTCGGGCAGTTCGGTGATCTTCTCGAACAGGTCGCTGCCGTGCGCGTCGTAGAACCACTTCGGCGGCAGCGCCTTGGGGGTGCCGGTCAGGCCCCGGTGGACGTCGGCGCGCAGCGCGGCGTCCGTGGCGTCCTCGGGCAGGGTGCGGGTGAGACGGAACGGGCTCACGTGCGGGGCTCCTTCGGGGATGGGGGTCCCCCCGCTCGGGCGGAGCCGAGCGCGGGGGAGGGGACGAGGGGGCCGGCCGGCTCCTTCAGCGGTGTGAGCAGCACGTCCGTGCGGCTCGCCGCGAGAAGCGTGCGGTCGGGGACCTCCTGCCAGTGCGGATCGTCGTCGTAGGGCTCGGAGGCCACGACCGTGCCGCCGCCCGGCCGGGTGAGGTACCAGAGGGTGTCGCCCCAGGCCGTCGCGGTGATGGTGTCGCCGTTGGTCAGGAGGAGGTTGAGCCGTGAACCGGGCGCCGCGGCGGCGACCTCCAGGACCGTGTCGGCCATCGCCTGGCCCTCCTCGTCACCGCCGCGCAGCCGGGCCAGCACCAGCGCCCACACGAGCGCCGAGTCGTTGCGGGCCTCCAGCGACAGCAGGTCCTCCGGCGGCAGGCTCCGGGACACCGGCGCGAGCGAACCCGGCCAGCCCTTGACCGCGCCGTTGTGGCTGAACAGCCAGGTCCCCGCGGCGAACGGCGCCGCCGCGGCCTCCGCGTCCGCGCCCGACAGTGTCGCGTCCCGCACCGCCGCGAGCAGCGCCTCCGTCGTCACGACCCGGGCGAGATCGGCGAAGGACAGGTCCGCCCAGATCGGCCCGGCCCGGCGGTAGCGGGCCGGTACCGGGTCGCCCCCGGCGTACCAGCCGACGCCGAAACCGTCGGCGTTGACCGTCCCGTACCGCTGCTTCCGAGGCGCCCACGACTGCCGGTACAGGCCGTGCGGGGGATCGACCAGGAGCCGCCCCAGCGGCTCCTTCGGCCCCACGTACGCCACATGACGGCACATCAGACCTCCTCCGAGCGGGCCGTGCGGAACCCGGAGAAGATCTGCCGCCGGATCGGATGGTCCCAGTTGCGGAACGTGCCCCGGCAGGCCACCGCGTCCACGGCGAACGAACCGCCGCGCAGCACCTTGTAGTCGGGCCCGAAGAAGACCTCCGAGTACTCCTTGTACGGGAACGCCTTGAACCCCGGGTACGGCAGGAAGTCGCTCGACGTCCACTCCCACACATCGCCGATCAGCTGCCGCACGCCGAGCGGGGACTCACCGGCCGGATAGCTCCCGGCGGGCGCCGGACGCAGATGCCGCTGGCCGAGGTTGGCGTGCTCGGGGCCCGGGTCGGCGTCGCCCCACGGGTAGCGCATGGAACGGTCACCGGCCGGGTCGTACCGGGCCGCCTTCTCCCACTCGGCCTCGGTGGGCAGCCGGCGTCCGGCCCAGCGGGCGTAGGCGTCGGCCTCGTACCAGCACACGTGCAGCACCGGTTCGTCGGGCGGTACGACCTCGGTGAGGCCGAAGCGCCGGCGCAGCCACTGCCTGCCGTCCCGCCGCCAGTACAGCGGGTGCGCGAGGGAGTTCCGGCGGATGTGGGCCCAGCCGTCCGCCGTCCACCAGCGCGGGTCGTTGTAGCCGCCGTCCTCGATGAACGCCTGGTACGCGCCGTTCGTCACCGGCGTGGTGTCGATGTGGAACGGCGCGACCTCGCGCCGGTGCGCGGGACGCTCGTTGTCCAGGGCCCACGGCTCACCGGAGGTGCCCATCGTGAACGGGCCGCCCGGGACCAGGACCTCGGACGGGCCGGTGAACAGCGGCACCGGCTCCGGGTCCGGCGCGGTCAGGGCCTGCGGGCCCCTGCGCAGCTGATGCGTGATCAGCATGGTCTCGTCGTGCTGCTGTTCGTGCTGCGCGATCATCCCGAAGGCGAACCCGGCCTCCGTCAGCCGCGTCCCGTGGAACGCGGCCCGCTCCAGCACGTCCAGCGCCCGGCCGCGGACGTCGGCCGCATAGGTGCGCGCCTCACCGGGCGACAGCAGCGGCAGCTTCGGCCGCTCGGCCCGCGGGTGCTCGAAGGCGTCGTAGAGGCTGTCTATCTCCGGCCGTATCGCCTCCTGCCCGGCGACGGCCCGCAGCAGCCACTGCTCCTCCTGGTTGCCGATGTGCGCCAGGTCCCACACCAGCGGCGACATCAGCGGCGAGTGCTGCGTGGTCAGGTCGGGCTCCTCGACACAGCTCGTCAGCAGCGTGGTGCGGTCGCGTGCGACGACCAGCGAGGCGACCGCGCGCTCGCGGAGAATCTCGGGGTCGACGGTGTCGGTGTCGACGGCGGGATCGGTGTCGGTCATGGGCGGATGTCCTTCCCGTGGGCGCGACCGTCCATGGCGCGCTGTCGGTCGAGCAGGTCGTCGGCGGGGCAGCGGCCCCGGACGACATAGCGGTCCAGATGGGCCGAGACGGCTTCCACGACCTCGGGTGCGGCGCCGAGCCGGGGCAGGGCGTCCAGCGCGGTCGTGAAGCACGTGACGGCCACCTCGCGCAGTTCGGCGTCGGCCAGCCCGCCGCGGGCCGCGTCCAGCCACAGCGGGTTGTGCGGCGCGGGCAGCCCCAGCGTCCGCTCGGCCAGCGGCTTCACGGCCCGGTAGGCGGTCTCGGCGGCCTCCGGGTCGTCGAACAGCGCCGCCGTCACGGCCAGCGGCACGATCCAGCCGTCGTCCCCGGGCTGCGCGTCGATCATGCGCAGTTCCAGGTGGCCGCGTGGCCTGACCGGCGGGAACAGCGTCGTGACGTGGTAGTCGAGGTCCTCCCTCGTGGGCGGTCTCGGCACCCCCGTCCGGATCCACTCCCGGAAGGTGAGCCCCTCGGGGACGTCCCAGGGCGCGCGGTCCTGCCGTACGCACATCACGGGGGAGTCCAGCACGTGCCGGGCCCAGGCGCCGCGCGGGTCGGCGTCCAGCGGCGGTGCGCCGGCCCGGCCCGCGCCGATCCGCGTCCACAGCAGCTGCCGGGTGGACATCCAGCCGGTCGGCCGGTGACCGGCGAGCGGGGAGCTGGCGAACGCGGCCACCAGGACCGGGCCCAGATGATGGGCGAGCCACCAGCGCCGCACCAGGCCCAGGGGCCCGGGCTCCTCGTGGCCGGCGTCGAGGCACACCTGCACGGAGGCGGAGGTGCACATCATGGCGCGGCCGGAGGGGCCCGTGCGGTCCAGGCAGCGCTCCATGGCGTCGTAGCGCGGTTCGCGCAGGAACCGGCGGGGTTCGTGCCAGGGATCGTGGCCGAGGCCGACGAGCGCGAGGCCGGCCTCGCGCAGAACCGTGCGTACGGCGTCGAGGTCGGCGGAGACGGTACCGATGCACTCCGTCAGCGAGTCGGCGGGGGGCGAGCTCAGCTCCAGCTGGCCGCCGGGCTCCACGGTGAGCGCCGACCTCAGAGGCAGGTTCCGCAGTGCGGCGTAGGCCGCTTCGAGTCGTTCGGGTGTGACGGGGAGCTGCGGTGCGCGCAGCTCGTGGACGAGCCATTCCACCTCGACACCGAGGCGGCGTGGCGGGCCGGTTTTGAAGCAGATGCCGCGGACCAGGGCCTCGACGTCTGCGGCGGACAGGGCGGTGGGTGGCTCGGTACAGCCACTTACCGAATCGGACATGTCGGGATCCTCCTGAGATTCCACCATGCCATCGGACCGGGCTCTTGGCGGCCCGGGCCGGGATCACTCATCCCACCCAAGACCTTCGCGTCGCTCGGCACAAGGGGGCGAACCGGGGCGTTCCAGGCCGGTCATCCGGGCCGACCGGGCGTTTCCCGGTGCTTTCCCCGGCGTTTCTCCGACGGCGGAAACTCCGTTGCGCCGCCGATCCGGTATCACCCACGATGCCTGCGTGAGCACGACAAAGCAGGCCGCGGGGTGCGCGGTCACGGCGCGCACGGGGGTGGCGCCGTGAGCGCGCGCCTGCGCGATATCGCGCGGCAGACGGAGCAGATCGTGGCGACGGGGGCCTACCGGGCGCCGAACGGCCGCGAGGTGTCCATCGCAGGGGAACTGCGGGCGGCGCGCGAGGGCACGCGGCTGTACGGGCCGGAACCGGTACCCGTGCCCTCCGTTCGGGTGACACCGGCACAGGTCCGGACACTCGTCGAGGTCACGGGCGAGAGCAGCCTGGAGGCCGCCCGCCGGCTCGGCGGGGACGTGGCCGTGCTGAACTTCGCCTCGGCCCGTAACCCCGGCGGCGGCTACCTGAACGGCGCCCAGGCCCAGGAGGAGGCCCTGTGCCGGGCCTCCGCGCTGTACACCTGTCTGCTCCAGGCCCGCGCGTACTACGACCACCACCGGGCCCACCGCGACCCGTTCTACACGGACCGTGTCATCCACTCACCCGCCGTGCCCGTCTTCCGTGACGACCGGGGCGCGCTGCTGGACGAGCCGTACACCGCCGGCTTCCTGACCTCGCCCGCGCCCAACGCGGGCGTGGTGCTGCGCACGGCACCCGAGCGGGCCCACGAGCTGCCGAAGGCCCTGGCCCTCCGGGCCGAGCGGGTCCTGGAGACGGCCGCCGCCCACGGCTACCGCAGGCTCGTGCTGGGCGCCTGGGGCTGCGGGGTGTTCCGCAACGACCCGGCCCGGGTGGCGGGGGCGTTCCGGGCGCTGCTGGAGCCCGGCGGCCGGTTCGCGGAGACCTTCGAGCACGTGGCGTTCGGGATCCTGGACCGGACCCGGGACCGCGCGGTGCTGGGCGCCTTCGAGAAGACCTTTCAGGTCCAGCCGTAGCGTTCCTGCAGCCGGCGCCTGACCCGGTTGAACCGCATCCGGTCCACCGCGCAGGCCTCCCGGCGCATGCCGTCCTCGTGCAGGCGCAGCACCCGGTCCACGCCGACCCACGAGAACCGGCCCGACCGGTCCCACGGCCCGCTGCCGATCGGCACCCACTCCCGGTCGCCGTCGTGCTCCCGGCTGGACAGCTGCACGGCGAGGAACGTGCCGCCGGCCTCGCGGGCGACGACAAGCACCGGGCGGTCCTTGCCGCGCCCGTCGTTCTCCTCGAAGGGCACCCACGTCCAGACGATCTCCCCGGGGTCCGGGTCGCCGTCGTGCGCGGGGGAGTACTCCGTGCGGACCCGGCCCACCTCGCGCGGGTCGGCCTGGACGGTGGCGGAGGGGCCGTGGCGGCCCGGGACGTTCTCATCGGTAAACGGGGTCACGGGGGCACCCTAGAGGCTGCCCCCGTGGTCACACCCGGCGGGTCACTTGTCGTCCACCGGTACCTTCTGGGCCTGCCCGTTGAGGGGCGAGGTGCCCTGCGGCGCCTGCCCGTTCCGGTCCATCGACGCGAGCAGCCGGCGGGCCAGGCCCAGCCCTGTGCCGCCCATGGTGAGCGCCTTGGCGAACATGTCCGCCATGCCGTCGGCGCCGTTGAGGACCACCATGTTGTCGACGTTGCCGAAGGCGGACGCTCCGGCCTTGACGATCTCCGGCCAGTTCTCGGCGAGTTGCTGGGCGACGACGGCCTCCTGGTTCTCCGCGAGGGCGGCGGCGCGGGCCTTGATGGCGTCGGCCTCGGCGAGTCCCTTGGCCTTGGCGGCCTCCGCCTCGGCCAGCCCCCTGGCCTGCGCGGCCGCCGCCTCGGCCTCACCTGTTGCCCGGGTGGCCTGCGCGGCCGCCTCGCCCCGCGCCTTGGTCGCCTCGGCCTCGGCACCCGCGGCCGTCTTGACCCGGGTCGCCTCGGCGGCGGCCGCCAGCTCCGTCTCCTTGGCCTGGGCCTGCGCCCCCGAGATCCGCGCGTCGCGCTCCGCCTCGGCCAGGGTGCGCGTCTCGTAGGCCGCCGCGTCGGCGGGCTTGCGGACATCGGCCTGGAGCTGCTGTTCGCGCCGGTGCGCCTCCAGCTCCGCCACCCGCGTCTCCTGGACGACGACCTCCTGCCTCGCCCCGGCCTCGGCGAGCGGACCGGCCTGCCGGGCCTTGGCGGCTGCCTTGTCACGCTCGGCCTGGTAGCCGGCCTGGAGGATCTCGCTGTCCCGGGTGGCCTCCGCCATCCGGGCGAACGACTGCTGTTCGGCCTCCGTGGCCAGCCGGTTCGCCTCCGCCTGCGCGATTCTGGCGTCCCGCTGCACGGCCGCCGCGTGCGGCATGGCGAGGTTCCGGATGTATCCGGTCGGATCCTCGATCTCGTGGATCTGCAGCGAGTCCACGATCAGACCCAGCTTCTCCATCTCGGTGCCGCACGCGGCCCGCGTCTGACCGGTGAGCTTCTCCCGGTCCCTGATCATGTCCTCGACCGTCAGCCCGCCCACGATGGACCGCAGATGACCGGCGAAGACGTTGTGCACCCGCTCCGACATCAGCTTCTGCTGGTCGAGGAAGCGGCGGGCCGCGTTGGCGATCGACACGAAGTCGTCGCCCACCTTGAAGATGACCACGCCCCGCACCTTGAGCGGAATGCCCTGGTGGGTCACGCAGTCCACCTGGAGTTCGGTCTCGTTCAGGTCGAGCGAGAGCTTGCGCACCGCCTGCACACCGGGCATCACGAGCGTGCCGCGCCCGGTGACGATGCGGAAACCCATGCCCTCCTCGATGCCCTCCGTGCGGTGCTTGGAACCCGAGATGATCAGTGCCTCGTTGGGTTCCGCGACCCGCCACATGAGCTTGAACAGACCGATCGATGCGAGCACGGCGGCAACCACCGCCCCTGCCACGACGCCGACGACCATCGGCATTCGCCCCCTTTGGATGGTGCCCTCTCGGCACCGAACGAAGGGGAGTGTGCTCCTGCGCGGGGCCCGGGTACAGGGACCGGCGCATTCTTGCCCGAACCTTGACGCGTACGGCTCTCACCTGCGTCGCGGCGGGCTCAACTGCCGTACGCCGCCGTGACGTAGACGGTCCTCGGGGGCAGGTAGTCGACCACCGTCACGACCGTGCCCGGCTCGATGCGGTCCGTGGCGGAGGCAGGGTGGGCGAGGAAGTGCTCGGCGCCGCCGCGCACCCGGACGATCACCTCGCCGACCAGCCCGGGCCCGATCGTTCCGGTGACCCGCCCCATGAGCCCGACCATCGACGCGTCCGCCATGACAGACAGCGTACGGTCGCTCAGGCGACAGCGGAACGCGCCGTGACCGGGGGCGACGGCCACTTCTCGTACCAGCGCAGCTCCGCCTCCAGTTGGGCCGCCACCTGCACCAGCAGCGGCTCGCTGTCGGCCGGCCCCAGCAACTGGGCCCCGACGGGCAGGCCGTCCGCCGTGAACCCGGCGGGCACATTGACGCCCGGCCAGCCCAGCACGTTCCACGGCCAGGCGTACGGACAGGCCGCGATCATCGCGCGGTCGGTGGCGAAACCGCTGAGTTCGAGCAGGGCGCCTATGCGGGGCGGGGGAGCGGCGGTCGTGGGCGCGAGGACGACGTCGTAGGAGGTGAAGAACCCTCCGATACGGCGGTGCAGGACGGCCTCCGCCCGTCGGGCCGCCCGCAGCGGGGCCCCGCCCAGCAGGCGGCCCAGCCGGGCCGCGTCCCGGGTGCGCCGGTCCAGCAGCGCCGGGAAGGGCGCCTCGCCCACCCGCTCGGCGATCCCGGCCGTCGCCCGCGGCACGAAGGTCAGCCCGATCTGCCCGTACGGCGGGTCCGCCTCCTCGACCGTGTGCCCCAACGCGGCCAGCCGCTCGGCGAGTTCGACGATCCGGGTCCGGACCTCGGGGCGCAGCCGGGCGGGCACCGCCGTGAACGGCGGCTTGAGGGAGAGCGCGATCCGCAGCCGCCCGGGGTCGCGGCCGACGGCCGCCGAGGCGTCGACGGCCGGGGGCCGGTGCGGGTCCAGCGCGTGGTTGCCGCTCGCCGCGTCCAGCAGCAGGGCCGCGTCGGCGACCGTGCGGGCCAGGGTGCCGTTGACGGTGATGCCCTGGAAGGACTCACCGCGCGGCCAGGTGGAGACCCGGCCGCGCTGCGGTTTGATGCCGATCAGATGGGTCCACGCGGCCGGGATCCGCACCGAGCCGGCACCGTCCGAACCCAGCGCGGCGGGTACCAGCCCGGCGGCGACCGCGGCGGCCGAGCCGCCGGACGATCCGCCGGGCGTGTGCTCCGTGCTCCACGGATTGCGGGTCGCGCCGAACGCGGGCCCCTCGGTGAAGGGCCACTGCCCGAACTCGCAGGTGTTGGTCTTGCCGACGATCACGGCCCCGGCCGCGCGCAGCCGCCGTACCGCCTCGCCGTCCTCGGCGACCGGCGGGAACTCCCCGCAGCAGCCGAAGGCGGTCGGCTCGCCGGCCACGTCCATGTCGTCCTTCACCGCCACGGGGACGCCGAGCAGCGGCTTGCGCGCGCCCGTGGACAGTTCCCGGTCGGCCGCCTCGGCCTCGGCGAGAGCGGCTTCGGCCCGGACGATCCGGAAGGCGTTGAGGCTGCCCTGTGTCGCCTCGATCCGCGCCAGCGTGTGCTCCACCAGGGCGCGGGACGTCACCTCCCCGGCGGCCAGCGCACGGGCGGTCTCCGCCAGGCCTGCGGCGCGGTCGAGCGTCATGGGGACACCTCCGGAAGCGGGTGGTCTACCGAACGGTAACGTCCGGTGGCCGGTGACGGAACGGCGGCGACGGAAGTGGATGTTCACCGATCCCTTCTGGGTTCTGCGGCGCTCGTACAGAACCATTGACGCACTTCTGCCTCAGCTCTACCTTCTGACCGACTTTCCGAACCTTGTTCGGTATATCGACCCACTGAGTCGAGAGCGAGCCGCAGATGACCCCCCGTCCCGCCACCCCGTCCCGCCGTACCCTGCTGCGCACCCTGGCCGCCCTGCCCGCCTCGGCGCTGCTGCTCGGTGAGACCCCCGGACTGCTCGGCAGCGCCCTGGCCGCCGCACCGCCGAACGGCTCGGCCACCCGCTACACGATCGTGCCGTTCCTCAACAGCGACGACGGCACGGTCGACGTCTACCAGTCGGACGACGCCACCGACTTCCGGCTGCTGCGCTCCTCGGCCTACCGGCCGCCGGCGGGCCGGATCCGCGACGCGAGCATCCTCAGACACACCGACGGCTTCTACTACGTCACCTACACCACGCGCACCTGGCAGGACACCAGCACGACCATCGGCTTCGCCCGCAGCTCCGACCGCCTCAACTGGACGTTCATGTACGACCACACCGTCCCCGTCGCGAACCTCTCCCGCGCCTGGGCGCCCGAATGGTTCGTCGACAGCGACGGCAGCGTCAACATCATCGTGTCCTGCTCCACCGCGAACGACGAGTGGATCTTCACGCCGTACCGGCTGAGAGCCACGAACTCCGCCCTCACGGCGTGGAGTTCACCGGTCGCACTCTCCGGCATCGGCGCCAACCACATCGACACGTTCATCGTGAGGATCGGCTCGACGTACCACGCGTTCCCGAAGAACGAGACGACGAAGTACATCGAGTACGCGACCGCCTCGAGCCTCACCGGCCCGTACACGATCCGCAGGACCGGCGACTGGGCGGGCTGGGGCAGTTACCGCGAGGGCCCCGCCCTGGTCCAGCTGGACAACGGCGGCTGGCGCATCTTCTTCGACGGCTACGGCGACGGGAACTACTACTACAGCGACAGCCACGACACCTTCGCCACCTGGTCGGCACCGGCCGCACTACCCGCGATCTCCGGCACCGCACGGCACTTCACGGTGGTCAAGGAGACGGTCTCGGGCGGCCCGAGCCTGGCGAAGAACACCACCCGCTCCTTCCGCTCCGCCAACTACCCGACCCGCTACTGGCAGCAGCAGTCCGCGCTCCTCAACCTGCCGGTGGTCAGCGGCTCCAGCACCACCGCCGAGAAGCAGGCCCGCCACCTTCACGGTCGTCGCGGGCCTCGCCGACGCGAACGGCTGCTCCTTCCGCGACGCGGCCGGCAACTACCTGCGCCACTGGGACTTCCGCGCCCGCTTCGACCCGGACGACGGCACGAGCGCGTTCGCCAAGGACGCCACGTTCGTCCTCCGGACCGGCACGGCGTCGGGCTCCGTCCGCTTCGAGTCGTACAACTACCCGGGGCACTACCTGCGCCACTACGCCTACCAGCTCCGCGTGGAACGCTCGAATGGAACGGACCTGTTCCGGCAGGACAGTTCGTTCGTGCCGGTGACGGCTTGGGGGTGACCTGCGCCCCTGCCGAACTGGGCCAACGCGATGACGGTTGCGGAATGCTTCCCTCCTCTTCCCTCGATTCCCCTGGAGTTCCCGGCCGAGTGTGCACTAGTTGTGGGTAGAAGTCCGTGAGCTTGAGACGGGGCGCAAGATCCTGCACGGCTGTGCCGAGAGTATGAAGCCGGCGGTGATGGAGCTGGGCGGCAAGTCCGCGAACGTCGTCTTCGACGACGCGGACCTGAATGTCGCCTGCACCCGGGGCGCGTTCAGGTCGGTGGGCTCGATGAGCGGCCAGGGTTGTGCGCTGGCCACCCGCATGCTCGTTCAGGAAACCGTCTACGACCAGGTCGTGGAGCGGGTTGCCGCAGTCGCCCGGTCCATTGCGGTCGGGGATCCCTTCGATCCGAAGACCGCGTCCGGCCCGATCGTGAACCAGGAGGGCTTCGACCGCATCCTCGGGATGATCGAGCGAGCGAAGCGGGACGGCGCCCGGCTCGTCACCGGCGGCGCGCCGCACAAGCTCGACGGTGAACTGGCGGGCGGCTACTTCATGCAGCCCACGGTGTTCGCGGATGTCGATCCCCGCTCCGAGCTCGCCCAGGGTGAGGTCTTCGGTCCCGTACTCGCCATCACCCCGTTCACCACGGACGACGAGGCCCTCGCCATCGCGAACGGCACGGAGTACGGGCTCTCCGCCTATGTCGAGACGACCAGCCTGGCTCGGGCGCGACGGTTCGCGGACGAACTCGTCGCCGGAGAGGTGCTGTCAGGGACTTGTCCGGATCTTGTCCCGGACAGCGGATGGGAGCTGATGGTCAACTCCACCCGGACCGCTCCTGCACGATCCACGCTCCGGTCACGGCCGCCGGCGCCGCCCGCGAGGTCGTCCAGCTCGTGCACGCGGTGTTGCGCGGCGACGCCGCCGACCCGTTCCGCCAGGACCGGTGACCGCGGTGACCGACACGACGAGCCGCGGGCCGCGCATCCTCGGTGCGCTGCTCGACCTCATGGTCGTCGTGCTCGGCAAGCTGCCGGTACTCCGGGAGAAGGCCGACTGGGGGAGATCCCAAAGCACCGGCTACCCGACCACACGCGCGCCGGTCGGTCGGGAGCGGCGCTCGGCCACCGACCTAGAGCTCTCGCCGGAGCGACTGCGACAGATTCAGCACCTCATTGAGGAGATCCGCCGGCGCCAGGCGGCATACCCGCCTCCGCAGCCGCCGCAGCACCGAACTGGAGGAGACGCAGCGGCCTCTCAACCCGGCCGGGTGATGCCAGCGCGTCATGCGCCGGCGGGGAAGCGCTTCGCCCTGGCCTGCGTACGCTCCGTGCGGGCAGCCCGAGGACGCGGAGGCCCGGTACGTGCGGATCGTGCGACCGGACAGCCGACGCGTCGGCAAGGGCTGGCGAGGGAGTGCAACGTCCCGAAGGATGCGTTCCTTCAGGACGTTGCGTGCGCTCAGCGCCTTTTGCGGAGGCTTCGTCAGCGGGCCGCGTAGCCGAATCGGGAGCCGGTGGCGGGGAGGCCGCCCTGGCCGGGCTCGTAGGTGGTGCTGGCGGCGTTGGCTCCGCCGGCGGTCACGTTCGACAGGGGCAGGGCCAGGAGTGTCCCCTTGGATCCGGGGCCGTAGGGCATGCCGACGTACAGGTTGGTTCCGGTGAAGCGGATGCTCGCGCCCAGCTGATGGTCGGCGCCTGCCGGGCCGGGGATGCCTGACGTACCGGCCTCGATCCAGCGGTCGTTCGCGCCCGGAGCGGCGAGCAGCGAGAAGGTGGTGATGGCGCCGGCCTTGGCAGCGGTGCTGACGGCTTCGCCGGGCGCGCCGACGGCCAGCTTCATCGACGCCGAGGTGCTCACCGCACGGGGCGTGGTGTTGACGGCGGTCAGGGTCTGGCCGAAGCGGTCCCCGCTCTCCGAGGTACCGGAGACGTCGTCCGAGGCGGTGCCCGAGCTGTACACGTTCAGCTGGTTGTAGCCGCCGGCTGCGGGGACCCGGAAGGTGATCACGTTGCCGGCATCGGTCTTGTTGACACCGTCGATGTCCAAGTCCTCGCCGGGTGCTCCCACAGCGAGGATGGAGTCGGTTGCCGCTGCCGCTCCGGAGGGCCGGTAGGGAACCAGGGCGAGCGCTTTGCCGAACTGGTCACCGGCCTCGGATCCGCCGGAGACGGCGTCCAGGTCCTGGTCGAGACCCAGTAGCGGCGTTGGCCGCTTCTCGCTGTTGAGCTTGTGGGAGAAGACCGCCACGTTGCCGGCGTTGGCGTCAGCGTCGATGGCCTCACCCGGGGCGCCGATGGCGATGCGGTTGGCGTCGGCTGCGACGGCGCCGCCGAAGCCGTCGTTGGCCTCCACAGAACCGGGCACGCCCGTGTTGTCCTGGTCAATGCCGACGTTGGCGGTCGTGATGCCGATGCTGGTGCTGTCGCGCACGTAGAAGACCATGCCCGCCTTGGGCACGGAACCAAGGGCCTCACCCGGCGCACCGATCACCAGGAACGGTTCCCCGGAGGCGGTGGACCCGGCGGCCAGTGCCTGACCCATGCGGTCTCCGGTTTCCGGCGTCGAAGCGCCGAGGGAGCCGGGGCCGGAGTTCTGCTCGAAGTGGGTGTTCTTCACCGAGTTGGTGCCAAGGCCGCCCGGCCCGCCGTAGACGACGTCGACCATGCCTGCGTCGTCGGTGGTGCCGATGTCCTCGGACGGGGTGCCGATGACCAGGTCGGTGCAGCCGTCCTGATTGTGGTCGGTGGTTTCGATGGTCTCGCCGAACCAGTCACCGGCCTCGGCAGTGCCCGGCACCCAGTCCAGGTCCTGGTCGATCGAGGCCGTGCCCTTGCCGCCGCCGTAGACGACTCGGACCGCGCCCGCTGCGTCGACGCCGCCCACCACAGCCTTGGGGTCCGAGACCGCGATGTCCTCGGTGCCGTCGCAGTTGAAGTCGGTGATGCGCGGGGCGCCGACGGTGGAGCTCACCCACGCGCCCAGGTCGTCGACGCGGGCGACGGCACCGCCGGTGCGGCTCTCGGCCGGATCGGCTCCGAAGCAGCCACCCTGGTAGGACTGGCTGCTGAGCCCGACGAGTGAAGCTGTGCCGCCCGCTTCGCGTACGACCGGACCGCCCGCGTCCCCCGCGCACGCGGCCGCGCCACCCTTGCCGGTGACGGCGGCAGTAGTGCCGCTCGCGGAGTTCACCGTGTAGACACCGGTGTGCAGGTCAAGGGGAGCCCACTCGGCCGCGGTGCGCCCGTACCCCGCGAACTTCAGCTCCTCCCCGGCGGCGGGCGCCGAAGAAGCCAGAGCGATCGGGGCGACCTTGGTGACGGGCCGGCCCAGGCGGGCCAGGACCACGTCGCGGTCGGATCGCGGTACGAGTTCGACGACCTGGCGCCGGGTGTCGAGGATGTGGTTGCTGGACAGCTCGGAAGGGCCGACAACTGCGGTGGTCTTCGTCTTCGGGGCGCCAGGGGGCACTGTGGTGCCGGAGTCCGCGAAGCACGCAAGAAGCAACAGGAGAGCAAGCCCAAGTGCTACATCCCGATGAACCGGGACAGCCTCCCTCCGTGCGCCATGGCGGGCCACAAACTCGTGTTCCCCACCATCGACCCGACGATCAAGGAAGCCGCCTGGGAGATCCTCGGCCTGAACGACGCCAAGGACTGCGCGAAGAACCCCACTCTCGGCAAGTGCGCCCTGGCGGCCGTCAACATCCTGCCCGTCGGCAAGCTCAAGCTCCTCAAGAAGAGCCTCGAGGGCGTCGAGGGCGCGGTCGACAGCAGCCGCGCCGCGCGCGCGGCCCAGAAGTGCGCCGAGTGCTTCCTGGCGGGCACCAAGGTTCTGATGGCCGATGACTCGGTCAAGGCCATCGAGTCCGTCCAGGTCGGCGACGAGGTGCTGGCCACAGATCCTGCAACCCAGAAGACCGGGCCGCGCAAGGTCACCGACCTCATCGTCACCGACGACGACAAGTACTTCTCCGAGCTGACCATCTCCTCGCCGCGCGGCGAGGAGATGGTGACGGCCACCGACGACCACCCGTTCTGGTCGCCGTCCGCGGGCAAGTGGGTCGAGGCGGCCGCCCTCGAGCCCGGCATGACACTCAGGACCGACGCCGGCGACACGGTCACCCTGCGCTCGACCCGGTTCTTCCACCAGCACGCGCGGACGTACAACCTCACCGTCGAGGACCTGCACTCGTACTATGTCTTCGCAGGCGACACCCCGGTGCTGGTCCACAACAGCAGGTGTCTGATCGCCGACATAGTCGGACCCCAGGGCGAAAAGCTCTGGCTCCCCAAGGGGCGCAAGGCCATTGCCACGGCCAACAACCTGAAGGGGTGGATCTATGACATCAAGGCAGCAGAAGCCACGGCTGCCGGATTCCACAAGAGCGTCAAATACGTGCGCGTCATGGATCCGGTGACCAGCGGTCCGCATCCCTACCCCAACGGCTACATAAACTATCTGAACGACGCAGGCCAGGTCATCCATCCGATGACCGGAAAGACCCCGACCAAATCCGACCCCTACTGGCACATCCCGATCCCATGACCCTTGTAGAAGAACTCTTCACGTCCCAGGACTACCGGCGGGCTCCGGAGCCCATCGGCTGGGACCCGCTGAAGGAACCAGACGCCCTGGATGACGCCCAACTCCTGGACTGCAGAGTGTGCCCGACCGCGAATCGGGCGGCGCTGCTGTTCGACATGCGCGGTGCGTTGTTCTATCCAACAGGAAATTCCGCACTCCTCGTGGTCCGCGGACTGCAGTCGTTCCACTGGAGCGGAGCGACGCAGGAGAGGAAGCTGATGGCGTTCTCGGTGACGTCCAGTCGGCCCTCCGGAGCCGACGCCGACAGATTCCTGCTGGAGTTGGAGTTTTTCCCTGACGGTGAATTTTCTGTCAGTGGAGTAAGCGCGGACTTCTACCTTCTGGATGCCCACGGAATCTCTGATGCACCACCGAGCTACCCGGGGCACGATCTCGACCAAGTCCGGCATGATCTGCCCTCGTGGAACTCCGACTGCACGCTGTTGCAGTCGGCAACCACGGGTGGCAAGTGACGTAACGGTCCGGACGAAGCGGCTCGCCGAGGCCCTCCTCGGCGAGCCGCCGCATTTCGTGAGGAACCTTCGTCGCCTCCACATGCGGCACCAGAAGCACATGCCACAGCACGGCCTGGGCGCGGCCCAGGGGAGGAACCAGTGAGCGTTTTCCAACCTCACGCTGACGCGTGGTGAAGGACGACTACTGCCTTCACGACGTTGGTGATGCGGTTGGTGCTGCAGCGGAGTTTCCGCAGGAGCCGCCAGCCCTTGGCGCGGCCGCCTGCTGGGTCGGGGGCACGTCCATGTCGCGGATCATGCGCCGACCTGCCGTGAACACGGCGTAGGCCCCGATGGCCATGCCGACGCCCGCCACCATGGCACCGGCCGCGGTGAGCACGGCACCCGTCCTGACGAGGCGGGTATCGATCTCGATGACCCGATGGGGGTGGTGGTGCTGGTTCATGACTCCACCATCCAACGGGTGGAACCACCTCGCATCCCGGCCGAAGGCCGCGCCCTGGACGACGGCGATCGCCGGCCCCGTCCCGCGAAGTCACACCGCGGAGTCCATGCGTTCGCGCTGGTCAGCGGTCAATTCCAGGGACACCCCCGCGACCGCCTCGTCCAGCTGCTCGACCGTGCTGACGCCGACGATCGGTGTGGCAGCCGGGTTGCCTCCGGTCAGCCACGCCAGTACCACCCGGTTGCGGTTCGTGCCGGTCTCGGCGGCGATCTCGTCGAGTACCGCGAGGCGGCGGGTGGTGCCGGGGTGGTCGTACTCCGTCGGCAGTGGCTTGTCCGTGCGGGTGTAACGGCCGCTCAGCAGCGGCGTGTAGGCCCACAGAGCCATGTCCGGGTGGTGCTCGAGGTAGTGGAGCACTTCGTCGGTGACCGCACCGAACCGGTGCACCACGGTGGGCTGGGTGGCGGGGCGCGGTCGCAGATATGTGTGGTGCTGCTGCACCGCGGTGAAACCGGCGAGGCCGTTGGCGCGCGCGATCTGACGGGCCCGCTCGATCTGCCAGGCAGGGTAGTTGGAGCAGCCGAGACGTCCGACCGTGCCCGCGGACACCAGCTCGCCGAACGCGGCGACCGTCTCCTCCAGTGGGGCGGCCGGATCCGGCTTGTGGGCCCAGTACAGCTCGACGTGGTCCGTACCGAGTCGTCGGAGGCTGCCCTCGATCCCGCTCTTGACGGTGCCGGCCGAGAGACCTTCCGCGGTCTCCGGGAACCGGCCCGCCTCGGTCGGCTCGCAGCCCACCTTGGTGCTGATCCTGACGCGGTCACGGACGCCGGGGCGGCTCGCCAGCCAGCGCCCGAGCAACGTCTCGCTCTGCCCCCCGAAACCGCTCGGGTCCGCCCAGAACGAATAGCAGTTGGCTGTGTCGATCCAGACGCCTCCGGCGTCCACGAAACGATCAAGGAGCTCGTACGAGCCGCGCTCGTCCTGAACCGTGCCGAACAGCATGGCGCCCAGAGCCAGGTTTTCAATCATGCGCATCACGGTAGGCAGATTCGGATCGGCGGTACGCTCCAATCTTGTGGCCGATTCCCAGACCAATCTCGCGTGGGCGACGCTGCTGGACATCAGTCCGACGGAGCGCGGAGCGCGGCGCTTGCACGATCGTCTGGCTTACGCGCTGCGCACTGCCATCCGTAACGGCCGGCTGGCGGAAGGCGCCGCCGTGCCACCGAGCCGGGCGCTCGCCGAAGAACTCGGCTGCTCCCGCTGGGTCGTGACGGAGGCCTACGGGCAGCTCATCGCGGAGGGCTACCTCTCCGCCCGGGTCGGCTCGGCCACGCGGGTCTCGTGGTCACCGGACACCTCGCCGCCGCGCTCCCGCGTGCCGCGCCCACCGGCGCGGACACCGATCCGGTACGACCTCGCGCCCGGCCTGGCCGACCTGCGGGCGTTTCCGCGCCGCCGCTGGGCGGACGCCGTCCGAACGGTCACCGGCTCGGCCGTCCACTACGACCTCGGCCTGCCCGATCCCGACGGACACGCGGTGCTGCGCACCACCGTCGCGCAGTACCTGCGGCGCTCACGCGGCGCGGACACGAACGCCGACTGCGTGTCCGTGTGCGCCGGCGTCACCGACGGTCTGGTACGCACCTGCCGAGCACTGCGCGCCGAGGGGATCGCCGACCTGGCCGTGGAAGACCCGGGCTGGGGGCGGCTGCGGGACGCCGCGGCGAGCGCCGGCCTGCGCGTGCACCCGGTGCGGGTGGACCACGACGGCCTCCGCGTCGACGACCTGGCCCGCACGCCGGCCCGGGCCGTCGTCGTCGGCGCGGCACACCAGTTTCCCGCCGGCACGGTGCTCTCGCCGGCGCGCAGGGCCCGTCTGGTGCGCTGGGCCCGCGAGGTGGACGGCTTCGTCATCGAGGACGACTACGACGCCGAGTTCCGCTACGACCACCACCCGGTCGCGGTCATGCAGGGGATGGACCCGAGCCGGGTCTTCCTCCTCGGCTCGGTCAGCAAGACCCTGTCGCCGGCACTCGGACTGGGCTGGCTGGTCGCTCCCGCCGCTACGATCCCGGCGCTCCGGGCGGCGAACCTCGTCGCGGCCGCGCCACCGGTGCTGGACCAGCTCGCCCTCGCCACCTTCATCGACCGCGGGTGGTACGACGCCCACCTGCGCGCGTCGCGGCGGCGGTTCCGCGCCCGCCGGGACCTGCTGGTCCGGACGCTCGGCACCCAGGTACCGGAGGGCCGGGTCGCGGGCACCGCCGCCGGGCTGCACATCCTGCTCCACCTACCGGACGGCGCCGACACCCCCGGGACGGTCCGGGCCGCGACCGCCGCCGGACTGCGCCTGGCGGACCTCGACGACTATCGCGCGCAACGGTCGGCAGAACCCGCGCTCGTCCTCGGGTACGGCAACATCAGCGACATGGAGATCCCCCCGGCCGTGGCGCTCCTGCGCGAAGCGTTGCGCTCCACGACGGCGCCGCCGGTCAGCGGGGCGGCCGGCGGGGGGCCGGCTCCTCGGTGAGCCGGGTCGCGAGGCGGTAGGCGACGGTGACGTCCCGGTACTCCTGACCGGGGACGACCGGGTCCGGCAGGTGGGTGCGGTCGCTGTGGCTCGTCGACTCTCGCTCCCCGGTGCCGGGGAAGCGGACGGCTGTCCGGGGTTCCTGTGTGAAGCGGAGCCGTTCGGCGTGGACCGTCGACCGGAACGAGATGTCCCCCGCCGGGCTCCCGGCTGCCGGGCCTCGTGTTCAGGGCGGCTCCTCGGGCTCCTTGGCGGTACGGCGGCGACTGGACCTCGGTGGCAGCTTCCCGTCCTCGCCGCGCACCCGGCGCGTGCGGGTGCCGCCTTCGCTCCGGCCGGCCCGCCCCCGCTTTCCCTCCGCGCCCTCCCGTGCCGTGCCGCCTGCCGCATCCGTCTCGTCCGAGGCCTGTCCGGCCACGCTCCCGGTGGCGCCGCCCACCACCTCCTTGGCCTTCCCGACGGTCCGGCTCGTCTCCTGGCCGACGTCCTCCACCGCGCGCCCGGCGCCGGCGCCCACGCCCTCAACGGCCTTCCCGGCTCCCTGACCGACATCCTGTGCCACGGCTCCGGCGCCCTGACCGACGTCCTGTACGGCGGCTCCGGCGCCCTGACCGACGTCCTGTACGGCGGCCCCGGCGCCCTGGCCCACGTCCCGTACGGCCGTCCCCGCGCCCTGACCGACCTCCTGGACGGCTCGTCCGGCACCCGTACCCACCTCCCCGACGGCCTGACCTGCTCCGCCGCCGACATCCTGCACGGCGGAGCCGATTCCACGCGCCAGCTCGTGCAGGATCTCCGGGTTCTGGTCGATCGTGGTGAGCACTCGGTCGATGATCTTCGCGACGTGGTGGAGACGCACCTTGAGCTGGGCCTGGGCCTCGACACCCGAGATGCCCAGGTGCACCCGGCCGAGCGTGACGTCGGCGCCCACATTCAGTTTGAGCAGATCCAGCACCTCGGCCTGCAGCGAGACATGCGCCCGCAGGTCCTCGACGTCCAGGTCGATCTCCTCGACCTTCAGGACCGGAACGTCGAGGAAGACATCGGGGCTCTCACCGGCCGCGTCCTCCTCGTCGTAAGCGTCGAGCTCGTCACCGTGCTCGTCGTCGTACTCCGCAACGGATTCGTCGTCGTTCTCGGCGTTGCCGCGCATCGCCACGCCTCCGCGATTTTGGCGTCCTTTCGACCATTTTGATTGATGATGTGAATCGATGCGCGGTCAGTGCGGTCCAGGCAGCGAAACGCGGCGCCGAGCGTGCGCTGGGAATTCGATCCGTCAGGCCTTGTGCTGCATGTCGCGCCGCGCGGGATTGCCCTGCTCGGCGGCCTTCGGATCCTTCTCGTCCGCCTTGTCGCGCACGCCCTGGGCGATGCGTTCGCCGATGGTCCTGTCGATGTTCGACCAGTACTCGAAGGCCCGTTTGAGGACGGGTTCCGAGACGCCGTTGAGGAGATGCCCGACGACGTTGTCGACCAGACGGTCGCGCGCGGCGTCGTCCAGGACCTCGCGCACCATCGTGCCGGGCTGGCCCCAGTCGTCGTCCTCGGGATGACTGACGTAGGCCGCACGGGTGATGGCGCCGTCGGCCTCCCAGCTCGGCGGGGCGTAGCGCGCGGGGCTGGCCGCGGGGCCGCCCTTGGAGTTGGGGGCGTACACCGGGTCGGTGGTGTTGCGGTACGCCATCGCCCCGTCCTTGGAGTAGGTGTGGACGTCGACGACGGGGGCGTTCACCGGAAGCTGCTGGTAGTTGCCGCCGATCCGGTGGCGGTGCGCGTCCGCGTAGGAGAACAGCCGGGCCAGCAGCATGCGGTCCGGGCTGGGGCCGATGCCGGGGACGAGATTGTTGGGCTGGAAGGCCGCCTGCTCGATCTGCGCGTGGTTGTCGGTCGGGTTGCGGTCGAGCGTCATACGGCCGACCGGGATCAGCGGGTAGTCGCCGTGCGGCCACACCTTGGTGAGGTCGAAGGGGTTGAAGCGGTAGCCCGCGGCCTCCTCGTACGGCATCACCTGCACGTAGAGGGTCCAGCTGGGGAAGTCGCCGTCGCGGATGTGCTCGAACAGATCACGCGTGTGGTAGTCCGTGTCGGCGGCCGCCATCTGGTCGGCCTCGTGCTGGGTGAAGTACTCGATGCCCTGGTCGGTCTTGAAGTGGTACTTCACCCAGAAACGCTCGCCGGCGGCGTTGATCCACATGTAGGTGTGGGAGGTGTAGCCGTTCATGTGGCGCCAGGTCCGCGGGATGCCGCGGTCGCCCATCAGCCAGGTGACCTGGTGTGCGGACTCGGGGGAGAGCGTCCAGAAGTCCCACTGCATGTCGTGGTCGCGCAGGTTGTTGTCGGCGCGGCGCTTCTGGGAGCGGATGAAGTGCTGGAACTTCATCGGGTCCTTCACGAAGAACACCGGCGTGTTGTTGCCGACCATGTCGTAGTTGCCTTCGCTGGTGTAGAACTTCACCGCGAAGCCGCGCGGGTCGCGCCAGGTGTCCGGGCTGCCGCGCTCACCCGCGACGGTCGAGAAGCGTGTGACCAGGTCGGTGCGGGTGCCTGGCTGGAAGACCGCTGCTTTGGTGTACGCGCTGACATCGTGGGTCACCTCGAAGTGGCCGAAGGCACCGCTTCCTTTGGCGTGGGGCTGGCGCTCGGGGATCCGCTCCCGGTTGAACTGCGCCATCTGCTCGATCAGATAGGCGTCCTGCAGCAGGATCGGACCGGCAGGTCCCACGGTGAGCGAATGCTCGTCGCTCTCGACCGGGGCGCCGGAATCGGTCGTGGTGACAGGTGAGGTCTCCGTCATGAATCTGCCTTTCGTCGTGCGGAGCAGCGGCGTACCGGGCGCGCCGCCCGCGCCCGGAGCCTGTCGGTCCCGTTCAGGGCAGGTGACCTTCCCCGGCTGCCACAAACATCGCTTTCGCGACCAATATGTAGACCTTCCCGGGGCTGTGTCCGTCTTGCCTGACGAGGCCGAAGAAACACTCTCCTGCGGACACCTGTGAGGGTTCGGCCTCAGCCCTGCTCGCATCCGTGGGCTTCGTCGACGCCGTGCTTGAGCACATCGCAGGTGTGCTGGAACTCGTCCGTCAGCCGGGTGGCCTCGGCCATGAGGATGCCGTACGGCTGGGCGGGGTCGCTGAGCGGGAGGGAGCCGGCCCGGGCATCGTCCTCCAGCCGGTCGCGGCACCGCTGAGCCTCCGCGGCGGCCTCGCACAACTGGTGGGCCTGGTCTCGCAGACGGTCCCCGTCGACCTGGCTGAGCAACTCCGCGACGTGGGCGAGGGAGGCCAGGAACTCGCCGTAGGAGCGGGCGAAGCCGGCTCCCTCCTGGCCGGTGTGGGCATCGTGCCACTGGTCGAGGCTGCGGGTCATGGAGGCCACTTGGTGGGAGACGCGTTCCAAGGCGTCGATGACGGCCTGGTATCCGTCGAAGGACGTGCGGTGGCGGTGACGGCGCCACAGACGCCGGGGGTTGTAGAGCGTGCTCTCCCAGGCGGTGTGGACCGAGGACTGGGCCTGCTGCACGATCGGTGCCAGGTGGGAGGCGCGCCGGCGCCAGTGCCGGGTGCGTTCTGCGTCGAGCTCGCCTCCGCGCAGCGCAGGGTGCATGTCGCCGATCAGGTCGCACAGCGAGTGGGCGAGGGTGTGGATGCCGTACTCGGCGCTGCGGTGGCGCAGGGGAGGCAGGACCAGCGTGTTCACCACGACGCCGATGCCGCAGCCGATGAGCACGAGCACGATGATCTGCCCGAGCTGGGACCAGCGCTGTGCGTCGCTGGTGGCGGCGACGTAGGTGGAGAAGGCGAAGAACGCCGCGGTGGCGACCTGGGAGCCCTGGGAACCGAGGGGCCGCCACCGTCCGATGGCCAGGGCCGCGAGCGTCACCAGCACGAAGGTGAGCAGGTGGGGGCCGGCCAGCAGGCCCAGCACTCCCTGCAGTCCCACGCCCACGGCGACCGCACCGACGTAGCGCAGGGCCTGCACCAGCGACTGGTAGACGGTGACCTGCATGATCAGCACCGCGGAGAACGGTGCGAACGCCGGCGACTGCGCGGCCATGACATCGTTCGCGATCACCCAGGAGACGGTGGCCGCGAGGGTGCTCTTGCCGATGAGGGCCAGGGTGTGCCGCTCGTGCCCGTCCGAACCCGCCCGGCCGAACCACTGCCGCACCCGGGCCGGCCGGCCCGGGGACGCCGCCTGTGGACGCGGTGCTCCAGCAGCGGCTTCGGTCATCGTCTCTCCCGTCCTCGTTCCACCACGACTGCCGGGTCACGAGGTACCCCGTCCGGGTCACCGCAGACCGTGGCAGAGGCCATACCCGCCCTCCCCGCCGGGCCGGCTCGAGCGCCGCCAGGACGCCGTAGGTGTGAACTGTCAGGTGTCGAACTCGTGGTCGCGGGTCTCCGGGAGGGCCAGCAGGCACAGCAGGCTCAGCAGGCAGAGGCCGCCGGTGTAGAAGCCGAGGACGAGCGGGGAATCCCAGCGGCTGTTCAGCCAGGTGGCGACCAGGGGGGCGAAGCCGCCGCCGAGGGTGTTGGCGAGGATGAAGGCGGCGGAGGCTCCGCTGTAGCGCAGCCGGGCGGGGAACAGCTCGGGGAGGAAGGCGGCGACCGGGGAGAACATGAGCGCGAGAAGCATGAGACCGACCGTGTAGGCGCCGGTGATCAGCCAGGCGTCGCGCGAACTCAGGGACGCGTACATGGGTACCGCCCACAGCACGCAGCCGACGGCTCCGGTCAGCATCACCGGGCGGCGGCCGATCCGGTCGGACAGCCTGGCGACCGGGAGGGTGATGGCGATGCCGGCCGCGGCGCCGACGCTCGCGGCGGTCAGCATCGTGTTCTGGGGGATGCCCAGTTCCTTCGGGCCGTACGACAGGCTGTAGACGATCGTCAGGTAGTAGACGGCCGAACCGCCGATCGCCGCGCCGGTACCGAGCAGCAGCCGGCCGGGATGCCGCTTGAGCAGCGTGGCCAGCGGAAAGCGGGACCCCGGCGCCGGGTCCGGCGTCCGTGCGGTGCGATGAGCCGCGTCGCGGAACACGGGTGACTCGGAGACCGTCGAACGCACCCACAGGCCGATCACGACGAGCACGGTGCTGAGCAGGAACGGGATGCGCCAGGCCCAGTCGGTGAAGCCGTCCCGGCCGGCGAACTCGAGCGTGGGCAGGATGACGGCGCTGGACAGCAGGAAGCCGAGCGAGGGGCCGGCCTGCGGGACGGACGCGTACAGCGCGCGGCGGCCGCGCGGTGCGTGCTCCGCGGCGAGCAACACCGCCCCGCCCCACTCACCGCCCATGCTGAGGCCCTGGAGCAGACGGAGTGTCACCAGCAGGACCGGGGCGAGGAGTCCGGCGGTCTCGTACGTGGGCAGCAGTCCCACGCCGACCGTGGCCACGCCCATCAGTAAGAGGGAGGCGACCAGGGCCCGTCTGCGGCCCAGCCGGTCACCGATCGTCCCGAACAGGACGACGCCGAGGGGTCTGGACAGGAACGCCGCGGCGAAGGTGAGGAACGCGGCGAGTGAGGAGACGGTGGGGTCGCCGGACGGGAAGAAGGCGGGGCCGAGGACGAGCGCGGAGGCCGTGCCGTACACCGCGAAGTCGTAGTACTCGATCGTGGTGCCGACCAGGCTCGCGACGGCGACTCGCGGGGCCTCGGGCCTTGCGACGGCTTTCTCTGTCGTCCTGGACAGTGATTCGGGCATGAGAAGTCACCCTAGGCCCGGAAATTCGAATTCGACAAGGAAGCGTCAGGAAAACCCGGTCGTCCGAATTATCGAACGAGACCGCAGGGGTGCGGGAGAATTGTCGACCGTTTACACGTGGCATCCGCAACAAAGCGCCCGAGACTCCACGAACAGCACTCCATGCGGTCGTCAATCCCGCTGCACCTGTCACATTGCTGTCAATATTCATGCCGAATCCCGCATAAATATTGACCAGTGATCACACCTTGCCAACCGCCCGCCGCACGGGAAATGCTCACCACGGCGCAACTTGAAAGTTCTACGACCATCGTTTTTCGGACTTTATGCGGCCACCGGCTGGGGAGGCGTATTACCCATGCTGAAAACCGGCAAGTTATTACGCTTGAGAAGACTTTCGCTGGCCGGTGACGGCCGGCATCTGCTTGTTCCCCTCGATCACAGCGTTTCGGACGGCCCGATCGTCCCCGCCGGCCAGTGGGACGGTCTGCTGCGGGCGCTGGTGGACGGCGGGGCCGACGGGATCATCGTCCACAAGGGACGCGCCCGCGCCTTCGCGCCGGACATCCTCAAGAACTGCGCGCTGGTGGTGCATCTGAGCGCCAGTACGGCCTGCTCCGCCGACGTCCACGCCAAGGTGCTGGTCGCCGATGTCGAAGAGGCCCTGCGGCTCGGCGCGGACGCGGTCAGCGTCCACGTGAACATCGGCTCGGACACCGAAGCACGGCAACTCGCCGACCTGGGGGCGGTGGCCCGCTCCTGTGACGAGTGGGGCATGCCGCTGATCGCGATGGTCTACCCTCGTGGCCCCCGGATCGAGGACCCGCGCGATCCCGTCCTCCTGGCGCATCTGGCCAATGTCGCCGCGGACCTGGGCGCGGACATGGTGAAGACCTCCGTCGCCCTGCCGGTCGAGCGGATGGCGGAGGTGGTGGCGGGCAGTCCCATCCCCGTCCTCGCGGCGGGCGGTCCGCCGGACGGCTCCGACCTCGTCGAGTACGGCACCGCCGTGATGGCCACCGGCTGCGCGGGACTGGCCGTCGGCCGCCGGATCTTCTCGTCCCCTTCGCCCGCCTCCCTGGTGTCCCGCCTCTCCGCGGTCGTGCACGGCGACGGCGGTGGCTCGAATGGCATGAGCATGACCAACCCTTCGACGTTCGTGGCAGGAGTCGCATGAGGTTCGCATGGATCGATCTGCGGGAAGTCCCCGGCCGGCAGCTCCAGGCGGTGGTCGACGCCGCCGTCCACGCCCGGATGGCCGGGGTGGTGGCCGCCGATGCCGAGCTGCTCGCGACGCTGCCCCCGACCGTCACCCGGGTGCTGGCACCCGAGGGCCGGGCCCCGGCCGCCGCGAAGAAGCCCGGTGACAAGGAGGGGAAGGGCACCGGCGCCAAGGAGGCGAAGGACGCGGCCGAGGCCGGGTCCCCCTCCAGGTCCGGAAGCTCCCCGGCCGGTACCGGGATCGACGTCCTGCTGCGGAGGTTCGGCACCGAGGACGAGCTGGACGCCCTTGCCACCGGCAACCGCGCCGCCGGTGGCACACCCGCCGCCGGCGTCGTCGACGTACGGGACGACCGCACGCTCCAGTTGTCGTGCACGGCTGCCATGAAACTGCCGTACACCGTCATCCACTTCGCCGACCCGACCAAGATCCCGCTGGAGATCGTCCTCGCCGCCGCCGAGTCCGCCGACGGCAAACTGGTGACCGTCGTCGACGGCCTGGAGGAGGCGGCGATCGTCTTCGACGTCCTCGAACGCGGCTCGGACGGCATCCTGTTCACGCCCCGCGGCGCCGACGAGGTGTTCGCGCTGGCACGGCTGCTCGAGGCCACGACACCCCAGCTGGAGCTGTCCACCCTGACCGTGGAGAGCATCCGGCACGTCGGACTCGGCGACCGGGTCTGCGTGGACACCTGCTCCCACTTCGAGGAGGACGAGGGCATCCTCGTCGGCTCGTACTCCTCCGGCTTCGTCCTGTGCTGCAGCGAGACCCATCCGCTGCCGTACATGCCGACCCGGCCGTTCCGGGTCAACGCCGGGGCCCTGCACTCGTACACGCTCGGACCGGACAACCGCACCAACTACCTGAGCGAGGTGGGCTCCGGCAGCGTCCTGCTGGCGGTCGGCGCCGACGGCCGTACCCGGCGGGTCGTCGTCGGCCGGGCCAAGCTGGAGTCCCGGCCGCTGCTGGAGATCCGCACCCACGCCGAGGACGGACGGCTGGTCAGCCTGACCGTGCAGGACGACTGGCACGTACGGGTGCTCGGCCCGGGCGGGAAGGTCCTCAACGTCACCGAACTGCGCACCGGTGACGAACTGCTCGGCTACCTGGCCACGGACAAGCGCCACGTCGGGCTGCCCATCGGCGAGTTCTGCAAGGAGGTCTGAGGCCCCATGGGCGAACTCGCACCGGACACGGCCGACTCGATAGGCTCCCTCGTCCAGCGGCTGTTCGACACCCGGGACGACGGCCTGCCGTTGCTGATACACCGGCAGGAGACGGTCACCCGCGCGGAGTTACGTGAGCGGGTGGCCAAACAGGCCGCCGTGTTCGCCGGATACGGCATCGGCCCCGGCAGCACCGTCGGCCTGCGGACACCGCCCAGCTTCACCCAGGTGGAGGTGCTGCTCGCGCTGTGGCGGCTCGGCGCCCAGGTGCTGCTCCTCGACTTCCGGCTCAAACCGGCCGAGGTGGAGGCCCTCTGCGCGGTCTGCCGGCCGCAGTTCCTCGTCGGCGCCGGGTCCAACGTCCGGGCGGCGTTCGGCTTCCGGCCCGAGTACGAGGTCACCACCGAGTGCCACAGGTCCGGCCGGCCGGCCGCCACCGGGCACCGGCTGGTGCAGTTCAGCTCGGGCTCCACGGGACGGCCGAAAGTCATCGGCAGGACCGTACGGTCGCTCGCCGCCGAAGTGGACGCGTTCGCCACGGTCCCCGGCATGCCGGGGGAGGGCGACCGGCTGCTGCTGCTCAGTTCGACAGCGCACAGCTTCGGTCTGATCGGCGGACTGCTGCACTCACTGGCGGCCGGCGCCTCCGTGGTGTTCGCGCCCCGCGTCTCGGCCCGCGACATCCTGCGGACCGCGGTGGACCACCGGGTCACCGCACTGTTCGGAGTGCCGACGCACTTCGAACTGCTCGCGTCCGCCCTCGATCCCCCCGCCCTGCCCGAACTGCGGATCGCCGTGTCGGGCGGCGAGCTGATGCCCCCGCGGGTGGCGGCGCGGTTCGCCGAACGGTACGGCGTCCCGGTGGGCGAGGCCTACGGCACCACCGAGACCGGCATCGTCGCCATCGACGTCGCCGGCGCGCTGCGGCCCTCGGTCGGCCGGGCCGCACCGGGCGTGGTGGTACGGCAGTACCGGGGCGAACTGGACGTGGCGCTCGCCGAGTCCCCGTATCTCTTCGACTCGGGCGGTTCGCAGTACGCGGACGGCTGGCTGCACACCCGGGACCGGGCCACCGTGGACGACACCGGGGCGGTCAGCGTGCACGGCCGGGCCGACTCGCTCGTCGTGACCGGCGGTCTGAAGGTGGATCTCACCGAGGTCGAGCACGTGCTCCGCGAGCACCCGGCGGTCGAGCAGGCGGTCCTGGTCCACGAGGGCGTGACCGAGGCGTATGTCGCGGTGGCCGCCGACACCGAGGAGCCGTCCGCGGAGGAGCTGCTGCGGTGGTGCCGGGAGCGGCTGGCCGACCACAAGCTGCCGCGGGTGATCCGGCTGCTGGAGACCATGCCGCGTACGTCCAACGGGAAGCTGCTGCGCCAGGCGGCGGCGTTGCGGGCGGCGGCGGGCGGTGCGTCGTAGGCCGGCCCCGGCCGCCGAACACCTTCCGCACGATCCCCCGATTCCCTCATGCCCCCGATCCACCCACCGGTACCTCTCACTGGAGTTCTCCGACCATGAGCACATCGACCCTGGAAGAAGAGATCCGCGAGTTCGTCCTGACCGCGGTCGTCGACGAGATGAACATCCTGACCAGCCGTGAGGGCATCACCGACGAGAGCCCCGTGACCGTCGGCGGGCTGGACGTCGACTCGCTCAGCCTGATCGAGCTCACGATGCGGCTGGAGTCCCGGTTCGGCGTGGAGATCCCGGACACCGACATCGAGCCGCTGGCCTCCCTGACCCTCGGCGGACTCGTCGCCGAGGTCGTCCGACGCGGTGCGCGGGCATGAGCACGGAAGCCTCGCCGTCCCTCATCACCACCGACACGGTCCGGCGGTTGCTGTCGGACCGCAAGGTCTTCCCCGGGCTGCCCGACGACCTCGGCGAGGACGCCGAACTGGTGCTGGACTCCCTCGGGCTGGTGTGGCTGCTCCATGTGGTCGAGGAGCGTTACGGCCTGGTCGTCGAGCCCACCGACGAGGACATCGCCGGGCTGACCTCACTGCGGCGGCTCACCGGATATCTGCGCGCGGCACAGACGGGCCGGGCGGAAGGGAGCGGCCGGGATGAGCGGTGACGTGACGATCACCGGCTTCGGCATACGTACCGCGTTCGGCACGGGCGCCGATGCCCTCCGGCGCGGGGTCTTCGCGGGGGTCCCCGCCTTCCGCCCCACCACGCGGTTCGACACCGGCCCGTACCGGACACCCATGGCCGCCGCCGCCCCCGACGGACCCGATGCGGTCGAGGACTGGGCCCTGCGCCACGCACTCGCCCGCTGCGGCACGGCAGCCCTCGACATGGCCGGCCTCGGCCCGGGCACGGAGGCGGCGATCCTGCTCGGGGTCGCCGGCGACCACACCAGCGTGACGCGGTACTGGCGGAACCGGCCGGAGGCGGCCACGTCCGTATCGGGGGGTGCCGCTGAGGACGAGGGCGCGGGGCGGAACGGGGGCGTCGTTCCGAACGGGACTGCCGGCGAGGGCGTGGGCGGGCACGCGGGTGTTGTGCTCGATGGCGCCGCGGGCGCGGACGCGGGCCGGAACGGGGGCGTTGTCCCGAGCGGCGTTGCCGGTGAGGGCGTTGTCCGGAGCGGGGACGTTGTCCGGAACGGTGCTGCCGGTGAGGGCGTGGGCGGGCACGTGGGTGAATGGCTCGATGGCGCCGCGGGCGCGGACGCGGGCCGGAACGGGGGCGTTGGCCCGAGCGGCGTTGCCGGTGAGGGCGTGGGCCGGAACGCGGGTGTCGTGGCTGGGGGCGGGTCCGGTGGGGAGCCGGGCGGCGGAGCCGCTGCGCGGTTCGCCGACGCCGTGCCCGCGCGGCTCGCCGAGTTGCTGGCCGGGCGGCTCGGGCTCACCGGGCCCCGGCTCACCTTCACCAACGCCTGTGTCGCCTCCGCGGCCGCGCTCATCCACGCCTGCCGGCTGATCTCCTCCGGCCGGATCGACGTGGCGGTCTGCGCGGGCGGCTACCTCGTGGAGGAGGAGACCTTCGGCAAGTTCGACTCCGGCCGGGCACTCTCCCGCGACGGCATGGTGCGCCCGTTCAGCGCCGACCGCAGCGGGCTGCTGCTCGGCGACGGAGTCGCGGCCGTCGTACTGGAGTCCGCCGAGCACGCCCGGCGGCGCGGTGCCCGGCCGCTGGCGTCCGTGCCGGGCTGGGGCGCGGCGACGGACGCGCACCACATCGCCCAGCCGCATCCCGAGGGAGCCGGCCTGGCCCGGGCCGCACGGCAGGCGCTGCGGCTGGCCGGCGACCCGGACGGGGCGGCTCTCGGCTATGTCAACGCCCACGGCACCGGCACCCGGTACAACGACGGCGCCGAGACCCGGGGGCTGCGAGCCGCCCTCGGGAAGCGGGCCGATGCGATCCCGGTGAGCTCGACCAAGAGCACCACCGGGCACCTCCTGGAGGCGGCGGGCATCGTGGAGTTCGTCATCACGATGCTGGCCCTGACGGACGGTGTGCTGCCACCGACCGCCGGGTTCACCAGGCCCGACCCGGAGTGCGACCTCGACTGCGTGCCGAACCGGCCGCGCCGGGCCGACCCACGCCGGGCCCTCACCATCAACGCCGCCTTCGGGGGCGCCAACACCGCACTCGTGCTGGAGCGGCCGTGACGACGGACAAGCCCGTACCCCGCTCACCCCTCGGCGTCATGGAGAGCGCCACCGCGACCCACGGCACCGGGCGCCCTGACGACATCGAGCTGCCGAGGCTGCCCGGCTTCGTGGAGTCGGCGTTCAGCCCGCTGGCGTACGAGGTCGCCAGGCGGTGCCTGGCCGAACGGCCCGATGGGGGCACCCCCGGGGGAGACTCCCGGACCGCCGTGGCGCTGGCCGGCCTGATGGGCGACACCACCACCGCCGATCTGGCCAGCCGTCGTATGGTCGCCGGGCGCGTCCACAACCCGCTGCTGTTCATGCAGGCCACCCCCAACTCCGTACTGGGCCACATGAGCCGGGAGTTCGGGATCACCGGGCAGATGTTCAGCATCTCCACCCTGGACGACGCGCTGACCGAACTGCTGGCCATGGCGGATCTCCTGCTGGAGGACCCGGAGCTGGACCGGGTGCTGGTGCTGGGTGTGGAGCTGGGCGGCGGAGAGCGGGCCGCCGCCGTGCACCGGGAACTGGACGTCGGCGACCACCCGTTGGCGGACCTTCCCGCGAACGCCGGAAGGGCGGCCGCGCTGCTGCTCACCCGTCCCGGCGCCGGGACTCCCGTCACGGTCCGGGCGGACGAGACACCCGGCCGCGACACCGGGACCGCCGCCTGCCCCGGAAGCATCCAGGGCCTCTTCGATCTGGCCGCCGGCCACCGGCGGTTGACGCGGGACGGCGGCGGCCACCTCCTGGTGACGCCCCCGCAGGCGCCCGCGTTCGTCCTCACGTCCGACTCCGAGGCAAGGAAGGAGACAGAAGCCCATGCTCATCAGTAGGCAGGAGCGCGCCCGGATCTGCTCCGACACCGAACTGGGCGCCGGCAACGTCCTGGAGCGCCTGAGGGCGTACGGCCGCCCGCTCGACGAGCCGGTGCTGCGCACGGACGGCAGCTGGCAGGCGCCGGGCGGCAGCCGTCCGGGGGTGCTGACGCTCGGGCAGCTGATCGAGGCGGTCGAGACCTACGCGGGCTGGTACGCGGCCCGAGGAGTGCGGCCCCGCGACCCGGTCGCCGTGCACTCCCACTCCAGCACCGAGTTCGCGGTGAACTTCCTGGCACTGACGTCCCTCGGCGCGATCCCCTCGTTCGTCAACGGCAACCTGGCCCCGGAGACCGCCCGGGAGTACGTGCGCGGCCAGGGGGCGGTGGGCGCCTTCACGGACCCGGAGCACCAGGCGGTGCTGTCGGGACCGGGCCTCGGGTTCTGCGTCACCGCCGCCGGCATCCGGCCCGGGGACCGCGCGGCCCTGCCGTCGTCGTACCCGTACCGGCACGACCCCACCGACCCGGTGCTCATCTCGCACTCGTCCGGAACCACCGGCACCCCCAAGGGGGTTCCGCACACCCACCGGACGCTGATGTACGCGCAGGTGCACCGGCTGCGCTACTCCACCGGGACCGACATGGAGCGCACCCTGGTCGGGCTGCCGGGCGCGCACAACGCCATGGTGGCGACACTGCTGTACTGCCTGCTGCTCCGCACGGACATCAAGCTGCTCTCCAGCCGGCGCGGCAGCGATGTGCTGGACGCCATCGAGGAGTTCCGGCCGACCACGGTGCTGGCCTTCGCCGGGACCTTCGGCGAGATGGCCGCAGAGGACCTGACCGATCGCCGGCTGGACAGTGTCCAGGTGTGGTTCAACACCGGGGACGCCGCGCACGAGGCGCACATCCGGGCGCTGGTGCGGTACGGCAGCCACGAGAGGATCGGGCGCGATCTGCGCCGTACCCGGGTGGAGGGCTCCGTCTTCGTGGACGGGCTCGGCTCGTCCGAGGCGGGCTACTCCGTCTTCCACAACCGGCACACCAAGGACACCTCGGCCTACTCGCGCTGCGTCGGCAAGCCGATCAGCTTCGCCGAGGCCGCCGTGCTCGCCGAGGACGGCACCCCGCTGCCACCGGGGCGGATCGGCCGCCTCGGCCTGAAGTCGCCGACCCTCACGCCCGGTTACTGGAACGACTCGCTGACCTGGAACCGGCTGCGGCTGGGCGGCTACTGGCTCACCGGGGATCTCGCCCACCAGGACGAGGACGGCAACTTCTACCACCTCGACCGGGCGCCCGACGCGATCCGGACCCGCGACGGGCTCCTCTTCAGCACCCGGACCGAGGAACTGCTCCTGCGGGAGCTGCCCGAACTGGCCGACTGCACGGTCGTCGGGGTGGCCCCCGAGGGCGTACGGGCGGACTGGGACGGCGGGGGAGAGGCCGAGGCGTACGCGCTGCTTCAGCTCGCGGACGACGGCGCCCAGGCCGGCGACGGCGAGTCCTGGACCGGGCGGGTCAACGCGGTCCTGGCGGCCGCCGGGTTCCCCCTGGTGGCCAGGGCCCTGCGGATGGAGCCCGACGAGGTGCCCAAGGGCGCCACGGGCAAGGTCCTCAAACGCGTGATGCGCGACCGGTTCGCCGCAAGGGGGCAGGAGTGAGCAACGGCGGGACCGACCACCGGGCGCGGACCGTGGACGCGTACCGACTGTGGTGGCAGCACGACGCCCACTGGTACCAGGGGGTGGCCGGGCGCTTCGGGCAGGAGGCCGCGAACGAGATCAACGCGGAGGCGATGCGCAAGGTGGCCGTGCACGTCGGGCAGCGCGTCGCCCGCCGGTCGGGCCCACTGCCCGACAGCGGTGACACCGGCAAGGACCTGGAGGAACTGCGCCGCCGCTACGACGAGTGCGGTGACCGCATGTTCCCGCCGGAACTGCGCAACGCCTCCACCGAGGTGGAGGGCGACGACGGAATCGTCCTCACCCTGCGGCGGAACTTCGCCATCACCATGGTGCGGATGGCCGGTTCGCTGGAGGGCTACCGGTGCCCCTGCACCGACATCCACGCGGGCTGGTCCGAAGGGCTCGGCGTGGCCCTGACCGAGAACCGGGCCGAGAGCTGTCTGCGCGACGGCGACAAGGCCTGCCGTCTGCTGATGCGGGTCGCCCCGGACCGGGAGGGCTGAGCGGTGCGGGTACTGGTCGCCGGTGCCTCCGGAGTGGTCGGGCATCCGCTGGTCGGCGCGCTGCGGGCGCGGGGGCACCAGGTGAGCGCCCTGGTACGGGACGCCACCCGGGCCCCGGACGCGGACGAGACCGTGGTCGCCGACGCCCTCGACCGCGCGTCCCTGCTGCCGGCGGTCGCGGCCGTCCGGCCCGACGTGGTCGTGCACCAGATGACGGCGCTGCGGCTGCTGCGCGACGATCCCGCGGGCGCCTTCGAGCGGACCGCGCGACTGCGCACCGAGGGCACCGCCCACCTGGCCGAGGCGGCCCGGGCGGCCGGAGCGCGGCGGCTGGTCGCGCAGTCCATCGCCTTCGCCGCGGCCCCGGCCGGGGCTCCGGTCCTCGACGAGGACGCACCGCTGCACGTGGACGCCCCGGACCCCGGCTGGGCCGCCACCGTACGGGCCGTCGCCGAACTCGAACGACTGGTCCTGAACGGTGCGGGCCTGAGCGGCCTGGTCATCAGGTACGGCACCTTGTACGGCCCCGGCACCGCCTACGCCCGTACCGGCGGAACCGGGCAGCGGGTGCTGGCCGGGAAGCTCCCACTGCCGGAGGGCGGGGCGGGGATCACCTCGTTCCTGCATGTGGAGGACGCCGTGGCAGCGACCGTGGCGGCCGTCGAGTCGGAGGCCACCGGCGTCCTGAACATCACGGACGACGAACCGGCTGCGGCCGCCGAGTGGCTGCCGCACTACGCCCGTGCGCTGGGCGCTGCTGTCCCGCGCACGGTTCCGGCGGCGATGGCGCCCCGGCTGCTCGGCTGGTTCACGGCCCATCAGCTCACCGCGGCACGGGGCGCGTCCAACGACCGGGCGCGTACGACGCTGGGCTGGAAGCCGCTGCGGCCCAGCTGGCGTGACGGGCTGGGGACGCCATGACCGGGCCCGGCGAACCGGCCGCCGTCCCGTCGCGGCCGGCGGCCGTCCTCCTGGTCGTCGTCTGCGCCCAGATGCTGATCTGGCTGGACACCTCGATCCTCAACGTCGCCGTCACCACCCTGGCCGACCCGGTTGAGGGCCTGGGCGCGACGCCCGCCGAACTGGAGTGGGTGGCGAGCGCCTACACCCTGGTCTTCGCCGGCGGTCTCTTCGCGGGCGGCGCGCTGGCCGACCGGTTCGGCCCCCGGGCCACCCTCCTCGCCGGACTCGCGCTGTTCGGCGCGGCCTCCGCCGCCGGGGCCTTCGCGGGGAGCCCGGCGTGGCTGGTCGTGGCACGCGCGTTCATGGGCGCGGGCAGCGCGCTGCTGATGCCGGCGACCCTGTCGGTGATCGTGCAGAGCACCCCGGAGGCGAAACGTACCCGCGCGATCGCGATCTGGAGCTCCTCCAGCGGTCTGGGCGTGGCCGTCGGCCCGGTGGCGGGCGGGGCGCTGCTCAGCAACTTCTGGTGGGGATCGGTGTTCCTGGTCAATGTGCCGATCGTCGCCCTGTGCCTGGCCGGAGTCGCCGCCGTCGTACCCGAGTTGAAGGGGCCCCGGCGCAGAGCGCTCGACCTCCCGGGCCTCGCCCTGTCGGTGCTCGGCCTCGGCGGCGTGGTCTACGGGATCATCGAAGCCGGCGACGGACAGGCCTGGTACGGGCCGCGCGTCCTGCTCCCGCTGGCCCTGGGCGGCGCCCTGCTCCTCGCCTTCGTGGCCGGTCAGCGCAGGTCCCCGGCGCCCAGCCTGGACCTGCGGCTCTTCCGGCAGCCCGGCTTCACGGCCGGGAGCGTGGTGCTGCTGATCGCGTTCATGGCCCTGGCCGGGCACCTGTTCTACGCCGCCTTCTATCTGCAGGGGCCCCGCGGGCTCACCCCCGCCGAGGCCGGCACCGTGATGATCGCCGCCGCGATCGGCATCGTCCTGGGCAGTCAGGCGTCCCCGGCGCTGAGCAGGCTGCTGTCGGCCCGGTGGACGGTCGCGGCCGGCGTCCTGGCCACGGCGGCCACCTACGTCGCCTACGCCTGGCTCGACGGGCGCACCCCCATCCCGGTCATCGTCGCGCTGTTGTGGATCCAGGGCTTCGGGATGGGCCTGGTCGGAACGCCCGTCACGGCCGCGATGATGCGCGGGGTGCCACCGCATCTCGCGGGCGCGGGCTCGGCCGTCAACAGCGTCACCCGCCAGGTCGGCGGAACGCTCGGGGTGGCGATGGCCGGTTCGATCCTCTCCGGCGTGTACCGGGAGCGGATGGCGGACACCGAACTGCCCGGCACCGCACAGGGACTGGACCCGGCCGCCGAGGAGCAGGCCCGGGCCTCCGCCGAGGCGGCCCGCTCGCTGGCCGGTTCACTGCGCCTGCCCGAACTGGCGGCCGCGGCGGACCGGGCCTTCCTCGACGCGATGTACACCGCCACCCTCGCCGTCGCCGCCCTGGCCCTCGTCGGATGCGCGGTGGCCGTCGCAGGGCTGCGGACCCGAGCACCGCGACATGAGAGCACACAGGACAGCGACAGGACAGGAGAGGGAAGCCATGCCGGTGCGGGCAACGAGCCGTTCAGTCTTCGTCACCGGGGGAAACAGGGGGATCGGGCTGGCCATCGCCCGCCGTTTCGCGGCGGCGGGAGACCGGGTGGCGGTGACCTTCCGAGGTGAGGAGCCGCCCGCTTGTGAGGGCTTCCTCGCCGTACGGTGCGATGTGACGGACAGCCATCAGGTGGACCGGGCCTTCACGGAGGCCGAGGAAGCCCACGGTACGGTCACCGTCCTCGTCGCGGGCGCGGGCGCCGCCAACGACCGCCTGCTGGTGCGGATGAGCGACGCCGACTTCACCTCCGTCATCGACATCAACCTCACGGGTGCCTTCCGCGTCGCCCGGCGAGCCGTGCGCGGGATGCTCCGCGAAGGCCACGGCCGTATCGTGCTGGTCTCCTCCACGTCGGCGCTGCACGGCGCACCCGGGCAGACCAACTACGCGGCGGCGAAGGCCGGGCTGGTGGGGTTCGCGCGGTCGCTGACCCAGGAACTCGGCCCCAGGGACATCACCTGCAACGTGGTGGCGCCCGGCCTCACCGAGTCGGACATGAGCCGCGCCCTCACCGCCCGCCAGCGCGAGGACCTGCTGCGCCGGACCCCGGCCGGCCGCCTCGCCCGCCCCGGGGAGGTCGCCGACGCGGTGGCGTTCCTGGCCGGTGCCGGGTATGTGCGCGGCGCCGTCGTCCCGGTGGACGGAGGCGCCGGGCTGGGGCACTGAGGGCGGGGTGTCCCCCTGATTCAGGCCAGGTTGCGTTCGAGAGCCCTGACGTAGTTGTTCATGAAGTGGTCGCGCACTCCGTCGCTCGCCGGGGCGAAGGCGTCGGCGGTCATGCCGCCGGCACGGTCGACGAACCCGGTGACCAAGGGCAGCGTGGTGTGCACCTTGCCGTGGGAGTCGATGTACCGCAGGGCCTCGACGTGGGTGAAGGCCGGCTCCGGGGGCATCTGCGGAACGATGTCGTTGTTGTTGACGAACCGGTAGAGCCGGTCCTTGAAGCCCTTGTTGCAGGCCTTGGCGAGCAGCCGGTCGCAGGTACGCGGCTGGCCGAAGGTGTACACGCCGTCGGCCCGCAGCTGCGGCTCCTCCAGGTACATCCGGCAGCCGGCCAGCATGGCGAGTGCCCCGCCCAGGCTGTGGCCGGTGAACCAGACCGACTGCTCCTGGTCGCGCAGGTCGGCGAGGCCGTCCCGGACCGTGGGGAAGATCGACTCCAGGGCCTCGCCGAAGCCGTGGTGGATGTATCCGGTGCCTGCCGGGCCCGGTACGGGCGGTGTGACGGCGTCCGTGAGCCAGTCGCGGATCTGCACCGGTTCCGTCCCCCGGAAACCGATGATGATCATCCTGTCACTGGCCATCGTGTACGCCTGGGTGTCCTCCAGCGGAAACGGCGGCGTGAACCGCGTCTCGTGATGGAGCACCCGGTTGAACCCCCACTGCCGCGCCCGCTGCTCGATGGTGGCCCGGTCCTTGTAGGCCAGGTCGGACGCCTTGGCCATCCAGTAGGCGTGCTGAAGGCTGTATCCGGTGACGGAGTGATCGATGCTGTGGGGCGCAGACACCAGCGGGTCCTTTCCCGGGTGCGGCGCTCGGCGGCTGAGGCGAGCCGCGGAAACGGCACCCTGAGGTGGCGGGGGAGGCAGCCCCGTCCTATCGCGGGCAGGGGGCCGCTTTCGTGGCAGCGCGCCCCGGGGTCACCCGGACGGACCGCCGGCGTGACCGGGACGCTCCTGCGGCACGTGCGGCCGGGTCATCCCGTGCCGTACAGCGTCGTGAGCAGTTCGAGCGCGGCCTGGGCGGCGGGATGCGGTTCGTCCCGCCACCAGGCGAGGCGCACCGCGATCGGCTCGGCGTCGCGCACCGGCCGGTAGACGATGCCGGGGCGCGGGTACTGGTGCGCGGTCGACTCGGCCGTCATGCCCACACACCGGCCCAGCGAGATCGCGGTCAGCCAGTCGTCGACGTCGTGGGTGGCCCGGGTCGCCGGAGGGGAGTCCGGTGGCCACAGCTGTGTCGTGGTGGTGCCGGTCCGCCGGTCGATCAGCAGCGTGCGTCCGCCGATGTCGGCGAGCCGCACGGAGCGGCGGCGGGCCAAGGGGTCGTCGGAGGCCATCGCGCACAACCGTCTTTCCAGGCCCACGATGGCGGAGTCGAAGCGGCGGTCGTCCAGTGGCCTGCGGACCACGGCCAGGTCGCAGGCCCCCTCCGCGAGCCCGGCGGTGGCGGAGTTGACGCGGACGAGCCGCAGCTCCGTCTCCGGGCGCGTGTCGGTCCAGCGGCGCTGGAACGCCAGCGTGTGGCGGCCCACGGCCGACCAGGCGTAACCGACCCGCAGGCAGGCATGACCCGAGGTGGCCTCCTGGACCAGATCGTCCACCTCGCCGAGCACCCGCCGGGCATGCCCCAGCACGCGCAGCCCCGTTCCGGTCGGGCTCACCTCGCGGGAGGTCCGCCGCAACAGCCGTACCCCGAGAACGCGTTCGAGGGAGGCCAGCGTGCGGGACACGGCGGCCTGGGAGACTCCGAGCGCGATGGCGGCATCGGTGAAGCTGCCCTCGTCCACGATCGCGACGAGACAGCGCAACTGCCGCAGCTCCACATCCATGACTGCAGCGTATAGATGGCGCCCCGGATGCATTTTGCGCAACCCCCGGGCAGTCTCAGGATCGGGTCATGCACGCAGCCTCCGCACCGACGCCGGCGCCCGCGCAGGGAACCGTCACGGCGTCCTCCGCCCCGGAACTCGGCACCCCGGAACTCGGCACCCCGGAACTCGGCACCCCGGAACTCGGCACCCCGGCTCCCGGCGTCCCGGACGCCGGTGGCAAGCGCCTCGCCGGTGTGGTCACCATGTTCGGCAGCGGTCTGTCCAATCAGACCGGCGCCGCGATCGGTTCCCTGGCCTTCCCCGTCCTCGGACCGGTCGGTGTCGTCGCCGTGCGACAGTACGTCGCCGCGATCGTCCTGATGGCCGTCGGCCGCCCCCACCTGCGTACCTTCACCAAGCGCCAGTGGTGGCCGGTCCTGCTGCTGGCCCTGGTGTTCGGGACGATGAACCTGTCCCTGTACAGCGCCATCGACCGCGTCGGCCTCGGCCTCGCGGTGACGCTGGAATTCCTCGGGCCTCTGAGCATCGCCCTCGCCGCGTCGCGCCGCCGTGTGGACGCCTGCTGCGCGCTGATCGCCGCGGCAGGCGTCGTCACCCTGATGCGGCCGCAGCCCTCCACCGACTACCTGGGAATGGGTCTCGGACTGCTCGCGGCCGTCTGCTGGGCGTCGTACATCCTGCTCAACCGCACCGTCGGCCGGCGCATCCCCGGAGTGCAGGGATCGGCCGCCGCGGCCGGGGTGTCCGCCCTGATATTCCTGCCGGTCGGCATCGTCCTCGTCGTCGACCACCCGCCGACCGCGGGGTCCGTGGCCTACGCCCTGGTGGCCGGCGTCCTGTCCTCGGCCGTCCCCTATCTGGCCGACCTCCTCACCCTGCGCCGTGTCCCGGCCCGGGTCTTCGGGCTCTTCATGAGCGTCAACCCCGTGCTGGCCGCCGTGGTCGGCTGGATCGTCCTCGGCCAGAACCTGGGCTGGACGGAATCGGCCGCCGTCGCGGCCATCGTGGCCGCCAACGCGCTCAGCATCCTCACCTCACGCGCCTGAGCCCCACACGAGGAACCGGGCCACCACGGTCCCCCGCGAACGCGCGGCGGGGCAGTGGTGACCCGGCTGGAGGGGGGTCAGCGGGTGAAGGTGGTCCGGTGTTCCTTCAGGGAGCCACAGTTGGAGCCGACCACCTGGACGTACACGTTGGCGATGTTGCCGCCCCAGTCGACGCAGAGGCCCTTGCCCCGGACGTAGGTCGGTCCGGCGTACGACTTGAAGAGCCCCGCGTCCGAGTCACCTTCCTCGGTGTCGGGGACCCAGACGTACGCGGACATGTCCACGGCCGCCCCCGGGTTGTTGCGGATGGTCGTGACGCAGTTGTGTCCGTTGGACGCGTTGTACGTGAGGTAGACCGTGCCGAGCGTGCCGACGGCCGCCGAGTTCACGGTCTTGTAGCCGCTGCCGCAGACCTTCTGCGGAGTGGTGTTGGGCGCGGCGGACGCGGGCGACGCCAGGGCGGTCATGGTTCCCGCCGACAGCGCGGCCACGGCGGACGCGGCCAGGACGGAACGGATGAATCTCATATTTCCCCCTTGCAACTCTTCGAGGTGGTTGCTCCTGCATGGTGTGACCCGCAGGGGATTCAAAGGGTTGTGCGCCAACTCCCGGGAAATTCAGGCGAGATGTGGCGAGCGCGAGCGAGAATCCGGTCCGTGGGGCCGGCCGGGCCGGAAGTCCCGGCGGCGGGTGCCCGAGTGTGCCCAGCCTCTTCCGGCTTTACTCACGGGTCGCTTATGGCGCACGCGACGTGCAGAGGATCTGCGCAGGGGTGTCACACGGGCTGCACACGGCTCTTCCAAAGTCTCGTTAGCGTTACGGCTCGATCCCACCAGTCAGATCGGGAAGACCACACATGGACTACTGCTCCTCGTGCCGTCGGCACCTCAACGGCGCCTTGGTCTGCCCGGGGTGCGGCGCCTACGCCCCGGACATCGACCCCTCCGCCGCCGACGGCCGTACCGGCCCTGCCGCGCCTCCCGTGTGGCGTGAGGGCAATGTGTGGGACGACCGGACGGTGTGGGACGAGAACCGGGCCCGCACCCGGGAGCTCCACCTCGGGTACACCGGGTCGCCCGGAGTCCACGAGGCCCCGGTCACGGACCCGGCCGGGGGCCCCGAGATACCGGACACGGACCCGTCCGACGGACACGGCACCGCCGCGGCCGACGACTACCGGGTCCCGCAGCAGGGGCGGGCGGCCCGGCGTCGTCAGCTGGCACGCTGGAAGAAGAACCAGCGCCGGGCCGTGGTGGCGACCGCCGTCGCGCTCGTCGGCGGCGGCCTGACCGTCGCCGCCATGAAGGGGGACTCGACTCCCGGCGTCCAGGCGGCCACGACGCCGGAGGACACGACCATGGGCGGCGCCGGCGGAGAGGCACCGACGTACACCGAACCGACGTCGACCCAGCGCGACACCCCGCGTTCCACGCCCACGCGGCCGGGGACCGGCAAGGCCCCGCACCGCGAGCAGGCCCGGACCACAACGCCCCGCACTTCACCGGCGGACCCGAGGACGGACGCGGCGGCCACGCCCCGCGAGCTGCCGCTGACGACCCCGCGGCAGCGGACCACCGTCCCGAGCACCGCCGACACGGTCACCGGAAACGCCGGTGCGTCCACGTCGAAGGTCACCGAGCGGACGACACCCCCCGCCGAGAGCGGTGCGGACACACAGCAGCCCTCGGACCCCACGACCCCGCCGGCGGCGAGCCCCACACCCACCGCTCCCTCGAACTCGGGATCGGGCTCGAACTCGGATTCCGACTCGAAGTCCAAGGAGCTCTGCCTGCTCGTCATCTGCCTGGGCTGAACGACGAGAGGGCGGCCGCCGAAATCCGGTGGCCGCCCGCGGCCCGCTCTCCGTACCTTCGGGCGCATGGCTGACGAGTGCTTCCGGCATCCGCGGCTCGCCGCGGTCTACGGTCGCTCGCGGCAAGCCCGGTGGCGAGCGGGTGCGGTGGATCCATGGCGATGCGACGGCCCTGCCGCCCCTGACCGCCGACCTCGCGACGATGACGGGCAACGCGGCCCAGGAGATCACCGACCCCGAGGACTGGCGTGCGTTCCTGCGAGGGGCCCGGGCCGCTCTGCGGCCGGGAGGCCGCCTGGTCTTCGAGACGCGGATCCCGGCTCGCCGCGCCTGGGAGGAGTGGAATCGCGAGGCCACGTACGCGGTGGCGGACGTCCCCGGAACCGGCGCCGTCGAGCACTGGGTCGAACTGCTCGACGTGTCCGGCCCGTTGGTGACGTTCCGTGGGGTCTATCGGTTCGCCGCGGACGGACAGGTGCTGACGTCGCAGTCGACGCTGCGCTTCCGCGAGCGGCTGGAGGTCGAGACCGAACTCGCCGCGCAGGGCTTCGTGGTGGAGGACGTACGTGACGCGCCCGACCGCCCGGGGAAGGAATTCGTGTTCGTCGGACAACGCCCGGAAACCGCCCGCTGAGACGGCCCCGTCGGCTCTGCGCAACCGGAATCCGCCCGTACAATCCTCGCGACCAAATCGGGGGCGTCAGCATCGGGGGAATCCGTTGTGGAAACGATCATCGTGCAGTTGCCCGGTCCCGCACAGTGGGACGGGGACGGGGCGGGCAGTCCCGAACTGATCCACCTGGGGCCCGGGGACATCGCCGACTTCGGACGCGGCATGCCCGGCGGCACGGGAGTGCGCATCACCCTGACCGACCCCGGCGTCTCCCGCCGCGCCGGGCAGCTCGAGGCGGCCGGGGACTACTGGCGGCTGTCCAACTTCAGCCGCAGCGTGTCGTACGTCGTGGAGAACCTGGAGGGAGCCGGCGAGTACCTCACCGTCGCCCCCGGGCGCCTCGGCGCGCCCGTGCCCTTCGAGTTCTCCCGGGTGGTGCTCCCGGCCCTGTCCGGCAATGCCGCCTTCAAGGTGTTCGCTCCCCAGCACGCCTACCTCGGCGAGCGGTCTTCGCCGGGCGGCGGGGAACAGACCGTCCACCCCTTCGCCCTGGACCCCACCTCCAAGTACTTCCTCGTCCTGGTGGCCCTGTGCGAGCCCCGGCTGCGCGATCCCTCCGACTCGGCGCTGCCCGGCGTCGGGCAGATCGTGGAGCGACTGCGGCCATTGGCGTCCTGCCGGGACCTGACCCGCTCGGCGGTCAATTACCACATCGACTATCTCGCCTTCGCCAAACTGCGCCTCGATCTCGGCGAGGAGAGCGCTGCCGGAGCCGACGGCGGCCGCACCGGCGCCAAGCGCACCCGGCTCGCCTCGGTCGCCCTGCGCTTCGGCCTGGTGCGTGAAGAGCACCTCGGCCTGCTGCCGCCCCGCAGCGCCGGGCGCCTCGCCCCGCAGGAGGCCGGCGCATGACGACACCCGACGCACAGGACCCCCAGGAACTGCGGGACGACGACCTGGAAGCGACTCGCCCCCGTCTCCCCGAGGGCTTCCGGATCGACGGCTGGGAGCTCGGCGCGATCATCGGCTCCGGCGGCTGGGGGACCGTGTACGAGGCCCGTACGGTCGCCGACGGCACGCCCGCGGCGGTGAAGGTGCTGCCGACCGGTGCCCTGGGCCCCGGCCAGCGCGCCGCGCTCGGCGAACTCGTGGCACGCGAGGTCCGCTTCAGCGCCGAGGCCGACCATCCGCACCTCGTCCGGACCCACGCCGTGTGCACCGTCGAGGCGCCGGAACTGCCCGGCCTGGACGGTGCGATCGCGCTGGTGATGGACCGTGCCGAGAAGAGCCTGAAGGACGTACTGGACGCCGCCGGGAGCGGCCGGCCGATCGACGGCGCCGAACGCGTCCTGCGCGGGGTCGCCGCCGGACTGGCCCATATGCACGACGCCGGCTGGGTGCACGGCGACCTCAAACCCGCCAACGTCCTGCTCGGGCCGGGCGGGCAGGTGTGGCTGGCCGACTTCGGGCTGGCCACCGAACTCGACGGCACCCACGCCCATCTGCCGCCGCTCGGCACCCTCGACCATCTGCCGCCCGAGTGGTGGTCGCAGCGCACCGGCACCCGGGGCGCCGTGGTCCGGCCCACCGCCGACATCTGGGCCTTCGGCGTCCTCGCCCACCAGGTGCTCACCGGCGGACTCCATCCCTTCGCGGGCGCGACGGCCCGGGCCCGCTCGCTCGCCGCCCAGACCTACGCGCGCGGCACCGCACCCCTACGGCTCGACGCCGACCTCGCCGACGGCACGCGCCGGCTGATCGCCGACTGCCTGGCACCGGACCACACCACCCGTCTCCCGCACACCGCGCGCGACATCGCCGCCCGGATCGAGGTCATCGCCGGCGCTCCGCGCCGCCGCCGGCGACGCCTGGTGCCGGCCCTCGCGGCCGGGCTCGTCGTCCTGACGGCCGGAGCGGTCGCCGGCGTGGCCCTGCTCGGCGGAGGCGCCGGCACCCGGGACGACGACCGTGACAACGGTGTCTCCGCCGCCGCGACCGGCGCGCGAAGACCGGTGCCGGGTGAGATACCCGCGGACTCCGACGTACCCGAGGCGCTGCGCCCCGTCATCGCCCGCGCCGCCCACCGCTGCACCGACGAGGAGATCACGCCCGTCCTGCTCGCCGCGCTGATCAAGGCGGAGAGCGGCTTCGACACCAACGCGTCCCGCCCGGAGAGCGACGAGTACGGCGTCGCCATGTGGACCCCGTCGGTGTTCCGCGCCTGGGCCGTGGACGGTGACGGTGACGGCGACAAGGACCACATGTCGCCGCCGGACGCGATCGCCACGATGAGCCTGTACGTCTGCTGGCTCGACCAGCGCTTCAAACAGGCAGGGCTGCCGAAAAAAGACCTTCCCGCGCTGGTCGCGGCCGGCTACCGCACCAGCGACCGCACGGTCATCGAGGAGGGCGGCGTGCCGCCTCGGGTACGGCCGCACGTGGACAAGGTGCTGCGCTACCTCGAAGCCTACGAGCGCTGACACCTCGGCACGCGCGAGCGGTGGGCCGGACCCGTCAGGGCCCCGCCCACCGCTCGTCCCCCGCTCCCGTCACGGCCGCGCCGAGGCGCACTCCGGGACGTTCGGCAGCCGGTTGTCCGGCGAGCTGACGTAGATGTTGGAGATGTAGCCCCCGTACTGGGGCAAGTAGGCCCACCACTCGTTGGTGTAGGGCGGCACGCTGACCACCTGGCCACGGACCTGACACCCCACCAGCACCTCGACTCCGGCGGGGAGTTGAGTGACCCGGGCATCGCCCGTGGCCGGACCCTTGCGGACGTTCACGAACTCGCCCCAGGTGCCGAACCACGTCCCGGAGGGCCGCACCCCGCCCGGCACGTTCAGCGAGCGGGTCAGCCGGCCGAGGTCGGTGTAGGCCTTCCCGTACGACGTCCCGACCGGATGCAGCGTCAGCACGGCCACGATCGCCCGATCGTCCGCGCCCACCGTGCCGGTGGTGTGCAGCGCGGGACGGGTGAGGTCCACGGCCGCGGCGGCTTTGACGGCGGGAGCGGCGGCCGGTTCTGCCCCGGCCGTGGTTCCCGAGGCGCCGCACGTCCCCTTCGCGTACTTCCCGGACCAGCCCTGCTTCACCGCCCAGGGCCGCTCGAACGACCCGGCGACCCCGAAGTGCTGGTCGAAGCGGTCCGAGGCGCAGCGTGTGGAGCGCCGCAGATTGTCCATGACGAAGTCGCGGACGGGCGCGGGCGCCTTGTCCAGGAGGTAGCGGTAGATCGTCACGGTGTCGCGGGCCGACAGGGCGGTGTAGCCCCAGTAGCCCTCGTACCCGGCGGGCGGCGGCGCGGTGTCGCGCAGGCCGAGCCGGGCGGACATCCGGTCGATGATCGCCGAGCCACCGTAGTTCGACCAGTAGTGGTCCGCGGCATCGTCCCGACTGCTGCGCAGCATCGGCTCCAGGCGGGCCCGGTCGGCCTCGGGGACCGTGTGGTCGGGCCCTCGGTCCCACAGGAAGTCCAGGGCCAGCAGCAGTTTGACGACCGACGCGGACCGGAACCGCGCGCTCTCATCGACCTGTTCGGTGAAGGTGCCGGTGCGGCGGTCGAAGACCGCGACCCCGGCGGTGACGCCGTCCGGGATCTGGACGGCCTCGGCGCCGCGGCCGGCCTGAACGGCCGTGGCCGGCCGGGGAACCGCCGTCGCGCCGCCCGGGAGCGACACGATCGTGACGACGGTCGCGAACGCGGCGGCGCCGCGCAGGAGTGTGCGCATGGTTGCCCTTCATGGTCGCCCGAGTGTCCGGCGGGACGTGCCCCCCCCGCGCCGCCACATTAGGAGGAGGCGCGGGGCGTGCGGTCCTGACGTATGTCAGGGAGCCCCCGAAACGAGACGACCTGGGTGTTCGACCCTGATAAGTGTCAGGTGTCGTGGATGTGGTGACGGCCCTTACGGTCACGACCAGACCACCCGTCGACGACGAAAGAGAGCTCATGAGCCGCCGATCGCTCAGGACACTGCTGGCCGCCGGGGGCGCCGCCGCTGTGATGGCGCTCCTCCCCACCTCCGCCCAGGCCGCGCCGTACTCGGGCGGCAATTACGGGGCCTACGGCCAGGAGGGGCAGTACCCCACCACCTCCTTCTGCTCGGGCTCGTTCCGGCAGATCGGGCCCACCAAGTACGCCGAAGGCATGGCCCTGAAGTACTTCTACTCCGACAAGTGCGGTTCCTTCGCCCGGATCGAGAGTTCGAGGCCCGGCTGCGCGGCCGTGCTGCAGCGCTCCAACAGCGGCGTGGGACGGGTCGACGGATGGGTCTCCGAGACCGTCGACGCCGGCATCAACTACGCCTACACGCAGATGGGCAACAACCTCAACGGCCGCGTCTCGCGCGCGCTGCTCTCCTGCGACGGCCACGACCTGACCTCGACCGGCTGGTACTGAGCCGCACCCACCACGCAGGACGACAAGAAGGAGTCAGTCATGCGCAGACACATCCGGCGCGCCGCGTGTCTCGCCCTGGCGGGTGCGGCCCTGATGCTGTCGCCCGTCACCGCCAACGCCCAGGAGCAGGCGCCCGCTTCGGACACGTCCACGCAGCGGGTGCAGTCCCGGGGCGGCTACTTCCTCGGTGACGGCGTCAACATCCGCAGCAGGCCCGTGGACGGAACGATCCACGGCCAGGGGTACTTCCGCGAGACGTTCACCGCCCACTGCTGGAACGGCGACGGTCACTGGATCTACCTGACGGCCCACCGGGGCAATGTCACCGGCTGGGTCAAGGTCGACTACGTCTATTACACGGACATGGGCCCGATGGGCTACTGCTGACCGGCACGAGCCTGCGGCGGGTCACCGAATTCCCGGTGACCCGCCGCAGGCGTGTGGAGCGATGGTGCGTCAGCAGTCCGGGACTCCGGCGATCTTCTCGCCGCCCCGGATGTACAGGTTGTTCACCCAGGCGATGTCACTGCCCGAGAACTCCATGACGGCGGTCCACCAGTTGTTGGTGCCCACGGCCGGGTCGTGCACCGTCTGGCCCTGCGTCTGGCACACGGCGTCCGCCCACCACTTCGAACGGACCGCGAGACGCGGGGACTCGGTGGTCGGCTGCTGGCGCAGATTGACGTCGGTGGCCCAGATGTAGACGTCGGTGAGGGTCGGGTCGCCGTTGTTCGCCGCGGCGGCCGGGGCCGCCTGGGCGGTGCCGGCCAGCGAGCCGACGACGAGAGCGGTCGCGGCGAGGCCCATGGCGGTACGGCTGATCAGTCGCTTCATGTGTCTGTCCCCCGTAGGACGATGGTGTGGTCGGGAGTGGTCATGAGGTGGGTCAGCAGCGCGCCGAGGCCGGCAGGTCGCCGTACTCGTTGCCCTTGAGGTACACGGCGCTCACGTAGCCCTCGAGGAGCTTCACCCAGACGTCGTTGCTGTAGCCGTTGTCGGTGATGCGCTCGCCACGGGTCCAGCAGTAGGCGCCGAGAGGCTGCCCCGCCGGGCTGGTGGTGATCTTTCCGTAGGAAGTGCCGGGCCCGTAGCGGACGTTGACGTTCTCGTACGGCACGACCGCGTAGGGCGCCGCTTTGACGCGGGCGACGCCCTCCTGGCCGGCGGCCGACGCCGCGGCGGTTCCCGCGGTGAGCGGGCCGAGCAGCGCGAGCGCCCCGGCGCCGACGAGCGCGGCCCTGGCGAAGATACGAGTGGACATGTCGAGTTCCCCCTGAACTGATGTGCAGCGATGCGGCTCGTGGCCGACGCTCAGCACTGTAGGGAGACCCGGGGCGGCACGGTCCCTGACAATTGTCAGGGTTGTCCGGGACGGCAGGGACGCGAGCGTTCGGCCACCCTGCCGGACGCGGCCGAAAACCGCTCGACGCCCCTCACCGCCTCTGTCTACGATCCACGGCGCGGCATCGCGTGCCGGTCACCGGCCGGGTGAGGCATGGAGGCGCCGCGGAGATGCCCGTGGAGGCATTGACCAGTGTCAGTCGAGTTCAATCACACCATCGTCCTGTCCCGTGACCGGGAGAAGTCCGCTCGTTTTCTCGCGGAGATCCTGGGCCTCGAGGTCGGGGCACCGGCCGGAGTGTTCCTGCCGGTGACGACCGCCAACGGCGTCACGCTGGACTTCCTCACCATCGACGCCGACATTCCCATGCAGCACTACGCGTTCCTCGTCTCCGAGGAAGAGTTCGACGAGGCCCTCGCCCGTCTCGTCGCGGCGCGGATCCCCATCCAGGCCGACCCGCACGGCAATCAGCCGCGCCGCATCAACCGCCACGACGGCGGCCGAGGCGTCTACTTCCTCGACCCGGCGGGCCACGGCCTGGAAATCATCACCCGCCCGTACGGCACCGACCCGGCCTCCCCGCTGAACGGCGTCACGGAGGACGTGCCCGGGGCGGTCTGAGCCGGCCCGGAAACCACCCTGTCGGCCCCGGTCAGCCGCCGTCCGCCTTGAGCGGCAGGCGCGGCGCACCGGGGCCGGCGTCCGGTGCGTGGTCTCGGCGGGGAAGCAGGAACGGGGTGGTGAGGAGGAGGGCCCCGGCGAGGGCGAGGGCCGTGCGGGGGCCGGTCAGGCCGGCCAGCAGGCCCCACAGCGCGGTCACGGCCGCGAGGGTGGCCTTACCGGTGGCCGACCAGGCGGACAGGGTGCGGCTGACCCGGCCCGCGGGGGTCCGCTCGAGGCGGTACGTGGCGAACACCGGGTTGAACACGGCGCAGCAGGTGATCAGCCCGAACTCGACCACCATGACCAGCGCCAGCCCGGCCGCGCCGGGGCCGACGAAGGCCAGTCCCAGCGACCAGCCCGCCCGCAGCACCCCGGCCGTGCGAAGAACCCGGTGCCGGCCGAATCGTTCGACGAGCCGTGGCGCCAGCCGGGAGCCGAGCAGGCCGCCGGCGCAGGGCACCGCGAAGGCGAGGGCGTACTGCCAAGGGGCGAAGCGCAGGTGATCGACCATCAGGACCAGGAGCGGTGGCGAGGCCGCCATGACCAGGGCGTTGAACAGGACCGTGTTGAAGAACAACGGGCGCAGGCCCGGATCGGCCAGGATGTATCGCCAGCCGTCGAGCAGGTCGCCCGCCCGGGGCCGGGTCCCGGCGGACAGTGACGGGGCAGGGGGTTTCTCGCCACCGCCCATCGCCCCGATCCCGAACGCCGAGAGCAGGTAGCTCACCGCGTTCGCCACCACGCTCGTCACCGGGCCGAACAGCCCGATCGCGGCCCCGCCCAGCGGCGGCCCGACCATGCTCGCGGTCCAGTTCGTCGCCTCGAACCGGCCGTTCGCGACCAGCAGGTCCCGCCGGGGCACCAAGTCCTTCAGAAACGCCCCGGCCGCCGCGTTGAAGGTGATGTCGGCCGCCGCGACGGCCACCGACACCAGCAGCAACTGACCGAAGCTCAGCCGGCCCAGCGCGAACGCCACGGGGATGCTCAGCAGCACCACGCACCGGACCAGGTCCGTCGCGATCATCACCGGCCGTTTCCGGCGGACCTCCACCCACGGCCCGAGCGGCACCGACACCACCGCGCCTACCGCCGGTCCCGCCGCGGCCAGCAGCGCCACCTGCGTCGGCCCCGCGTGCAGCACGAGGACCGCGATCAGGGCGAACGCGTCGAACGCGAGCCACGTACCGGCCGTGCTGACCGCGTAGGCCCCCCACAACCACCCGAACCGCCGCCCCAGCGACCGCCTGCCCGCCATGCCCGGCGCACACTCCCAGCTCCCGCGGACAACCCGGTGTTGACCGGGAGCCATCCAAGCGAGGACCGGGCCGGGCAAGCAAACAACCGTCCGTCACCCGAGCCACAACCAACCGTTGTGCCTCGACGGTGCGGATGCGTGGCCCGTGTCAGCGCTGGTACAGCCCCACCAGCGTCCCGTCCGCGATCCGGTGCTGCTCGACCTCCCGGTGCACCTGCTCCGCGCCGGGCGCGTCGGGCAGGACGCACGGTTCGGACAGGGCGTAGAGCCGGAAGAAGTAGTGATGGGCGTCGTCACCCGGCGGGGGATGCGGGCCGCCCCAGCCCTGCTGCCCGTAGCTGTTGACGAGCTCCGTGCCGCCCGGCGGGCAGTGCCCGGCCTCGACGCCGTCGCTGTGCGGGTCGATGCCGACCACGACCCAGTGCGCGAAGGTGCCCGACGGGGCGTCGGGATCCTCGCAGAGCAGGAGCAGCTCCGCCGCGTCGTCCGGTACGCCGCTCCAGGCCAGCGGCGGGGAGACGTTCGGTCCCTCGTACGAGTACCGGCGCGCGATGAAGGAGTGGTCGTTGAACGCGTTACTGCTGAGTTCGATGCCGGTCATATGGCCCGGGGTACCCCCGCGGGACCCGGACATGCGGTGGAGGGCGATCGTCCGGCCGGCCGATCGGCCACCGGATCATCAGCCCGCCAGCGCCAGCGAGCCGTCGGGTTCCAGCCTCACGCCCACTCCGCGGCTGATCCGGTCGAGCGTCGTCCGCAGCCAGGCACGGTCCGCCCCGGTCGCCGGCTCCAGCCGCATCCGCCGCGCCCGCAGCGGCACCATACGCAGCCCGGCCAGCCGTCCACTGTCCGCCTCGACCGAGACGAGGAACGCGAGCCGCAGGTCGTCGCGGTACTCCTCGTAGCCGGAGATGCCCTCGTAGTCGTCGACGAAGTCGCCGCAGCCGTAGAGGATCAGCCGGTCCCGGTACACCTCCAGCGGGCGCGGGTGGTGCGAGGAGTGCCCGTGGACGACGTCGACACCGCCGTCCACCAGGGAGCGCGCGAAACGGACCTGCTCCCGGGGCACGTGAAAGCCCCAGTTCGAGCCCCAGTGCACGGACACGACAGTGACATCACCGGCCCGTCCGGCCCGCCGGACGTGCCGCACCACGGCGTCGGCAGCGGCGGGCGAGAGCGCGGGCAGGTGAGCGACCCCCGGCAGCTCCGCCGTCGCCGCCCAGCCGGACGGGATCCCGCTGGACCGCGCCCCGAGGGCGAACACCCGCAGCCGGCGGCCACCCGGGAGGGGGACCACGGCGGGTGCGTACGCCTCGTGCGCGGCACGTCCCGCACCCGCCGTCCGCAGCCCCGCCCGGGCAGCCGCGTCCAGGGTCTCCAGCAGGCCCGGACGGCCGAAGTCCAGGACGTGGTTGTTGGCCAGGACGGTCACGTCGGGGCGGGCCACGGCCAGGGCGGGCAGGTTGGCCGGGTGCATCCGGTAGTGGATCTCCTTGTCCGGCGCGAACGTGTCGCCGCTCGTCACCGACGTCTCCAGGTTCACGATCCGGGCGTCCGGCGCGGACTCGTCCAGCACGCGCAGCGCCTCGCCCCACGGCCAGGACGGCGGGACGGGCGCGGGCACCGGGCCGTGCGCCGACTCCGCCAGCCGGACGTAGGAGCGGGCGTCGTCGACGTACGCCTCCCGCAGTGCCGGATCGCAGGGATGCGCCAGGATCTGGTCCACGCCGCGCCCGAGCATCACGTCACCGCACAGGAACAGCGTCACGACGCCGCCGCCCACACCTCCACGGTAGGACAACCGCTCAGGCGTCGACCCTCACCGCGCACGACCACCCGTACGGATCCGGCCCGATCCGCAGCTCCTCCCACGCCACCGCCGTCGGGACCGACCCGGTGATCTCCACGTCCGCGAGCCCGGTGACCGCCAACCGCACGTCCAGGCCGCCGTCGGCCTCGTCGGCTTCCACGTCCACGGGCACCTGGCCGTACTCCTCCAGCCGGAAGATGACCTCGTCCAGCAGCGTCGCCAGCAGGTCGTCGTCGCTGGCCTCGAACAGCCGCACCCGGTCCACGGCCGTGGGCCGCACCCCGGTGACGTTCGCGAAGCACTCCACCATCGCCAAAACGGCCTCCGCCAGACAGTGCTCCCGGCACGCCGCCCACGCCTCGATCCGGATGTCACCCGGATGCGGCACCGCCCGGTGCCCGCACTCGCCCGGCTGCCGCGCCTGCCCGCCGTCGTCCGTGTCACCGCCCATGAACATCGCTTGCCCGACACCGGGCCACCCATGCAGCGCGGGCCGCCGCATCGCTCAGAGGGGCTCGTCCGCGAGGTACGGCGGAGCCGGGTCGTACTGGATGTAGCGGCGTACGGCCCGCGCGTGGTCACGGCCGTGCAGCCGGCCCACGAGCCACAGCGCGCTGTCGATGCCGGCCGAGACGCCCTGGCTGGTGACCAGGTTGCCGTCCACGACATAGCGGACGTCCCGGACGACCGTCACCTCGCCACGCGCCTCGAGGGTGTCCTCCTGGCTCCAGTGGGTGGCCACCCGGCGTCCGCGGGCGGGACCCGCCTCATGCAGCAGGAAGGTGCCGGTGCACACGCCGTGCACCCAGGCGGCCCGCTTCGCCGTCCTCCCGATCCAGTCGGTGACCACCGGGTTGTGCAACTGGACCTCACGCGCGCCCCGCCCGCCCGGTACGTGCAGCACGTCCAGGGGCGGATGGTCGTCCAGGGTGTGATCGGGCAGCACGCGCAGGCCCTTGTTGCAGCGCACCGGGCCGGGATGCTCGGCGATCAGCACGGCCGTGTCGGCGCCCTCGCGCAGCCGGGCGGAGACGTTGAAGACCTCCCAGGGCCCCACGAAGTCGAGTTCCTCGGCTTCCTCGAAAACAAGCAGTCCGTAAGTCGTCATACGGTTTCCCCTTCCTCTGAGACTTGTCCCTCTGAGACGTGGTGGGCGCCGGCGGTGCCCGTGGTGGAGCGGAACCGGGCGCGGTAGTCCGACGGCGCGACGCCGAGCCGGCGGTGGAACGTGCGGCGCAGGGTCTCCGCCGTGGCGAAGCCGCAGCGGCGGGCGATCGCCTCGACCGGTTCGTCGCCCTCGGTGAGCGCGCGCCGGGCGGCCTCGACACGTACGCGCTCGACATATGTGGCGGGCGGCACGCCCAGCTCGGCGGTGAAGCGGCGCTGGAGGTGACGCGGGCTCAGCCCGGCGTGCGAGGCGAGGGCGGCGATGTCGTGCCGGGCGCCCGGATCGGCGTGGATCGCTCCGACGGCGGCCCGCACCGGGTCCGTCGCCGGCTGCCGCGACCAGAGCGCCACGCTGAACTGCGACTGGCCGCCCGGGCGGCGCAGGAACAGCACCAGCCGGCGGGCCACCGCGTGCGCGACGTCCCGGCCCAGGTCGTCCTCCACCAGGGCGAGCGCCAGATCCATGCCGGACGTCACCCCGGCCGAGGTCCACACCCGCCCGTCCCGCACGAAGATCGGGTCGCAGTCCACGCGCGCCTCGGGATGCTCCCGGGCCAGCTGCTCCTCCCGGGCCCAGTGCGTGGTGACCCGCCGCCCGTCCAGCAGCCCCGCGGCCGCCAGCAGGAACACCCCGCTGCACACCGAGGCGACCCGCCGGGCACCGGCCGCGGCGGCGGCGATCCAGGAGACCAGCGCCGTGTCCTCCCGGGCCCGGTCGACCCCCTGGCCGCCGACCACCACCAGGGTGTCCGTCGCGGCCGGGTCGAGGTCCGCCACACCGTGCGCGGCGTGCACGAGCAGCCCGCTGACCGACCTGACCGGCCCCGGCCGGGACGCCACGATCTCGCAGGCGTAGTCGCCCGCGCTGTGGAACACCTCGTGCGGGCCGGTGAGATCGAGCGGCTGGAAGCCGTCGAAGACGACGAAGACGATACGGCGTGGAGTCGCTCGCGGAGTCACGCTTCTACGCTCCGTCCGCCCGGGTCATGGCGTCAACGACACGCATCCCACAGATCGCGCCATGCCGCTCGCGGGACGCCCGCCGCAGCGTGGGTAGGCGGACGGCAGGACCCACGGGGGGACCGGGGGAGAGGAGGCCTCCGATGATCACCCAGACGGTCACCGTGCCGGCCGGCGGCGCCGCGCTCACCGGTGATCTGAACCTGCCGCCGGACGCCCGCGCGGTCGTGCTGTTCGCGCACGGCAGCGGCAGCTCCCGGCACAGCCCCCGCAACCGCGAGGTCGCCGCCGGCCTGCGCACCGCCGGGCTCGGCACCCTGCTGATCGACCTGCTCACCGAGGAGGAGGAACGGCTGGACCTGCGCACCGCCGAACTCCGCTTCGACATCCCCCTGCTGGGACGCCGGCTGGTGGCCGCCATCGACTGGCTGGAGCAGTGGTACGGCACCCAGGGCCTGCCCGTCGTCCTGTTCGGCGCCAGCACCGGCGCGGGCGCGGCCCTGGTCGCCGCCGCCGAACGGCCCGGCCGGGTGCCGGCGGTCGTCTCGCGCGGTGGCCGGCCCGACCTGGCGGGCGACGCGCTGGCCGCCGTCCGGGCCCCGGTGCTGCTCATCGTGGGCGGCCGGGACCAGCACGTGCTGCGGCTCAACGAGAAAGCGGCCCGGCGGCTGCGGTCCCCGCACACCCTCCTCGTGGTGCCCGGCGCCACCCATCTGTTCGAGGAGCCCGGCACGCTGGATCGCGTCACCGAGGCGGCCCGGCAGTGGTGCGACGAGCGACTGACCACCACGGCGGGCTGACACCGGACGTACCCGGCGCCGGTGCGTTGTCCACCGGGCGGTGGGTACGCGGAGGCCGGGCCGGCCGAGGGCCCTCTCCGTGCGGGAAGCAGAGGTGACCGTCATGCGGTTCCACGATCGCCGGCAGGCAGGCCGGGAACTGGCCGAGAAGCTGCGCGCCCGGCAACACGAGGGGGCCCTGCCCCGTCCGCTCGTTCTCGCCCTGCCCCGCGGCGGGGTCGCCGTGGCGAGCGAGGTCGCGGCGGCGCTGGACGCCCCGCTCGACGTACTGGTCGTACGGAAGATCGGGGCGCCCTACCAGGAGGAGTTCGGCGTCGGCGCGATGGCGGGGGACGAGGTGCCGCTCCTCGACGAGGACGCCCTGCGCCACCTGGGCCTGCGCGAGGAGGCCCTCGCGCCCGTCATCGAGCGGGAGCGCCAGGAACTGCGCCGCCGCGAGCGGCTGTACCGTCAGGGCCGCCCCGCTCCCGACCTGCGCGGACGGACGGTGATCGTCGTCGACGACGGCCTGGCGACCGGCTCCACGGCCCGCGCCGCGCTGCGCTCCGTACGCCGCCAGGAGCCGGCACGGGTGGTGCTGGCGGCGCCGGTGTGCTCGCCGGAGGCGGCCGAACTGATGCGCGCCGAGGCCGACGAGGTGATCTGCCTCCACCGGCCGGCCGCGTTCATGGCCGTGGGCCTCTGGTACGAGAACTTCGACCAGCTGACGGACCAGGACGTCCTGGAAGCGCTCCACGTGCAGCTTTGACCAATTGTTCACCTGGCAGATGTGGCGGAAACCGGCCACCGCGGACAACGATGTCCCATCCCCACACCTGCACCAGGAGCAACAGTGAACGTCTCGCTATCCGTGTGGCTGCTGACCGTGGCGGCCCTGTGCGTGCTCGTCGCCGTCGACTTCTTCGTCGGCCGCAAGCCCCACGATGTGTCGATCAAGGAAGCCGGGACGTGGACGGTGGTGTGGATCGTCCTGGCGGTGCTGTTCGGGCTGGGGCTCTGGTACTTCGGTGGGAGCGGGCCCACCGGTGAGTTCTTCGCCGGGTACATCACCGAGAAGTCGCTCAGCGTGGACAACCTCTTCGTGTTCGTCCTGATCATGGGGAAGTTCGCGGTGCCCTCGCAGTACCAGCAGCGGGTGCTGATGGTCGGTGTACTGATGGCCCTGGTGCTGAGGGCCGTCTTCATCGCGGCCGGCGCGGCGATCATCTCCGCCTTCTCCTGGGTGTTCTACATCTTCGGCGCCTTCCTGATCTGGACTGCCTGGAAGCTGGTCCAGGACGCGCGCAAGGACCAGCACGAGGAGGAGTACCAGGAGAACAAGCTGCTGAAGATGGCGGAGCAGCGTTTCGGGGTGGCCGACCGCTACCACGGCACGAAGCTGTTCATCACCGAGAACGGCAAGCGGATCATGACCCCGATGCTGGTCGTGATGCTCGCGATCGGCTCCACCGACGTGCTGTTCGCCCTCGACTCCATCCCCGCGATCTACGGCCTCACCCAGGACCCGTACATCGTGTTCACCGCGAACGCCTTCGCCCTGATGGGCCTGCGTCAGCTGTACTTCCTCATCGGCGGCCTGCTGAAGAAGCTGGTGCACCTCTCGTACGGGCTGTCGATCATCCTCGGCTTCATCGGCGTGAAGCTGGTGCTGCACGCGCTGCACGAGTCGGGCGTCCATGTGCCCGAGATCAGCATCCCCTTCTCGCTGGGCTTCATCGTGCTGGTCCTGACCGTCACGACGATCACCAGCCTGCGGGCCTCGAAGAAGCAGGAGGCCGAGGGCGAGACACGGGCGGCCGAAACCCGCTGAGGGTTCAGACGACGCCGTCCGCGCGCAGCGCCGCCACCTCCTCGCCGGTGCGGCCGAGTTCGGCGAGGATCGCCTCGGTGTGCTCGCCGACCGCCGGGACGGGGTCCATACGCGCGGGCAGGCCCGCGAGGTCGGCCGGCGGGAGCAGGGCCTCGACGGTGGCACCCGGCACCGCTACCTCGGCCCAGCGGCCGCGGTCGGCCAGCACCGGGTGGTCCAGGAACGCGGCGACGTCGTTGACCCCGGCGCAGGCGATGCCGATGCGCTCCAGGTCCTTGAGGATCTCGCCGGAGCCGGAGCGGGCGAAGCGGCCGGCGACGACGGCGTCGAGTTCCTCGCGGTGGGCGACGCGGTCGGAGGCGGTGGCGAAGCGGGGGTCGTCGACCAGGTCCGGCCGGCCGAGGAACTCCCCGCACAGGGCCACCCACTCCCGCTCGTTCTGGATGGAGAACAGCACCTCCTTGCCGTCGGCGGCCGGGTACGTCCCGTACGGCGCGATGGTGGCGTGCCGGGTGCCCAGGCGCGGGGGCTGGGCGCCGCCGTGCCGGGTGTAGTAGGCGGGCTGGCCCATCCACTCCGCGAGGGCCTCGAACAGGGAGACCTCCACCGGGTGGGCCTCGCCGGTGGTGGCGCGGGTGTACGGGGCGGTGAGGACGCCGCTGTAGGCGTACATCCCGGCGGCGATGTCGGCCACGGAGATCCCGGTCCGGGCGGTCCCCTCAGGGGTTCCCGTCAGGGACACCAGCCCGGTCTGGCACTGCACGAGCAGGTCGTAGGCCTTGCGGTCGGCCCAGGGGCCGGTCGTGCCGTAACCGGAGATCGTGCACGGGATCAGACCGGGCCGGCGGCTCTGGACGGTGGCGGGGTCCAGGCCGAGCCGGCCGGCCGCGCCCGGGGCGAGGTTCTGCACGAACACGTCGGCGCCGTCGAGGAGGTCGTGCAGGATCTCGTGGCCGCGCGGGTCCTTGAGGTCCAGGGTGAGGGACTCCTTGGACCGGTTGAGCCACACGAAATAGCTGGAGTGCCCGTGCACGGTCGTGTCGTAACGGCGGGCGAAGTCGCCGTCGCCCGGCCGCTCCACCTTGATCACACGGGCGCCGAGGTCGGCGAGCTGCCGGGTGGCGTAGGGCGCGGCCACGGCCTGCTCCACACTGACCACGGTGACCCCGGACAGGGGATAGCGCTGCACGCTCATGCCTCATGCTCCTGAACCTCGTACGGACGGCGCCCGGACAGTCTCTCCCGGGCGACGGACCGTGGCACGGGCCATGGGCGCGATCTGGATCACGACGGGGCCTATCACAACGGGGTGTGACCCGCCTGGGTGGTCGGCTACGGGCGGGCCAAATGGCGCATGGCCAGGGCCAGTTGGAGCCGGAGGCGGCCCTGCGGGGTGCGCAGCGGCCAGCCGAGCAGGTGCTCCGCGTGTGTCAGCCGGTCCTGGAGCGTGGAGTGGTGGACGTTGATCTCGGCGGCGGCCGCCCGCAGGCTCGCTGTGGACGCGACCGCGTGCAGGGTGGCCGGCAACCAGGGCGTGATCGCCGCGGCCGTCTCCAGGGCACGAACGTCGGGCGGCGGCTCGGCGCCCGGGACGACGAGGTCGGCGAGCAGGGCGATCCCGCCCAGCTCATCGGCGTGCACGACCCGCGGTCCGGGGTCCTGCGGGGTGCCCTCGGCGGTGAACCGCAGGGCGGTACGGGCCGCCGCCCATGACCGGGGCAGCTCGAGCACGGGCACGGCGGGCCCGACCCCGAGGCGGGCGTCCGGAAGAGCCGGGCGGGACTCCGCGACGCCCGCGCTCCCCGTCCCGGCGGGTACGACCCGAGGCCGGCCGTTCAGCGGGGCGAGAACCCGCGCCGCCGCCGTGGGGTCGAGACCGAGCCGCCGTGCGCTGTAGAGGCGCGCCTGCTCCGGGGCCGAGGCATCGAGAAGAGTCTCGACCAGCGCCGGGTCATCGGCCGGGGCCCGACCCCGAGTACGGTCGAGCACGAGCCGCAGGGCAACGGAGGCGCGCTCGAGTATCACCGCGTCGACGACACTGGTCGCGGGCGCAGCGACATCCGCGACGACCGGGCCGGGTTGCACGTCTGCGTGCTCTGCGACGGCCAGGCCGGGCGGGTTCCCGGCCTGTTCTGCGCCGCCCGTGTCGGGTCGGGGCCGGGTCTGTCCGGCGATGCCCTGGCCGGGTGTCGCCTTGGCGTGCTCTGCGCCGGCCGCGCTGGGCGGGTTCCCGGCCTGTTCTGCGCCGCCCGTGTCGGGTCGGGGCCGGGTCTGTCCGGCGATGCCCTGGCCGGGTGTCGCCCCGGCGTGCTCTGCGCCGGCCGCGCTGGGCGGGTTCCCGGCCTGTTCTGCGCCGGCCGCGTCGGGTCGGGACCGGGCCTGTCCGGCGATGCCCTGGCCGGGTGTCGCCCCAACGTCTTCGGCGACAGCCACGCTGGGTGTGGCCCCGGCCTGTTGCGCGACGACCCGGCCGGGTGTCACCCCGGCGGCTTCCGCGACGAGCTGGCCGGGTGCTGCCCCGACCTGCTCCGCGACGACCCGCCTAGGCGTCGCCCCGGGGCGCTCTGCGCCGGCCGCCCCGGCCAGTTGGGCTTCGGCCCGGCTGGGTTCGCCCACGGCGCCCCCGCCCCCCTCCGCCCCGCCCCGTTCCAGCCACAGGATCGCCGGACCGTTCGGGGTCAGTCGGGCGGAAGGCCAGGTGGGGTTCGGTGGGGTGGTGGTGTCCTGGCGGGTGCCGTCGGGCTGGACCCGGACGTGGACGCGGCGCTCGGGGTCCACCAGGCGGGCCGGGCAGCCCGAGAGCACGGCGGCGCCGCGTACGAGTGCCTCGACACCGGCCCTGGACTCGGCCAGGCGGTCGAAGTAGGCGATGACCCGGACCGCCGCACCGGCGTCCGGGTCGAGCGCGGTCAGGCGTCCGGCCAGCTCTTTCATAGGCCTATGGTGCGCCATGCGGCTGTCTGGTCAGGAGAGAAGCCCGGCGTCACCCGTTCAAAAGCCTCCGCAGCCAGTTCACGTGCGCCGCCCTGGCCGACTGGGACAGCGCCGCCTGCGGTGCGAAACCGTCGAAGCCGTGGAAGCCGCCGGGCCATACGTGCAGTTCGGCCACACCACCGGCCTGCCAGATGCGCGAGGCGTAGGCGACGACCTCGTCGCGGAAGGTCTCCGCCGAGCCGACGTCGAGGAAGGCCGGGGGCAACCCGGTCAGATCCTCGGCACGGGCCGGCGCCGCGTACGCCGGCACGTCGGGCCCACCCCGCCGAGAACCGAGCAGCGCGGTCCAGCCGGTCTCGTTGGCGGTGCGGTCCCACACCCCGAGGCCCGCCATCTGGTACGTCGAGGGCGTGTCGTTGCGGTCGTCGAGCATCGGGCACATCAGGACCTGCCCGATCGGCTGCGGCCCCTTGCGGTCCCGGGTGAGCAGGGCCAGCGCCGCGCACAGCCCGCCGCCCGCGCTCGCACCCGCGATGACGATCCGCTCGGGGTCGGCGCCGAGCTCGGCGGCGTGGTCGGCCGTCCACAGCAGCCCGGCGTACACGTCCTCGACCGGCGCGGGATGCGGATGCTCCGGCGCCAGCCGGTACTCCACGGACACCACGACCGCGTCCAGCGCCTGCGCCCACGCCAGCGGCACGTCGACCCCGACCCGGTTGTTCCCGATGACCATGCCGCCGCCGTGCACGTGGTAGATCACGGGCCGTGGCCCTGAGGACGCCGGGGCGGCCGGGCGGCAGATCAGCAGCGAGATGTCGGGCTCGCCCTGCGGACCGGGCACCTGCCGGTCCTCCACCTCGAACGTCCCGCCCATCGTCAGGTCCAGCTCGGCAAGCAGCTCGATGCCCGGGCCCTGGCGCACCTCGGCGATCTGGTCCAGCGTGAGGCCCGGGCTGATCATGTCCTTGATCAACTCCAGGGCTCCGGCGAGTTCCGGGTCGAACGGCGGCGGAACATGCGTCATGGCGTCTCCTCACGCGAGGTCACGGCGGCTCGGGCTGCCATGGTCGGCCCCGCCGCCCCGGTCGCGGACGCCGCCGGGCGGCGGAACCTGCCCGCCGTACGGCGGGTGGCGCTCCGGCGTCCGGTGGGCCACAGGTGGCGGGCGAGGGCGACCGCGGTGAGCGCGGCGACCAGCACGCACACCCCCGGCCACCCGAAGCGGCCGTACGCACGCATGCCCAGCCACGAGCCGACGGCGCCACCAAGATACGCGCAGGTCATGTACGCGGTGGTGAGCCGGCTGCGCACCTCGGCCCGCAGCGTCTGGATCCGCACCTGGTTGGCCACCATCCCGGACTGCATGCCGACGTCGAGCAGCAGCGTGCCCACGACCAGGGCCGCCGCCCCCACCGCCCCGCCGAGACCGCCCAGCGCCAGCACCGCGGCCGAGCCCCCCACCACCAGGAAGCACACCCGGTTGACCGCGTCCGGCCCGTGCCGGTCGACCTGACGGCCCGCGACTGGCGTGCACACCATGGTCACCGCGTTGACCAGGGCGAGCAGCCCCACCGCCCCCGCACCCCTGTCGTACACCGGACCCGTGAGCAGCGGGGCCACCCCCGTCCACACGGCGGAGAAGCCGGCGAACACCAGGGCCTGGTAGAGGCAGGAGCGGCGCAGCAGGGCTTCCGTGCGCAGCAGACGCAGTGGCTCGGCCAGGAGCGCCGGGTAGCGCTGGGTGGAGGGCGGGACCGTCCGCGGCAGGAGGCGGGCCGACAGGGCGGCCACCGTCAGGGACAGCACGGCGGCCAGGACATACGGCGCCCGCCAGCCCAGCCAGTCGCCGAGGGCACCGCCGACGGTGCGCGACAGCAGCATGCCCGCGAGGGAGCCGCTCAGCAGCGTGCCGCCGGTGACCCCGAGCCGCTCCTTCGGCACCAGACGGGCGGCGAGCGGCCCGGTGAGCGGCGCCACCACCGTCGTCACACCCACCAGGGCACTGGCTCCGACCAGCGGCACCAGCCCCGGCGCGGCGCTCGCGGCGAGCAGCCCCAGCCCGGTGACCGTGAGGAGCGTGACCAGCAGCGGGCGGTGCGGGAGGCGGTCGCCGAGCGGGACGAGCAGCCAGATCCCGGCCGCGTAGCCGAACTGGGTCGCGGTGACGACGGCGGCGGCCGCGCCGGGCGAGACGTGCAGGCCGGACGCCACCAACGGGCTGACGGCCTGCGGGAAGTACACATTGCCCACGGCCGCGCCGCAGACCAGGGCCAGCACCAGGATCAGCCGGGGGCTCGCGCCCTGGTGCGCTGTAATCTGCCTGTGGTCGTGATCCGTCATGGGCCGAAGTCCACGCCACGGCGGGGAAGTTGCCAAAGGATTTAGCGGGGGCCTTGATGATCAGCTTCCGGCTCGGCGTCGAGGACCTCGCCGACACCCGCTTCGCGATCTCGCCGCTGCGCGAGGTGATGGGCAGCCTGCGTGCCCTGCGCGCACCCGCCCTCTATCCGCTGCATGTGCGGTGGCGCGCCGCCGTGCTCCAGGGGCTCGACCCGGCCGACGCCCGGCTGCTGGCCGCCCTGGTGGGGGACACCCTGGCCCTGCCCGACTTCCTGACCCCGAGGCCGACGTCCTTCGCGCCCACTCTCGACGAGCAGCTCACCGTCGTACGCGCCACACCCGCGGAGACGGTACGCCGCGATCTGCTCGCCGCCCATGCGCCCCGGCCCCTGCCGGACGTGCTGCGGGCGGTCTCCGCGCCCGGTGACGCGCCGGTCGCGGAGCTGCTGGAGGAGCTGTGCGCACTCCTGCGCCGCTACTGGGAGTCGGCGCTGCTGCCGTACTGGCCCCGGATGCGGCTCGTCCTGGAGGCCGACATCACCCACCGGGCACGGCAGCTGGCCACCGGCGGCGCCCGGTTGCTCTTCGTCGATCTGCACCGCAACCTGCGCTGGGACGACGGTGTCCTGCGCGTCGACCGGATGCGCGGACGCCACCACGTGGACGGCTCGGGGCGGGGCCTGCGCCTGGTCCCCTCCCTGTTCGCGCATCAGCCGGCGCCCCCGGTCAGTGCCGCGGAACCGCCGATGCTCGCCTACCCGAGCCGGGGCGCAGCGACCCTGTGGGAGCCGGAACCCGAGCCGGACGCCCCGGGCCTCGCGGCCCTGCTCGGCGCGCCCCGCACCACGCTGCTGCGGCTGCTGGCCGAACCGCTGCCGACGGTGGAGCTGGCCCGGCGCCTGGGCGTGACCCCGAGCGCCGTGTCCCAGCACCTGCGTGTCCTGCACGCGACGGGTCTGGTCACCCGGGCCCGCGACGGCCGCCGGGTGCTCTACCGGCGCAGCCCACTGGGGGAGCGGCTGGTGCGGCAAGGCGGGTCCTGAGCGCTCAGCGGCTCGCGCTGCCCGACCGGGCCGGAGCGGATCCGGAGGCCGGCCCGCTGCGGGAGACGACGCGCGTCCCGCAGCCGTCGACGACCCGGACCTGCAGGGAGCCGCACCCGCAGCGCGTCCACTCCGTGCGGCCCGTCGCGGTGGTGTGCCGCGACAGCACCCGGAACGGCTCGCCCCCGTCCGGCCAGCCGCAGTGCGGGCAGGCCGTGGCGTTGGTGCTGGTCATGACTGACTCCTCGTACCTCGTGGCTGGTTGACCGTCGCGACACAGCCAGGGTGCGTCGGGATCTCCTTACACGTCCAGGTTGACTTTGTGCACGGCATTGTGAAGCGTGGACTGCATGATTGACCTGCGCAGGCTGCACGTCCTCAGGGCCGTCTCCCACTACGGCACGGTCACCGCCGCCGCCCGGGCCCTGCACTTCACTCCGTCCGCCGCCTCCCAGCAGATCCGGCAGCTCGCCCGTGACCTGGACGTCGACCTGCTGGAGCCCCAGGGGCGCGGGGTGCGCCTCACCCCGGCCGCCGAGAGCCTGCTGGCGCACGCCGACGCCATCCAGGCCCGCTGGGACCTGGCCGAACTCGATCTACGGGCCGACCACGGAGCGCCCTCCGGGGTGCTGCGCGTGACCGGTTTCCCGGTGGCCATCTCGGTGCTGCTGGCCCCGATGGCGGCCCGGCTGGGCGAGCGGCATCCGCGGCTGTCCGTACGGATCGCCGAGGTGGGTGTCCCGGAGAGCTTCGATCTGCTCTTTGAGGGGGAGACCGACCTGGCGATTGTCGAGGCCACTCCGCTCAACCCGCCGCTGAGTGACACGAGGTTCGACCAGCAGCCGCTGCTGGACGACCCGTTCGACCTGGTCGTCCCCGAGGGACACCGGCTCGCCGGGCGGGCCCGGGTCGACCTCGCCGAGGCGGCGCGCGAGACATGGATCGCGCCGGTGGAGGAGAGCCCCTGCCGCCCGCACGTCCTGTCCGCCTGCGGCGCGGCGGGATTCACCCCCGACGTGGTCCACCACGCCCTGGACTGGAACGTCGCCGCCCATCTCGTCGCCCACCGGCTCGGCGTCGCCCTCGTCCCGCGCCTGGCCCACCTGACCCCGCACCTCCCGATCACGCGGGTCCGCTGCACAGGCAACCCCCACCGCAAGCTCCTGACCTGCACCCGCGGCGGCGGCCACGCCCGCCCGGCGGTCACGGCGGCCCTCCGGGAACTGCGCGACCTGGCCCCCACGGCGGTCGCCTGACCCCGCCGCCGGGAAGCCCGGCCGCCCGGCCGCCCGCCGCCGGACCGCCCGGCCGCCCGTCGCCCGCCGCCGGGCCGCCCGGCCGTCCGCCGCCCGCCGCCGGGCCGCCCGGCCGTCCGCCGCCCGTCGTCCGCCGCCGGGCCGCCCGGCCGTCCGCCGCCCGTCGCCGGGCCGCCCGGCCGTCCGCCGCCCGTCGCCGGGCCGCCCGGCCGTCCGCCGTCCGCCGCCGGGCCGCCCGGCCGTCCGCCGTCCGCCGCCGGGCCACCCGGCCGTCCGCCGCCCGCCGCCCGCCGCGCGGCAACGTCCTATCCCCTAGGCCATCGTCGTTACAACGACCCCATCCGCAGCCCATATCCCGCCCACGGCCCGGAAGCCGGCCCGTGCCCGGGTGCTCCTGCTGCGGCGCGCGTCCTCTTACGACGGCCCCACCCGTAGCGCATGTCCTGCCCGCGGCCCGGAAGCCGGCCCGTGCTCGGGTCCTCCGCTGGGGCGCCTCCACGGCGGTTGCGCGCGGACACCGCCGGCGCGCCCGGCCCGCGGCGCGGGCATCGGCTGCGGCCGGGAGCGTAGGTCGGGGCACAGGCCGGGGTTTCCCGCCGCGGCTCGCCCCTCGGCGGTCGCCTGCCGGTGCCACCCGCGCGCACCGCCCTCAGCTCATCCCCTGGCCGTCGTCCGGGGCCGAAGGCCTGCTCACCGCCCCGGCGCCCCCACCCGCAGCGCGTCCATGACGAGGTCCAGCAGTCGGGTGGCGCGCGGTTGCCAGTCGGTGTGGGGGTCGATCGTCCAGAGGCCGCCGATCGTGAGGAAGAGATCGTCCGCGGTGATCCCCGGGCGGATGGTGCCGGCCTGTTCGGCGGCGCGCAGCAGCAGTTCGGCCGCCTCCGTCACCGGGGTGTGTCCCGGCTTCGCGGGCTGCCCCGGTGCGCTGGTGGCCTGGCGGATGGCGTCGGCCAAGCCCGCCTTGGCCATGGCGAAGCGCGCGAGCCGGTCCATCCACTCGCGCAGCGCCCGGTCGGGCTCCCGGCTCTCGAGCAGCACTTCCGCGGAGTCGGCGACCTGCTGCATCTCGTGGCGGTAGATCTCCAGGACGAGTGCCTCACGGCTGGGGAAGTGGCGATAGAAGGTCCCCTGCCCGACGCACGCCTTCTTGGCAATCGAGCTCAGCGGCGCGTCCGCCGAACGCGTCAGTTCGGCCAGCGCCACTTCCAGGATGCGCTCGCGGTTGCGCTGCGCGTCCGAGCGCAGCGGAGCGTCCTTCTTCTGCCGCACTCGCCCTCCTACCGATCCCTTGGCCGAAACCCGGCCCTTGTTAAGCGGACAGTTGTCCGCTACGTTTCCGGGTAACGGACAACTGTCCGCTTGCTCCATCGTATCGGTGTGCCGTCCGCGCGGACAGCCCGCGTCCCCGCCTCCTGGCCTCGCGACATGAGAGAGAAGGCTTCCATGCCCCCGACATCGACGTCCAGCGACCTCACCCTGTCCGTCAACGGCGAGAAGTACACGCTGACCGTCGACCACCGCACCACGCTGCTCGACGCCCTGCGCGAAAGACTCGACATGACCGGCACCAAGAAAGGCTGCGATCAGGGCCAGTGCGGCGCGTGCACCGTCCTGGTCGACGGCCGCCGGAGCGTGGCCTGTCTGCAACTGGCCGTGGCGGCCGAAGGGCGCGAGATCACCACCATCGAAGGCGTGGCCGAGGGCGACCGACTGCACCCCGTGCAGCAGGCGTTCCTCGAACTCGACGGCTACCAGTGCGGCTACTGCACGCCGGGACAGATCTGTTCGGCCATTGCGATGATCGAGGAGCACGCGGCCGGCTGGCCGAGCGCCGCCACCGACGACGTACGGCCCGAGGCGGGACCACCGCCCCTGACGCCGGAGGAGATACGGGAGCGCATGAGCGGCAACCTCTGCCGCTGCGGCGCCTACGTCTCGATCGTCCAGGCCGTGGCCCGGGCCGCCGAGTCCGAGGGGGCGGCGGCATGAGGGAGTTCGGCTACCAGCGGGCGTACGACGTCTCCGGCGCCGTGGCGCTGCTCGACGGCGACCGGGAAGCCCGCTTCCTGGGCGGCGGCACCAACCTGGTCGACCTGATGAAGACCGGCGTCGAGCGGCCCGCCCTCCTCGTCGACGTACGCGAACTGCCCCTGAACCGCGTCGAGCCCACCGAGGACGGCGGGCTGCGCATCGGGGCGACCGTCACCAACAGCGACCTCGCCGCGCACCCCGAAGTCCGGCGCCGCTACCCGGCGTTGGCACAGGCCGTACTGGCCGGTGCCTCCGGGCAGCTGCGCAACATGGCCACCGTCGGCGGCAATCTGCTCCAGCGCACCCGCTGCGGCTACTTCGCCGACGTCACCGCCCCGTGCAACAAGCGCAGCCCGGGCAGCGGCTGCCCCGCGATCGAGGGCGAGCACCACAACCACGCCGTCCTCGGCGCCTCCGACCACTGCGTGGCCACCCACCCCTCCGACATGGGCGTGGCCCTGGCCGCCTTCGACGCGACCGTGTCGTACGAGACGGCGGACGGGCCGGGGGAGCTGCCGCTCGCCGACTTCTACCTGCCGGTGGGGGAGACCCCGCATCTGGAGACCGCCCTGCCGCCGGGCGCGCTGATCACCGGCGTCACCCTGCCGCCCACCGCCACAGCGGCCAACTCCCGCTACCGCAAGGTCCGCGAGCGCGCCTCGTACGCCTTCGCCATCGGCTCGATCGCCGCCGCGCTGGACGTCCGGGACGGCGTCGTGCACGACGTGCGCCTGGCCTTCGGGGCCGTCGCCTCCCGCCCCTGGCGGGCCCGCGCGGCCGAGGGCGTCCTGCTCGGCGCACCCGCCGACGCCGAGACCTTCGCGGCCGCCGCGGAGCTCGAACTGGCCGCCGCCAGGCCCCTGCCCCACAACGGATACAAGGTGACCCTGATGCGCAACCTCGTCGTGGCCGTGCTGAGCGAACTCGCCGAGGAGGCCACCCGATGACCACCGCCACCAGGGGTGCCGTCGGCTCCGCGCACACCCGCGTGGAAGGCCGCGACAAGGTCACCGGAGCCGCCCGCTACGCCGGCGAGATCCCGTTCGCCGACCTCGCCCACGGCTGGCTGGTGCTGTCCACCGTCGCCCGCGGCCGCATCCGCGCCCTGGACACCGACGCCGTGCTCGGGATGCCCGGCGTCCTCGCCGTGCTCCACCACGAGAACGCCCCGCGCGTCGACACCGACTACGCCGGGCTGATGGGCATGTCCCCGGACCCGAGCATCGCCCTCTTCCAGCACGACCGGGTGGCCCACCGGGGCTGGCCCGTGGCCCTCGTCGTCGCCGAGACGTCCGAGCAGGCCCGGGAAGCCGCCGAGTCCCTCCAGGTCCACTACGACCAGGAGCCGCACGACGTCGCGTTCTCCGCCGAGCGGGAGAGCGAGGCGTACGCGCTCGACGGGCACCTGCCGGGCGTCGTCGAGAAGGGCGACCTGGAGGCCGAGCTCGCGGCGTCCGCCGTCGTGCTGGACGCGGAGTACACCACTCCGGAGGAGCACCACAACCCGATGGAGCCGCACGCGGCGACGGCCCTGTGGGAGGGCGGCCGGCTCGAGGTCGTCGACTCCAACCAGGGCACCATCTGGGTCGCCGGCGAGCTCGCCAACCTGTTCTCCCTCGACCCGTCCTCCGTACGGGTGCGGTCCGAGCATGTCGGCGGCGGCTTCGGCAGCAAGGGTGTCCGTGCGCACCAGGTGGGCGCCGTGATGGCCGCGACCGTTCTGCAACGCCCCGTCAGGGTCGTCATGACCCGCCGGCAGATGTTCTCACTCGCCGGGTACCGCAGCCCCACGGCCCAGCGGGTCAGGCTCGGCGCGGACCCGGACGGGCGGCTGCGCGCGCTGGAGCACCGGTCCCTGAACCTCACCTCCACCGTGCACGAGTTCGTCGAGCCGAGCGCCGCGGCGGGCCGGTCGATGTACGCCGCCGACGCCCACCACACGGCCAGCCGGCTCGTGCGGCTCGACGTACCGACCCCGACGTGGATGCGCGCCCCGGGCGAGGCACCGGGCTCGTTCGCGCTGGAGTCGGCGCTCGACGAACTCGCCGAGCGGTGCGGCCTCGACCCGATCGAGCTGCGCATACGCAACGAGCCCGAGGTGGGCCCGGTGTCCGGGCTGCCGTTCGGCAGCCGCAATCTGATCGCCTGCTTCCGTGAGGGCGCCCGCCGGTTCGGCTGGGCGGAGCGGGACCCGCGGCCGGGAGTGCGCCGCGACGGCCGCTGGCTGCTCGGCACGGGCACCGCCGCCGCCTCCTTCCCCGCCGGAGCCATGCCCTCCACGGCCGCCGTCACCGCGGAGGCGGACGGCACCTTCACGGTGCGGATCAACGCCGCGGACATCGGCACCGGCGCCAGGACCGCGCTCACGCTGGTCGCCGCCGACGCCCTGGACGTGGCGACGGACCGCGTCCGGGTACGCGTCGGGGACAGCGACTTCGGCCCGGCGATGATCGCCGGCGGCTCGATGGGCACCCGCTCCTGGGCCTGGGCCGTCACGGCCGCCGCAGACGAGCTGCGCCGGAGTCTCGCGCCGGGCGCCGACATCCCTCCGGAGGGCATCACCGTACGGTCGGACACGACCGAGGCCATCGGCTCCCTCGCCCAGAAGGAGCGGCACTCCTTCGGGGCGCAATTCGCCGAGGTCGCCGTCGACCCGGCCACCGGCGAGGTCCGCGTCCGCCGCATGCTGGGCATCTTCGCGGCCGGCCGGATCGTCAACCCGCTCACCGCCCGCAACCAGTTCGTCGGCGGCATGACCTGGGGCATCTCCATGGCCCTGCACGAGGAGGCCGTACGGGACCGGGCCAGCGGCGGCCTCTACGGCGCCGACCTGGCGGGCTACCACGTCGCCGCGCACGCCGACGTGCCCCACATCGAGGCCGACTGGGTCGACGACCCCGACCCGGACGACCCGGTCGGCATCAAGGGCATCGGCGAGATCGGCATCGTGGGTGCCGCGGCGGCGGTCGCCAACGCCGTGTGGCACGCGACCGGGGTACGCCACCGGAACCTGCCGATCCGGCCCGACCGTGTCCTGCTGGCGGGCGGCGATGCTTGACCTGGCCAGGCAGCTGCACGAGTGGATCGAGGAGGGCCGGGAGTTCGCCGTCGCCACGGTCGTCGCCGTCGGCGGCAGCGCCCCGCGCCCTCCCGGCGCCGCCATGGCCGTCTGCGCCGACGGCACGGTCATCGGCTCGGTCTCCGGGGGCTGTGTGGAGGGAGCGGTGTACGACCTCTGCGTCCAGGCGCTCCAGGAGGGCGAGACGCTCGTCGAGCGGTTCGGCTACAGCGACGAGGACGCCTTCGCCGTCGGGCTGACCTGCGGCGGAACCATCGACGTCATGATCACCCCGTACGACGCCTCCAGGACACCCCAGGCGGCCGCGCTGTCGGCCGCCGCCCGTGGCGAGCCGGTGGCTCTCGCCCGGGTGGTCCGGGGGCCCGCCGGCCTCCTCGGCCGGGCGGTGCTCGTACGCCCCGACGGCTCGCACGAAGGCGGTCTCGGCGGCACTCCCGACCTGGACCGCACCGCGATAGGCCAGGCCCGTGCCCTGCTGGAGTCCGGCCGCACGGGCACGGTCGAGCTCTCCGAGGACGGCTCGCACTGCCCAGGCGGTCTCACCCTGCTCGTGGAGTCGGCCGTGCCGCCGCCCCGCATGATCGTCTTCGGTGCGATCGACTTCGCGGCGGCCCTGGTCCGGGCGGGCAAGCTCCTCGGCCATCACGTCACCGTGTGCGACGCCCGCCCCGTCTTCGCCACCCGGGCCCGCTTCCCCGAGGCCGACGAGGTCGTCGTGGACTGGCCCCACCGCTATCTGCGGTCGACGGAGACCGACGGGCGCACGGTGCTGTGTGTGCTCACCCACGACGCGAAGTTCGACGTGCCCCTGCTGACGGAGGCCCTGCGACTGCCGGTCGCCTACGTCGGTGCCATGGGGTCCCGCCGCACCCACCAGGACCGGAACCGGCGCCTGCGGGAAGCGGGCGTCGGGGAGCGCGAGCTGGCCCGGCTGAGGTCGCCGATCGGACTGGACCTGGGCGCCCGTACGCCCGAGGAGACCGCCGTGTCCATCGCGGCGGAGATCGTCGCGGCACGGCGCGGCGGGACGGGCCTGCCGCTCACCGGCTCGGGAACCCCGATCCACCGGGCCGAGCGGCTGCCCCGAGCGGTCTGACACGGTCGGGAACCCGCCGGAGGGGCCGCGGCCGCGGCCCCTCCCTGGTACCGGTCGTGTGACGCGTCAGGCGGCGGCGGGCTCCGTGGCCTGGCCGTGCAGCCGGGTGATGACCTCGGTCAGCTGCGCGGCGACCTCGGCGTCGTCGGCCGGGTGCGTCTCGGCGAAGCGGGTCAGCGAGCCGGGGATGGAGACCTTGACGTCCTCCAGCACCTTGGCGCCGGCGATACCGACGGACTTGCGGGTCTCGTCGTGCGCCCAGACACCGCCGAACTGGCCGAAGGCGGTGCCGACCACGGCGACCGGCAGGCCGCTGAGGGCACCGGCGCCGTACGGGCGGGACAACCAGTCGATGGCGTTCTTCAGGACGGCCGGGATGGTGCCGTTGTACTCGGGCGTGAACAGGATCAGGCCGTCGGCCGCCCCGGCGGCCTCGCGCAGCTTCACGGCGGCGGCCGGAACACTGCCCTCGACGTCGATGTCCTCGTTGTAGAAGGGGATCTCGGCGAGGCCCTCGAACAGGTTCACCTCGGCACCCTCGGGGGCGAGCTTGACGGCCGCCTCGGCGAGCTGGCGGTTGTGCGACCCGGCGCGAAGGCTGCCGACGAGCGCGAGGATGCGAACAGACATGCTGACTCCCACGTAGAGAAAGACTGCTGCGAAACACAGCCGTTACGATCCGGACCGAGGTCCGTTTAATGTTCTAGCATCCTAACCGGACCGCGGTCCAGTTTTGTTCCCGATGCTTTACGCTGGCTTCATGTCCACCGCCCCGCCGCCCTTCCCGACGCCCCAGGAGCCCGTCGCCCTTCCCGAGCTGCTCCAGCTCGAGGACGCCCCGGACGTCGACGAGCCGTGCCTGCGGGCCGACGCCGCGCGCAACCGGGCCCGGCTGCTGGAGGCCGCGGGGCGGCTGGTGGCGGAGCGCGGCGCGGACGCCGTCACGATGGAGGCGGTGGCCGCGGCGGCCTGCGTCGGCAAGGGCACGGTCTTCCGCCGGTTCGGCGACCGCACCGGTCTGCTGACGGCGCTGCTCGACCACTCCGAGAAGAAGTTCCAGGCCGCGTTCCTCAGCGGCCCGCCGCCGCTCGGACCCGGCGCGCCGCCCGTGGAGCGGCTACGGGCGTTCGGCCGCGCGATGCTGCGCCGGTCGGTCGACGAACTGGAGCTGCAACTGGCCGCTGAGCCGGGCGCGAACCGCCGCTTCGTCGTCCCGGCCCGCCGGGTGCTGCGCCACCACGTGGCCATGCTCCTGCGCCAGGCGGTCCCCGCAGCGGACTGCGAACTCCTCTCCCACACGCTGATGGGCCAGCTCGACCCGGCCCTGATCCACCACCTGACCAAACAGTGCGGGATACCCCTGGCCCGCCTCGAAGAGGCGTGGACCGACCTGGTCGACCGGCTGACTGGCGCGGAATCCACGCCCTAGAGGCGCCCGCCGCCCTCCGTGAACGCTCACGGCTTCGTCACAACTCCCCCGCCGGAAAAGCGCATTGAGGCTTCTGCCAAGATGCCGTACGTCATGGTGCAGATACCGAAAACGCCCGCGCCCCCGTCCCCCGCACCGATGCGCTCCGTGCCCACGAGCGCCGATGTGGCCCGCCTGGCCGGCGTCTCGCGCGCGACCGTCTCCTACGTCCTCAACAACACCAGCGCCGTACGGATCAGCGAGCCCACCCGCCGCCGGGTCCACCAGGCCGCGAAGGAACTCGGGTACGTGCCGCACGCGGCGGCCCGCTCCTTGCGCGCCGGGCACAGCCGTATGGTCCTCATCCCCGCGCCGACCTTCCCCGTCGGCCCGCTCTACAGCCGGTTCCTCACCGACCTCCAGGTCGCGCTCGGCGGCCTGGACTACACGGTCGTGCAGTACGGCACCGGCGGCCCGCACGGCGACGACGCCGCCCGCGCCTGGGCCGAACTGCGGCCCGTGGCCGTGCTGGTGCCCGGTTCCGGACTCGGGCCGCGCGGAGTGGCCGTGCTCAAACGCTCCGGGGCTCGGGCCGTCGTCACCCTCGGCCCCGAGACCATCGAGGGCGCGCACGCCCTGCTCATGGACCACGACGTCGTCGGCTACAGCGCCGGCGCCCACCTCTACGACCGCGGCCGCCGCCGGATCGGCGTCGTCGTACCACAGGAGCCCGGCCTCGAGGCGTTCTCCGCGCCCCGGCTCGACGGCGTACGCCAGTCCCTGCGGGGCACCGACGCCACGGTGACCGAACTGCCCCTCGCCCACGAGGAACAGGCCGCGGCGCGCCTCGCCGCGCGCTGGCGGAGCCTCGGCCTGGACGCCGTGTTCACCTACAACGACGAGTACGCGATGCTCCTGATGCGGGCCCTCCAGGACGAGGGCATCCGCATCCCGGAGGAGACGGCCGTGGTCGGCGCCGACGATCTGATGCTCGGCCGGCTGCTGCGGCCGCGACTGAGTACCGTCCACCTGGAACTGCCCTCCGGCCGTGAACTCGCCGAACTGGTCGACCGCGCGGTGCGCAAGCCCGGGACCGAGCCCGAGACGCACAAGGTGCTGGGCGCGACGGTGCTGCACCGCGACTCGAGTTGACCCGACGAGGGGGAACTCCTCGGCAGACGCCCGAAACTGTCGGGCCGACAGGCGGCGCCGGTCATCGCCCTGCGGCATGACTAGGATGTTGCATCATCAACAAAATGGGGGCGCGTGCGAACGCGGCCGCAGCCCACACGGCTGCCCCGGATCGCCGCGCCCCGCCCTGTGACCGCCGAACCGGCCACGTTCCAGCGGGAGTTCCCGGAGTTCCCTCCACCCCGTACGCCGGTGACCGATCGATCGGAGAGCCGTCATGCCGCTGCTCGACACCAGGACCTGGCAGCCCTACGCCCTGGCGGGGCCCGGGTACACCGTCACCGAGCCCGCCACCGGCGGTGCCCTCGGCACCCTCGCCCTCGCCACCCCCGAGGACGTCGGCGCCGCCGCCGGGCGCGCGGCCGCCGCCCAGCGCGAGTGGGCCCGCGCCCCGCACTTCGCCCGCGCCGCCGTGCTCCGCAAGGCCGGCGACCTGTTCACCGCGCACGCCACCGAACTGCGCGAATGGATCGTCCGCGAGTCCGGTTCCGTCCCAGGCAAGGCCGACTTCGAGCTGCACGTCGCCGCCCAGGAGTGCTACGAGGCCGCCGCGCTCGCCTCCCGCCCGGCCGGCCAGGTCCTGCCCAGCGAGGCGCCGCGCCTGTCGTACACGCGCCGCGTCCCGGCCGGGGTGGTGGGCGTCATCTCACCGTTCAACGCCCCGCTGATCCTGTCCATCCGCTCCGTCGCGCCCGCCCTGGCCCTGGGCAACGCCGTCCTCCTCAAGCCGGACCCGCGCACCGCCGTCTGCGGAGGGCTCTCCCTCGCGGCGGTCCTCGCCGCCGCGGGCCTGCCGCAGGACCTGCTGCACGTGCTCCCCGGCGGCCCGGACGCCGGACAGGCCCTGGTCTCCGACCCGCGCGTGCCGGTCGTCTCCTTCACCGGCTCCACCGCCGCCGGACGGGCCGTCGGCGAGGCCGCGGGCCGTCACCTCAAGCGGGCCCACCTGGAACTGGGCGGCAACTCGGCCATGATCGTGCTGGCCGACGCCGACCTCGACGCGGTGATCTCCACCGCCGCCTGGGGCTCGTTCTTCCACCAGGGCCAGATCTGCATGACCACCGGACGCCACCTGGTGCACGCGTCCCTGTACGACGAGTACGTCGAGCGGCTGGCCGCCAAGGCGGACTCCCTCGCCGTCGGCGACCCGTACCGCGACCAGGTCCACCTGGGCCCCATCATCGACTCCGGACAGCTCGCCAAGATCAGCGGCCTGGTCGAGTCCAGCAGGGCGGCGGGCGCCAAGATCGCCGCCGGCGGCACGCACGACCGGCTCTTCTACCGGCCGACCGTCCTCGCCCATGTCGACGACCACACCCCGGCGTACACGGAGGAGGTCTTCGGCCCGGTGGCGCCCGTCCGCTCCTTCACCACCGCCGACGAGGCGGCGGCCTTGGCCGCGCAGAGCCCGTACGGCCTCTCCCTGGGCATCGTCACCCGGGACCCGGCCCGCGGCCTGGACCTCGCCGACCGCATACCGACCGGCATCGTCCACATCAACGACCAGACCGTGAACGACGAGGCCGTGGCGCCGTTCGGCGGGGTGGCCGCCTCCGGCACCGGCGCCCGCTTCGGCGGCGAGGCCAATCTGGAGGCCTTCACCGAACTGCGCTGGACGACGGTGCGCGGAGACGTGGCCCCGTACCCCTTCTAGGCCGGACACGCCCTCTGGGCCGGGCGCGGCTTCTGGGCCGGACACGCCCTCTGGGCCGGACACGACCCTGGCCGGACACGCCTCAGGGCCGGGCCCGGCCGGCGGGCCCGGGGCGGCTGCTCGGGGGCTTCCGCTCGCCCCCGGGCGGCTTACTCGGTCCCCTGCGGCTGCTGGGCCTGCTGCTCGGCGACGGCCTTGCGGACCTCGTCCATGTCCAGGCCCCGGGCCTGGCCGATGACATCGGTCAGGGCGGCCTCGGGCAGGGCACCCGGCTGGGCGAACACGGCGACCTGGTCGCGGACGATCATCAGCGTGGGAATGGACTGGATACCGAAGGCCGCGGCCAGCTCCGGCTGCGCCTCGGTGTCCACCTTGCCGAACACCAGGTCCGGGTTCTCGCCCGCCGCCTTCTCGTACACCGGGGCGAACTGCTTGCACGGCCCGCACCACTCGGCCCAGAAGTCGATCAGGACGAACTCGTTGTCCGTGACCGTCTGGTCGAAGTTCTCCTTGGTGAGCTCCACGGTGCTGCTCATGGTGTAAATCCCTCTTCCTGGTGTGGGGGCAAACCGTCGGCACAACACGGCCGACCTGGTAGGTATTCCGCGCCCCTACCCGTGTGGCCAGGGCGCACACCACCCACCAGACTGACCCCATGACGGAAACGGAAACCAACGCGTACGACGTCGTGGTGCTCGGGGCCGGGCCCGTGGGGGAGAACGTCGCAGACCGCGCCCGCGCGGCCGGTCTGACCACCGCGGTCGTGGAGAGCGAACTGGTCGGCGGCGAGTGCTCGTACTGGGCGTGCATGCCCAGCAAGGCCCTGCTGCGGCCGGTCATCGCCCGGGCGGACGCCCGCCGCGTACCCGGTCTGAGCCAGTCGGTGCGGGGGCCGCTCGACGCCTCCGCGGTCCTCGCCCACCGGGACTACTACACCTCCCACTGGAAGGACGACGGCCAGGTCGGGTGGCTCGACTCCATCGGCGCCGACCTGTACCGCGGTTTCGGGCGGCTCGCCGGCCCCCGTACGGTGACGGTCACCGGCCCCGACGGCGCCGAGCACGTCCTGACCGCCCGGCACGCCGTCGCCGTCTGCACCGGCAGCCGCGCGTCCCTCCCGAAACTGCCCGGGCTGGACGAGGTCCGGCCATGGACCAGCCGGGAGGCCACCAGCTCCCCGAGCGTGCCGGGCCGGCTGATCGTGGTCGGCGGCGGCGTGGTCGCCACCGAGATGGCCACGGTCTGGCAGGCCCTCGGCTCCGAGGTCACGATGCTGGTCCGCGGCAAGGGCCTCCTGCCCCGGATGGAACCCTTCGCCGGGGAACTGATCGCCGAGGCGCTCACCGAGGCCGGCACGGACGTCCGTACCGGCACGTCCGTGGAGTCGGTGTCCCGCGAGAACGGCACGGTGGTCGCCGTCACCGACACGGGCGACCGCGTCGAGGCCGACGAGATCCTCTTCGCCACCGGCCGCGCGCCGCGCACCGACGACATCGGCCTGGAGACGATCGGCCTCGACCCCGGCTCCTGGCTGCCGGTCGACGACAGCCTCCGCGTCACCGGCCACGACTGGCTGTACGCGGTCGGCGACGTCAACCACCGCGCCCTGCTCACCCACCAGGGCAAGTACCAGGCGCGCATCGCGGGCGCGGCCATCGCGGCGGCGGCCACGGGGGAGACCCTCCTCGCCCAGCCCTGGAGCGCTCATGCGGCGACCGCCGACAGCGCCGCCGTACCCCAGGTCGTCTTCACCGACCCGGAGGCCGCGGCGGTGGGCCTGTCCCTGGCCGAGGCAGAACAGGCAGGCCACCGCGTGAAGGCCGTCGACGTCGACCTGTCCACCGTCGCCGGGGCCGGCCTCTACGCCGACGGCTACAAGGGCCGCGCCCGCATGGTCGTCGATGTCGAGGCCGAGATCCTCCGCGGAGTGACCCTCGTGGGCCCGGGCGTCGGCGAACTGATCCACTCCGCGACGATCGCCGTGGCCGGCGAGGTCCCGGTCAGCCGTCTGTGGCACGCGGTCCCGTCCTACCCGACGATCAGTGAGGCGTGGCTCCGGCTGCTGGAGGCGTACCGGGACGCCTGACTGGACCGGACCGGACCGGCCCGGACGGGCGGCGGGCCTGCCCGGAGGCCACCGGCCGCCGCCCGACCGGGTCACGCGTGCGCGGGCACCACCAACTCCCGGTAGTCGTCGCTCCACAAGTCCTCCTCCGCCTCGGGCAGCAGCAGCACCCGGTCCGGCCGCAGCGCGTCCACCGCGCCCTCGTCGTGGGTGACCATGACGATCGCACCCGGGTAGGTGCCCACCGCGGCCAGGACCTCGGCGCGGGAGGCGGGGTCCAGGTTGTTGGTGGGCTCGTCCAGGAGCAGGACGTTGGCGCCCGAGTGCACCAGGCCGGCGAGGGCGAGCCGGGTCTTCTCGCCGCCGGAGAGGACGCCGACGCGCTTGCCCGTGTCGTCGCCGGTGAACAGGAACGAGCCCAGGACCTGGCGGACTTCGCCGTCGGCGAGGTGCGGAGCGGCACCGGCCAGGTGCTCGCGCACCGTCAGCTCCGGGTCCAGCGTGTCGTGTTCCTGGGCGAAGTACCCGAGCCGCAGCCCGTGCCCGTGGACGACCCGGCCGCTGTCGGGCGTGTCCTGGCCCGCGAGGATGCGCAACAGGGTCGTCTTTCCCGCGCCGTTGGGACCGAGCACGACCAGACGACTGCCCCGGTCGACGGCCAGATCAACCCCCCGCAGGACGTGCTGCCCGCCGTACGACCTGGTCAGGCTCACGGCGCCGAGCGGGATCCGCCCGCAGGGCGCCGGCTCGGGCAGCCGGATCCTGGCCGTCCGCTCGGCGCGCCGGGCCGGTTCGAGCTCGGCGAGCATACGGTCGGCGCGGCGGGCCATGTTCCGGGCCGCCACCGCGGTCGACACCCGGGCCCGCATCCGGTCGGCCTGCGCGTGCAACGACGCCGCCTTGCGCTCGGCGTTCGCCCGCTCGCGCGCCCGTCGCCGCTCGTCGGCGTCCCGCTGGGCCAGATAGGCGTCCCAGCCGGTGTTGTGGACGTCCAATGCGGCCCGCCCCGGGTCCAGGTGGAACACCCGGTTCACGGTGCCGGCCAGCAGGGACGTGTCGTGGCTGATCATCACAAGCCCGCCCTGATGGCTCGCGAGGAACCCGCGCAGCCAGGCGATCGAGTCCGCGTCGAGGTGGTTCGTCGGCTCGTCCAGCAGCAGGGTGCCGTGTCCGGCGAAGAGGATGCGGGCCAGTTCCACGCGCCGGCGCTGACCTCCCGACAGGGCGCTCAGCGGCCGGTCCATCAGGCCGGCCGACAGCCCGACCCCGGCGGCCACCCGGGCGGCCTCCGCCTCGGCCGCGTAGCCACCGCGCGCCTGGAACTCCGCCTCGGCCCGCACATAGGCGTTCATCGACCGCTCCGAGCCGTCGGCCATCGCGGCCTCGGCGCGGCGCAAGTCCCGCACGGCGCGGTCCAGGCCGCGCGCGGACAGGATCCGGTCGGTGACGATGACCGACTGGTCGGCCGCGCGGGAGTCCTGCGGGAGATGGCCGACGTCGCCGGTGCGGGCGACGGTTCCGGCGGCGGGCCGCAGGACGCCCGCCAAGGTGTGCAACAGGGTGGTCTTTCCCGCGCCGTTACGGCCGACCAGGCCGATGCGGTCGCCGGGGGAGACGTGGAGGGAGACGCCGGCCAGCAGCAGACGCGCGCCCACGCGCACGTCGACATCACGAACGGTGATCATGAGAAAACGCTCCGAACCAGAATTCCGAACCAGAATTCCGAACTAGCAAGAGGACACACGGGTGGCGTGGAAGCGGGTCCTCGGCTAGGAAATTCGGGGCGTAGACATGGGAATCACGGTAGCGGAGGCGCCAGGCGGGTCGCCTCCGGTTTTCCGTGCCCTACGGCAGCTCGAACCCCAGTGCCCGAGCGGCCTCCTCCGGCGTCGGCTGAGCCCAGCGCTCCGCCATCGCCAGGTTGGACGACAGTGAACGCGGCTCGGCCCGGTCCAGATACAGGGCGCCGTCGAGATGATCCGTCTCGTGCTGCACGATCCGCGCGGGCCAGCCGGAGAACACCTCGTCCAGCGCGCGCCCGTGCTCGTCCTGCCCGGTCAGCCGCACCTCGGCGTGGCGTGCCACCACCGCCTGCCAGCCCGGCACGCTCAGACAGCCCTCGAAGAACGCGGCCCGCGCGTCGCCGACGGGTTCGTAGGCGGGGTTGACCAGCACCCGGAAGGGCTGCGGCACCCGCCCGCGCGCCAGACGCACCTCCTCCGGCACCGGAGCGGGGTCCTCGATCACCGCGATCCTGAGCGGCACCCCGACCTGGGGCGCCGCCAGGCCGACCCCCGGCGCGGCGTGCATCGTGACCCGCAAGGCCTCGACGAACCGGGCCAGCAGCGCGGGCGCCAGCTGACCGTCGTACGGCTCGGTGCCGCGCCGCAGCACCGGGTCCCCTGCCGCGACGATGGTCAACGGGACGCCTTCCGCGAGGAGTTCCTCGACCCGCTCGGCCAGCGGTGCGCGATCACTCGGAGTTCCCATCGCGTCAGGATGGCACGGCACCCGCCCAGCTCGCGTGACGCACGTCACATGCACTCGTCGGGAACTGAACGCCCCGCCGCTCCGACTACTGCACCGCAACAACCACCACCGCACCCGCGAACGAGCACCACCGCACCGCAACGGCCAAGAAGACGTCCCCCGGAGAAGCCCGCCGATGACCACCGCTCCCTCGACCACCACGGACGAGGCCCCGCAACCAGCCACCCCGGCACCGTCGAAGAGCAGCTGGGCCCCCTTGCGCCCGCTGGTGCTTCGCCTGCACTTCTACGCCGGGGTGCTGGTGGCGCCGTTCCTCCTCGTCGCCGCCGTCACCGGCCTGCTGTACGCCGCCTCGTTCCAGGCCGAGAAGATCGTGTACGACCACGAACTGACCGTCCCCGTCGGCGAGCGGAAGCTGCCGATCAGCGAGCAGGTGGCCGCCGCCCGCAAGGCCCACCCCGAGGGCACCATCTCGGCCGTACGCCCCTCACCCGAGGCGGACGCGACGACCAGGGTCATGCTGTCCGGCGTCCCGGGCGTCGACGAGGGGCACGCGCTCGCCGTGTTCGTCGACCCCTACACCGCGAAGGTGCGCGGCTCCCTCGAGCAGTACGGCTCGACCGGCGCACTGCCGCTGCGCACCTGGATCGACGAGTTCCACCGGGACCTCCACCTGGGCGAGACAGGGCGGCTGTACAGCGAGCTGGCGGCCAGCTGGCTGGGGGTGATCTCGGCCGGCGGGCTGGTGCTGTGGTTCTCGCGCCGCCGTGCCCTGCGCAAGGTGCGGGGGACGAACGGGCGGCGCCGCACGCTCGGACTGCACGGCGGCGTCGGCGTCTGGGCGGCGGCCGGGTTCTTCTTCCTCTCGGCGACCGGTCTCACCTGGTCGGCCTACGCCGGGGCCAACATCGACGAGCTGCGCACCTCGCTGGGTCACGCCACCCCGTCGGTGTCGGCGGCGGCGGGCGGTGAACACTCCGGCCACGGCTCCGCGGCCGGGCAGGCGGGAGACGCCGCGCACGGCGTGGGCCTGGACAAGGTCCTGGCGGCGGCGCGGGCCGAGGGCCTCGGCGACCCGGTGGAGATCGTCCCGCCGGCCGACGCGACCTCGGCGTACGTCGTCAAGCAGGTACAGCGCAGCTGGCCCGAGAAGCAGGACTCCGTCGCGATCGACCCGGCCAGCGGCGAGGTGATGGACGTACTGCGGTTCGCCGACTACCCCGTGCTCGCGAAGCTCACCCGATGGGGCATCGACCTGCACACCGGCATCCTGTTCGGCCTGGCCAACCAGATCGTCCTGATGCTGCTCACGCTCTCCCTGATCCTGCTGATCGTGTGGGGCTACCGCATGTGGTGGCAGCGCGGCCGCGGCTCCGCCTTCGGCCGTCCGATCCCGCGCGGCGCCTGGCAGCAGGTACCGCCGCAGATCCTGGTCCCGCTGCTCGCCGGGGTCGCCGTGCTCGGCTACTTCCTGCCGCTGTTCGGAATCCCGCTGGCGGCCTTCCTCGCCGTCGACATCGTGCTGGGCGAGATCGCCTACCGGCGGGGACAGCGGTCGTACGGAGCCGGGACGCCGGCGAAGTAGCGGACCCGCGGATACACCGGTACCCGGCTCCCCACGGAGCCGGGCATCAGTGGGTGAATGGCGATCAGCGCTCCTCGAAGTCACCGTCGAGTGCCGAGGCGATCCGCAGGTGCGACTCCGCCTCCTCGTGCCGCCCCTGCCGCTGGAGCGTCCGGCCGAGCATCAGCCTGGCGTAGTGCTCGACGGGGTCGCGCTCGACGATGGTCCGCAACTCGGTCTCCGCACGCCACAGTTGGGCCGAGTGGTAGTAGGAACGCGCCAGCAGCAGCCGCGGCCCGGTCTGCTCGGGCACCTCCTCGACCAGCCCGACGAGGACGCGCGCGGCGGCGGCGTAGTCCTTGGCGTCGAAGAACAGCTGCGCGCGCTCCCAGCGCTCCGCCGGTGTCCCGTGGCCGTAGTACGTGGCGTCGTGGGTCGTGTTCACTCGTGGCCTCCTTCGGGGCCGACAACCAAGCGGGTTGGTTCAATATTCCACTACTTGGTCAGAGGGGTAGGCTCGGCGCCGGCCCGTGGGCGCCGTCTCGCCGGAGGTCCTGTCGAGGAGCTCCCGGCCAGGGTGCTCGGACGCTGCCCGGCGAATGGCCGCCCGGATGACGCAGTGGCGCGGTGACGCGCTGACGCCGGGCCTCCCGCCGGACTAGGTTGTGGCCATGAGCAATCTTGAGCGCGAGGCGGCCCCCGCTCTGTGCGGTGGCCGGGGCTTCGTGGTGGCGGAGCCGGTGCGTGAACTCCTCAGTCCTCGGCGCGTCAAACTGGGCGAGTCCAGCGAGGTCCGCCGGCTGCTGCCCAACCTCGGCCGCCGGATGGTCGGGGCCTGGTGCTTCGTCGACCACTACGGCCCCGACGACATCGCCGACGAACCCGGTATGCAGGTGCCGCCTCATCCCCACATGGGGTTGCAGACGGTGAGCTGGCTGCACGAGGGGGAGGTGCTGCACCGCGACTCCACCGGCAGCCTCCAGACGATCCGCCCGCGCGAACTGGGCCTGATGACCTCCGGCCGGGCGATCAGCCACTCCGAGGAGAGCCCTCGCCCGCACGCCCGTTTCCTGCACGGCGCGCAACTGTGGGTCGCCCTCCCGGACGGCCACCGCCACACCGACCCGCGCTTCGAACACCACGCCGACCTGCCCGTCGTCACGGCACCCGGCATCGAGGCCACGCTGATCCTCGGCGACCTCGACGGCGCGACCTCGCCCGGCACGGCGTACACCCCGATCGTCGGCGCCGACCTGTCCCTGACCCGAGGCGCGGACGTCCGCCTCCCCCTGGAACCGGACTTCGAGTACGCCGTCCTGTCCATGTCCGGCGAAGCCCACGTCGACGGCGTCCCGGTCCTGCCCGGCTCGATGCTCTACCTCGGCTGCGGCCGCAGCGAACTGCCCTTGCGGGCGGAGTCGGACGCGGGCCTGATGCTCCTGGGCGGCGAGCCGTTCGAGGAGGAGCTGATCATGTTCTGGAACTGGATCGGACGGTCGCAGGAGGAGATCGAGCAGGCGCGGCGGGACTGGATGGAAGGGACACGGTTCGGGGAGGTGAAGGGGTACGACGGGGCTCCACTGCGCGCACCGGAACTGCCGCCGGTGCCGTTGAAGCCGCGGGGAAGGGTGCGCTGACCTGCGGAAACGCGTCATCGTTGGTGGCCGCAAGCCGGAAGGTGGTCGGGTAACTCTCATGGTCTTCCGCCTGCTTGCCGGAAGGCGTCCAAACGGCCCGCTGGCTCAAGCTGGCGCGGTTGGCGATTCCACGGTGTGGCTGTCTGTGGGCGGCTGTGGCAGGACTCTTGTTGACCTAATGCTGACTTTGCTGACGCGTCGTCAGGATCGGTGGTGTCCGGATCGATGCTGACCTGGTCGGCGGCCGAGTCAGGCGTTGCGGAAGGGCGGCGTCTCTCGCGCTGTCGCCTTGTCGAGATTCCACAAGATCGCCCGGCCGATTCCTGCGGCTTCACCCCGGCCGCCGCCGCGTCCCGAAGGGCCTCGGAAGTCTTCCCGGCCAGTGCCTCCAGTAGCGCGGCCCGTCCGTTCCGACGTCACCGCTGTCTGTCGGCAGCGCTGCTTGCGTCCGATCCGAAAGGTGCTACGCCGGAGAGTGCTAGCAGGTTCGTCGTCTGCTGGTGGTACAAAGCGTCCAGGCTCCAGGATGGCAGTGACCTCGTCATGCGCGGGCTTGAGGAGCCCTGCGACGCGCTCCGAGCCCAAGATCCCTCTGGGGCAGCGCCAGGAGCAGGGACGGCGCCTTCCACTCTCATCTTGCCCTCCGCGGTGCTCGGCGCGCCGCGGAGGCCGTTGCCGACTGTGCCGTCGCACGGCTGTCTTCATGGCTCCGAAGAGGTCCCGGCGTGCGGCGCCGGCGCGGCGTCCGACGCCGTTCGCAACGTCGAGTACGCCGCTGTCGCAACCTCCGTCGCTCGCGGCGCCATCGGGCCGGATCAGTCCGAGTCAGTGTCGGAGACGAGTTCGGTCAGGCGGCGCAGGAGGCTGACGAGCTGGGTTCGCTCGGCCGGCGTGAACACCTCATAGGCGCGGAGCTGGCGCTCCCGCAGCCGGGAGCGGAGCGTGGCGAGCAGCTCGGCTCCCTCCGGTGTGAGTCCGACCAGGACCCGTCGCTCGTCCTCGGGGGACCGGCGGCGTACGACGATGCCCTTCGTCTCCAACTGCTACGCATGCGGGTGGCGGTGGGGACGCTGACGTCCGGGCTGCTCGCCAGGCGGCCCACCGGGATGTCCGTCTCGGGGCCAGTGGTTCCAGCAGTGCGACTTGGGCCAGGGAGAGCCCGCCATAGCGTTCGGCGCCTGCCTAACGGGCCCGTCGTATCAAAGTGCCACGACATCCAGCGCCTGCGCCACCCGCTCGTCGGCGAACTCGATCTCCGCGTCGAGTCGTTCCACTCGCCGACGATCATGAACAGATGCTGCTGACGTACCACGCCGAACCGGGCTCCCCGTCTGCGGAGGCACTACGACTGCTGGCCGGCTGGGGCACCGACGCCACAAGGGCGGGAGCCGGGATGCCGCCGGCACGCACGGCTTGATGAACTTTCGTTGATCATCGGCAGTTGGCTGCGCGCCACGCCCAGAGTCCTTTCGCACGCCAGCCGCCTCCGGGGGCGGTGTCGGATTCAGGACGGTGCGGGTGGCGCCAGTGTGCTGCGGGTAGGCAGTGGAAGAACGGTGCCGCCGCTGCGCAGGTCGGTGTTCTCCTCCGTAGTCGGCTCAGGTTGGCTTCCGTACGTACGTAGGAATCGCAGGCCGGGGGGTCCGCGGGGGAGGACCGCCGGGCAACTGCACCCGGACAAGACCCGGATCATCTGCTGCAAGGACGACAGGCGCCGCGCGTTGCCCTCGCTGGTCGTACGGATGTGGGCGGGCGCGGACGTGTAGCGGGCCGTCGGCTTGGTCAGTCGCTTCGTGACCGTGGTCGTCCGCTTCCTGGGGGCACGCGGCTGGATGCCGGTGCCTCATCTCTCACAACCCGTCCGGCACGATCCACCTTTACTTTCTCGCCCCATGCCCGGGTCAACATCCGCCTCACCACGCAGGGCACGGCCTTATCCGGGTGCGCCCTGCGCGCGCCAACCGAGCAGGTCGGCAATGAACCCGCTGATCGTGCGGGAGAGCAGGATGCCGATCAGCGAACCGGAGGCGACTGCGCCGACGACGCGTCCGCGCCGTTCGGGCTCGGCCAGTTCACTGGCCAGCGGGGCCAGCAACTGCGCGCCGACGGTGGTCAGTCCGACGCCGCCGAGCGCCGCGAGGAGCACGGCGAACGACGGTGCCAGCGCGGCGCCGATGAGGGTAGCGGCGGACCCGGTGAGGATGAGGGGGATGAGGCGGCGGCGGTCGAGGATGTCGCCCAGCGGCACGATGAGGAAGATGCCGAGCGCGTATCCGACCTGGGTGACGGTGACGAGCGTGGCGGCGCTGGATGCCGAGACGTCGAGGGACGAGGCGATGACCTCGATCAGGGGCTGGGCCCAGTAGAGGTTTCCGACGGCCATGCCGGCGGCGATCGCGAAGATGAGGGTTCGTGCCGGAGTCATTCGGCGGTCGGGCTTGGAGGGCATGGTCGACCCTGTCACGAGGAGCCTTTCTGGGGAGATGATGCGGTGGCTCAGGCGTAGAGCGGGGCGAGGTCGGCGTAGACCTGGGAGACGCTCACCAGGTCGCCGTCGAAGGTCAGGACGTTGCAGACGGGCAGGGTGACCGTCCTGCCGTCCTTGCGGCGGTAGTCGATGTCGAACTGCACGGTGACGGTGTCGCCGCTCTCATGCATCGCGAGGATGTGGTGGCTGACGCCCTCGATCGTGTCCCAGAAGGCCGTCGTCGCCTTCTTCACGTTCTCCCGTCCGACGACGGGCTCGGTGTTCGCGAAGACGGACTTCACGTCGGGCGTGAGGTGCTGGGCGAAGGCGTCGGCGTCGTGGCGGTCCGCGGCGGCGACGAGCGAGGCGATGTCGCGGGTCATGGGGCTACTCCGTACATTCTCAGGCGGCCCGGCAGGGCCGGATGCGTTCGGGGGTGCCTCTTCAGGCTGCCGCCCGGCGCGCGCGACAGGCAGGCCGGGATCTGCCGGGGAGCGGTCAGCGGGGGGTACGACAGGGCCCCCCTCAGCCGGTGTGCCACGGCAGCAACGGCGCAACACTGGACGCATGGCATCCGAGCAGCACAGCAGCGGTGATCAGCTGGGGCGCTTCCTGCGCGCCCGCCGCACCCAGACCAGCCCCGAGAGCGCGGGCCTGACCCCCGGGCCCGGCGTGCGCCGCACCCCCGGGCTGCGCCGCGAGGAGCTGGCCACCCTGGCCGGGGTGAGCATCGACTACTACACGCGTCTGGAGCGTGGCAAGGAAACCCGCCCCAGCCCCGCTGTCATCGACTCCCTGGCCCGGGCCCTGCACCTGGACGACGCCGAGCACCAGCACCTGCGCACCCTGGCGGTCCGCGCCGCCCGCTACGTGCCCGAGCCGGCACCCGCGCCCAGCCGCGCCGTGCGTCCGCACGTGAAGCTGATGCTGGAGGCGCTGCGCCCGAACCCGGGCTATGTGCTCAGCCGCAGCATGGACGTCCTCGCGTACAACCCCGGCGGGATGGCCCTCTACCCCGGTCTGGCCGAGTGGCCCGCCAACCAGCGCAACCTGGCCCGCTACCTGTTCCTGCATCCGTCGGGACGGGAGATCTTCCCCGACTGGGACAACCAGATCCGCGGATGCGTCGCCCGCCTGCGGGCCCTGGCCGGCACCGACCCCGACGCCCCGGACCTGGCCCAGCTCGTGGGCGAACTCCTGCTGAAAAGCGAGGACTTCGCCGGGCTGTGGGAGCGCTACGAGGTCACCGGCCGCAAGAACCCGTCCCAGACGTTCCGGCACCCCCGGGTCGGCACCTTCACCCTCGCCTTCCAGGGCATGGCACTCGAAGGCAGCCCCGGCCACCGCATGGCCGTCTACACCGCCCAGCCCGGCACCTCCGACCACGACGCCGTGCTTCTGCTCGACATGACCGCACCCCCCATGCCCGACTCCTCGCGCGAAGACGCCACGCGTCAGCCGGGCTGACCGGCCTCCTTCCGCCTCTCACCACCGGCTGCACCCGGGTCGTCACCCACGTACGCACCCCCTCGATGGTGCTCGCCTGCCGCGAGCCGTGACGCGGCCCTGCCGCCTCACCGGAATGGCACGCGCGCCCGTCCTCATCAGCGGCCAAACGCAACCCCGGCCTGCGACGGGCGCCCGCGCGGCGGCCCGTGACGAAGACGGCGCGGGCAGGCCACCGAAAGACCTCCCACGCCGGACGCACCGACCGAACCCAACCCCATTCGACAGGAGAAGCACGACAACATGAAGCACATCAAGCTGGGAGACCTCGACGTCGCACGCATCGGCCTGGGGGCGATGGGCATGTCCCACGGCCTGACCGGAGCCGGGACGGACGACGCGGAGTCCATCCGCACCGTGCACCGCGCCATCGACCTCGGCGTCACCATGATCGACACCGCCGAGATCTACGGCCCCTACACCAACGAGGACCTCCTCGGCCGAGCCCTCGACGGCCGCCGCGAACAGGTCGTCCTGGCCACCAAGTTCGGCCTCGTCTCCCACTCCGGAGCCGGTGCGTGGACGGTGGACTCCAGTCCGGCCAACATCCGCACCGCCCTCGAAGGCTCACTGAAGCGGCTGGGCACCGACTACATCGACCTGTACTACCAGCACCGCGTCGACCCGAACACCCCGATCGAGGAAACCGTCGGCACCCTGGCGGAACTCGTCACCGAGGGCAAGATCCGCCACATCGGACTGTCCGAGGCCGGCCCGGCCACCATCCGCCGCGCCCACACCGTTCACCCCCTCACCGCCGTGCAGTCCGAGTACTCGCTGTGGACCCGCGGCATCGAGGACCGCGTCCTGCCGGTCCTGCGAGAGCTGGGAATCGGTCTCGTGCCGTTCTCCCCGCTCGGACACGGCTTCCTCACCGGAACCGTCCGGAACGAGAACGACTTCGAAGAAGGCGACTTCCGCCGCGGCAACCCCCGCTTCACCGGCGAGAACCTCCGGCGCAACCTGGCCCTCGCCGACGAGGTCCAGGCCATCGCAGCCGAAGCAGGAGCCACGCCCGCCCAGGTCGCGATCGCCTGGCTGCTCGCCCAGGGCGACGACATCGCCCCCATCCCCGGCACCAAGCGGGTGACCCGAGTCGATGAGAACACCGCCGCCGACCGCATCCAGCTGCCCGACGAGGTCCTGACCAGGCTCTCCAGCCTTCCCCCTGCCGCGGGCGACACCCACACCGAAGCCGCCATGCGCATGATGGAACGCTGACCACACCAGCCGGCACCGCGCCCACACCTCGTACGCTCAGCGCGGCCCGTGCTGCAGGGATATCGGCAACCTGGCGTCTTCACCTGCGCGAGGTTGGTGGCTGATGAAGGAGGGCTGCAAGAACCGCCTGGTCATCGGTGGCAGGAGTAGCTGCGGCACGGTAAGTCGAGTAGTGACTCGAAGTGTCCCCTTCGGACGCGGTTGGGTTGGCAGCCCTCGGACGGGGGAGGCGCTTGCGGGGTGCACCAGGTAGCTGTCGGTTCCCCTCGGTCAGTTGGTGAACAACGCGGACAAGGTCATCGACGTCCGTCGGACACGGCACCGGACGTGATGTCGGGCTGGCCGGGCAACGGGAACGTCGCGGCCCCTCAAGTCTCGGCCAAATCCGGCTACCTGACGGGTCGAAACCTGGCGCCGGGCCGCCCCGTCCGCGCTGTGACCGGCATGAGGGAGGGGGAGGGCTCAGGTGCTCCTGTGCTCTGGATCGGAGTCGTCGTTGCCTAAGGGGCCTCCCGTAAACCAGGGGCGCGATGGGGCACCCGGCATGGGTTGGTAGGGTTGTCCGCATTTGGGTGGCCTGTGCATTCAGCTGGCCTCAGATCTCATGGAGGCCGGGCGGTGCAGTTCGTCTGCCGGAACTTCGGACTGTCAGACCTGCCCCGGCGCGGTCTCACCCCGCTGGAGGCGCCCCTGGAGGTGCTGCTCCTCGACATCGAGGCAGAGCTGTCCATCTGGGAGCAGGAACGGGAGGTATGGTCCGAGGAGGCGTTCCCGGTGGCTGAGCTGGCGTACCACCTGGCGCTCTGGCTCCGGAGCCCGGCTGCCGGTCATGAGGACTTCGAGCTTGATTCGATGCAGGCCGAGGAGGGGATGATCCGCATCGTCCACTCCGAAGAGGGCTGGCGGGTCGGTTCTGTCTTCACGCCGGACCTCTGGACCGCACCCGTCGCTTGGGACGTTCTCATGGCAGAGATCAAGCGGTTCGACCGTGCCGTGCGCGAGGGCATCGCCGGGATGGGCGTCGACCCCGCTGTCATCCCAGAGCCCTGAGACTGTTCCGGCCCGGCCGACTGGTTGGGATGATCACGGTGTGGCTGGTGTGATCACGGCGTCGCAGCCGTTCGGGATATGCGTGTACATGCCGAAGACCGCCAGGCCGCGGGCCTGGGCCGGCTCGATCAGCCGGCCCACCCCGGGCGCACCGGTCGAGGTCTCACCACGTTCACGGTCAGGGGACGCGCCGTCGGCCGGGAGCAGCGCGGAGTCTGGGTGATGGGTCGTGACCCTCAGGCTGGAGACCGGGCCGATCATGGACTGTCCGGCAGAAGGCTGCCGTGCCCCTGCCGACTGGTGGGTGCTACCCCGCCGTGTGGCTGGAGCTGCCGCTCGACGTGCCACCGGGACCGATCGGGGCTTTAGGGTCGAGTCGGCATGGGCCGGACGGCATGAATGAAGGTGAGGCGGAGCACGTGATCCGGGTAGTGGTGGTCGACGACGAGGCACTGGTCCGCTCGGGCTTCGAACTCATTCTGAACGCGTCCGAGGACATCGAGGTCGTCGCGACCGCGAGCGGCGGCCAAGCCGTCGAGACTATCCGCCGGGAGCGGCCCGACGTGGTGCTGCTGGACATCCGGATGCCGAACGTCGACGGGCTCACCGTCCTGCGCGAACTGCGGAAGACGCCGGACGCCCCGGTCGTGGCGATGCTGACCACCTTCGACGCCGACGAGTACATCCAGACCGCGCTGCACTCCGGCGCGGCCGGCTTCCTCCTCAAGGACACCGAGCCGGAGCAACTCGCCCACCTGGTGCGCACCCTGGCCGCGGGCGGTGTGGTGCTCTCCCCCAAAGCGTCGCGGACACTGCTGCACAGCCACCCCCGCGCCGAGGCGGCCGTCGACGAGGACGCGGCACGGGTCCGGCTGCTCACCGCGCGTGAACGCGACGTCCTCGTCCTGGTGGCGGAGGGCCTGTCGAACGCCGACATCGGCGCGCGCATCCACCTGAGTGCCGGCACGGTCAAGGATCACGTCAGCGCCATCCTCACCAAGCTCCGGGTGTCGAGCCGGGTGCAGGCCGCGCTGCTGGCACAGCGGGCCGGACTGCTCGACGAGCACGCGCAGGAGGCAGGCCGATGAGCCGCGCACGCGCCATGTGGCAGCGGCTTCCCACGCCGGTCACCGACCTCGCCCTGGTGGCGGTGGCGGCCGTGGATGTATGGCTCAACGTCTGGGAGCACACGCCCCTCGAGCTCGCGCTGGCCGCCATCGGCTGCACCGCGCTGGCCTTCAGGCGCCGCTTCCCGCTCGGCGTGTTCCTGCTGACCCTGCCCGTCGCGCTGATGCAGGATGTCGCCTTCGCTGTGCTCGCGGCGCTGTTCACCCTGGCCGAGCGCTCCCGCAACCGCCGTCTCCTCGCCGTGTGCGTCGCCCTGGCCGCCGTCGCGAGCAGTACTCCGTGGCCCCTGGCCGAGGTCGACCGGACCATGACACTGGTCTTCTTCGTGTACGGCCTGGCGACCGCCGCGGCCCCGGTCCTCTTCGGCCAGCTCCTCCAGGCGCAACGGGACCTGGCGCGGCAGCTGGCCGAGATCGAGGAGGCCAGGGAGCACGAGCGGGCCCTGCATGCCCAGGCAGTGCTCGCCCGCGAACGCGCCCAACTGGCCCGCGAGATGCACGACGTCGTCTCCCACCAGGTCAGCCTGATCGCCGTACGGGCCGGGGCGCTTCAGGTCGCCACCAGGGACGCGGACGCCAAGGAAGCCGCCCGCACGATCCGTTCCCTGAGCGTCACCACACTCGACGAACTGCGCACCATGGTCACGCTGCTGCGCGCCTCCGGCGGCAACGCCACCGAGCTGACGCCTCAGCCCACCCTGGCCGACCTGCGCAAACTGGTGGAATCAGGCGGCCCTCACGTGGAGTTGTCGGGTGAGCTGCCGCCCACCGTGGGTACACCCGCGCAACGGGCCTTCTACCGTACGGTCCAGGAAGCGCTGACCAACGTCCGCAAGCACGCCCCCGGCGCCAGAGCGCACGTCGAGCTGTGGCAGGCCGGCGACGGCATCGGAGTGACCATCACCAACACCCCGCCCACCCGGCCTTCGCTGTCCCTGCCCGGTTCGCAGCAGGGCTTGGTCGGTCTGCGGGAACGGGCCGATATTCTTCACGGCACCCTGGAGGCCGGCCCGACCGCGGAGGGCGGCTACCGCGTGCGGCTGCGCATTCCCCTCAGCGCGGACTGACCGACCAGGCGGCCGGGCGGCGCAGGCCGGGTCGGCCCAGCGCGTCGCGGTGGGCGATCTGGTGGGCGTAGCCATGGGCCAGGGCCGAGGCGAGGGCGGTGAACAGGACCCATAGGGCGTCGTCCATGCGTGCCGCTCGAGTCGTCTCGCCGAACTGCCTGAGCGAGGCGACGGCCGAACTCGACACCAGGAGCCCGTACACGCCGCCGAACAGCGCGGCCGGCCGGGCCGGCCAGTCCCACACCGCACCTCTGCAGCGGATGGCGGACTCGGTGCGCACAGGGGCCTTTCACGGTCTTGGTTTGCGTGGGTGTCGGTGCTTGGGGTTGTTCGGCCGGGAACGCGGCAGTGGACGACCGGACAACCCTGCGTGTGGTGCGTCATCGCGCGGGGGCCAGGAACTGGGTGGCCGCCAGTTGCGCGTACAGCCGGTCCTGGGCCACCAGTTCCTCATGGGTGCCCACGGCCCGGACATGTCCGCCGTCCATGACGACGATCCGGTCGGCACCCGTCACCGTCGACAGACGGTGGGCCACCACCAGCACGGTGGTCTCGCGAGCCACCTCCGCGACGACGTCCCGCAGCGCCATCTCGTTCACATGGCGAGGGGGCGCACCAACGCTTCGGTCACGTCCGGGTGGACGACGCACAGGACGAAGGCGCCCGCCGCCAGCGCCATACCGAGGAGTTCCAGAAAGTCGCCCCTGCCAGGGACGGCGTCACGGCCCGGTATGTCGGCCGATGTTCCGCGGAAGCCCTCGCGCTCGTCGTGTCGCACACGCTGTGTCATGCCTCCAGCCTGGAAGCCCGCCCACCCCGCTCCCATCCGGCAACTGTCGGGGCCACCCCCGCCGAGTGACTGAAGAAGGACCGCCGTCCGGTCGCACCGGACCGGCCGGGCACCGAGGTTCCACCGGTCGGCAGGGCGCTCCCCCCCCGATCGGCGGGGGCGTTACCGAAGACTGCCGGATGGTCCGCCCCCTGGCGTCCGCGCGAGGTTCTCCGTATGACACAGACACAACCGCCACAGGAGACGTCAGCTCCCCAGGAGACGTCAGCTCCGCAGGAGAACTCGCCTCCGCCGCCCCGAACCTCCCCCGAGTCCGCCGTGCCGGCCTCGCCCGGCCCCTCGATGGGACGCCTCGTCGGGGTGGATCTGGCCCGCGCGCTGGCGGTGTTCGGCATGTACATCGTGCACATCGGACCCCCGCTGTCCGCCACGACCGGTGTCGGCAGCTGGATCCGGTACGTGGCGGACGGTCACTCGTCGGTCCTGTTCGCCACCCTCGCCGGGTTCTCACTGATGCTGCTCGCCGGCCGCCGGGAGCCGAAGACCGGCCTGGCGGGCCGGCAGGCGAAGGCGCGGATCGCGATCCGAGCCATGGTCCTGCTGGCGCTGGGCACTGTGATGGCGATGGAGTACGGGGGAGTGATCATCCTCGGCTTCTACGGTGTCTACTTCCTGCTGGCCCTGCCCCTGGTGCGACTGAGCGCCAAGACGCTCGCGATCATCGCGGCCGCGTTCGCCCTCGTCACACCGCAGCTGGCGTTCGTCCTGACCTCGCTGCTGACTCCGTCGGTCCAGGAGAGCATCAACGCCTACGACCCGCTCCGCCGTCTCAGCGAGGTGGGAGTGCTCGATCTGCTGCTCACCGGCTTCTACCCGGCGCTCACCTGGATGTCGTTCGTGATCGCAGGTATGGCGCTGGGCCGCCTCGACCTGTCCTCCAGCACGGCCCGGCGGGGCCTGGCCGCGCTCGGTGTCTCCCTCACCGTGGCCGCGTACGGCATGTCCTTGCTGCTGGCCGGGAAGGACGCGTTGCGGAGCATGGCGGAAGACGGGTCGATGTCCGGCGGCTCCGGGTCGATGTCCTCCGGCAGCGGGTCGATGCCCCCCGACGGTGGGTCGTTCCCCGATATGCCGGCGTCGTCGCTCCTGTCGGCCGGGCCGCACAGCGGCACCACGTTCGACATCATCGGCAGCGTCGGAGTCGCGATCCTCGTGATCGTGGGCGCGACGGTGCTGATGGACCGCCTGCCGCGACTGCGCTGTCTGGCGAAGCCGGTCATCGCCGTGGGCACCATGTCCCTGACCGCCTACGTCGGCCACTTCGTCGCACAGTCCGTGCTGTCCACGCCCGCCGGGACCAGCACCCAGCAGTCATGGTTGCCGCTGATCATGTACATCCTCGGGGCGATCGTGTTCGCCACGATCTGGTCCCGCTTCTTCCGCCGCGGCCCCCTGGAGTACCTGCTCAACGCCGCCACCAAGCCGGCGAAGCACATCCGATAACACCCGGCCGGGGTGGGATGCCTCCACGTCCCACCCCGGCCTGGACCTCTCATGGATCCAGCAAAACGCATAGTCCTTGCAGGCTTCCACCCGTAAGCCCCCGAAGAGATCGAAGCCGCCCGCACGCCCGCCGGCGGTTGGAAGCGCGACCAGCTCGCCGCCTGGGGCGTCCCGTGGCCCCGCCCAGAGGGTGGAAGGACGAGCTGACCGAGCGCTGGCAGGCCGCACGCCAGGACGGGTCATTACTGCCCCCGCCCCGCCCGACCCCGGCTGACTTCGCACAGGAGTCGCTCGACTCCGGCTGACCGACGACAGCGGGCCGGGCAGGATCGACCTGCCCGGCCGCGCTGTCCGTTCCCGGCTGCTCACCGGCTGAGGCGGATACGCGGCCCCACACGAACTCGAGGTCCTCCAGCAAGACGTCTTCCAGCGCCCCGTCCCACCGGCCGCGCAGGAGGAACGGGGCGGTATCCATCCGTTCGCAGATGGCGCCGCGCGCTTTCCTGAGCGGACCGTGGTCACCTATGACCCGCGCGGCCTCGGTCGCAGCACTCGTAAGGACGGGCGGGTCGACCACACGCCGCCGCAGACTCAGGCCGACGACGTGCACGCTGTCATCGAGGCGCTCGGGGTCGGCCCGGTTGAGATGTTCGCCGGCAGTGGGGGCGCGGTCACCGCGCTCGCGGTCGTGGCGAAGTATCCGGCAGACGTGACGACCCTGGTCGCGCACGAGCCGCCGCTCATCACTCTCATGCTGGACGGCCCGACGGCCGTGCGGGCGCGGGCAGGAGTCCGGGAGGCCTACGAGAAGCGGGGGAGGGGGTGCCGGGATGGCTGCGTTCGTGGCCATGACCTCGTGGAGGGGAGGGTTCACCGACGCGTACTTCGCACAGCCAGAGGCCGATCCCGCCGCGTTCGGGATGCCCACGAAGGATGACGGCTCACTTGATGATCCGCTGCTGTCCGACCGGTCATGGGCGGTCAGCAGCTATCGGCCGGATGCCGATGCGATCGCGGCTGCGCCGACCGGCGTTGTGATCGCTGTGGGCGAGGAGTCCGAAGCCGTGCTGACCGGACGCACCGCCGTCGCGACCGCTGAACTGCTCGGACAGCAGGTGACCGTGTTCCCGAGCCATCACGGCGGGTTCATGGACGGGGAGTTCGGATATGCGGGGAAGCCGGACGAGTTCGCGCATCGGCTGAGCCACTTGACGGCGCCTTCTAAGCCAACCTCTGACCGACTGCCTTTCCCACCCCCGGGTGCTCTGGCCTCGAGCACGATGCGAGAACAGAACACCGCGTCGGGCCGCGCTACCCGCTCTCCGGTCCGCCCGGCGCCCTCGGACACACGCGAGCCCAGGCGCCAGGGCTACTCAGAACCGGATATACGGAACATGCACTTACGGGCCTGACCCTTGCCCTGTCCGACCAGGCCAGTACAGCTAGTGTGCGGCGGCCCATCCGCCAAGGTCGTTCTCTTCAGTGCGTGCTCCTTCGGGCTCCAACAGGATGGAACGGAACAGGTAGTCCGACCCGAGGTTCAAGTCCCAGCGGTGGGTCTGCACAGCCAGGGCGGCCAGGGTGGCGGCGCCGATGGGCAGCATCCCCGTGTGCCGGGAGTACTGCAAGAGCACGCCCCGCCAGACTGCGCTCAAGAGACCTCGCGATGCCGCTACCGGCAGGCGCTGCCTCTCGTAGCGGAAAGCGGCCACCCCGATACCGGGGGGGGGCGGCCGTTGGCCCGCCGCCACACCTCCCACCGCTGGCGGCGGGCCGCCCGCGCTCGTTCCGCGCCTGATGACCGCTGTGAACCTGCCCCGGCGCGGTATACGGGGCACCTCGGTCGTGCACGTCAGGGGGCGTATGCGCGTGGCGTAGCGGTGAGGACGGTTTGTCTGTACAGCAACTGCCAGCCGGTCGGAGTCGAGCGGCTGGTCGCACCGGGCAGGCCGACCACGGGGTGAGTGAGAGCCACTCGCAGGTCTTCGGGGTGCGGGGTGGAGTCCCAGTGAAGTTCGCACCGGCCCCTGTCAGCGGACAATCTGCGCTGGTGGGCACCTCCGCGCTCCGGCCGGTCGGACGAGTCGCAGAACCACTGGCCGATGTCCCAACCGCCGAGGTCCGGGTCCCGGAGACAGAGGCGGACGGCCAGCGCGGCCAGCACCGTCTCGGTGTCTTCATCAAGGTGCGGCAAGGCCCTCAGAATGGCGCATTCCTCCTCGCTCAACGGCACGTCCGTCCCCCACAGCCTCGCGTAGTTGGACCTCGGAGTCGGGGGCCCCAAGAGACGTCCGTGCGGGTCGCTGGTGACGGTCATCCTGGCGCCTGTGGACAGGTGCCGCAGCCGCCACCCGTCCTCGCACGAGGTTTCTACTCGAAGGCCGGGCAGGCCGACCTCCGGGAGCCCGTCGCGGCCGACCAGCCAACACGTGACGTTGTAGGGAGCCCGGGTCGTGATGACCAGCTCATCACGGCGGGGTGAGAGCACCATGGTGTAGCGGGTGATATCGGCCAGGCTCACGGGGCGGTGCCACAGACTGCTGGAGCCGTAGTTGAACAGACCGAGAGCCAGCAGGGCACGGAGCCGTCGCTGTGGGGCGGTGCAGTCGTCGAGACCTGCGGTGGCCAGGCGACCGATGCCGGGCGCGGCCAGGGAGGCGGTCTCGCCGGTGAAGGAGGCACGGATGTGGGCGGCGCGGCGTCGGTGTGAAGCGGGCATGGTGAATCCCTTTGTTCGCCGTCCGGTCGGCTGGATCACCACGCATTGCGTGTTGTGCTCGTGTGGGGCGCGAAGTGGGTGCCCCACACCCTCTGTTGGCCCATGAGCGCCCGGGACAGCTCAGGAACACGGTCCGGCCCTCCGCGAGCCGAGAAGGTCACGCTACCGCCGTCGGCCGGGGACCAGTGTCATCGACGGGCAACGGCGCGCCGACATCACCCGGTTGGAGACCAGCTTGGCGCCGAGGAACTGCGCCCCCCTGCGGAGGGACACGACCGGACGCCCCTTCGGCTGTCGTGCATCGACACGAGGACGGCATGCGACACCGTATCTACTCATCGAAGTGCCGGGATCCTTGTGCCGGACCGGCGTCCGCTTGCTCCGCCCACCGCCGGCTCCACGCGAACAGCGGTTGGAGGGCGTCGACAAGGTCCCCACCGAGCTGGGTGAGGTGATATCCGTCCTCGCGCAGAGTGATCAGGCGGACATCGGTCAGCTCGCCGAGCCGGGTACTGAGCACACTGGAGGACATGCGCTCGCACCGGCGCTGCAACTCACGGAAACCGCCCGGGGCTTGACTCAGCTCCCACAGGATGAGCAGCGTCCAGCGCCGTCCCAGCAGATCGAACGCGGCCATGACCGGGCGTCCCGATGAGGACCCCCGCACGGGTACGCCGGGCCGCGGTGTTCCGCCTTCCATGTTCCCCTCTCCTCCTTGCGCTTCGCTTCTCGAAGCAGCATAGTGATTCGATAATAGAAGCACTAGCGACGGGAGTGCCGATGTCGCGATTAGCCCTGCTGGAACCGCCGTACGCCGACCAGGCCGGCGCGCTGCTCGCGCGCATGATGCCCGGGGACGTGACGCCGCTCGGGCTGTTCCGGATGTTCGCCAGGAAACCTCCCGATGGCCGGCGCCATGCACGGATGGCGGCGCTATGAGCTGGGCCGACAGCTCACCCTGACGATGAGGGAGCGCGAGATCGCCATCGGCCGGACATGCGTGCTGTGCGGCTGCGAGTACGAGCGGGGCGTGCACATGATGATGTTCGCCGCTGTCGCAGCCATCCGCGCACACAACGCCGCCGGCATCGCCGTCGAGGTCGAAGTCGAGTCGGTGGCCCAGGCAGCTGAGGCTCTGCGCACCGGGGTTGAGTGGATCATGCTGGACAACCTGTCCATCGAAGACATGCGGCACATCGTGACACTGCGAGGGTCGGAAGGACCCCGACTCGAGGCGTCTGGATCCATCACGCTGGACACGGTCAGGGCCGTCGCGGAGACCGGAGTGGACGCGATATCCGTCGGTGCCATCACCCACAGCGCGCCGGCGTTCGACCTCACTCTGCTGCTGACGCCGACGGCACCAGCGGATGGCGGACGCCCGGCCAGGTTCGGATGAGGCCGTGTCTCCTCCTGCGTGGACGGGCTGGAATGCCCGCCATGGCCGACCCCGTCGACCGGGAGGCCTTCGTTTCCGTCTCCGGCAAGCATGTTCCCGCCCCGTCGCCGAAGGCGCCGGGCGCCAATCTAAGCGTCAATTCGCAGCCGGACCTGTCCGGCCGAACACGGGAGGTTTCCATGGCCAAGGGCTACTGGGTCAGTGTCTACCGCGCCATTTCCGACCCCGAGAGGCTGACTGCCTACGACAAGCTGGCCGGTCCGGCCGTCCAAGCCGGGGGCGGGCGGGTCCTGTCCAGTGGCGGCCGAGTCGTCGCCCGCGAAGCCGGAAACACGCACCGCGTCGTTCTGATCGAGTTCGACAGCTTCGACCAGGCCGTCGCGGCATACGAGAGCGAGGCGTACCGGAAGGCGCTGGTGGTCCTCGCCGACTGCGTCGAGCGCGACTTCCGCATCATCGAAGGCATCGACTGACCGACGGGCTCAGCCATCGCTGAGCATCCGTCAGCTGATACGCCGGACAGAAGCAGGCCAACCAGATCGTCGCCACCGCCCCGGCGCCCCGTCGAGCACGGCCTCGCCGAGTGAAGAACTGGCGCATCCTCACCCGACTCCGGCTCAACCCGGCACGGGCTACGAACCTGCTGCGCGCACTGCTGGTCCTCACCAACCTCGCAGTCGGCCGGTAGTAGACGATCATGAACGCAGACCGACGCACCCGACCGGCACGAGCACCCGCGAACCCTGCCCCGCCACCAGGCTGACCAGCTACTTCACGCTGGCACGGTCCCATTGGCGGGGCGGTCGGGGGGCTGATCCGTCATCGTCGCCGTAGCGGCCACCCCGGTCGGCAAGTTGACCTCGTGCCGGCCTCGACGCGACCGACGCCGAACCGATACGGTTCGCCGCCGTCCTCACTCATCCACCAGCGCGTCCTCGAATTGGACTCTCTCCCGCTCGACCCCTCCCATCGCTCCCCAACAGCGAGCAGGAACTCGGCTGCTGTCTGGGGCAGTTCGCATCCTGAGTCGCCACGCGCCGTACGCGGGCAAGCCCATGACACGGATGCCGTAGCACGCTGGCGAGGGCGTGTAGCGGAATTGCTGCGGCCGCACAAAGGCCCGCCTCCACCAGGCCGGTTCACTAGGCGGGCCTCAGGCGAAAAGCCGGGCCGGGGATGCTCTCGATGTCTTCCGGCTGTACGGCGTGCCCCTCTTCGCAGCGGATCTGGGCGTCGACGTGTGCGCCGCATCCACGGTGCCGGGACAGCATGGCCGGGCCCTCCGGGTCGGCGCGGTAGCGGTCGCCCCACTGCAGGAGCCCCATCACGGCCGGGACCAGATCCACACCCTTGGGCGTGATCACGTATTTCGGCCGGCTCCGCGAGCCCGGCTCCTTGTAGGTCTCGGTGGCCAGGATCCCTTCCTTCACGAGCATCCGAAGTCGCGCCGCGAGGAGGTTGCGAGGACAGCCGAGGACGCGTTCGAACTCGCCGAAACGGGACGAGCCGTACCAGACCTCGCGCAGGATCAGGATCGTCCACTTCTCGCCCACGATCTCGAGGGTCCGGGCGATCGAGCAGTTCGACGTGTCCCGGTCGAGGCGGGGGTCCACGCCGGCGTCCCGCGGAGCTTCGGTCGTTGCGTCCATGGGGGTGATTCTAACCTCACCTGAGTTTACTTTTCGATACTCAGAGAGTAGCGTCATGGCCAGCACACAGAAAGGCGGCCGGCATGAAGGCATTCGTCGTCGAGAAGTACGGCAAGGACGGCGCCCGCGCCGCAGACGTACCCGAGCCCACCGTCGGAGACCGGGACGTCCTGGTCAGAGTGAGCGCCGCCAGCATCAACCCGCTGGACAAGATGGTCCGCAACGGGGAGTTCAAGCAGCTCCTGAAGTACAAGCGCCCGTTCGTGCTCGGCCACGACGTGGCCGGCGTCGTGACGCGGGTCGGCTCCGCCGTACACGGTTTCGAGGTCGGCGACGAGGTCTACGCCCGTCCGCGCGACCTGCGGGTAGGAGGCTTCGCGGAGTTCATCGCGATCGATGCGGACGATGTCGCGCCCAAACCGGCCTCCCTCACCCTCCAGGAGGCAGCCGCAGTGCCGCTGGTGGCGCTGGCCGCCTGGCAGATCCTCGTCGAGCGCGCGCACGTGAAGCCAGGGCAGAAGGTGCTCATCCACGCCGGAGCCGGCGGCCTCGGGTCAACAGTCATCCAGCTCGCCAAGCACCTCGGCGCCACGGTGGCGACGACCGCGAACACCAGGTCCGAGGAGCTGGTCAGGAGCCTCGGCGCCGACGTCGTCGTCGACTACACCAAGGAAGACTTCTCAAAGGTGCTCTCCGGCTACGACCTGGTGCTGGACTCCCTGGGCGGGGCGAGCCTCGAGAAGTCGCTGACTGTGCTGAAGCCCGGCGGCCTGGCCATCAGCGTCGTCGGCCCGCCGGACGCCGGTTTCGCCAAGCAGCTCGGCGCCCCCTCCGTCCTGGGCCTGGTCATGAACACCCTCAGCCGCAAGATCCGTAAGCGGGCCAAGGCGCTGGGCGTGCGCTACGAGTTCTTCTTCATGCAGGCCAACGGCTCCCAGCTGCGCAGCCTCGGCGCCCTCTACGACAGCGGGAAGCTCCGCCCGGTCATCGACAGCGTTTTCCCCTTCGGCCAGACGCTCGAGGCGATGGCGCACGTCGAGCAGGGCCGCACCAAGGCCGGCAAGGTCGTGGTCTCGATGGTGCCCGACAACGGCTGAGGCCAAGCCGGCCACAGGCCCTCCGTCCGCACGGTCGCCGGAGGGGTAACGCCACCGTCGCGGTCCATGGGCGACTGCGGTCGCGAGAGCCGCTGCTGCAGGTGTCCCGATGCCATTTCGCAGGCCATACGCTCCCAGCGCACGCTATGCGGCTCTACGCTGGCTTGGCCCCAGTCTTGGCCAAAGCGGGGGCTGGTAGCCCTCGAGTTCTCGGCCCAGTGAACTCCACGTCCAAGCCGCGCTCAGGCGCGGGATGTGCTGGCTGGCCACCGAAACGAAGTCGCCGGGCCGTGCGTTCATCGGCAGGGTGGCGGTGAAGCGTCAAGCGCGGGCGCCGGTTCAGGTGGTTCCCGTGTGTTCAGGTGGTTCCCGTGTGGTGATGTCGATACGTTCGTGCCCGGAGCGAGTGCCTGCCGTTCTTGATCGCCGACGGGCTGGCGCTTCACCGCCGTTGAACCCCCGCGTGGCGCGATGACGATGACTCATGGCCGAGGCCGGGCGCCGGTTCCCAGTCGGGCGGTGACGTCGCCGGGGGTGAGCGTGGAATGGTCCGCGGAGCACTCCACGACGACCCGGACCGGAGCGTCGCAGTCGGTGTGGCGCACGTCCAGCACGGGGCCCTCGGGGCCGAGGGCGTATGTCTCGCCCCACTGGCTCAAGGCCATGAGGGCGGGCCACAAGTCCCAGCCCTTGCGGGTCAGGCGGTATTCGTTGCGGACGCGGCTCCCGGGCTCCCGATAGGGGACAGTGCGCAGGACCCCCGCCGAGGTCAGCTTGCGGAGGCGGTCGCTGAGGACGGCCTCCGACAGGCCGATGTGGCGGTGGAAGTCGTCGAAACGGCGGACTCCATTGACGGCGTCACGCAGGATCAGCAGCGTCCATTTCTCCCCGACCACGTCGAGCGTGCGCTGGATGGGGCAATTCTCCGTGCTCGCCTCAAGCCACTCCATCCTGACATCGTAAAGGCCTGGCTTCGCCATTGACAGTCAGGTGAGCGCACGGCTAGCTTCACTTGGCAAAGCCAACTGGGAGGGTGCCGGGCGTGGGGCGAACACGTACGTATCAGTGGGACGATCCCGCGGTGCTGGCGGAAGCCGCCGGCCGCATGGCCGGCATCGACTTCCTGCGTGAGCTGCAGGCGGGGCGGCTGCCGAGGCCGCCCATCAACTACACCGTCGACTTCGCCCTGGACGAGGTGGAGCCCGGCAGGGCGGTCTTCTCGCTGACGCCGGGCGAGGAGCACTACAACCCGATCGGCAGCGTGCACGGCGGAGTATTCGCCACCCTGCTCGACTCGGCGGCGGGTTGCGCTGTCCAGTCCACCCTTCCGCAGGGCATGGCGTACACCTCGCTCGATCTGACCGTGAAGTTCCTGCGGCGGATCACCGTGGACACGGGCACGGTGCGTGCCGTCGGCACGGTTGTCAGCAGCGGCCGTCAAACCGCCCTTGCGCAGGCCCAGTTGTTCGACGCGACGGACCGCTTGCTCGCCCACGCCACCAGTAGTTGCATGCTCTTCCCGGTACCTTCCTCTCAAGGCTGACCCCGGGCGCCAGTGCGCTGGGTGCCCTCGGTGATGATCAGTGCGTGCGAGGCCCGCTGGGCGTAGTACTCGGCATTCAACTCGGCCGGCACACCGTCCCGGTGGTGCACCGATGCCCCGTCGGCCGTCTCAGCGAGATCCTGCCCCGACGCCGAAGTCATAGGTGCCCGAGCCCACTTGGAACACGGCAGCCCCGTTCTCCATACGGAGGAAGCGGACTCCCTTGGCCTGGTCGGCCGGTCGGCCGCCTTCGGTCACCGTCTGACGGGTTCCGGCCGGCACATGGACTTCCGCGACCGTGTTCACCGGCACCGTCACCTTCAGGCCGAAGACGCCGTCGCGGTTGGTCCAGCGCGACGACAGCAGGCCGTGGACGGTCTGGAGACTGCCGGAACCCTCGGTCAGGTTGCCATCCGGCACCGGCGCGATCCGGGAGCGCTTGTAGCCGGGCTCGATGGGGGAGAGGCCGCCGATGTTCCGGAACATCCAGTCGCCCACGGCGCCGTAGGCGTAGTGGTTGAAGGAGTTCATGTCGACGGGGCCGAATTCGCCGTCGGGCATGATCGAGTTCCAGCGCTCCCACATGGTGGTGCCGCCCTTGACGATCTCGTAGCCCCAGGACGGGTAGTCCTTGTGCAGCAGCATCTTGTAGGCGAGGTCGTCCCGGCCGATCCTGCTCAGCGCGGGCAGCAGCAGCGGCGTGCCGATGAACCCGGTGCGCAGGTGGTGGTCGGTCAGGGCCAGCTTGGCCACGAACTTGTCGCCGACCTTGGCGACGAGTGCCGGGTCCGCGACGAGATCCATGCCGAGTGCCATCGCGTATCCGGTCTGGGAGTTGCCCTTCACCGTGCCGTCGGCTGCGACGTAGGCCTGGGTGAAGGCGTGACGGATGTCGGCGGAGAGCTTGCGGTAGTCGGACGCCGCCGATTCGTCGCCCAGGGCGTCTGCGACTTCCGCCATCATGCGGGCGTTCTCGGCGTAGTAGGCGGTGCCCAGGACGCCCTGCTCGGTCGGGTCGTCCAGATGCAGCCAGTCGTTGGTGAAGAACGTCGTGCGGCCGGGCTCAAGGAGGTCCGCTCCGGCACTCTCGCGCACGAACTGGAAGAACTTCCGCATGGCGGGGTAGTTGTCGCGCAGGATGCGTGTGTCGCCGTAGGAGCGCCACACGTGGTACGGCACGGTGATCATCACATCGGACCAGCCGACGCCGCTCTCGGCGAACTGGCCCTGGGGGGTCGGTACGACCGCCGGGAGGTCGCCGTTGGGGTGCTGGGAGCCGCGGACGTCCGCCATCCAGTGGGAGAGGAACGCGCGGGTGTCGACGAGGTAGTTGGCTGTGGGCGCGAACAGGCTGATGTCTCCGGTCCAGCCCAGGCGTTCGTCGCGGGCCGGCGTGTCGGTGGGGATGGAGAGGAAGTTGCCGCGCTGACTCCAGGAGATGTTGCTGACCAGTCGGTCGAGCATGTTGTCGGAGGTCTTCAGCGTGCCGGTGGACGGGAGGTCGGAGCCCCAGACGACGCCTCGGACGTCGGTGAGCGCCGGAGGTGAGTCCACCCCGGTGATCTCGATGTAGCGGAACCCGTGCTGGGTGAAGGTGGGTTCGTACGTGACCGTTCCGGAGTCGGCGAATACGTAGCGGTCGGTGACCTTGGCGCTGCGGAAGTTGTCGGTGTAGAGAGTGCCGTCCTTGTTGAGCACTTCGGCGTAACGGATCCTGACGGTCTGGCCGGGGGAGCCGGTCAGGGTCAGCCGGGACACGCCGACCATGTTCTGGCCGAGGTCGTAGACATGGGTTCCGGCGGTGGGCTCGGTCATCTTCCGGGCTTTGAGAACCTGGGTCTCGCGCACCGGTTCGTCGCTCTGCGGGACCAGGAGGGCGGTGCGCGACTCCACCCGCGCAGCCGGTTCCCAGCGCGTGTCGTCGAATGCGGCGCGGCTCCAGCCCGTCGGCTTCAGACGGGCGTCATACGTCTCGCCGTCCTGCAGGTCGGCCTTCACATAGGGCCCCTCAGCCGCCTTCCAGGAGCCGTCCGTGGCGATCCACTGGACGGAACCGTCGGTGTAGGTGACGCGCAGCTTCGCCACGAGCGCCGGTGCGTTGCCGTACTGGCGGCTCCAGCCGATCCCGACCTTGCCGGCCCACCAGCCGTTCGCAAGGGACGCGCCGACCGCGTTCTCGCCGCTCCTGAGTAGTTTCGTCACGTCGTAGGTCTGGGACTGGATGCGCTGGTGGTAGTCGGTCCAGCCGGGGGCGAGCACCTGGTCGCCGACCGGCTTGCCGTTGATCTCCAGCTCGTAGAGGCCGAGCGCGGAGGCATAGACCCGTGCGGAGGCGACCTTCTTGCCGGGCTCGGTCGCGAAACCCTTGCGGAGCAGTGGCATCGGCCGGACGTCGGGTCCGTACAGGGCGTCCGTGGTGCCCGAGACGGCGAGGGCGGAGCCGGCGATGTCACCGCCGGAGAAAGGGTTCCGGCCGGAGGTGAAGTCGGTGTCGAGCAGAATGCTGCCGTCGGCTCCGGTCACGACGGCGTCGTACACCGTTCCGTGTTCGTCGCAGCAGGCATGGGTGCGGAAGCCGATGAAGCCCTTCGTGAACGTGGAGTCCGCGAAGGTGCTGACGAGCTTGCCGTCGAGCGTCGTCCTGATCGTGTCGCCCGCCACGTCGTAGCGCACGGTGTGCCGGTCGGCGAGGAGGGAGGCCTTGGTGAAGCCGTGGGGCGCGAGATCCACTTCCTGGACCACGCTGTACGTGCCCTTGACCTGCTTGTGCAGCCTCAACGTGGGGCTCGGCCCGGTGACGTCGAACTGCCACATGTATCCGTTGCTCGTGTCGGGAGCACGCAGGAACATGCCGAAGGCGGCGCTGTCGAGCTTGAACCGGACTGTCGCGGCGTAGTCGGTCCACTTGTCCAGCTCACTCGAAGCCTCGGCGCGCGTGATCCACTGAGCGCCGTCCCAGTCGCCGGCATGCAGCAGGCCGGTCTCGAAGTACGCGTTCGCACTCCACCTGCTCACGGCTCCCTTGTCGTCCCAGGCCCGGACGCGCCAGTAGTAGCGGGTGGCCGACTTCAGATCCGGACCGCCGTACTCGATGTCGACCTGGCGGTCGGACCGCACCTTGCCGGACGACCACACGTCGGCGGCCCCTGGTCTGCGTCCGACCTGGATCTCGTAGGCCTGCTGGGTCGCCGCCCGCCGGGACGAGGCCAACAGCCAGCCGAACACCGGGGCTTCGCCGCCGATACCCAGAGGATTGACCCGGCCGTTGGTGCTCAGGCCCCGCACCTCGAGAGGCACGCCCGAGGCGGACGCCGTGGGAGAGGGGGGAGTCGGCAGTACGGCCGCGGCGCCGAGCACCGCGAGTACGACAAAGCCTCTGAGGAGTCCGAGCATGAAGGGTCGCCGGGGGAGCATGGCCTCTCCGTTCTATTGAATCGTTTCAATCGAGCGGGTCGCCGGGACACTAGCCGGGTGACGCAAACACGTCAATATGCGCGGCGCCGACCGGTGGCAGGGCCGCAGGCCTGCCACCGGTGATGGATGCGGCGCGCTTACGGGGCCATCTCGTACGTGCCGGACAGCGCCTCGACCCGCTGCCAGACTCGTTCCGTGCGCGCCTCGTCGACGACCGGCCGCCGGACCGAGGCCAGCGCCCACTCCTGCTGCCGCTCGGTCGCCGAGTCCTTGCCGTGCAGTTCGACGGCGTGCCCGGAGAAGTCCCTTACGAGGACGGCGAAGAGTTCGTCGAGTACGTCCTCGTCGAGTCCGGTCAGGCCGGCCTGCTCCAGGACGAGCTGCCCGTGCACGACGAGCGCGAAGAGCTGGCCGATCGAGAGGACGAGGTCGAGGTCGCGGCTCTGCTCCGCGTCGGGGGCGGCCGTGCCGACGAACTCGCAGAGCGCGTCGGCCTGTTCGCGCAGGCGAGCGACGTTGGGCAGATGCGCGTACGCCTCGAAGGCCGGGCGCCAGTCGTGGAAGCGCACCGAGCCCAGGCCCCGGGCCGGTCCCTGCCGGAACAGGAAGTCGTCGTCGGCCGCGTCGAGACGGGTCGGCACACTCGGGTACTCGGCCGGGTCGAGAAGATGGTTGCGCATGAACTTCAGGATCAGCGCGAGGTTGACGTGGACCGTGCCCTCCAGCTTCGGCAGGCCGCGGATCTCCACGGCCGCCTGGCTGAAGTAGTTGTCCTTCTCGAAGCCCTTGGCGGCGATGACGTCCCACATCAGGTCGATGACCTTCTCGCCCTCCGTGGTCACCTTCATCTTCGTCATCGGGTTGAAGAGCAGGTAGCGGCGGTCGTCCGGGCCGGCGGAGCGGAAGTAGTCGACAGCGCGGTCGCTGAACAGCTTCATGCCGACGAGCCTGACGTACGCGTCGGTCAGCTCGCGCCGCACGTGCGGGAAGGCGGTGACGGGACGGCCGTACAGGACGCGGTTGTGGGCGTGGGTGACGGCCTCGTACATCGCGTGTTCGCAGATGCCGATCGAGGCGGTGCACAGGTTGAACTTGCCGACGTTGACCGTGTTGAGGGCGGCGTCGAAGGCCGCGCGGCCGGTGTGCAGGACGTCATCGGACGTGACGGGATAGTCCTCCAGGCGGAACTCGCTGACGAACTTGGACGAGTCGACGACGTTCTTGACCAGGTGGTAGGCCGGATGACGGCTGTCGGCGGCGAAGAAGACGTACCCGTCGGGGCCCTCGACGTCGGTACGGCGGCCGAAGACGGAGACGAGTCCGGCGGCGTTGCCGTTGCCTATGTAGTACTTGGAGCCGGTGGCGCGGAAGCCGCCGTCGCCGTCGGGCTCGAGCAGCATGTCGGTGGAGTAGATGTCGGCGCCGTGGGCCTTCTCGGACAGGCCGAACGCGAACACCTCTCCCTGGGCGAGGAGTTCCGCGGCGCGGGCGCGGGCGGCGGTGTTGCCGCTCTGCCAGACCGGGCCGAGGCCGAGGATGGTGACCTGCCAGGCGTACCAGTAGTCCAGACCGTAGAAGCCGAGGATCTCGTTGAGCGCGGCGATACGGGCGGTGTCCCACCGCTTGTCCGGCTCCCCCTCCCCTGCGGCGGACGACGGCGTCAGGAAGGTGGCGAACAGGCTCTCCTTCGCGGCGAAGGCCAGGAAGTCACCGAGCCACGCGCGGGTCCGGTAGTCCTCGATCAGCCGCCGCTTCCCGCGCTCCTCGAACCAGTCGACGGTGGCACGCAGCAAGCGGCGCGTCTCGGGGTCGAAGTGCGCGGGGTCGTAGGTGCGCGGGTTGAAGAGCAGTTGGTCAGCCATGGTGAGGACCCCTTTCGGCTGGTGGACGGATGGGAATCGAGAGGTATGGCGGCCGGAGAGGAGGAGCGGTGTGGCCGGTGCGGTGGCGCGGTCGGTCAGGCCGGTCAGTGGCCCGGGCCGAACCGGGCCAGCGTGGCGAGCACGTCGTCCAGCCAGCCGATCATCATCCGCTCGTACGCGATGCCGCCGCGCAGTACGACGTGCTGGAGCTCCCGCTCCGCGTCCAGCGGCGCTTTCTGGGCGGCCGCACCGGCTCCGGGCCCCGTGAAGTCCCGTTCCTCGCCCGCCAGATAGTGCGCCAGCCGGTCCCGGTGCGCCTGCCGGTGCCGCTCCACCTCGCGGATCAGGGCGGCAGGGTCGTCGAAGGCGGCACCCCGGATCTTCACCGCCAGGTCGTGGCGGACGCTCTCCGGCTCGATCGGATCGTGCAGCCACGAGGACAGCGCGGCCCGGCCGAGGTCGGCGACGGAGTACTCCTTCTTGTCCGGCCGTCCTTGCTGCGGGACGTCCCGGGCTTCGACCCAGCCGTCGTTCTCCATGCGCTTCAGTACGCGATAGATCTGCTGGTGGGTGGCGGTCCAGAAGTAGCCGATGGACCGTTCGAAACGCCGGGCCAGCTCATAGCCGGATCCCGGCTTCTCCAGGAGCGACACCAGGATCGCGTGTTCGAGCGCCATGACGGCGATGGTGCTATGCAACTCGTTGCATAGCAAGTCCCACCCATTTCGATGCGACACGGCTCACGCCCGCAGGTGCTCCCTGCCCCGGGCGGCTGACGGCTCCGTGCTCAGGGCAGGTGCGGGGAGCGGCGGACGGTCAGGACCGCGAAGTCGTCGTGGCGGCTGTCGTGGTCGGTGAAGGCGCGGGCGTCTTCGAACAGGGCCCGGGGGAGCTTGGTGGGGGAGACCCCCAGGTGGCTCGTCAGCCGCTCCTCGACCGGGTAGAACGTGCCGTCGGGCGCACGGGTCTCGGTGAGTCCGTCCGTGCCCAGCAGCAGCGTCGAACCGGCCGGGAAGTCGAACCAGTGCACGGTCGTGGGCTCGGCGGCCAGCCCGGCGAGACCGAGCGGCACACCGGAGTCCAGCGGCGGTGTGGTCACTTCGAGGTCGTCCATCAACCAGGGCGGAACGTGCCCGCAGTTGACGAGCTGCGCCTCGGGGCCGTCGTCGACACCGATGATGAGGGCCGTGACGAACCGTTCGTCGTCACCGGTCTGTTCGGCGTAGGAGTTGTGGCGGACGACCGCGGTGTCCAGGGCGTCGACGAGAGCCGTGAGCGTGGGCTCGCGGTGCGCCGCCTCGCGGAAGGCGCCGATCACGGCGAACGCCGCGCCCACGGCGGCCAGCCCCTTGCCCTGCACGTCCCCGATCAGCACCCGGGTCCCCCAGGGAGAAACCACCACGTCGTAGATGTCGCCGCCGACGAGACGGTCCTCCTGCACGGGTTCGTAGACACCGTTGACCAGAACGTCGTCGGTGACCAGGGGGAGGGGGCGCAGGATGTGCCGCTGCATGGCCGCGGCGGTGGAGCGCAGGCGGAGCATCTCGTCCTCACGCCTGATACGCCGCTCACAGGCGTAGACCGAGGTCGTCCCCAGCGCGAGGGTGAACAGCACCAGCAGCGTCCGGTCGAGCCATCCGCCCCCTTCGTCGTGGCGGAGCAGCACGGTGAGGGTGACGACGAGCGTGGCCCACGCGGAGACGAACCTCGTCTGCCGGACCGTGCACAGGGCCGACGCCGTGCCCGGCAGGAAGACCAGCAGCCCGAGGAGCCACACCGGGGACCGGGACAGGGCGCCGAGGAGCTCGACCAGGACCGTCACCGCCAGCACGCTGACGACCAGCTCGGCGTTCCCCGGTGGCTCGATGGCCTGCGGGGCGTGAGCAGGCCTTCTCCGGCGGGCGCGGAGCAGGTGGGTACCGGTCATGGGGACTCCCGGGCAGGTGGTCCTCTCTCTGTTCTACAGGCCGTGGGGCACACCGGCCTTTCGTGCCGGCGGCGGGAGCCGGGGACGCCGTGCCGGGACGCCGGTCTGCCGGTCGCGGGCGGCACCGTGGGGGGGGGGAAGGTCCCTTCGACAGACGTACGAATCCGGCCGTGAGTCTTCAGACAGCCGGACGAGTCGGCCCCCCGTGGGGGAGTGGTACAAAAAAGACCGCTTCGGCACCCGTACAGGGTTCCTCGACCGTGCCCCACCCCTGCGCACGCCTCGATCAGGCCATCCGCCGCGCCCTTGCCGATCATCGCCGATCACGGGGTACTCCGGGCCCCGGCAGCCGTAGAAAGGCCGAAGGGTTGAGTCCACGGACACCGCACGACGACGCCCACCCGCACGCCCCAGCCTCTGCCGCGGCTGCCGCCCCGGCCCCGGCACCAGGGCAGCGCGTCGTCATCATCGAGGACGACGAGGCCCTGGGCGGCTCGGCCGCCGCGCGCATCAGCCGTTGGGGCAGCACCGCGGACCGGCTGAGCCGCCCCGACGACGACGCCCTGCGCAGGCGCCTGCGGGAGCCGGCCGACGGCATCGTCATCGTCTCCCGGGACGACATCGTCGCCCTGCGCTACGCGCTGCTGGCCGAGCATCTCAAGCCGGGCGTCCGCCTGGTCGTGACCATCTTCGACCGCACGGTCGCGGACGAGGTCTCCCGGACGGTCCCGAACTGCACGGTGCTCAGCACGACCGACGTCATCGTGCCCAGCCTCCTCGCCAGCTGTCTCGCACCGCGGTACGCCGTGCTCCTGCCGGCCGGCGACGACGTGGTCGGGGTCCGCCGCGACGGCCGGACGACCGTCGTCGAGCGGGTCCCCAGGCGAGCCCTCACCGCCGGCGGGCGCTCCCGGCCGCGCAGCACGCTCCCCGCCTGGTTCCGCTCGCTCGGCACCTCGGCCAGGGCACTCGTCGCGAGCTTCGCCGCCCTGCTCACGGTCCTCGCCGTGGATGTCACCCTGGGCGTCCTCGTGCTGCACGAGCACTGGACCGACGCGATCTGGCACGCCGCCCGTACGCTCACCACGATCGGGTCCTCACCGGCCGCCGAGCACGGACCCGGGTGGTACAAGATCTTCTCCGCCGCCTCCATGCTCCTGGCCCTGGTCCTGGCGGCCGTCTTCACCGCCAGTGTCGTCGACCGGTTCACCGGGCACCGCATGACGACCATTCTGGGAGCCCGCTCGATCCCGCGCCGGGGCCATGTCGTGGTGGTCGGACTCGGGCAGGTGGGCCTGCGCCTGTCGGCCCAGCTGCGCCGACTCGGGCTGCGCTTCGTCGCCGTGGAACGCAATCCGCACGCACCCTGTCTGCCCCTGGCCCGCGCCCTCGGCATCCCCGTCGTCCTGGGCCGTGGCGGCGACCGCTTCCTGCTGGAACGTCTCTGTGTCCGGCGGGCCCGCGCACTGGCGGCCGTCGCCTCCGACGGGCTGGAGAACATCGCGGTCGCGGTCACCACCCGCGCGGTCGCCGCCGACCAGCGCATCGTCCTGCGGGCCGGGGGAGACGAGGTCACCACGGAGTCGCGGTCGCTGTTCCGTATCGGTGCCGTCTGCGACGTCACCCACATCGTCGCCACGTCCGTGGCCCTGTCCGTGCTGGACGCCGCCCCGCTCAGCGTCTTCGTGGCCGACGGCCGGACGTGCGCGCTCTTCCCGGACGACCGGGTCGTGGACCTCGCCGCCTGGGACGCCGACCGCGAACGGGAGCTGTCCCTGGACTGACCCCCGGGCGGGCCGCACGCCTCCCCGGCCTCCCTGTCATTCCCGGCCGGGCAGCGCCTGCTCGAACCAGACGACCTTGCCCGTGCTCACCCTGGTCGCCCCCCAGCGTTCCGCCAGCTGGTCGACCAGGAACAGTCCCCGGCCGCCCTCGTCACTCAGCCCGGCGTGCCGCATCCTCGGCACCTGCGGGGAGTCGTCGCCCACTTCGCAGCGGAGGACGTCCGTGCGCAGCAGGCGCAGGGTGATCGGCCGGGACGCGAAGCGTACGGCGTTCGCCACCACCTCGCTGACCAGCAGTTCGGCCGGCTCGACCATCGCGTCCAGACCCCAGTGGTGCAGTGTCCTTCGCGTCAGCCGGCGTGCCTGACCCGCGGTCTGCGGCCGTGGAGCCATGTACCAGTACGCCACCGTCTCCGGCAGGATGCCCTCGAACCGGGCCGCGAGCAGCGCGATGTCGTCGTCCCGGTCACGCGTGCCCAGCGTGCCGAGTGCCTGGTCGCACAGCACTTCCAGCCCCGGGGATTCCGGACCGGCGGTGGCAGCGCGCAAGTGTGCGCACAACCGCTCCACGCCGGACAGCACGTCCGAGTCGCGGGACTCGACGAGCCCGTCGGTGTACAGCAGCAGAGTCGCTCCGGACGGCGCGTGCATCTCGGTGGACTCGAAGACGCCGCTGCCGACGCCGATCGGCGCCCCGGGCGGGATCGGCAGCACCTCCTCCCGGCCGTCCGAGTGGAGGAGCACAGGGGGCGGGTGACCGGCGTTGGCGACCAGCAGCCGATGGAGTACGGGGTCGTACATCGCGTACAGACAGGTCGCGATGTGCTCGCTGCCCAGCCGCTCCGCCTGCTCGTCGAGGTGGTGCAGGACCTCGTCGGGAGGAAGGTCGAGCCCTGCCAGGGTCTGCACGATGGTGCGCAGCTGGCCCATGATGGCGGCCGACGTCATGGAATGACCCATGACGTCGCCGATCACCAGCGCGACACGGTTGCCGGGCAGGGGGATCGCGTCGTACCAGTCGCCGCCCACCTGGGAGGTCCGCGAGGCGGGCAGGTAACGGCTCGCCAGCCGGACTCCGGTCGGCTGGGGCAGCGCGGGAGGGAGCATCGTGCGCTGCAGCGCGGCGGCGACCGATGTCTCGCGGAGGTAGAGGGCGGCCTTGTCGACGCCGAGTGCGGTGTGGGTGGCGAGCTGGGAGGCGACGAGCAGGTCGTCTTCGGTGAAGGCGGGCCGGTCGGGACGGCGTATGAGGACGACGCTGCCCATGACGTGGCGGCGGCCGTGCAGCGGGGCGATGATCAGCCGCGGTCCGGGTCGCGCCGCTCCGGGAACACTCACCGGTCCCAGCAACTCGGTCAGGGCGGGAACGACCCCTGGGGCGTCCCCCGGCACGGGCTGCCCGGCTTGCAGCAACTCGGTCAGCCGGCCGTCGGCGGCCGGACGTATGACGTCCGGCGGTCGCCTGTCCGCCGAGGTCTCCGGGGGGAGCGGGGGCCCGTGGGCGGCCGGATCCCTCGAGGGCGCCCGGTCCGTGCTGTGCAGCCGCAGGATGATGGGGGCGCCAGGACCTTCGTCCCCGACCGGCAGCGGATCGGACAGGTGGACGAAGGCTGTGTCGGCGAAGGCGGGCACGGCCGCCCGGCACAGTTCGTGCAAGGTCTCGTCGAGATCGATGCCGCGGGCGATCCGGCGCGTCGCCTCGTCGAGGTAGCGGAGCCGGTCGGTCTGCGGTCCGAGGAGCTGTGGCCGACGCGCGGGCGTGACATGTTCGCTCGCCCTGGCCTCCCTGCCGGGGTGTTCATGAGCTCCCAGGTGCCTGGTCACAGTGTCGCTTCCGTCTGGGCGGGCTCCTGCCGGTGCGGGCGGAGAGGGAGCCGTCAGCCGTGCCGCCTGCAGCGCAGGAAGATCTGCACTTCGGGTGGTACGTCGGCGCTCGCGGGTGCGTAGGTGTAGGAGGCCTCGTCGACGATCTCGAAGCCGGTCGCCTCGACGGTCTCCCTCAGCTCGTCCCGCAGGTAGCCGGACACCCGGATGGTCCTTCCGAGGAACGGGATCGAGAAGTCGTCCACGTCGGCCTCCACCATCGACAGCACGAACATGCCGTCCGGCACCAGGAGACGGTGGACGGTCCGCAGCGCGACGGGGATCTCGGCGCGCGGCAGCATGAGCAGGGAGAAGAAGGCGGCCACCGCTTCGAACCGGCCGAAGTCGCAGGGTCCTCCCGGCCGCAGGTCGGCGATGTCCACCTGGTGGAAGGTGCCGTCGGGCACGTGCTCGCGGGCAAGGGCGACCATTCCGCCCGACAGGTCGACGCCGATGACCTCGAAGCCCGCCTCCGCCAGCTGCCGGGCGGTCGGGAGCCCGGTGCCGCACCCCAGGTCCAGCACGCGGGACCCGGCCGGCAGGGAGTCCACGAGCCACTCGGCGGCCGCGACCTGCCCTTCCTTGTGCGGGAAGGCCTCGTCGTAGTGGTCGCCGATGGCGTCGAAGGCCTCGGCCTGGCCGGTGCGGTCAGGCAACGCGTCCTCGTAGCCCAGCTTGCCGGGAGGGCTGCTGCTCACAGGCGTTCCCCCTTGCTCATCCTGCGTAATTTTTCCATATATCCTCCCCTGCCGGGTCAGTGTCGACTTCCCGCATGCGCTCGGTGTCCCCGTTCTTCGGTGCGACTGGGGTTGTGGAGCCGGGAGTCGGGGTCGGCCGCGTCGGAACGTGCTCAGGCCAAGACCGGGGGAGGCCCGCGACGTAGGGCTGGCGGCCAGGAAGCTGGTGGACCGACGGCCTGACGGGCTGCCGGCCTGCACAACCATCGCCCGACCGGGCCTGCCCCCGCTGAGCTGTGGTGATGTCTCTCATTCGCTCCGGTTGCCCTGGAGAGCCTCATCGGCAACGTCGCGGCCCTCGCGCACAGCGATCCGGGCCAGCTTGGTCAGCATCATGCCGTTGCGGATCGAGACGATGTAGTCCACCGGGAGCCCGTGCATCCGGATGCCGGGTCCCCGCAGGGGATGCCAGTCGAGGACGAAAAGAGTGTTCTCGCCCCAGGGGATCAACTGCATGGCGATGCGGGCCGCGCCGAAGGGGTCCGCCTTCGCTTCCAGTTCCAGTCGGCGTCGCGGCTCACAGATGCGTACGACACAGATGTCGTCGAGGACCAGTGGGCCGACGCCGACCCGGACCCGCAAGCGGGCGCCCACGTCCGGCCAGTGCGGGTCCGCGGCGATGATCTGCTGCGTTCCGGAGACCCACTCCCCGTAGCGATGGCCGTCGGACAGCAGGTCCCACACCTTGGACGGCGAGCTCAGGATCAACCGGCGACTGCGGGCCACACCGACCACGCTCCTTCTCTCCGTCGGGACGGCGAACGCCCACCACCACACCGTCAGGTGTGGAAAGCCCCCTCGACACTAACCGCGCGGCACACTTCCAGCACCCGCAACGGCGGTCGTTCCCCGCGATCCGCGAAGGGCTGCTCGACATGGCCGGCATGGTGCGGGCGCACATCATCACGTCGCCGCTCAGTGCCACATCTCCGCGGACCGCGAGGACGAGCAGGGCGCCCGCGTCGAGGATGCCGCACAGCACCGCACGGCCCAGCGAGCATCACGGCCAGGGTCTGTCAGACGGGGCACCGACGGCGACGCCGCGGGCGCGGCCCCGGACGGAAACGGGCTTCACGCCGGCCACCGTGAGCCGGCGCGTCGGCGACGGCACCGGCCGAATGGCCGAGGGGACCGGCCCGCGCCCTGACCGTTCGGCCGAGGCGCGTGCCAGGGCCCGCGGGCGAGGGTGGAGCCGCATCCTCACCACGGACCTCAGGAGTACGCGATGCAGCGCAGCAAGTTCCTCGTCGGCGTCGTCGGCGGTGCGACCGCCGTGGTCGCGCTGGGCGGCCTCGGCACGTATCTGCTCTCCGGCACCGAGTCGACCAGCCGCCTGGACGAGTACAGCACGGCCTCGGTGGACGGCCACAGGGCGCTCGCGGCGAACATCGTCGCCGGCCGCACCGAGAGCAAGTACCACCCGCTGCCCTGGGTCGGCGACAAGGTTTCGAACGTCACCTGCCCGACCGGCCTCAAGGCCGTGGCCGGAGCCGCCCTCACCTGCACCGGCGACAAGAGCGGCGGCGGGACCGTCGAGATCCCCGTCCGTGTGACCGATGCCGACGCCAAGAGCGTCACCTGGAAGTTCGAGCGCTGAGAAGGGCCACGACACACCATGAGCACCGTTCTGGCCGGACACGGCCTCGTCAAGAAGTACGGCTCCACCACCGCCCTGGCCGGCGTGGACGTCGAGGTCGGTGAGCACGACTCGCTGGCGATCATGGGCCCGTCCGGATCCGGCAAGTCCACGTTGCTGCACACCCTGGCCGGCATCATCCGCCCCGACGAGGGCCAGGTGCTGCTGCGCGGCGACCGCATCGACACGCTCGGCGAGAACCGGCTCAGCGCACTGCGCCGCAAGCGGTTCGGGTTCGTGTTCCAGTTCGGGCAGCTGCTGCCGGAACTCCCCGCCGAGGAGAACGTCGCCCTGCCGCTGATGCTGGAGGGCGTGCCGCGCAGGCAGGCCGTCGAACGCGCCCGCCGCTGGTTCGCGCCGCTCGGCCTGGAGGGGCTGGAGCACCGCCGCCCCGGCCAGCTCTCCGGCGGACAGGCCCAGCGGGTCGCCATCGCCCGCGCGCTGGCCGTCGAGCCGAACGTGGTCTTCGCCGACGAGCCCACCGGCGCCCTGGACCAGCGCACCAGCACGGAGGTGGTGCAGTTGCTGACTTTCGCCACCCGGGAGACGGGTGCCGCCCTGGTCATGGTCACCCATGACGCCGACGTCGCCGCCCACTGCGGCCGCATCCTCCAGGTCCGCGACGGCCGGATCAGCGGCCATTCCCAGTACACCGTCGCCTGAGCCGCAGGAGCAGCCGCCATGCGTTCCCCCGTCCTTCCCCTGACCTGGCACCTCGCCAGGTCCTCCGGCCGCCGCGGTCTGCAGTCCCAGCTGCTCGCGGCCGGCGCCGCCGCCGTCGGCTCGTTCCTGCTGCTGGTGATGATCGCCGCCTCCCTCGGCGCCGGTGCCCGCGCCGGCCACACCACCTGGCGTACGCCCGACGCCGTACCGGCGCAGCGGGCGACGGCCGTCCAGGTCACGACCACGACGCACGTCCGCCAGGAACCCGTCACCGTCGTGAACCTGGCCCAACTGCCCGGCCGCGAGCAGACCCCCGCGCCGCCCGGCCTGAGCGGCTTCCCGAAGCAGGGGCAGGTGTACGTCTCGCCGGCCCTGGCCGAGCTGCTGCACAAGCTTCCCGCCGGCCAACTCGCCGACCGTTTCCCGAAGGTGACGTCCTACGGCACGATCGGCGCCGCCGGTCTCGCCTCGCCCGACGAACTGGTCGCGGTGGCCGGGCGGGCACCCGGGGACGCGGCCGTCTCCAAGGCCGCCGGGGAGCAGAACTACTACGACAAGGACCTGACCGAGCGCGCACTGGTCTCCGGGTTCACCGCCACCCGGGCGAGCGTGTTCACCGGCATCGACCAGGCGACCGTACTGCTGGGCGTGGTGCTGCTCGTCATGCCGGTCGTCGTACTGGCCTCGGCCGCCGGACGACTCGGCGCGGCCCGGCGCGAACAGCGGCTCGCCGGACTGCGGCTGGCGGGCGCCACCCCGCGGCAGATCCTCGCCATGACCGCCGTCGAGGCGGCGGGAGTCGGCGCGGCCGGGGCCCTGGCGGGCGCGCTCGCCTACGCGACGCTCCTGCCCGTGCTCGCCGAGCTGCCGTACGGCGTGGGCTCCTGGTACACCGGCCGGTTGTGGGTGGGGCTGCCGTGGCTCGCGGCGGTGGTGCTGGCCGTCACCGCGCTGATCACCGTGAGTGCGGTGACGATGCTCCGTCAGGTGGCCACGTCGCCGCTGGGCGTCGCCCAGCAGGCCGACCCGCGGCGAACCCGTGCGATCCGCCTGGTCTTCTTCCTCGCGGTCCTCCTCTACATCTGGATGAGCACGGGCGACGGCGGCCAGCTGAAGACCCGGCAGCTCATCGCCCTGCTGGTGCTCTTCTACGGCGCGTTCTGGCTGTTCGGTCCGTGGGTCGTGGACCGGCTCGGCCGGATCGTGGGCCGCCGCGCCAAGGGCCCGGTCACTTTGCTGGCCGCGCGCCGGCTCAGCGACGACCCGCGCGGGGCCTGGCGTACGGTCAGCGGCCTGGTGCTCGCGGGGTTCGTGGCCGGCTTCTTCTCCGTCAGCACGCTGGGGTCCGACGGCCCGAGTCACCAGGGCCAGGTGGCGGTGATCACCGCGAACGCCGCCGACGCCCGGCACGCCGCCACCGAGGCCCGCACGGCGCTGAACCGGGCGGGAGTCACGGCGACCGTCGCCGTCACGAGCGAGGACGATTACGACAGCCTGCTCGGTGGCGTCGACGGCGTGATCGCCCAGGTCTCCGGCGGACAGAAGGGCATCGACACCGCCGTCACCGCCCTGACGCCCCTCGGGGCGGGCCGGTACCCGTTCACGCAGGAGTACGTCTCCGCGCCGGACGACACGGCCATGGCCCGCGTCGCCACGGTCAGCACCGCCACCCTGGTGCTGAGCTTCCTCGTCGCGGCCGCCTCGGCCGGTCTCACGGCAGCCGCGAACGTCCTCGACCGGCGCCGGGTGTACGGCCTCCTCCGGCTGTCCGGCACCCCGCTCGAGGTGCTGGACCGTGCCCGGATCCGCGAGACCGTCATCCCGTTGGCCGTCCTGGCCGGCGGCACCACCGCGATGGGCGCCTTCGGCGCCACGCAGCTCAACAAGGCCGCCGGCACCACGATCAACACCTCCGGTGCCGTGCAACTGGTGATCTGCGTGGCGATCGGCGCCCTGGCCATGCTCGCCGCGATCGGCGGCAGCAGGCCGCTGCTGCGGAAGGTGACGCAGGGTCCGGCACAGACGGCGGACTGACGTTCTGCGGCGGCCGGACGGGACGGCACCCGGAGAGGTCCGTCTGCGGACAACTGGTGGTACCCGGCCGTTCCTACGCGGGCGGCGTTCCGGCCGATCTCGCTTCCGGCCCGTCGTCCTTGCTGGCCCTCCTCGCCCTGCGATCCGCTGGTGTGGGCGAAGCGGCCCCGGGTGTTATTGAATGAGGTGTGCGGTCAGGAATCTCGGGGCCCTGTCGCCCGGGTTCTGGCACGGCCCCGGCGCTGTGCCGGGGTTGGCGAGCGAGCTGAGAGAGTCGCATGGACTCCACCCCCTCCCCCTCGTCCGCGTCGCCGTTCGACATGGTCAGCGGCGCCTTGGGGCAGTACATCCCACGGGGCGGGGCGGCAGCGGGCGCCGGTTCTGCCGACCCGCAGGGCGACAGCGCCGCTCGCCAACGCATACCCGCCCATCCGGCCCCCGGCCGTCAGGAGCAGATCCTCGGCGCGGTCAATCTGGACCGGGATCTGAGAATCACCCGCTGCAATCTGGGCGCCCCCGTTTTCACGGGGGTGGAGGCCGCGACCGGGAGCTCTTTCGTCGATCTTCTGCCTCCCTGGGACGTACCGACCGTCACGCGGCGGTTGCGGCAGGTCCTGGAGACCGGAGAGCCGCACGTCGCCAGGGTCCAGCGCCTGCGGCGCCGCGACGGGTCGGAGCTGGTGGTCTCGATGAGCATCCTGGCCGCCGCGCCGCCGCAGGAGGGCCTGACCGTCTCCCTGATCGCCATGGCCAGGAGGCTGCACCTGTACGCCGCCGAGACCGCGATCGGCACCTCGCTGGACATCGGCGAGACCGCACAGTCGCTGGCGGAGTCACTGCTGGCCTGGGGAGACGTGGCCGCCATCGACCTCGACCTCGCCGTGTGGACGGGCGAGGTGGTCACCGAGGAGCCGCAGCGGCGCATCCGGCTGCGGCGTGCCGCCCTGGTGCCGGACCGGGCGTGGCCCGACGGCTATGTGATTCCGGGCGACGATCTTCCCAGCGACGCGAGCCGCTTGCTGTCGCAGGCGATACGGCGTGACGATGCCGCGCAGGCCATCGTCATACCCGACCGGGAGGCGATCGAGCGGGCGCTCGGCAGCGCGCGACTGGTCCGTGCCCTGGTGCCAGGCGACCGGGCGGCTGGGGTGGCGTACATACCGCTGGTTCTGAACGGAGCGCCGCCCGTCGTTCTGGGTGTGGCGGAGGTCTGGCGGCGGACGGACCGCCCCTTCCACGAGGGCGAGCTGCTCGACCTGCAGGAGCTGGTCGCCAGGACCTCCCATCACGTGGACCTGGCCCGCCAGCACCAGCGCGAGCACACGCAGGTGCTGGCGCTGCAGCGCCGGCTGCTGCCACGCTCCGGCGGGGACACCATCGAGACCGCCAGCGTCTACCAGCCCGCCACCCCCGACAGCGCGGGCGTCGGCGGTGACTGGGTGAACAGTTTCCCGCTGCCGGACGGCCGCACCGCGCTGGTGGTCGGTGACGTCGTCGGGCACGGCCTGGGAGCGGCGGCGACCATGGGGCAGCTGAGCATGGAGGCCCGCGCGCTGCTGTCCGCGGGGCTGGCGCCCAACGAGGTGCTGGAGCACCTGGACGAGACCGTGACGCTGCTGGACGACTCGGAGTCCGGGCTGGTGGCCGGTTACAGCGCCCTCGGCTCGACCTGCTGCATCGTCGTCTACGACCCGGTCAGCCACCAGGCGGCGCTGTCCAGCGCCGGCCACCTCCCCCCGGTCCTGGTGCCCCCGGACGGGCCCGCCGGCTCCATCGCCGTACGCCCGCACCCCGGGCTGGGCGCCGAGTTCGCGCTGCGGGAGCCGTTCGACGTGCACGTGTTCGACGTCCCCCCGGGCTCGCTGCTCGCCCTCTACACCGACGGCCTGGTGGAGGACCCCGCCCTGTCGATCGACGAGGGCATCGGCAAGCTGGCGGACGTCGTGTCCACCGTGCACCCCTGGGACGCCCTGCAGCAGGCCGCGCGGCGCGTGGTCTCCGAGCTGGCGCCCGTGCGCCGGCGCGACGACGTGACCCTGCTGCTGGCGCGCATGATCGGCTACCGCAAGGGGGACACCGCGACCTGGCGGCTGCCCGCCCGCGGCGACGCGGCCGCCCGGGCCCGTGTGCTGGTCTCCGCGCTGCTGGGGCAATGGCGCATCCGAGCCGACACCCGGGACAGCGTGCTGCTGGTGGTCAGCGAACTGGTCGCCAACGCGGTCCGCTTCGCCGAAGGGCCCCTCACGATACGGCTGATCAGGGCCGGTCACGGTCTGCTGTGCGAGGTGGGCGACACCGGCAACGGCAGGCCCCGGCTGGGCCGGGGCGCGCTCCTCGACGACGGTGGCCGTGGCCTGCACATCGTGCATGGACTCACCACCCGGTGGGGGGTGCGGTGGACCGACACCGGCAAGGTGGTCTGGGCGTCCGTGGCGACGGCCGCGAGGTGACGCGGCTGCGGGTGAGCCGGGTCACTCGCGCCCGTCGAGCGGCGTCACCGGCGGTAGGGGCGCCCCTACCGTCGGTACGGGTTACAGCCACTCCCCTTCCAGAGCGGTGGCCGTGAGGCCCGGGGCCGCCGCGTACAGGACGGCACGGCTGCCGCGTTCCTGCCCGGCGTCGTGCGCTCTGCGCAGGATGTCGAACACGGCGGCGCCTCCGCGGTTGCCGCTGGTGTAGCTCTCCCGGCTGTAATCCAGCAGCCCCGCCGGCCACCCGTCGGGCATCGTCTGCTCCATGTACTCCAGCACGCGCGTCCCGCCCGGGTGCGCGAGCAGGACGTCGGGGTGCCAGGAGCCGGGGTCGTCCTGGTAACGGACGCGCAGCCACTCCCACATCGCGGTGACCGTCTCCTGCACGGCGCGCGGCCCGCGCCGGTCCATCACGAAGTGGGTGCCGTCCTCACGGGTCTCCAGACGGTGCAGGTCCTGGGTGCCGGGCAGAGTGTGGTGCCAGGCGGCGTCCAGTCGCAGCACCGACTCGGGCCTCGGGCGGCCCGTGACCACCGCGGCGACCGCGGTGTCGGCGAACAGCAACCGGACGATCAAGGACTCCAGAGTGTCGTCCGCGGGCTGGTAGGTCGTGCTCAGTGCCTCCGCGATCACGACCAGGACCACCCGGTCGGGGTCGGCGGCCACGAGATCCGCCGCCAGCGCCAGGGAGCGGGTCCCGGCGACGCAGGCCCACTGCGTGGCCGGCAGCAGCATCACGTCGCCGCGGAGCGGGAGCTCGTTGGCCAGGGCGACGTCCAGCCCCGGCAGCGCCGGGGTGGTGGAGTTACTGGTGATCAAGCAGTCGACGTCCGCCGCGTCCAGCCCGGCGATCTGCAGGGCCCCGCGCGCCGCACGCTCCCCGCCGGACCGCACGGCCGCCCAGGCCGGCGCGGTGCGCTCCTGGACGGTCTGCGGCGCGGGTATCGCCTCGAGGGCGGCGATCACGCGATTTACGTCCTGTTCGGTGAAGCCCTCTCCGGCCAGCGCCTCTCGCGCCGGCCCGATCCCGGCAGCCGGCAGGCCGCTCCCGTCGCCGGGCGCGACGGCGGTCTCCAGCGGCAGCATCCATCCGCGGTTCTCGATGCCCGTACTGGCCGCGATGGCGTCGATCCGCGGCGCCCACGCCGCGTGCGGGTGCCGGTCGCGCACCTCCGCCACGATCTGGCTGGTCTTCACGGTGTGCTCGCCGTGGATCACGGCGGGCGGGCACAGGTATGCGGCCATGATGGGCACCTTTCTCGGGGGGAGCGAGGTGGAGCATCACGAACGCTGTGTCCTGGATCACTTGGACGCGGTGTGTCCAAGTCCATTTGGGCGCGCTCCACTTCGGGCTTCGGTAGCCGCTCCGAGAATGGGCGTAAATGGACATTTGTGCTGTGATCTGGGCAACTTAGGCCGCTTTTGCCATGCGTGACATGGCGCACATTGCGCTGCCCGCCCCCTCCCCCCGAAGGCCCCTCAGTCGAGACAGAACTCGTTTCCCTCGATGTCCTGCATCGAGATGCAGGACTCGTTGTCTTCATCGGCGAGCAGGAGCTGCACGCGCACCGCGCCGAGAGCGACCAGTCGTGCGCATTCGGCCTCAAGCGTGGCCAGGCGTTCTTCCCCCACGAGTCCGGTGCCGACCCGTACGTCGAGATGTACCCGATTCTTGACGACCTTGCCTTCGGGAACGCGCTGGAAGTAGAGGCGCGGTCCCACTCCCGAGGGATCGACGCACGCGAACCACGCACCCTGATCCGCAGGAGACAGAGAACTGTTGTATGCGTCCCAAGTGGCGAACCCCTCCGGGGGAGGCGGTACGACGTACCCCAGCACCTCGCACCAGAAGCGAGCGACGCGCTCGGGTTCCGCGCAGTCGAAGGTGACTTGGAACTGCTTGATCGATGACATCGGCGCACCATAGCGCTTTGTCGGCCCGGCCGCCGCGAAATTTGTTGGACATGTCCTCGGCTCTCCATGACCATTCGCGCTGTGACAGACAAAGCCGAGCGCGGCACCCCAGTCCCAGCGAGCACCAAGTCAGTGCGATTCGTCGAGTTGTCGACCACGGCCATGAACGCCTTGCTGAAGGACGACTTGGCGCAGGCCGGTTCGGAGGCCGGTGTCGCCCTCCCCGAGTACTTCGTCACCAACAGGGCGAAGTGGGTGTGGCGGTATCGGGTCGGTCAGCTGAACTCGGACCCGGGCTGCGCGGGGTGGCTCACGCAGATCGTGGTGGCCGAGCCTGAGGGTGCCGTCGTGGGATATGCCGGGTTCCACGGCCCGCCGGACGACGCGGGCATGGTGGAGCTCGGCTACTCGGTGGTCCCCGCCCACCGTCGTCAGGGCTACGCCAGGGCCATATTGACCGCATTGGTGGAGCGGGCCGCCGCCGAAGCCCGCGTCAGGATCGTGCGGGTGACGATCAGTCCGGACAACGCGGCGTCCCTGGCCACGATCTCCGGGTTCGGCTTCGTGGAGGTCGGAGAGCAATGGGACGAGGAAGACGGCCTCGAACTCATCTTTGAGGTTCCCGCCTGATCGCGGTGCTGTGCGGGGAGGTCACACGGCTCGACGAGGTCGGAGTGTGGCGCCCTCGGGCAGCTCGGCGTGGGTGGTGGGGCGCTCGGCGGTGGGGCGCAGTCCCAGCGGCATGGACCGCGCTCCGGTGAGGTAGCCACCGGCTTCCACCGCGGCGAACAGGGCCGACATCAGCGCCTCGGCCACGCCGACGCCCGTGTCGCCACGTTCTCCCGGCCTGCTCTGCACCCCACGTATTCTGCCCGCCCCGTCCCGACAAGCCTCGCCGACAGTCACCACACACCGAGGAGTCCTTCCATGTTCCGCGGCCTCAGCGCCTTCCCCCTCACGCCCACGACGGAAGACGGCATCGACGAGCGGGCGTTCAGCGCCCTCGTCTCCCGCCTCGCCGCCGCCGGCGTCGACTCCATCGGCGCCCTCGGCTCCACCGGCGGCTACGCCTACCTCACACGTGAGGAGCGCGCCCGCGTGGCCAGGCTCGCGGTCCAGGCCGCCGACGGTGTGCCGGTCATGGCCGGCATCGGGGCACTGCGCACCTCACAGGTACTGCGCGTCGCCGAGGACGCGCAGCGGGCGGGCGTGTCCGCGGTCCTGCTCGCCCCGATGACGTATCAGGCCCTCACCGACGACGAGGTGTTCGGCCTGTACGAGAGCGTCACGCGTGAGCTGTCGGTGCCGCTGTGCGTGTACGACAACCCGCGCACCACCCATGTCCACTTCAGCGACGAACTTCACAGCCGTATCGCCGAGTTGCCGAACGTGGCCGCGGTCAAGATCCCGCCGGTGCCCGAGGACCCGGAGGCCGCCCGACAGCGCGTCGCGGCATTGCGGGCGCTGCTCCCGGACACGGTCGGCGTCGGTGTCAGCGGCGACTGGGCAGCGGCGGCCGGACTGAACGCCGGGTGCGACGCGTGGTACTCGGTCGCCGGCGGCCTGTTCCCGGCCACCGCCCTCACCCTCACCCGGGCCGCCCAGGCCGGCGACGCGGCGGGGGCCACGGCTCACTCCGAGCGGCTGGAGCCCCTCTGGGAGCTCTTCCGCCAGTACGGCGGACTGCGCGTGATGTCGGCGGCGGCCTCGCAGCTGGGCCTCGTGACCGAGCCGAATCTCCCGCTGCCCCTGCGGGGCCTGCCCACCGACGCCCGACGCCGGCTGGTCACCGTCCTGGCGGACCTCGCCCTGGATACGAGCGCGTGACCGTCCTGCTTGAGCTCGGCGGGGTGACTCACGCACAATGCCTGGCATGACCGCTGCCGCCGACATCCTCGTGGGACGACTGCACGTCGATCTGTGCCGCCAGTCCAGCGCGACCTGTCGAGGCTGACGACCAAACGCCCGTGAGTTCCCCGGCGGCGTAGGGCCACCGGGTCGTCAGCCTTGGCGCGTCCGCGTCCCCCACAACACCATGCGCACCGGCCGAGGCTGCGGCCATCCCCTTTCACACGCCCTTTGCGTGCCCCGACGCGTCCGCGTCCCCGGACGTACGTCCCCGCGTCGGCATGCCCGCACGCCGTCTCCGCACCCCACTCGGAGCCATATGTACGCGCATGCCCCTTCCCTGCAGGACGCCCCCGCTCCCTCCCGGCTGAGGAGCGTGGCGCTCGCCAGTCTGCTGGGCACCACCGTGGAGTGGTACGACTTCTTCCTCTACAGCACGGCCGCCGGGCTCGTCTTCGACAAGCTGTTCTTCCCCACGTCCAACGGCACGGTCGGCACGATGCTGTCCTTCGCGACGTTCGCCGTGGGCTTCGTCGCCCGCCCCGTGGGCGGTCTGCTCTTCGGGCACATCGGGGACCGGATCGGCCGTAAGCACACCCTCGCCTTCACCATGGGGCTGATGGGCGTTGCCACCGCCCTGATCGGTCTGCTGCCCACGTATCAGCAGGTCGGCATCCTCGCGCCCGCGCTGCTTCTGGTCCTGCGGGTCGCGCAGGGCGTGGCGCTGGGCGGGGAATGGGCCGGGGCGGTGCTGCTGGCCGTGGAATACGGGCCCGACGGCCGCAAGGGCCGGTTCGGCAGCTGCCCGCAGATCGGGCTGGCCCTCGGACTGGCACTGGGGACCGGCGTGTTCGCGCTGCTGAGCGACGCGCTCAGCGACGAGGCGTTCCTCGCCTACGGGTGGCGGATCGCCTTCCTCGTCAGCCTGGTGCTGGTCGTCGTCGGGCTGGCCGTACGGCTGAAGATCGACGAGACGCCGGCCTTCCGTGCCGTACGCCGCCTTCAGGAACTGCCGCGTTCCGCGCCGCTGGTGGAGCTGACACGGGCGCCCGAGGCCCGCCGGCACGTCCTGCTCGGGATGCTCGCCCGCTGGGGTGAGGGGGCCGCCTTCAACACCTGGGCCGTCTTCGCCATCACCTACGCGACCGGAACGCTGAAGCTGGACCGTACGCCGGTGCTGCTCGCGGTCACCGCGGCGGCGCTGGTGATGGCCGTGCTGATACCCGTGTCCGGGGCGGCGGTCGACCACCGCGGGGCCCGCCGGGTCTACCTGACCGGCATGGCAGCCTTCTCCGTCTCGGTCTTCCCGGCGTTCTGGCTCTTCGGCACCGGCGGGTCCTGGGCTTTCGCGGCGGCGCTGATCGTGACACTCGGAGTCGTGCACGCCTGGTTCTACGGCGCCCAGGGCACCTTGTTCGCCGCCCTCTTCGCCACCCCCGTCCGGTACACGGGCATGTCCTTCGTCTATCAGGTGTCCGGCGTCTTCGCGTCCGGCATCACCCCGCTGATCATGACCGCCCTGCTGGCACTCGGTTCGGGCAGTCCGTGGTGGGCCTGTGGCTATCTGGCGCTGACCGGCCTGGTCAGCGTGTGGGCGACCGGCCGGCTGCGGGACGAGGACCTGCGTGTCCCGACCGGACCGGCGTCCCTGACGCGGTCATCGGCCCCAGGGGGAGCGAGGGCCGCCTAGTCCTCCCGTGCCCACGGCCGTAGCTTCTCCGGGTTGCGGATCGCCCAGATCCGGGTGACGCGTCCGTCGGAGACGTCGAACGCGGCCACGGTCATGACGACGCCGTCGCGCCGGGCCACCAGGCCCGGCACACCGTTGACCGACCGCTCCAGGAGTTCGAGCCCGGGAGCCTTGTCGGCGATGGCGACCATGTACTGGGCGATGCGGGCGCCGCCCTCGACCGGGCGCAGGACGGTGCCGACCATGCCGCCGCCGTCGGCGGTCATCACGGCGGCCGGGTCGAGGAGTCCGACGAGGGCCGCGATGTCCTTCGTCTCCCAGGCCTCTTTGACGTGCCTCACCACGTCGGCCCGGCCGGTCGTCGGCACCGGAGCACGCGTGACGCCCACCCGTCGGCGGGCGGAGGCGGCCAGCTGCTTGCAGGCCGCGGGGGTACGGCCGAGAACGCCGGCGATCTCGGCGAACGGGTACCGGAAGACGTCGTGCAGGACGAACGCCACCCGCTCTGCGGGCGTCATCGACTCCAGGACGACGAGGAAGGCCATGGCCACCGACTCGTCCAGGACGATCTGGTCGGCGGGGTCCGCGGGGTCGGCGCCGCCCACGCCGTCCCACTCGGCGCGGTCGGGCAGCGGCTCGGGCAGCCACGCGCCGACATAGCGTTCACGGCGGGCCCGCGCCGAGCCGAGCAGGTCCAGGCAGATGCGGCCGGTCACCGTCGTCAGCCAGGCGCCGGGGGACAGGATCTCCTCCTGCCGGCTCGGTGACAGCCCGTACCAGCGCGCGTAGGCATCCTGTACGGCGTCCTCCGCCTCGGTCACCGAACCGAGCAACCGGTAAGCGACATTGATCAGTTGGCGTCGCTCGCCGGCTATCCCGTCCGTCCTCGTCCCGACACTCCCCATGCCTCCGGCCGCCCCCTCGCCTTACCTTTCGCGGACCCGCGTCGTCGAACCGGTGAGACCTTATCGATCTACCGCCCGACGGCGGGAAAAGGGGATTGCGACATGGCCACTCAGGTGACGGCAGCGGCGGACGCCCGGCGCACTTCCTCGTTCCTGCGGATCGCGATCGCCCTGCAGACCCTGACCATCTTCCTCCAGGCGGTCTCGGCCGGACTGCTGCTGACCTCGTCCTACGGGGCGATGCTGCATGACGTCGGATCCCGGGTGATGTACGGGGCGTCGATGCTGTACGTGCTCGCGGCGGTGCTGGCGTGGAAGCCGGGCGGCGGCTCGCTCCGGCCCGTCCTGCACGCCACGGGCTTCCTCGTACTGGCCTCGGTCCAGGTCGTGGTCGGCATCGCGCACGTCCCGTCGGTCCATCTCCCCCTGGGCGTCCTGATGTTCGGTCTGAGCCTGCTGGCGCTGGCCAGGCGCTGAGGCCCGGCGCGGGGCGGCACCCGGTCACCGGCTACTCGTCGGACAGCGTGAGGTCGGGAACCCGCCAGGCCGCGATCACGAAGGCGACCAGGGACACCGCGGCGCCCGTGAGGAAGACGAGGCGCATGGAGGCGACGTAGCCCTCCAGGAACGGCCACGCCGCGCTCGGGTCGAGGGTGCGCAGGAACGCGGAGTCCTCCAGGTCGACGCCGCCGTCGGGGCGGAGCACTCCCGTCAGGGCGTGCGCGTTGTCGGGCTGGGCCAGCAACCGGCGGTAGGCCGGCTCGTGGCGGGCCTCGGCCAGCCGGTCGGCGATGCTGCCGGCCGCCGTGGTGAACAGGACCGACAGGAACGCGGCGGTGCCGACCGTGCCGCCGTTGGAGCGGAAGAAGTTGACCGACGCCGTCGCCGCGCCCATGTCCGTACGGGGCACCTCGCACTGCGCGAGTGTGGTGAGCGTCTGCATCGACGCACCGAGCCCCGCGCCCATCAGGGCCATGCCGAGCGCCGGGTGCCACAGTGGGCTGTCCGCCCGCAGCGTCGCGAAGACGAGCATCGCCGCGGTGAACGAGCCGACACCGGCGACGAGATGGACCTTGAACCGGCCGGTCCGGGCGATCATCCGGCCTGTCAGCAGCGTCACCGCGAGGTTCGCGGCGACCGTGGGCAGGGTGGCCAGGCCCGCCGCGATGGGGCTCATGCCGCGGACCAGCTGCAAGTAGAGCGGCAGTGTCGTCATCGCGCCGAACATGCCGATGCCGACGACGAAGTGCAGCCCGACCCCCAGCCGGAAGGTCCGGATGCGGAACAGCCGCGGCGGCAGCAGCGCGGCGTCGCCCGTCCGCCGCTCGACCACCAAGAACACGGCCAGACCTGCCACTCCGATCGCGTACATCGACAGGGCCAGGGGCGAGTCCCACCCCCAGGTGCGGCCCTGCTCCGCGACGGTCAGCAGCGGCACGATGCCCACGGCCAGGGCGAGCGCCCCGGCGTAGTCGAGCCGGTGCCCCACCCGCCGGTGCGGGAAGCGCAGCACCCGCATGATCGTCACCGCGGCCGCGGCGGCGAGCGGCACGTTGATCAGGAAGATCCAGCGCCAGCCGGCGATGCCGAGCAGCTCGGCCCGGTCCGCGAACGCACCGCCCACCAGCGGTCCGGCGATGCTGGCGCCGCCGAACACGGCCATGAAATAGCCCTGGTAGCGGCCCCTTTCCCGCGGGGAGGTGATGTCCGCGATGATCGTCATCGCCAGGGACATCAGCCCGCCGCCACCGAGGCCCTGAACGGCGCGGAACGCCGCGAGTTCATAGATGGACGTGGCACAGCCGCACAGCAGTGAGCCGGCGGTGAACAGGGCGATCGCGGCGAGGTAGACGGGTCTGCGGCCGTGGATGTCGGAGAGCTTGCCGTAGAGCGGCGTCGCGAGGGTGGCGGTGATGAGATACGCGGTCGTCACCCACGCCTGGGCCGTCAGCCCGTGCAGGTCGTCGGCGATGGTCCGCAGCGCGGACGAGACCACCGTCTGGTCCAGTGCCCCCAGGAACATGCCGAGGACCAGCCCGGACATGACGGTGGTGATCTGCCGGTGACTGAGCCGCGGGGGTATGTCCCCGGACGCGCCCTGTTCTTGGGTGTCGGAGAAGGTCACGTGTCGTCCTCGGGGTGGGGAGCGGGCAGGGGCCGCCCCGGGTGTTCCGGGGCGGCCCGTACCCGGGGAACCGGGCAGTCAGCCGGCGATCTTCGCCAGGTCGCCGACCGCCTGATCGATCTCGGGCAGCGTCAGCATCGCCAGCTGGGCCGACCGGGCCCGCGCCCGGGGCCCGGGATCGGCGAGGAGCACCCGGCACGCCTCGGCGATACCGCCCGGGCCGCGGTCCGTGATGTGCAGGCCGAGCCCCAGCTCCGCCACCCGGTCCGCGTTGGCGGGCTGGTCCCCGAAGTGCGGCAGCACCGCCAGCGGCGTACCGGTGCGCATGGCCTCGCGGATGCTGTTGAAGCCGCCGTGGGTGATGAACAGGTCGACCGACTCCAGCAGCAGCGGCTGCGGCACCCGCTCGGTGACATGGACGTGCCCGGGAAGGCCCTCGGTGTCCACCGGAATCCCGGACGTCGACACGACCACCGTGCAGTCGTCCAGCTCGGCCGCCGCCCCCACGATCGCCTCCAGGCTCTCGGTGGGGTCCGGCAGCTTCACGGGCAGAGACGTCCCCCGGTCCGCCATGCGCTCCCGCACCACCGGCAGGGCGGTGCCGATCGCCGCGTACACCAGCGGCCGGTCCGTGGGCAGCCGGGCGAGCCAGTCCGGCAGCACACCGCCCCGCTCGACGTCCACCGTCTGCCGGTAGGCCCACGCCTTGCGCAGATGCCGGGCGAAGGAGAAGGCGGAGGGGACGTAGTCCACGCGGCCGTGCGGAACGAGGGACAGCGGGTCGTCCGGCACGGGCAGCCCCAGCTCCTCGCGCCGCTCGTTCAGCCGCGGCAGCACCTCGCCGGGGTCCAGGATGTTGGTGAACCCCGAAGGCGTCGGCAACTGCGGTACGCCCAGCAGCTCGGCGGTCAGCACCGCGCCCATGTCCATGCCGTCCCGCAGGATCACATCCGGCCGGAAGTCCTTGGCGAGGGGAAGCAGGATGTCCAGGTGCGGCTTGACCCCCGGCCCCGCCAGGTGCCGCATCAGCAGCCGGGTCAGTGCGTCCGTCGGCTCCGTGAGGTCGGTCTCCTGGAGCTCGGCGAGGTACGGACCCATCGCGGCGAGCGGATCGAACTCCGGCAGAGCGGCGTTCACTTGGACGTCGTCGTCACGGAAGACGGGCGCGAGGGCTTCGGTGGTGACCACCAGCACCTGATGCCCGGCCTTGGAGAGGGCGCGCAGCAGCGGCAGTTGCGCACGGCCGTGGGAGGGACTGCCGAGCGTGGTGCACAGAACCCGCATGGGGGGTGAGCCTTTCTCTCGGTGTTGGTTCGGTGGCAGGGAGAAGTGGGCAGGGGGGGGGCGGGCGGCACCGGCCCGGGCGTCACGCCACTCGCGTCGGCGCCTCGGCGTGCCCGATGCCCCGCCGGCTCAGTCCGGCCCGCGCGAGGCGGTCCGCGTCCAGCAGGTTGCGGAAGTCGTGGACCTCGTGGCCGGTCATGCGCGCGGCGATCGCCGCCCAGTCGAGGTCCCGCAGCTCCGGCCACTCGGTGAGGACGAGACAGGCCGCCGCGCCCTCCGCCGCCAGCACCGGGTCGTCGGCGAGCTCGAGCAGATCGCTCAGGTCGGGCCGCTCCTCACGCAACGCCGGGTCGTACGCCGTGAGTTCGGCGCCCCGCTCGCGCAGCAGCCGGGCGACGGAGAGCGCGGGCGAGTCGCGCAGGTCGGAGGTGCCGGCCTTGAAGGTCAGTCCGTACAGCGCGAGCCGTACGCCGTGCAGCGAACCGTCCTCGGCGCGCCCGCACGCGGCGGCGACCCGGTCGACGAGCTGCCGCTGATGGGCGACGTTGGTCTCGATGGTGGCGCGCAGCAGGGGGAAGTCGACCCCGGCCAGATCGCACACGGTCAGCAGGGCGTGGGTGTCCTTGGGCAGACAGGAACCGCCCCAGCCGGGGCCCGGCCGCAGGAACGCGGAGCCGATGCGCGGGTCCCGGCCTATGCCCTCGGTGACATCGGCGATGTCGGCGCCGAAGCGTTCGCAGACGGTGGCGAGGTTGTTGGCGAAGGACAGCTTCATCGCGAGGAAGAAGTTCGCCGCGTACTTGGTCAGTTCGGCGCTGGCGGCGTCGGTGAGCACCAGCGGCGCGTCCAGTTCGGCGTACAGCTCGGCCACGCGCCGGGCGGTGTCCCGGTCGTCGGCGCCGATGACGATCCGGTCGGGGTGCAGGAAGTCCTGGACGGCGCGTCCCTCGCGCAGGAACTCCGGGTTGCTCACGACGGCCACGTCGTCCCGGCCGAGCAGCGCGGCCACTCGCTCGCACGTACCGACTGGCACCGTCGACTTGTTGACGACGACACAGCCGGGCGGCAGTACGTCGCGGATCTGCGACGCCACGGCCTCCACCGCGGCGAGATCGGCCGCGCCGCCCGCCCCCATGGGCGTGGGCAGGCACAGGAACACCACCTCCGTCTCGGCGACGGCGGCCGCGGTGTCGCCCGTGAACTCGAGCCGGGCCGCGTCCAGGGCGTCCCGGACGGTCTCGGCCAGCCCGGGCTCCAGGATGTCCACCCGGGCCTCGCGCAGCCGCTCGACCTTGTGCGGGTCGGCGTCCGCGCACACCACAAAGTGCCCGAGAGAGGCCAGACAGGCGCCGGTTGTCAGTCCGACGTAGCCGGTTCCGATGACGGCGACGCGTCGAGCAGGCACAGAAGATCACCTTTTCCGGTCGGTGGGGGTGCCCGGGTGCGCCGGCTTCGGGAGGTGCGCCATGGCGTCCTGCGGGCAGACCTGGAAGGGCCGACTCCGTCGTACGGCCCGGGAACAGCGAGGACTCAAGTCACCAATCGTTGACCTGAGTCAGGTATGTCATGCGGCGAGAAAGCAAGTCAACGATTGATGACATCGGTCGGTGACTTTGAGACAGCCGCCGCAGACTGGAACATGGGCGGAACGGCCGAGGGGCCGTGGACCACGGAGGTGCGGTACGTGACCGGAGCACACAAGGGCGAGGCGTCGAAGACGGCGGCCTGCCGGCCCGCCCACAAGCGCTCGGCGTCGGGGACGCGTACCGCGCTGCGGGCCGCCGCGGCCTTCCGCTTCGGCAAGTACGGCTACGAGGGCACCAGCGTGCGCGACATCGCGGGCGATGTCGGTGTGGACGCGGCCCTCGTCTACCGCTACTTCGGCTCGAAAGAGGCGCTGTTCAACGACGTGTCGGGTACGGGCAAGATATTCGAGCCGCTGCTGAACGAACCGGTCGAGGCGATACCCGACTGGTTCTGCGCGCTGCTCATGGGCCCGCCGAGGGAGGGCGACTTCCCGCATCCGGTGCTGTCCGTGCTGCGCTCTTCCGGCCGGGACGAGGCGGTGGCGCGGCTGCGGGCGGACTTCACGGAGGTGTTCTCCCAGCGCCTGGCCGCCCGGCTCGGCGGCCCCGACGCGGATCTGCGGGCGGAACTCCTGGCGGCCTGGATGCTCGGGACCAGCCTGATGCGATCGGAGATCCGCCCACCCGCCCTGGCCTCGGTGCCGGACGCCACGCTGGAGCGCTACCTCCGAGCGGGCATCGAGGTGCTGCTGGGCCCGGGGCCGGGGGACGGCGTGGGGACGGCCGGAGCCGGAGACGAAGGTCCCTGCACCGGCGGCAACTGCCCCGATGCCGGGTGAGACACGGGGCCTCAGACGGTGGCGTGGGGCCGGTCCGGGGTGAGGTAGCACCCGGCGGTCCCCGTGGCGTGCGGGGTGAGAAGGTCCAGCAGTTGAGCGGCCGCGAGCTTGAGGAGGTCGCCGTCGCGCTCCGCGTGGAGGGTTTCCAGGACGAAGGCCACGTGAGTGGAGTCCTCGGTGACGCGGGTGCGGTGGGCGTCGCGGTGGTTCCAGTGCCGTGTCAGGACCCCGGTGGCGTCCGCGTAGACGATCTCGCCGGGCTTGGGGTGCTCGACGGTGCCGGGTTCGCCCAGCGGGGTGAAGGACTCGGTGCCGTCCGCGTGGCGGATGCCGACGTCGCCGGCGACCTGGTCGAGGTCGAAGGCGCCGGCGGGCATGCCGTGGCGGACCGAGACGGCGTTGTAGGAGTCGACGGCCGCATTGATGCGCGGCAGCGTTCCCTTCTTCGCGAAGCGACGGCCGAGCGCGTCGACGCTGGGGCGGATGCGGCGGGGGTTGGTGCCGAAGGAGCGGTAGGCGGTGTGCCAGGCCTCGATGCGGGGGTCCGTCTCGTCGGCCGGGCGCCAGGCGCCGGCGGCGACCTCCCGCTCCAGCTCCTCCAGCGCCGCGCTGGTGTGCGGCCAGGGCTCCCGGCCGCGCAGGCCGGTGGCGGTGACCAGGGCGATGAGGGTGCCGGGGAAGGCCTCCGCGACGGCGGGGGAGAGGTGGAAGGAGGTCATGGTCGCACTTCCGTTTCCTGCGTAGTGGGAGGGGGAGGGGCTTCAGGGCTGCTCAGGTCAGTGCGGGGAGGCTGACGGCCACGGCGGCGGTGCCCAGGCCGACGAGCTGACCGCGGTGGATGCGCTCGGCGAGTACACCGCGCGCGAGGAGCACCCTGCCGGCCGGGTAGTCATCGGGCCGATCGCCGGTGTGCGGTGGAGCAGGACGAACGCGGCGGCCGAGGCGACCCCGGACGCGGCACCCCAGCCGAGGGCGCCGGTGCCGAACGAGGCGCCGGACACCGGCCACAGGCCGCCGAGGAAATCGGCACAGATAGGCGAGTGAGCTGCCCAGGGCCGGCAGCAGAGCGATCACGGCACATCCCTTACCATTCAGTGGAACGACCAGACCGTACAACGTAACGACCGGCCGATGTCAACCAAACGACCGTACGGTGCATTGAAATGGTCGATGGTCAGGAGGGAGATCGCATGGTCGAGACAGCCGCGGCCCTGCGGACGGTCGCGCACAACGTCCGGGCGGCACGCACCCGGGCCGGCCTGTCCCTGGAGGAGCTCGGCCGCCGGGCCCAGGTGAGCAAGGGGGCCCTGGTCGCCCTGGAGAAGGCCCAGGGCAACCCCAATCTGGCCACCCTGGTCCGACTGGCCGACACCCTCGGCATCTCGGTCTCCGCCCTGATGCAGGGGCCACCCGAAGGCCGCGTCCGTGTCGTGGCCGCCGACGCCGTGACACCCCTGTGGACCGGCGAGCGGGGCAGCGAGGCCCGCCTCATGCTGACGACCTCGGGCCCTGCCCCCGTCGAGGTCTGGCGCTGGCGCCTGGAGCCGGACGAGGAATACCCCAGCCACCCCCACCAGGCGGGAGTCGTGGAAACCGTCAGCGTCACCTCAGGCCGCATGACCCTGATCGTCGACGGCGCGGAACACACCCTGGAAGCCGGCCAGACCGCCACCTTCGACGGCGACGCCTCGCACGCCTACCGCGGCTCCGGCACGGAACCCTGTGACCTGATCATGACGGTCCACCTGCCGCCCGCGCCCTGAACCGCCGCCTCAACTCGGGAGAGCCGCGCCCGATGCCAGGTGTCCCCGCAGCCACTGCTCCGTGTTGCTCACATGCAGCAGGGCGGCCGCCTGGCTGAGGGCGGAGTCACGGGCGGCCAGGGCTTTGAAGATCGCCTCGTGCTCGGCGAGGGTCCGGCCCGCGGCCTGGGCGTCGACCAGTCCGCGCCAGATGCGGGCCCGCAGGGTGCGGCCGGAGATGCCCTCCAGCAGGGTGAGGAGGCTCTCGTTGCCCGTGGCCGAGACGACGGCGCGATGGAAGGCGGCGTCATGGGCGTTGAGCCGTTCGACATCGTCGCGGGCTTCGCGCATGGCATCCAAGTGCCGCTCGACCTCGGCCAGTTGGGCGTCGGTGATCCGGGTGGCGGCCAGCGACGTGGCGACCGGTTCGAGGAGCCGTCGTACCTCCATGAAATCCTGGAGCGCGGCCGAGTCGCCCTGCAGCAGTTCCACCGCGCCGCCGAGCCCTCCGAGGAGCAGGCTCGGCTGCAGGCTGGTCACATAGGTGCCGTCGCCCCGCCGAACCTCCAGGACCCGGGCGACGGCCAGCGCCTTGACGGCTTCGCGCGCCAGATTGCGGGACAGGCCCAGCTGGGCGGCCAGGTCCGCCTCCGGAGGGAGCTTCGAACCGGGAGGCAGGGCGCCGGTCCTGATCAGCTCACGGATCTGCTCGATGGCCTTGTCCGTCAGAGACAACGCGCACTCCTCACCGGCCGGATGGTGCCGGGAAACATACCATGTCTGGTCGATCGGTAAGACCGGTAAATGGCGAAATGCCGGACCCAGTACATGGTTTGCTGGCGTTTTCCATTCCGTCGTACCCGTTGACATCCCATGACTCAGGGTCGATCTTCGTGCGTAACGTCTCCTGCCCCCTCATTCCAGGGATGTCTTCATGCCGAGGTCTTCGATCAACAGACGCCAGTTCCTCGCCAGTGCCACCTGCGTGGCCGCGGCGGCGGGTGCCGGAGGTGTGCTCGGTGCCGGCGGCGCGCAGGCGGCGCCCCGGAGGTACACGCCCGACTGGGGTTCGGTGGACCGGCACCCGCCGGCCCCGGAGTGGTTCCAGGACGCCAAGTTCGGCGTCTACTTCCACTGGGGCGCCTTCAGCGTTCCGGCCTACGACAGCGAGTGGTACCCGCGCAACATGTACGCGGGCGGCAGCAACGCGAACAAGCATCACATCGCGACCTACGGTCAGCCCTCCCAGTGGCCGTTCCACAACTTCATCGACGGCGCGCGGGACCTGGCGGGCAACACCGTGAAGTTCGCGCCGAAGCTGAAGTCGGCGGGCGGGAGCTTCGACCCCGACGAATGGGCACAGCTCTTCGTCGACGCGGGCGCCAGGTTCGCCGGCCCCGTGGCGGAGCACCATGACGGCTTCTCCATGTGGGACAGCCAGGTCAACGAGTGGAACTCCGTGGACAAGGGCCCGGGCCTCGACCTGCTGCGGATCTTCACCACGGCCATCCGCGCCAAGGGCCTCAAGCTGCTGGTGGCGATGCACCACGCGTACAACTACAACGGCTACTACGAGTACGCGCCCGCGCAGACGGACCCCAGCCTGAAGAAGTTCTACGGGCAGTTGAGCGCGACGAAGGAGAACCAGCTCTGGTACGACAAGCTCAAGGAGGTCATCGACCGGGCCGAACCCGACATCCTCTGGCAGGACTTCAAGCTGGACGCCGTCGACGAGACACAACGGCTGAACTTCCTGGCGTACTACTACAACCAGGCCATCGGCTGGGGCCGTGAGGTCGTCGCCACGTACAAGGACGGCATGAACGGCAAGGGCGAGGTCTTCGACTACGAGCGCGGCGGCCCGGCCGACCTCACCGCACCGTACTGGCTCACCGACGACAGCGTCTCCAGCAACAGCTGGTGCCACACCCAGAACATCGGCTACTACAGCACCCGGCAGATGCTGCACTCCTTCATCGACCGGGTCAGCAAGAACGGCAACATGCTGCTGAACATCGCGCCGATGGCCGACGGCACCATTCCCCAGGTCCAGAAGGACATCCTGCTGGGCATCGGAGACCATCTGAAGCGCTTCGGAGAATCGGTGTACGCGACCCGCGCGTGGACCGCGTACGGCGAAGGGCCGACGAAGATGGGCGGCGGCTCCTTCACCCGGCCCACGGCCGGCACCGCACAGGACATCCGCTTCACGCGGAACAAGGCGAGCACCGTCCTCTACGCCACCGTGCTCGGCTGGCCCGGCAGCTCACTCACCATCAAGACGCTGAACTCGGACCGGATCGACCTCTCGTCGCTGACCTCGGTGAAGCTGCTCGGCTCCACCGCCGGCACCTGCACCGACCTGCCGAAGCCGGCACAGAACGCGTCGGGGCTGACGGTCACCCTGCCGTCCACGGCTCCGTACAGCGCCGACGCCTACGTCCTGAAACTCGTGTTCTCCGGCCGCATCCCCGGCCTGCGCCCGCTGGCCGGGGCCGTGGGCTACCGGGATGTGAACCACTCCGGCGTCGTCGCCGTGCTCCCCGTCGGCGACTACACCGCGGACGAGCTGACCGCGGCCGGACTGGGCACCCGCACTCTCTCCTCCCTGCGGCTGGCCCCCGGCTACCAGGTCATCGGCTGGTCCGGCGACGACTTCACCGGCACCTCCTGGACGTTCACCGCCGACAACGCCGACCTCCGGGGCACCGGCGGCAACGACCGGATCACCTCGCTCCAGGTCCAGTTCAGGCCCTCGGCGTACTTCCGCATCACCAACGTCACCGACGGACTGGCCCTCGACAGCGGCGGCGACGTCGCCTCCGGATCCGACCTCAAGCAGTGGAGCTGGGACGGCAGCCACAACCTGCAGTGGCAGGCGGTGGAGGTCAAAGGCGGCTACTACAAGCTGGTCAACCGCGCCAATGGCATGGTCGCCGACGGCTGGGGCGCCACCACCGACGGTTCCGCCGCCCGGCAGGCCGCCTGGAACGGCGGGAACAACCAGCAGTGGACGATCACCCACCGGGGCGACGGCCGCTTCTCGATCGCCAACCGGACCACCGGCCTGGTCCTCGACGGCGGCGGCGACGTCGCCTCGGGATCGGTCACCAAGCAGTGGACGTACAACAGCAGCACCAACCTGCTGTGGACGTTCACGGCCCTCTGACCGCTGCCCGTGCGCCGTCAGGGGCGGCGGCTGATGACATCGGCCAGCCTCGCCAGACGGGACTCGCGCCGGCGGCCGGCGAGTTCCTTGCGGTCCGCACGGCTGTAGGCCAGGTACATGGAGCGCACGCCCAGCCACCGCAGCGGTTCGACCTCCCAGTTCCGTGAGGTGTGGCCCACCCAGGGCAGCCGGGTGAGTTCGGTGTCGTGGCCGAGGACCAGGTCGCGCAGGGTACGGCCGGCCAGGTTGGTGGTGGTGAGGCCCTGGCCGACGTATCCGCCGGCGTGCCCGAGTCCGGTGGCCGGGTCGAACACCGCGCTGGAGCACCAGTCCCGGGGGACGCCGAGGACGCCGCACCAGGCGTGCTCCACCCGGTGGCCGCGCGTGGCGGGGAACCTGCGGTGCAGGATCGAGGTGAGGGACCGGACGGTGGCCTCCTGCGTGGCGCCGTCGCGGTCGGTGGCCGAGCCGAAGCGGTAGGGGACGCCCCGTCCGCCGATCGCGATCCGGCCGTCCGCCGTGCGCTGGCCGTACATGTGGGAGTAGCACTTGTCGCCCAGGGTCTCGCCCCTGCTCCAGCCGATCTCGTCCCACACGGACCGGGGGAGGGGCTCGGTGACGATCATCGAGCTGTTCATCGGGAGCCAGGTGCGCCGTTCCCCCGCCAGGGACGCGGTGTAGCCCTCGGTCGCCCGCAGGACGACGGGGGCCCGGACGACACCCCGGTCGGTGTGCGCCCTGCCGCTCTCGATCCGGGTGACGGTGGTCGACTCCCGGATCGTGACACCGAGGGACTCGACGACGTCCGCCAGGCCGCGGACGTAGCGGGCCGGCTGCATCCGGGCGCAGTGCGGGGTGTAGGCGGCCCTGACCGCTTCCGGGACGCGGAGGCGCTCACGCAGTTCGCCGTCGTCCAGCAGCCGGGACTCGCTGACGCCCCACTTGTGGTCCTCGGTGACTCCGGAGGTCAGCCGCTGCACCTGCGACGGGGAACAGGCGATGCGGAGGGTGCCGCCCTTGACGACATCGGCCTCGATGCCCTCCGCCGCGCCGACGGCGACGATCTCGTCCACGGCCTCGTGCATCAGCCGCTGCTGCGCCTTGGTCGCGTCGACGCCGTACAGCCGCGCGAACCTGTCCCGGGAGCCGGCGAGCAGCCCCGATGCCCAGCCGCCGTTGCGCCCGGAGGCGCCGTAGCCGGCGAACTCCCGCTCCAGGATGACGATCTGGAGCAAGGGGTCGGCCTTCTTGAGGTAGTAGGCGGTCCACAGCCCGGTGAACCCGGCGCCGACGATGCACACATCAGCGGTGGTGTCGCCGGGCAGCGCGGGGCGCAGCGGGGGCCGGCCGCCGATGGCCTCGAACCAGAACGAGACGTTTCCGTTGACGGGTTCCGCCCGTGGTGTGGTGGCAGCGTCCATGGCCGTGTTCACATCCCCAGCAGCGCGGGGAGTTCGGACAGGTCGCGGATCTCGTCGTAGGGCTGGTAGGCGTCGCTGCCCTTGAGGCCGTAGCGGTTCACCCAGACCCGCCGGGCGATGCCGAGGTCCTTGGTGGGCATGATGTCGTAGTCCCAGCCCTGCGCGGCATGGGTGATCTGGTCCCTGCTCTGCGGAAGCACCTCGAAGAGCTTCTCGAAGGCCTGGCGGCGGGGCTTGTAGGCGCCTGCCTGCTGGGCGGTGACCACATGGTCGAAGGGGACGCCGATGGTCTCCAGGTGATACGGGATCAGGTCGTCGTCGCTGTTGGTGAGGATGGCGATGTCGTAGCGCTCTTTGAGCCGGCGGAGCGCGTCGGGGACGTCGGGGAAGACCGGGAACCTCTCGGCGGCGGCGATCAGCCGGTCGTAGTCCTCGTCGCGGTACTCGATGCCGTGCAGCAGCATGCAGTTCTCGAGGCTGTCCCGCACGATCTCGCGGTAGCGGCGGTAGGGCTGGACGACACCCTGGAAGCGCATGACGCGCAGGTTGTCGAGGAAGACCTCATGGTCGACGCCGACCTCGTCGAGGCGGTCCCGGACGATGGGCAGGGTGGCGCGGTTGAGGTCGAAGTCGATCAGGGTGCGGTAGCAGTCGAAGGAGACGACGGGCCTCGGAGCCATGGGCGTTCCTCAGTGTCGTGCCGCGTGCGAGCGGCGGCGGGACGTGGTCTTCGCTCTGATGTCCTCACTCTGCGCCGGGGCGTCCCGGGGAGACAGGAACAGACTGTCAGCGCATCGCCGTTCCGCTTGACACGGCGTCGTGCGGCCGGGGACCGGCGGACCCGCTGAGCAGCGCGTACGCTCACCAGACGAGCGGTTCCCGGTCCCGGAAGAAGCCGCCCGTGGGCCCGTCGCCGGGCAGCATCGCCAGCCAGATGGGGGTGTCGGCCCCCTCGGCCGGGCCGCGTGTCGCGGTCGGGCTCATGTCGGTGCGCACCCAGCCGGGCGACGCGGCGTTGACCAGGACCCCGGTACCGGCGAGCTCCGCGGCGAGCAGCCGGGTCAGCGCGTTCAGCGCGGCCTTGGAGACGCGGTAGCCGGGTTCGGACGGCCGGTCCATCAGGGCGAGGGAGCCGAGCGTGCTGCCGATGTTCACGATGCGGCCGTAACCGGCGGCGACCATGCCCGGGACGACCGCCTGCGCGCACCGCCAGGCACCGAGCACATTGGTGTCCCACACCCGGGCCGCGACAGCGAGGTCGGCCGTCGCCGACGCCTGCTTGCCGTCGGTGATACCGGCGTTGTTGACGAGGATGTCGACGCGCCCGTCCTCGTCCGTGATCCGCCGCACCGCCGCGGTGACGCTGTCCTCGTCCCGTACGTCCAGCCGCACCTCGCGTGCCGTGCCTCCGCCTTCTCGTACGCCGCGCCACACGCGGACACCCTGGCCGGCCAGGCCTTCGGCGATGGCGGCACCCAGTCCTCGGTTCGCGCCCGTGACCAGCGCGGTTCTCTGTTCCATGGCGACCAGATGTACCGCAGCCGACAGGCCGCGCGATACCGGCGGGCGAGGAACGGAACGCCGTGTCAACCGGGCCCGGGACCACCTGACACTCTGTATCTGTCGGCCCCGGGTGACCTGTCCCACAGTGTCTGCACCCGGCCGTTGCCGACGAGAGGCGCACCACCATGACAACCACCCTGGACGACGTTCCCGTCAATCGGTTCCATCGCCGCCTGGTCGCGGTGGCGATGGGCGGCCCGTTCTGCGACGGCTATCTGCTCGGCATCATCGCCATCGCACTGAGCCAGATCACCCCCCAGCTGCACCTGGGCTCCGTCTGGTCCGGACTGCTCGCCAGTTCCGCGCTGATCGGCGTGTTCGTCGGAGCGATGGTCTTCGGCGCGATCACCGACCGGGTCGGGCGACGGCTGATGTACGTCCTCAACCTCGTGGTGTTCGTCGCCGCGTCGATCCCGCAGTTCTTCGTGAACGAGGCCTGGCAGCTCTTCGTACTGCGCCTGATCATCGGGATCGCCGTCGGCGCGGACTATCCGATCGCCTCGGCCCTCACCGCCGAGCTGGTCCCGAGGAAACTGCGCGGCAGCGCGTTGTCCGGGCTGGTGCTGTCCTGGTGGATCGGCTACGGGGTGAGCTACTGGATCGGGCTGGCCCTGATGGGTGTCGGCGACGACGCATGGCGCTGGATGCTGGCCTCCGGGGCGGTCCCGGCGGCGATCTTCCTGCTCATGCGGGCGGGACTCCCGGAGTCACCGCGCTGGCTGGCCAGCCGGGGCCGGGTGGACGAGGCGACCGCGATCGTACGGCGCTACATCGGACCCGACGTCCGGGTCGACGAACTCGTCGAGGAGAGCAGGGTGCCGCGGCGCACCGGGTCGGGCCTGGGCAACATCGGCGAGGTGTTCCGCCGCGGCTACACGAAGCAGGTGGTGTTCTGCTCGACGTTCTTCCTGTGCCAGGTGGCGACGGGCTACGCGATCCGGACCTTCCAGCCGCAGATCCTCACCTCGATGGGTGTCGGCAACGCGACCACCAGCGCCGCCGTCATGATGCTGATCCCGATCCTGGGCGTGTCGACCGGTCTGTTCCTGGTCAACCGCGTCGGCAGGAGGCCGTTGCTGATCGGCAGCTTCGTCGCGATCTTCGTCTCGCTGTTCTGTCTGGCGGTGCTGCCGCTGCACCTCGCCCTGCCGATCATCGTCCTGTTCCTGGTGTTCCACTTCGCCGAGGCCGCCGGCAGCGCCCTGCAGTTCCTCTATCCCAGCGAGCTCTTCCCCACCGATCTGCGGGCGACCGGGGTCGGCTTCGCCTCCGCCATGAGCCGCATCGGATCGGCCGGCGGCACGTTCTGTCTGCCGCTGCTCATCGCCGGGGTGGGCAATTCCGGAACGCTGCTGATCGGAGCGGGCATCACACTCGTCGGCCTGGTGGTCTCCCTGGCCCTGGCGCCGGAGACGAAGGACCGCCCCCTCACCTCCACGACCAGGACCGAAGCCGTGCCGGTCCGGCAGCCGTGACCCATTGCGTGGTGGCTCGAAAGCATGCAAGTTGTCAGAGTGAGCGACGGCGGAACAGTGACGGTGGCCGAGGTACTGGCCCTTCCCGTGCTGGTCCGCGGACTGCCGAAGGTCCTCGCGGGGCACGACCGGCTCGACCGGCCCGTGCGCTGGGTGCATGTCACCGAGTGGGAGCACCCGGCTTCGGCCCTGCGGGGCGGCGAGCTGGTCCTGACCACCGGGTTCGGCTTCCCCAACCGGCTGGAGGAGTGGGCCGCCGAATTCGCGGACATCGGCGCCGCCGCCCTGGTCCTGGAACTCGGCCGCCGCTTCCAGGAGGCGCCTTATGAGCTGGTCGCCGCGTGCCGGGCGCGGGGCGTGCCGCTGATCGTGCTGCAGCGGGGTATCAAGTTCGTCGACGTGACCCAGGAAGTGCACGCGATGATCCTGACCGGCCAGGTCCGCACCCTCCGGGCCGCGCAGCACGTCCACGACACCTTCACCGCGCTCTCCCTGCGCGGAGCCGGAGCCGACGAGGTCGTCCGGGCCGCCGCGACGATGACCGGCCGCGCCGTCGTGCTGGAGAACCTGGCCCACCAGGCCCTGATCTGCGCCCCCGGCGAAGCCATGGTGGAGGACGCGCTCAACCGCTGGGAGGAGCGGTCCCGGGTCACTCCCTCGCCCACCGAACGGACCGAGGTGTGCGGACAGGAGGGCTGGCTGGTCACTTCGGTGGAGTTCCGCGGTCAGCGATGGGGACGGCTGGCCATGCTGCCGGGCAGCACCGCGGAGCAGCGGTTCCACACCGACCATGTGATGGTCCTGGAGCGGGCGGCCATCGCTCTCACCCTGTCCCGGCTCACCCATGAGACGCGCTGGGAGGAACAGGCCCAACGGGACGCGCTGCTCGACGTCCTGGAACAGCGGCACCTGTCCTGGCGCGACACCCGGACGAAGATCACCGCGCTCGGGGTGCCGACTCACGGGCGCAGACTCGCCGTCGTACTGGTCTGCGCCGCCGACCGCGACGCGCTCCTCGACAAGCTGCGCGCACGGCTGGAGGGCAGCGCCCTCGTGGGAGACCTGGGCGAGCGCGGAATCGGCGTGCTCCTGGCCTACCGGGAGCCGGGCGGCTGGCGCCCGCTGGCCACCGACATCAGCGAACTGGCCGGTGCGCCCGTCCATGTCGGTGCCGAGGTGGGCGAACTGTCCGAGGTGGCCCGCTCCGCCGCCGAGGCCGAACAGGTCGCCGACGCCGTTCCGCCCGTCGGCCCGGCGGCCGTCCACACCATCGCCGACATCGGCCTGCCCCAGCTGTTCTACTCGCTGCGCGACGACCCGCGGGTCCAGGCCTACGCCGAACGCCAACTGGCCGCACTGCTCGCCCATGACCAGGACCACGGCACGGACCTGCTGACCACCCTGCGCCACTACCTCGCGTCCGCGGGCAACAAGTCGATCGCGGCCCGGCGCAGCCACCTGTCACGGCAGGCGCTCTACCAACGCCTGCACCTCATCGAGGACATCCTGCGCGCGGACCTCGAGTCCGGCGACTGCCGGGCGCAGCTGCATGTCGCGATCGCGGCCCTGGACGCACAACGGGCACGCCACCGCCCGGGCCGGGCGTGAACCGCGTTGTCAAGCCCTGTACGTCGTCCAGGGCGCCCTGAACTCCGCCGGGAACGGCGGTCCTGGCGGTGTCTGGGCCTGGCCCGCGGATGCCGACGGCGTCGTCTCGCTGCTGTTCACCGGCAGTTACCCCGCCCTGACCTGGATCCCCTTCGTCATCGCCGGCATGGCGGTGGCCCGCCTGGACCTGGCCGCCACCGCCGTACGCATACGTCTGGGCCTCACCGGCGTCGCGCTCGCCCTGCTCGGGTACGGCGGCTCCTGGCTGGCCCTGCACCTGGTGCCCGGAGCCCTGCCGGCGATCAACGCCTCCGCCTGGGGCGAGGGCGGTTCGGCCGCGTCCGCCTGGTGGTCCGACACCTGGGGCTACCCCAGCGGCGACACCCCGGCCGCACTCCTCGTGGCCTCCCCGCACAGCGAGACCACCCTCTCGGTCATCGCCAACGCCGGTGTGGCGATCGCGGTGCTCGTCGCCTGTATCGCGGCCGTGGACACGTTCCCGCGCTTCCACCGGCCCGCCCGACCGGTGATCGCGGTCGGCACGATGTCCCTGACCGCGTACGTCTTCCACGTCGTCGGCATCCGGCTCCTCGGCATCGGGGAACTCCCCGGCTCACCGCCGCACGTGCTGCTCGGCTTCATCGCCGCCGTGACCGTTTTCGCGACGCTGTGGTCCCGGCTCTTCCGGCGAGGCCCGCTGGAGTGGCTGCTCGGCAAGGCCACGAAGCCGGCCGAACTGGTGCGGTGAGCGGCCGGCGCCCGAGTGGGGGAGGCCGGTCAGTGCTGCCGGGCGACGTCGCCGGGCACCGCCGGACTTCCCGGCAGAGGTGTCCGGGCGGGGCGGTCGGCCAGGACGTCGAGGAGATTGTCGACCGCCAGATCGACCATGGCGGCCCGGGTGGCCTCGGTGGCCGAGCCGATGTGGGGGAGCGTGACCACGTTCGGCTCGGCGACCAGCGGTGACAACTCCGTTCCCATCGGCTCGCGTTCGAAGACGTCGAGTCCGGCGGAGTGCACTCGCCCCTCCCGGACGGCGTGCAGCAGGGCCTCCTCGTCGACGACACCACCGCGGGAGGTACTGACCAGCGTGGCCGTGGGCTTCATCGCGGCCAGTTCGCGGGCGGAGATGAGGTGCCGCGTCTCCTCGGTGAGCGGCACGTGCAGTGACACGATGTCGGACTCCGCCAGCAGCGTGGACAGTTCCACCGAGGCCGACAGGTCGTCGTCCGGGGCGTAGGGGTCGTGGTGGAACACCCGCATGCCGAATCCATGCGCCCGGCGGGCCACCGCACGGCCGATCTGGCCGTAGCCGACCAGGCCGAGGGTGGCGCCGTGGATGTCCAGACCGAGGTAGTCGTGCATCCGGAACAGCCCCCAGGAGCCCGACGCCAGACTCGCTCCGGCGGCGCCGATCCGCCGGCGGGCGGCGAGGATCAGGGCGAAGGTGAGGTCGGCGGTGGTCTCCGCGAGCACACGCGGGGTGTGGGTGACGACGACGCCGCGCTCGGCGGCCGCGGCCCGGTCGACGTTGTCGAAGCCCATGCTCGCCAGTGCGATGACCCGCAGGGAGGGGCCGGCGGTGTCCATCAGCGCGCCGTCCACCGGGTCGTTGCCCAGGGCCAGAATGCCGGCGACTCCGGGTGCGAGCGCGGCCAGATCCGTGGGGCCGGGCTTGCCGTCGCCGGGCCAGGCCACCACATCCGCTGCCCCGGCCAGACGGTCCAGGCCGTTGCCGGGCAGGTTTTCACGGGTGGTGAGCACACGCTTCTGCATTCATGTCTCCAGGGCAGGGATTTTCGCAGAAAACTAGCTGCGCATGTCGCCGGAGACAAATAGAGGTTTCGTGTGACGCTATTGCGGTTTCTTATTCTTCGTGCGGTGTCTCGTCAAAGGCCGTGATGAGTTCGAGGAACAGGTCGTGCACCGCCAGGGCGGGTTCCGAGAGGGGCTGGTTGTCCGAGGTCACCAGGGACAGCTTCACCTGGATCACGGGATGCACGATGCGGCGCACCGAGAGGGAGCGGACGTCGAGGATGGCGCGCGCGGCCGACCAGGGCAGGACGGTGGCGCCGAGGCCCGCGTCGACGGCGTTGACGAGCGTCAGCGCGGACTCGACCTCGCCCGCCACGTTCGGCAGGAGCGAGGCCTGCTGGAAAGCGGCGTCCACCACCTGCCGGATCGTGTGGATGCGGCTGGGCAGCAGCAGCGGCACGTCCTTGAGCTCGTCCAGGTCCACCTCGCCCGCCCCGTGCGGGGCCGTGTCCCCGGGGGCGCCGATCAGGAACAGGTCCTCCGTCCGCAAGGGCTCGAACTGCACACCCCGCAGGGGGCCGGCCCCGTAGATGAACGCCATGTCCATCCGTCCGGTCATGATGGCCTCGCTGATCACACCGCCGAAGTTCTCGTTGACGTGCAGCAGGATGTCCGGGTAGCGCTCGCGCACGCTCTTCAGCAGCGGCAGAGCGAGCGCCGCGCCCAGGCTGTACGGCGCGAGACCCACGGACACGCTGCCGGCGGGGGCCCGGCCGGAGACCTCCACGGCGGCGTGCGCGAGATCCACCTGCCTCAGGATCAGCTGGGCGTGCCGGTACAGCGCCCGGCCCGCCTCGGTCGGGGCCACCCCGCGTTTGCTGCGGATCAGCAGCTGCTGCCCGAACTGTGCCTCCAGTGCGGACAGCTGCTGGCTGAGCGCGGGCTGGGCGATGTGCAGGATGTCGGCCGCGCGCGTGATGCTCCCCGCGTCAATGATCTTGATGAACGAGTACAGACGCCTGGTGTCCATGCGGGGCCTTCCACGGGGAGCGGAGCCTCATCGTAGGGAGGGCCCACCTCGAAGCACACCCCCGAGAGAGGCCGGGGTGTGAGGCAGGTCATAACGGTTCGCGATAACGCCAGATCGAACGCATATTGGCGGTCGAGCGAGCAGGGGATTAAGTTGAGCGGAACATCCAGCCAGGATGCATTTCGGGAAATCACCGAGACGTGATCGCATTCCCCTTCCTCGCATGGCCCTTCCCTGCATTGTCCTTCCCTGCACTGTCCTTCCCTATATTCTCCCGGAGGACTTCATGACCCCCATGGTTGATCTCGTCGCCGATCTCGGCGAGGGATTCGGCGCCTACACAATGGGCGACGACGAAGCCCTCCTGGAAATGCTGACGTCCGCCAATGTCGCCTGCGGATTCCACGCCGGCGATCCGCGCATCATGGACGCCACCGTCCGGACCTGCGTGGCGAACCGGGTCGCCGTGGGCGCCCACCCGAGCTTTCCCGACCTGGTCGGCTTCGGCCGCCGCGCCATGGACCTCACGCCCGAGGAGGTCCGCACCGACGTGCTGTACCAGATCGGCGCCCTCCAGGCGTTCGCCGTAGCGCACGGCACCCAGGTGCAGCACGTGGCCCCGCACGGACGCCTGGGCAACCTGGTCGCCGTACGCGCCGACTACGCCCGTGCCGTCGTGGACGCCGTCGCCTCCCTCGACGAGTCGTTGATCGTCCTCGCGCAGGACGGTGAACTCGCCGACGCCGCCCGGGCCCGCGGACTGCGCGTGGGCATCGTCGGCATCGCCGACCGCGCCTACCGCGACGACGGGACCCTCGTCCCCCGCTCGGAGCCCGGAGCGGTCATCCACGACCCGGACGAGGTGGCCCGGCGGACCCTGCGCATGGTCACCGAGGGAGTCATCCGCAGCGCCGACGGCAAGGACATCCCCGTCGCCTGCGACACCGTCCTGCTGCACGGCGACAGCCCCGGCGCCATCGCCCTGGCCGGCCGCATCCGCCAGGAACTCCTCGCCGCCGGTGTCGAGATCACCTCCCTCGACAAGGTGCTGAGCGGGACGGGCGCCTGACATGAACGGCAACATCACGATCACGGACTGCGGTGACTCCGCCCTGACCGCCAGGGCCGTGGGCCTGGACGCCGAAGACGCCTGGCGGCTCGTCCATGCCCTGGCCGACGCCCTGGACGCGGTCCAACTCGCCGGAGTCCAGGACGTGGTGCCCACCTACGACGCCCTGCTCGTGGAGTTCGACTGCACCGGAACCGACCACGACACCGTCCGGCGGATCGTGGCGCACGAGGCCGCCCGCCTCGGGCCGCACCCCGCCCCGGCCACACCGCCACGACGCTTCGTCGTGCCCGTCGTCTACGGCGGCGAGCACGGGCCCGACTTGCCCGAGGTCGCCCGCCGACTCGGCCTGACGGAGAGCGAGGTCGTCGCCCTCCACTCCGGGAGCGACCTCACCGTGCGCTGCCTCGGAGCGCCCGCCGGGGCGCCGATGACGGACGGCCCGCCCTTCCCCGAACCCGTGCCGCGGCTGGCGTCACCCCGTACCCACGTCGATCCCGGCTCGGTCGCCGTCGCCGGACGGCAGGCCGTCATCTGCCCGATGCCCTCGCCCGGCGGCTGGCCGCTCCTCGGACGCACCCCCGTGCGCGTCCTGGACCTGCACAGCGACCCGATCACCGCCTACCGGCCCGGGGACACCTTCCGCTTCGTGCCCATCACTCCCGACGAGTGGGACGACCACGCCGGCACCTCTCTGGCGGCCTGCCATGGCTGACACCCTCACGATCCGCACCCCCGGCATCGTCACCGTGCAGGACCTCGGCCGGGTCGGCCGCTCCCGCTACGGTCTGCCCGCCGGCGGAGCAGCCGACCAGCACTCGGCGCGCGTCGCCAACGTCCTGTGCGGCAACGACGAGCGCGCCCCGCTGCTGGAGATCACGGCACTCGACTTCGCGTGCGTGCCCTCCGCCGACATCCTCGTCGCCGTGACCGGCGCCCCCGCCGACGTGACCGTCGAGGGAAGCGTCCGCCCCCAGTGGGAACCGGTCTCCGTGTGCGCGGGCGAGACCCTTCGCGTCACCGGCATCCGGCAGGGACTGCGCGTCTATCTGGCCGTGCTCGGCTCGTTCGAGGCCGACTACTTCCAGGGCAGCTGCGCCCCCGACACCATCCTGGGCTTCGGCCCCGCCCTGAGCGGCGGCGACGAACTCGTGCTGCGCTCGGCCTGCCCGCCCCTCGACCACCCCTTCTCACGGATCCCGCTGTTCCGTCTGAACGCCCCCGTCCCCCCGTTCCCCGGCACCTGGACGATCGACGTCACCGACGGCCCCGACCGGGCCGAGTTCGCAGACACCGCGACCCGGCTGTTCGACGCCCCCTTCACGGTCAGCCCGCGCAGCAACCACATCGGCCTGCGACTGCAGGGCGAGGTGCCCCGCCGCGTCACCCAGGGCGAGATCCTCTCCCGCGGTGTCCCCATCGGCGCCGTCGAAGTGCCGGCGGGGGACGAGCTCCTCGTGCTGCACCGCGGCCGCGGCGTCACGGCCGGCTACCCCGTCCTGGCCGTCGTCACCGCCACCGGTCTGTCCGCCCTGGGGCAGGTGCGCCCCGGGCAGACCCTCCGCTTCCGCCACCGCACCCTCGAGCAGGCGGTCACCGCCCACCGTGCCCAGCGGGGCGCCGTCGACGCACTGCGCACCCGCGTCCGCACCGCCTTCGACGCCCTGCGCATCCGCGCCCCCGACCCGGCCTGACACCCGGCCACCTCCCCAGCCGCCCTCTCTCGCCCACCCGCACGGAAGCCCCCCGCCCCTCGTCCCCAGCCCGCCGCAAGACAGGAGACGCCATGACCACCATGGCCGCTCAGCCAGTCCCCAACACCGTCGACCCCAGAACAGCCCGGAAGGTCACCCTCGCGGGATGCGTCGGCATCTTCGCCGAGCTCTACGACAACGGCATCTTCGGCTTCATGGCCGGAACGCTCGCCGCCGTCTTCTTCCCCGGCTCCGACGACGCCATCATGCTCGTCTTCCTCGGGTACGCCGTCTCCTTCTTCTTCCGCCCCCTCGGCGGCATCATCTGCGGCCACCTCGGCGACCGCATGGGGCGCCAGCGGATGCTGGTCTTCGTCATCATGCTCATCAGCGTCGCCACCGCGGCCATCGGCATCCTGCCCACCTACGCGAGCATCGGCATCGCGGCCCCGGCCCTGCTGATCCTGCTGCGCGTCGCCCAGGGCTTCTCCGTCGGCGGCGAGGCCTCGGGCGCGATGAGCTTCCTCGCCGAGCACGCCCCGGAGGGCAAGCGCGGCCTCTACACCAGCTACGCGCAGATCGCCTCCTTCCTCTCCCTGCTCACCGGCACGCTGGTCGCCGCCGCCATGACCAGCGGACTCGGCGACGAGCGCATGGAGTCCTGGGGCTGGCGCATACCGTTCCTGCTCGCCGTGCCGCTCGGCATCACCGGCATCTACATCCGCAAGCGGATCAGCGACACGCCCAACTTCAACCGCCTGAAGGAACAGGGCGGCCTGTCCAAGAACCCCCTGAAGGAGGCGTTCACCTCCGCCGAGCACCGCCGCGCCATGCTGCTGGCCCTGTTCATCCCGCTGATGAACGGCTCCGGATACTACGTCCTGTTCAGCTACATGCCCACCTTCATGAGCAGCGAGCTCGACTTCGGCAAGGTCCAGGGGCTGCTCGTCACCGCCTCCAGCCTGGTCGCGATCTGTATCGCCATCCCCTACATGGGCCGTCTCTCCGACCGGATCGGACGCAAGAAGGTCATCGCCGGGTCGGCGATCGCCATGGCCGTCGTCGGCATCCCCTGTTACCTCCTGATCGGCACCGGCAACCTCGCCCTCGCCGTCGTCGGCGCCTGTGTCATGGCCGTCGTGTTCGCCGGGCACACCGGCGTCATCCACATCCTGCTCGTCGAACTGTTCCCCACCCGGGTGCGTTACTCCGCCTACGGTCTGGGCTACAACATCTCCTCCGCGCTCTTCGGCGGCACGGCCCCGCTGCTGATGACCTACCTCATCGCCCGGACGGGCAACGTCAACATGCCGGCCTTCTACGCCGTCGTCACCGCCCTCGGCACGCTCATCGCCGTGTCCCGGGTGAAGGACCGCGCCCATCTGCCCCTGCGCGACGCCTGACAGACCCACGCACCCGCACCACACCCCCCCACTCCCCAAGGAGCACAGCAGCATGCCCATCTCCGACTACAGGACGGCCCTCGTCACCGGAGCGTCGACCGGCATCGGAGCCGTGGTCGTCGAGCGACTCACCAAGCGCGGCCTCGAGGTCCACGCGGTGGCGCGCAACGCCGAACGGCTCGACGCCCTCGCCCGCGACACCGGTTGCGTCCCGCACGCCGTCGACATCACCGACACCGAGGCGCTCACCGCCGCACTGGACGGCCTGGAGATCGACGTCCTCGTCAACAACGCGGGCGTCTCACGCACCGGCAACATCCTGACCGCCGACGAGTTCGCCGTCGACGAGCAGGTCGCCGTCAACATCCAGGCCGTTCTGCACCTGGTCCGTCTGCTGATGCCCGGCATGGTCGAACGCGACCTCGGCCACATCGTGAACATCAGCTCCATCGCCGGCGTCTACAACTTCGGCGGCAACACCGTCTACCACGCCACCAAGGCCGCCGTGCACACCCTCTCCCGCCAGCTGCGGGTCGACGGCTACGGCCGCCGCGTCCGAGTCACCGAGATCTGCCCGGGGCGCGTGGAGACGGAGATCTTCGGCCGTCTGCTCGGCGACATGGAGGAGGCCCAGCGGCGCTTCTACGACGGCTACGAGTCCCTCAAGCCCGAGGACATCGCCGACTCCATCGAGTTCGCCGTCGACTCGCCCCGGCACGTCAACATCGGGCACGTCGAGATCCTGCCCACCTTCCAGGTTCCCGGCGGCCTCAACTTCGAGCGCAGGGAGGGCTGATCACATGGACACGGCAGAGCGGGTACGCCGTATCAAGCCCTCGCCCAGCACCGCGGCCGCCCAGCGCGTACGCGAACTCAAGAGCCAGGGCCACACCATCCTCGACCTGACCGTGGGCGAGCCCGACTTCGACACCCCCGACCACGTCAAGGCCGCGGCCATCGAGGCCATCGAGGCGGGCGAGACCAAGTACACCCCCGTGAACGGCACGCCGCGCCTGCGCGCCGCGATCACCGGCAAGCTCCGCGAGCGCCACGGACTGGAGTGCACCGACGCGCGGATCGCGGTCGGCGGCGGAGCCAAGCAGGTCATCTTCCTCGCCCTGATGGCCACCCTGGACGAAGGGGACGAGGTCATCGTCCCCGCCCCGTACTGGGTGTCCTATCCGGACATGGTCCGCGCGAACGACGGCACCCCCGTCGTCGTCGACTGCCCCGAGACGGACGGCTTCAAGCTCACTCCGGAGCGGCTCGGGGCGGCGATCACCGCCCGCACCCGCTGGGTCGTCCTCAACACCCCCGGCAACCCGACCGGATCCGCCTACACCACCGCCGAACTGCTGGCGCTCGCCCAGGTGCTGCTCGAGCATCCGCGGGTGCGCGTCCTCACCGACGAGATCTACGACGAGATCTGGTACCGCGAGGAGGACGCCCCGTCCCTGGCCGCCGTCGAACCCGGCCTGGCCGAGCGGGTGTTCCTCACCAACGGCGTCTCCAAGACCTACGCGATGACCGGCTGGCGCATCGGCTACGGCGTGGGCCCGGCGGACCTGGTGACCGCGATCAACACACTGCAGTCCCAGACCTCCTCCTGCCCCTCCTCCGTGAGCCAGGCCGCCGCCGCTGCCGCGCTCACCGGACCGCAGGACTTCGTCCGGGAGACCGTGCGCGTCTACCGCGCACGCCGTGACGCCACCGTGAAGCTCATCAACGACATTCCAGGCCTCAGTTGTGCCGTCCCCGACGGAGGCTTCTACCTCCTGGTCAACTGCCAGGGCGTCATAGGGCAGTTCACCCCATCGGGAAGCCGGATCGAGAGTGACGAGGACTTCGCCCGCCACCTCCTCGACAGCCGGCAGGTGGCGGTGATCCACGGAGCCGCGTACGGCGCGCCCGGCTACTTCCGTATCTCGTTCGCCACGTCGACGGACGTGCTCACCGAGGCGTGCGCGCGCATCGCCGCCGCCTGCACCACTCTGTCCGAGAGGCCGTCATGATCCGCGTCAGCACCAAATTCGACCGCCCCGCCGCGGAACTCGTCGAAGGCCTCGCCGCCTACTCCTCGGCCACCATCCATGAAGCCCAGGGCAGGCTGGGCGCCCTCGACTCGACCATCAAGCCGGTCGACCACCGCATGTCCCTGTGCGGCCCCGCCTTCACGGTCCAGTGCGCTCCCCGCGACAACCTGATGCTGCAGACCGCCATCGCCTACGCCCGCCCCGGGGACGTCATCGTGGTCTCCGCCGGCGCCTACGAGGAGGCGGGCTCCTTCGGGGACGTCCTCGCCAACGCCTGCCAGTCCAAGGGGCTCGGTGGCCTGATCACCGACACGGGCGTCCGGGACACCGAGGACCTGCGCGCCCTGGACTTCCCCGTCTTCTCCCGCAGCATATCCATCAAGGGCACGGTCAAGGAGACCGTCGGACCGATGTGCGAGCCCGTCACCGTCGGCGGCGTCCTGGTCCGCCCCGGTGATGTGATGCGGGCCGACGCCGACGGCGTGGTCGTCGTCCGCCGCGAGGACGCGGCCGAGGTGGCCGTCGCCGCACAGGAGCGGGTCGACACCGAGGCCGACTACATCGCCGCCTACCGCGCGGGCAGGACCGTCATCGACATCTGCGGGCTCGAGCCGCTGCTCGCGGCGAAGGGGCTGGTGATCGAGGAATAGGGGCGAGGGGCGTGCCGGTCAGGGCCTCGTGTCCGTCAGGGAGATGCGGGCGGTGATGCGCTTGCCGACCGGCTGCCGCTCGATGTCGAGGTCCTGGGCGACGGCCTTGACGATCTCCAGGCCGTGCTGGCCGACGCGGTCGGGGTCGGCGGGCTGGGCCGTGGGCACCGCCGGGTCGCTGTCCCACACGACGACCTCCACCGCGGCGCCAGAGACGCCCAGTTCCATGAGGACGGGCCCCGGGGCGTACTTGCGGGAGTTGGTGACCAGCTCGCTGACGACCAGCTGGGTCAGGTCCATGGCACGCGCCGAGACGTCCAGGCCGTGCTCGTCCCGGAGCCGGGTGAGGAAGTCGGCCGCGTGGTGGCGGGCCCGCGCGATGCAGCCGTCGTCACCGCCCAGGGCGTAGCCGACCTGGGTCGGGCGGGCGCCGGGCTCGGTACGGTCCCCGTCGGGTTGCGGCTCCAACAGCATCGTCCTTCTACTCCCCGTTCACGCGCGTGCGTGTACCCCTCACTTTGTCATGCATGCCACGGGCGTGTTGTTCGGCACAGTCGATTGGATGCGTCCGGCCTGGAGAGTGCGGCACAATCGTCGGCACAGACGTTGCACGGGGCAGCCCAGGGGCAGTTGAGGAGACGGTGACCGACAACCAGGGGACGGGCCGGCCGGACCGGCTCTCCATCGAACACTCCACCGTCGACGGCATCCGCGTCGTGACCCTGCGCGGCGAGATCGACCACGGAGTCAAGGACGCACTGCAGCACGCCCTGCTGGCCACAGACGGCGACGGCGGGGCGCCCCGGATCGTGGCGGACCTCAGCGGGGTGACCTTCATCGACTCCAGCGCCATCAACGTCTTCATCCACACCCACCAGCGTGCCGACGCCGCACAGGGATGGCTGCGCCTGGCCGGGATCCGGGGACCGGTGCTGCGGGTCGTCCAGCTCGTCGGCCTGGACGCCGTCGTCGCCTGTCACTCCACGGTCGAGGAGGCTCTGGCATGAGCGGACAGCAGCAGCCGACATTCGTGCTGGTGCACGGAGCCTTCGCGAACTCCTTCTTCTTCGCACCGCTCCAGGCCGAACTCGGCCTCCTCGGGCACCGTTCGGTCGCCGTCGACCTGCCCGGCCACGGATTCGGGGCTACCTACACCCGCGCCTACCAGGCCCCGCAGGATCTTGAAGGGCTCGCCGGAGCGCCCGGCTCCATCAAGGGTGTGACGCTCGCCGACAACGCCGCGCACCTGATCGGGATCCTGGAACGGGCCAAGCGCAACGGCCCCGTGATCCTCGTCGCCCACAGCCGCGGCGGCATCACGGCCACGGCCGCGGCCAACGCGCGGCCGGACCTGATCGACCGCATCGTCTACGTCGCGGCCTGGTGCCCGGTCGATCTCGACGTCGGCGCCTACTACGCCGAGCCGGAGATGGCCACGGTCGACGTCGACGCGCTGGGTGCGGCGATGGCCGGAAACCCCGCCGAACTCGGCCTGCTCCGCGTCAACTTCCGCACCGCCGACCCGGACGCGCTCGCGGCTTTCAAGGCGGCCTTCCTCGCCGACGGCACCGACGAGGAGTTCCTGGGCTTCCTGAACACCTTCCAGCCCGACGAGAACCTGGACGTCGGCGCCGCGGCCGACCGGGCACAGGCCGCGACCTGGGGCCGCGTCCCCAAGACCTACGTCCGCCTGGCCGACGACGCGAGCATGCCTCTCGCCCTGCAGGACCGGCTGATCCGTGAGGGCGACCGGCTGACGCCGGACAACCCTTACGACGTCCGCACCCTCGAGGGCAGCCACCTGAAGTGGCTGGTCGACCCGGAACCGGCGGCCCGGGTCCTGGGTGAACTGGCCGTGCTTCCCGACGCCACGCCGTCATGAGTACGCGTACTCAGCAGGGCCCGCGAAACCACTGATCCGCTCGGCCGGCCGAGATGAGAGGGTCGTCGCATGCCCTCCTCAACGACCTTCCGCCGGGCCCCCGTTGCCGCCGTGGGGCTTGTCCTCGTCGCGGTCCTGACCCTCACCGCTTGCGGTGATCTGCACGCCTCGGGCGCGACGGCCGGCGCCGCTCCCAGCAGGTCCGCCGGGTCCTCGCCCAGTGCCGCCAGCCCCTCGCCCAGCGCCGTCGGCGCCTCGCCGTACGTGGAGCCCGGGGCCGGTGACGGGGCCCCGCACTACAACGAGAACAACGGCCACCGCCGTCCGGGAGAGATGTCTCCGGCCCACGCGAAGGATGCCGAGCGGGAGGCCGATCGCATCAGGCCGGTCCTCGAACGGCTGTGGAAGCGGCGGACGTGGGATCCCGCGACGGTGCGCGAGGCCCTGCTCCGGCTCGGTTACGAGGAGGAGCGCGTCACACCGGACGGCAGGCGGCTCGGCGGGACGCTCACCGTCGCCAAGATGTCCTCGCGCTGGAAGGGCGACGGATACGTGACGCCGGAGGGGGCGCAAGTCGCCCTGCGCGTCCACGACGACGCCTGCGTCATGGCGTTCGTCCAGAAGACGAACTTCTCGGCGGTGGCCAACGGCCCGTACCCGGAGAGCGGCTGCTTCGCGCCCCCCTTCGCCCACTGAACGCGCGACTCACCCGTCCGCACCCGCTGAGCAAGGCGTGGCCCGGACGCGCCGTCCAGGATGGAGGAGCCCGGGACAGGCGTGTGCGTGCGAGGGAGAGGTATGACCGAGACCGACAGGGCCAGGATCTTCCCCGCCGAGGACCACAGCGGGCGGACCTCGCCGCACCCCGACCCGGGTACCGGCACGGCCGACCTCCGGCGCGTCGGCGCGCACCCCGATTACTGGTACCCGGTCGCACTGTCCCGCGGCGTCCGGAGCAAGCGGGTGGTGGCGACCGCCTTCGCGGGCGAGCGCATCGCGCTCTACCGAGGGGAGAGCGGCACCGTGCACGCCCTGGAGGACCGGTGCGCGCACCGGCAGGTGCCGTTGAGCATGGGCGTCGTGGAGGGCGACACCCTCCGCTGCTGCTACCACGCCTGGGCCTATCGCGGCGACGGCCGCATCTCGCAGATCCCGTACCTGTCCCGCGACGACGGCCGGCCGCCGCGCGGCGTGCGCGGCTACCCCGTCCGCGAGGCCTACGGCTTGGTGTTCGTGTTCCCGGGCGACCCGGACAAGGCGGCCGGCACCGCCCTGCCCGAACTGCCGGCCTTCGGCTCACCGCGCTACAAGACCATGACCTACTCCCGGACCGTGCGCTGCCACTACTCGTTCATGCACGAGAACCTGCTCGACATGAACCACCAGTTCCTCCACCGGGGCGTCGTCGGCAAGCTCCACCCCGAACTGCTGGAACACCGCACCGACGCGCGGTCGGTGGAGGCCCGCTACCTGTTCACGCACGCCGGGGGGAAGCGGAACCGCGGCGCCGGCCTGCTGGCCGCCGAGGGGATCAGGGGCAGCGACTCCAGCGACGTCATGACCATCCGCACCGTGTACCCGTACCAGACGCTCGACCTGGTCCCGGAGAACGCCGAGCGTCCGGCCTTCCGCCTCTGGGCCGCCTATGTGCCCGAGGACGCCGAGCAGCGCGTCTGCCACACCTACGGTCTGCTGATGATCGAGAAGCCCCGGGTGCCCGGCGCGCTTCAGCTGGCCTGGCCGTTCATCAGGCGCTTCACCGAGCGTGTGTTCGCCGAGGACCGCATGGCCGTCGAAGCCGAGCAGCGGGCCTGGGACGAGCAGGGCGAGGACCGCAATCACGAGGTGTTCTCCCTGATCCTGGACGTCCGCGAGGTGCTGCGCTCCAACGGCGTCCCCATCCGGGCCCGGGCCGCCGCGTGCGGCACTGCCCAGGCGTGCGACGGCCGGGCACCGGCGTTCGGCTCTCACCCGGCGGGCTGACGCAGGATCCGCCGTTCCTTGCAGGGCGGCGTACTGCCACCCGCAGGTCACAGGGTGTGCCGCAGGTCAGCCGGCCGCGTGGTCGACGCGCAGCCGCACCTGCTCCTCCAGCCGCTCGAGGCTGGTGTCCAGCGCGTCGCCGACGGCCCGCTCGCCGGGATCGTGGCCGGCGTCGAAGAACGACAGGTGCACCGTCACCTCACTGGCTCCGCTGCCGAGACCCGCGACCTGGAGCCACCCCGCATAGCTTCCCTGGTCCCGGGTGCCCCACTCGATCCGCATCTGATCGGGCCGGGCGCGCAGCAGGGCGGAGGTGTCCTCGTCCGTGCGGTCCTCGTGCACCGTGACGGCGGGCAGTTCCTCGGCCCGCACATGCAGGGCCTCCGGCAGCCAGGTGTCGAGCCGTCCGACGTTCGCCGCCTCGTCGAAGACATGCTCGGGCTGTGCGGGCATCGTGCGTGAACGTTCGTACTCGGTCATCGCGGTACCTGCCTTGCCTCGGGGGCGTACAGCGCACCGCGTTCCCGGCCTGCCCGGCCCCAACCTCGAAAGGCCCCGGCCGCATCCCGCGGACGGGGCCTTTCAGGCCGGTCAGAACTTGGGCCGGGGCGACTGCGCCTGGACGAGTTCCGTCGCCTCCGCCTCCGTCTCCACGGACGGCGGCGAGCCCGCCAAGGGCTGGTTGGCGGTCTCCCGCATGCACAGGACGGCGATGACGCCGATGACGGCGGCGCCCGTGGCGTAGTACGCCGGCATGAGGGTCGAGTCGAAGGCGCTGATCAGGGCGGTGATCACCAGGGGTGTCGTGCCGCCGAAGAGAGAGGTGGCCAGGTTGTAGGCGACCGAGAGGGAGCCGTAGCGGACATGCGTGGGGAAGATCGCCGGGAGCGCCGCCGACATCGTGCCGAGCATCGTCACCAGGGACAGCCCCAGCAGCAGCAGGCCCAGGGCGATGAGGGGAACACTTCCCTGCCGGATGAGCCAGAAGGACGGCAGCGAGAGGAAGAGGAAGCCCAGCATCCCCGTCATCAGCAGCGGCTTGCGCCCGAAGCGGTCCGACAGCCGCCCGACATAATTGATGACGCACATCTGCAGGACCATCACGATGAGCAGGATCAGCAGCCCGTGATTGGTGCCGTAACCCAGCTCGTCGGACAGGTACGTCGGCATGTACGACAGCAGCATGTAGTCGTTGATGTTGTACGCCGCGACGAGCGCGAGGCACAGCAGCAGCGGCCGCCAGTACCGGGTGAAGATCTTGCCGAGGTCACCGGTGGCCGAGGTCTCCACGGAATCGGCGGCCTCGCTCGCCTTGACCTGGCCGCCCTCCAGCTTCTGGAAGGCGGGCGTCTCGTCCAGCTTGAGCCGCAGATAGAGGCCGATGAACCCGAGCGGCGCCGCGACCAGGAAGGGGATGCGCCAGCCCCAGGCCAGCATCTCGTCCGCGCTGAGCACGCTGTTGAGGATGACGACGAGGCCGGAGGCCCCGACATAGCCGCCGAGCGTGCCCAGCTCCAGGAAGCTGCCGAAGAAGCCGCGCCTCTTGTCGGGCGCGTACTCCGCGATGAACGTCGAGGCGCCCCCGTACTCCCCGCCGGTCGAGAAACCCTGCACCAGCCGGAAGAAGATCAGCAGGGCCGGGGCCCACATGCCGATGACGTCGTGTGAGGGGACGAGACCGATGGCGAAGGTCCCCACCGCCATCATGATCATGGTGAGGGAGAGGATGCGCTTGCGGCCGACCTTGTCGCCCAGCGGCCCGAAGACCATGCCGCCGAGCGGACGCACCAGGAAGGCCACCGCGAACGTCGCGAAGGAACTGAGCAACTGCGCGGTGTCGTTCCCGGACGGGAAGAAGACCTTCCCGATGGTCACGGCCAGATAGCTGTAGATCCCGAAGTCGTACCACTCCATCGCGTTGCCGAGGGCGGCGGCCTTCGTGGCGCGCTTGACGGACGCGTCGTCGGTCACGGTGATGTCGCTGCGGCGCAGCTTCGGGTGGCGTCGTTTCTCGATCGCGCGGAACAGAACCCGGTGTCGTCTCACAGCCGCGGGATCCACCGACTCGTCATTGTCGGGCGCCGCCATTACGTCGTTCCTTTCGCCGGTCGTTTTCCCAAGCACATCGCCTGCACAGTTCTCGCGCGCTCAAACGCCCGTCCACGTCACAGACGATCTTCCCGGCGTGCGGCCGGTTCCGCTTGCGGGCCGTGGCGTGTGCCCGTCCCCTGGTGGGGGAACGTGATTTCCCCCGGGGTGATGGCGGGGCCCCGGTCGAGAGGAGCCCAGGTGACAGCGTCGGCCGAGCAGGAGGCCGGGTTCGAGCCGGATCCGCGCCGGTGGCGGGCCCTGTGGGTCACGCTGGTGGCCGGCTTCATGAGCCTGCTGGACGTCTCGATCGTGGTGGTCGCCCTGCCCTCCGTCCAGCGCGGCCTGCACGCCTCGCCGGCGCAGGTGCAGTGGGTGGTGTCCGGATACGCCCTCGCCTTCGCTCTCGCCCTCGTCACCGCGGGCCGCCTCGGCGACGCGCTGAATCGCCGCCGTATCTTCCTGCTCGCCCTCAGCGGCTTCGTGCTCTTCAGCGCGGCCTGCGGGGCGGCCTCCAGCATCACGCTGCTGATCGCGGCCCGGCTCGCCCAGGGCCTGGCCGCCGGGTTCATGGCGCCCCAGAACTCCGCGCTCATCCAGCAGATGTTCCGCGGTGCCGAACGCGGTCGCGCCTTCGGCTTCTTCGGCGCCACCGTCGGCATCTCCTCCGCCGTCGGCCCGCTCGTAGGCGGCATGATCCTCGCCCTGGCCGACGGCGCCCAGGGCTGGCGGTGGATCTTCTACGTCAATGTCCCCGTCGGCATCCTGGCCGTCCTGCTCGGCCGCCGTCTGCTGCCCCGCACCAGGCGCTCCGGCCGGGGACATGTGGACCTTCCCGGGGTCCTGCTCCTCGGCCTCGGTGTCCTCGCGCTCATGTTTCCACTGGTCCAGGCGGGCTCCGGCGGCATCGGCCGGCTGTGGTGGCTGTTCCCCGCCGGCGCCGCGCTCCTCGTCGTCTTCGCCCTGTGGCAGCGCCGCCTCGTGGCCCGCGGTACCCAGCCCCTGCTCGATCCGCGTCTGTTCACGACCGTCCGCGGCTACGCCGTCGGTGCCGGCGTCGGCACGCTCTACTTCGTCGGCTTCAGCGGCGTCTGGCTGGTCTTCGCGCTCTTCTACCAGGACGGCCTGGGCTTCTCCCCGCTCCGCTCCGGCCTCGCCGTGACGCCTTTCGCCCTCGGCTCGGCCTGCGCGGCCGCGATCGCCGGGCGGCTGGTGGACCGGCTCGGTCGCATCCTCACCGTGGGTGGCCTCGCGGCTGTGATCGTCGGCCTGGGCGGCACCGCGCTGCTGCTCCGCCTCGTGCCCCTCGGCATCGCGCCCTGGGCCGCCGCCCCGCTGCTGTTCCTCGGCGGTGCCGGAAGCGGCTGTGTGATCTCCCCGAACATCACCATGACCCTGCGCGACGTGCCCGTGCACATGGCGGGTGCGGCGGGCGGCGCCCTGCAGACCGGACAGCGGCTCGGCGCCGCCGTGGGCACCGCCGCCCTGCCCGGCCTCTTCTATCTGGTGCTCGGCGGGAGCGACGACTACCGGGGCGCCCTCGTCGTCGCGCTGGGCGCCGGACTCGTCGGCATGGCGGCGTCGCTGGCCCTGGCGACGTTCGACTGGCGGCGCGACCGGCGGGCCCGGCAGGCGCACGGGACCTGCCCGGAGGATGTCGCCAACTGCCCCGTGCACGCCCGGCAGACCTGAGGCGCACACGGCCGGGCCTCACGTGGTCTGTGGTTGCGCTTCCCGCGGCGCGTCGTCACCCAGTTCACCGCGCAGGGCGGCGATGGCGAAGGCCGTCATGGACGCCAGGACGATCAGCGCGAGCGGCCCCCAGATGGCGGGTATCGCCCACATCGGCCAGTCGTTCGCCGTCTGGGCCCAGAGCGTCAGGATCGCCGTGGCGCCCAGGCCGACCCCGTGCCACCGCACCACCATCGCCGCTCGCGCGTGCCGCCGGTCGCCTCGCCTGAGCAACGGCCACAGCGCTCCCACGAGGGCCGGCAGACCGAACGAGAGACAGGCCAGCGCGCCGCCCAGCCGGTCCTCGGGCCACCCCACGGGACCGTCGGACGTCTGCTGCCGCAGGCCGTCGCCGTTCCGTACCTCGACGACCTGTCCGTGCCAGATCAGACCGGTGACCTTGTCGCCCGGCTCCAGCTCGGACACCACGGGACCGGCGCGCAGGAACCCCACCCGCCACGCCTTGCCGGACGGCATCACCAGCTCGGCCTCCGGAGACTCGTTCCGCTCCCCGCGGTGGGTGTCGGCGCTGCGCACGGTGAACTCCTGCTCCCACACACACCCCGACGCCCGCACCGGAACAGCGGCGCACTCGGGCGCCGCACGGAACTCCCGCTCCCGCTCCAGCGCTCCCCGGACCTGCGAGGCCGAAGCCACTCCGAAGACGAGCGCCAGCAGAGCGAGCAGCAGCCAGAGAACGGACCGTATCGCTCCGTGTACCGACGACCCCACCGTTCCTCATCCCCTCCCGTATCGGAACCGGAGAGCATTGGAACACGCCTCAGGTGCCGGAGTGGACGCGCTTGCCTTCGACGAAGGTCTCCAGCACCCGGGTCGCGGCGATCTCCTCGGGCGGGCCCGCGAACGGGTCGCGGTCGAGGACCACGAGGTCGGCCGACTTCCCGGCGGTGATGCTGCCGGTGACGTCGTCGAGGTGGTTCACGTAGGCGCTGCCCGCCGTGTACGCGGCGATGGCCGTGCCCAGATCCAGGCGCTGCTCCGGCAGGAAGGCCGGGGTGCCCCCGGGTGCGTCGGGCGAGACCCGGTTGACGGCGACATGGATGGCCTGGAGCGGATCCGGGCTGCTGACCGGCCAGTCGCTGCCCGCGGCGAGGGTCGCGCCGGCGCGCAGCAGATCACCGAAGGGGTACTGCCACGCGCCGCGCTCCGCGCCCAGGAAGGGCAGCGTGAGTTCGTCCATCTGCGGTTCGTGCGCGGCCCACAGCATCTGCAGGTTGGCGCTCGCGCCCAGGGCGCGGAAACGCGACAGGTCGTCGGGATGGACGACCTGGAGGTGCGCCAGGTGGTGCCGCGTGTCGCGATGACCGCCCGCCGCCCGTGCGGCCTCCACCGCGTCGAGCGCCTCACGCACCGCGCGGTCGCCGAGCGCGTGGAAGTGGACCTGGAAGCCGAGCGCGTCCAGCTCCGTGACGTACTTCCGCAGTTCGTCCGGCTCCACGAAGCTGATCCCGCTGTTGTCCGAGGAGCAGCCGCAGCCGGTCAGATACGGGTCGAGCATCGCGGCGGTGTGGTTCTCGGCGATGCCGTCCTGCATGATCTTCACCGTGCCGGCGCGGAACCGGTCCCGGCTCAACTCGTCCCGCGACGCGGCCAGTTCGGCGATCTGCTCGGCGCCGCGCTCGCGGTCCCACCACAGCGCGCCGACGACCCGGGCGGTCAGCAGGCCACGGTCGAGGGCCGCCTGGTAGGCGGGCGCCGGGTCGGTCATGTTGGCGTACGTGCCGATGATGGCGTCCTGCCAGGCGGTGACGCCGTGGGAGTGCAGCACGGCCTGGGCGCGCAGCAGAGCGGCGAGCTTCTCCTCGGGCGTGGGGTCCGGCAGCAGCCGGCCCACCAGGTGGGTCGCGCCCTCCTGGAGCATCCCGGTGGGGTTGCCTCCGGCGTCGCGCTCGATGCGGCCGTCGGCGGGGTCGGGCGTACGGGCGTCGATGCCCGCGCGCTCCAGGGCCCGGCTGTTGGCCCAGGCGCCGTGGTGGTCGCGGTTGGGGAGGAAGACGGGGCGGTCCGGGACGATCGCGTCGAGGGCGGCGGCGGTCGGGGAACCGCCCGGGAACGCCTCCAGGGACCAGCCGCCACCGGTGATCCACTCGGCGTCCGGGTGCTCGTCCGCGTACGCCCTGATCCTGCGCAGGTACTCGGCCGGGTCGACCGTGTCACCGAGATGGCACTGGCCGAGCTCGATGCCCGCGCCCAGCGGATGGACGTGCGCGTCCTGGAAGCCCGGCAGCAGCAGCTTCCCGGCAAGGTCGACGACCTCGGTGCGCGGCCCGATCAGCTCGCGTACCTCGTCGTGGCCGACCGCGGCGAACCGCCCGCCGCGCACGGCCACGGTGGTGGCGCGGCTGCGGGCGGGATCGACGGTGTGCACGGGGCCGCCCGTGAAGACGAGGTCGGCCGGTCCCGTGGCGTGGGGGTGCGACATGAGGGTGAACTCCATGGGGGTGGGTTCAGACCGCCGTGCGGTCCATCGGGAGGGTGAGGGCATCGGCGTCGGTGCCGTGCCCCGTCGTGAAGTACGGCGAGCGCCGGACGTACTTGGCCACGGCCGCCATGCCCAGTCCGGCGAGCACGATCGCGGCGGGCAGCGAGAACATGAACCAGCCGTTGTCCGGGCTCAGTTCGAAGTGATCGCTCATGGTCAGGTACGAGTATCCGAGGTAGCCGCCGAGGCCCAGCAGTGCCAGCCCGGCCACGGCGGGCACACCGACGGCGAGCAGCGCCTCGCGCGGTCCCTCGTTCCTCGCGGAGCGGAAGCGCACGGCGCACGCGAGCGCGGTGAGGCCGTAGTAGAGGGCGACGATGAGGCCGATGGCGTTGACGGCGGCCAGCAGCATGTCGCTCAGCTTGGGGATCGCGAAGGCGGCCAGGGCGATCACGGCGGCGACGGACATCACGACGGCCGTACCGACGGCGGGGGTGCCGTACCGCGGGTGGATGCGGGTCCACAGCGGCCCCATCGTGCGGTCGCGGCCCATGGCGAGCAGTCCGCGTGCCGTGGGAATCAGGGTGGCCTGCACGGAGGCGACGGCGGAGAACATCAAAGCGACCAGGGGCAGGGTGGCCCAGGGCTCGGCGGCCAGCTTCGCCCCGAGGTAGGGCAGGGCCTGGGGGCCGTTGCGGACGAGTTCCGTCAGGCTCATCTCCCGCTGGAAGGCGACCGAGGCGAAGAGGAACAGGCCGAGCATGGCGAACAGGGCGATGAGACCGCCGCGGGCCGAGTCGCCCGGGCGCCTGGTCTCCTCGGTGACGCTGAAGGCCGCGTCCCAGCCCCAGAAGAAGAACACCGCGAGAACCATGCCCTGCGCGAAGCTGGTGCCGCTGGAGATCTCGAAGGGGTTGAACCAGGACAGCGAGAAGGCGTGGTCGCCGGTGACCAGGGCCCAGCCGCAGAAGCCCAGCAGCACCGCGTACTCGAAGACCAGCAGGGCGAACTGGAACCGGGTCGCGCCCCGGACGCCGGTGACGGCCAGGGCCGTGAGGGCGAGCAGGATCACCAGGCCGACCGCCGTACAGACACCGGTGGACGTCGGGTCGAGTGCGATGCCGGCGAGGCTGGTCAGGCCGGCCTTGTTGGCGAAGAGCAGGACGACCGAGCCCATGATCGCGCTGGTGTAGGCGCAGAAGATGACCGAGCCGACCAGCGTCACCCAGCCGGTCAGGAAGCCGGGCCAGGGGCCCAGGGATCTGCCGACCCACGTGTAGCCGTTGCCGCAGTTGGGTTCCGAGCGGTTGAGACGGGCGTAGGCGGTGGCGATGCCGAGCACCGGCAGGAACGCCAGGAGCAGCAGCGCCGGGGCCTGGAGGCCGACGACCGTGGCGATCGTGCCCATGCCGATGGCGATGCTGGTGGTGGCCGCGGTGCTGGACGCGGCGATGGCGACGCCGTCGACCACGCCGAGGGAACGGCGCAGCGCGGGGCGAGGGGGCGGAGGGGCGGACGACATGAAGGGCTCCTCGGGGGACAGGGTGGGAAGAGCCGCGCGGGACTGTGATGGAACAACCGGCGTCCACATTCGGTCAACCCTGTTGACGTAAGGCGGCCGAGGGCCGTTCACTGCGGTGCACAGTCGCGCGGCGAGAGGAGCCCCGGTCATGTCCACTCGTGTCCCGCAGGAGCGTCGGCGCCGGCGGCCGACCCGTTCGGGGGTCCTGCTGTCGGAGGACCTGATCGTGGAGACCGCCCTGCGCCTGATCGGGGAGCACGGCCCCGAGGCGCTGAGCGTGCGCCGGCTCGGCGCGGCACTGGGCTGCGACCCGAGCGCTCTGTACCGCTACTTCGACGGCACCGACGACCTGGTGCTCGCCATCGCCGACCGGATCATCGGCGACGCGATGGCCGGCTTCGTCCCCGGGGAGGACTGGGTGGCCTCGCTGCGCGAGATGGCGACGAGGGTCCGTGCGGGATACCTCGCCCATCCCCGGGCGGCCGCCATGGCCGCACACCGGGTGACCCGGCGCCGGAACGAGATCCACGCCGTGGACACGGGGATCGGTCTGCTGCTGGACGCGGGCTTCGCACCGGCCGACGCGGCCCGTCTCTATCTGGCCTTCATCGACACCGTGCTCAGCCACGCCGCCACCGAGGCCGCGTTCCACGCCCTCCCGCGACAGCAGCGAGACGCCGACCACCGGGCATGGCGGGACGTCTACCAGGACCTGGACCCGGGGACCTACCCGTCCCTCACCGCGGTCCGCACCGCGCTGCCCGGAATGGCGAACAGCTCCTTCGAACAGGCGGTGGACCTCCTCCTGGAGGCCCTGACGGCCCGGGCCCCTGCACGGCGGCCCTCCGGCCGCTGACCCGTCACGTCCGGCATCCCGTGCCGCGGCTCGGCCGGGACGTCTTCGCGGGGCTCACAGCTCCAGCGCGATGGAGCCCACGGCTTCCCGTGAGGCGAGACGTGCGTAGCCGGCCTCGAAGTCGGCGAGGGCGTACGTGCTGTCGATCACGGGTCGCAGGCGTCCCTCGGCTGCCAGACGGCCGATGCTGTCGAGACCCCTGGCGATCTCGTCGTCGGAGTCACCGTGCACGCCGTAACCGGTGACGACGCGTTCGCCGGCGAGGAGGTCCATGATCTCGACCGTGGCCTGCCTTCCGCCGGTGAAGCCGAGGGAGACGACCGTGCCGTGCCGGCGAACGGAGCGGATCAGTTCGCCGAGGCGCGGGCCGCCCACGGGGTCCAAGGCGATGTCGACGCCCCGGCCGTCGGTGAGTTCGGCGACGGCCTCGTCGAGATTCCCCGCGGAGTCGATGACCGCCGACGCACCGGCCTCGGCGGCCCGACGGGCCTTCCGCGCGGACGAGACCAGAGCGATGGGCCGCGCCCCGAGCGCACGGGCCGTCTGCATCACGGCGTGGCCCACCCCGCCGGTCGCCCCGGACACCAGAGCCGTCTGCCCGTTCCGCACCCTCGCGGCCTTGGTGAGGGCCAGGTAGGCGGTCAGGTAGTTGACCGTGAGGGCCGATCCCTCCGCCCAGTCGAGGGTGTCGGGCAGCGGGAGCAGACGATCGTCCCTGACCAGGGCCCACTCCTGGAAGAGCCCGTCCACGGTGATGCCGAGATCGGAATGGCCGTAGACGGCCACCCGGGTACCGGCGGGGAAACGATCACTCTCCTCGACGACTCCCGCGCCCTCGTTGCCCAGGACGAGCGGCGCCTTCGGGAAACCGAAGTCGCCTGTCCGGACCGTGTTGGAGAGCTGGTTGATCGTCGCGGCGCGCATCCTGACGAGCGTGAAACCCTCGCGTGGAACCGGTTTCGGGCGTTCTTCCACGCCCATCCGGGGCGGGTTGCCGAATCGTCGCGTCACGATCGCCTTCATGATGATCCTCCGGGGAGTCGGGTACGGATGTCCGGTGAGCGGCGGCCGCTCACCGGGCGGCGGTGGCGGACTCGACGGCGTCGGGGACCGGCGTCGTCGTGCCCTGGTCGCGGCGGGTGAGGAGCCGGTCCAGCAGCGTGCTCGCGACGGCCGTCAGGGCGAAGGCCGCCCCGACCCAGCCGATACCGGCCAGTCCGGGGCCCGCGTCGATGACCAGCCCGGACACCCAGGGCGCGACGGCGATGCCCACGTTGAACGCGGCGATGTTCACCGCGCCGCCCAGCGTCCTGGTCTCGCCCAGGATCCCGAACACCCTGGCGTTCACCGCCGGGTTGGTCACGAAGCCACCGGCGGCGAGGAGCATCGCGAGCGGGATCACCACCGAGGCGGTGTCCGCGCTCAGCGCGATGCCCGCGGCCACGACCGCGACGGTGCCCATACCGGTCAGCAGGACGCCGAACGGCGCCAGGTCGGCCCTGCGACCGCCCACGGTCAGACCTCCCAGCGCCCCCACCCCGTAGAGCCCCAGCACCACCGGCACGAGCCCCTCACAGACGCCCGTGACGTCCTGGAGGAGGGCCCCGAGGTAGGAGAAGACGGCGATGGTGGCGGAGACGGTCAGCGCGGTGGTGGCGTAGGCGACCCACAGCCGGGGCACGGCCAGGGAGCGCAGTTCGGTACGCAATGCCGGACGCGGTGTCCCGGGGTCGTGCCCGCCGGGCAGGCCGAGCAGCAGCGCGATCCCGGACAGCGCGGTCAGCAGGGCGACCGCCCAGAACGCGGCCTGCCAGCCGGTGTGCTGGGCCAGCAGCGTGCCGGCCGGGACACCGATGATCATGGACAGGCTCAGCCCGGACACGACCACCGACATCGCCCTGCCGCGCCGGTCCGCGGCGACGAGGGAGACCGCCGCGACCGAGGCCAGCGCCCAGAACCCGGCGTACGCCATGCCCGTGACCGCGCGCATGACCAGCTGGAACGCGAAGTGCGGCACGAGCGCGGCGGCCACGTGCCCGGCGACGAACACCGTCTGGAAACCGGCCAGAGCGGCACGACGGGGCAGCTTGAGGGTGGCCAGCGCCAGCAGCGGCGCTCCGACGACCATACCGACGGCGAACGCCGAGACCAGCAGCCCCGCCTCGGACAGCGAGACGTCCAGATCACCGGCGACGCAGGGCAGCAGCCCGGAGAGCATGAACTCCGAGGTGCCCTGCGCGAACGTGCCGAACCCGAGGACGTAGACGATGAAAGGCATGGTGGGGCGCGCTCCGTTGGGACCAGGTGGACAGTGCCGAGGCGAGGGTGTGCCCGGTCCGTCAGGACCGGCGTGCCTTTCCAGGCTCACGCCACCGCACGCCCGCCCGGACCGCACGGCTGGCCCAGCCGAGCCTGGGTCCGGCTGGGCCACCCTGGACGAGGCGAGCGGCCCACGCCGGGCGAATACTGGAGGGATGCAGCAGAACGCCGAACTGGGAGACTTCCTGCGCAGCAGCCGGGCGCGGCTGAGCCCGGACGACGCGGGCCTGCCCCCGGGCGCGGGCGTGCGCAGGGTTCCGGGGCTGCGCCGTGAGGAGGTCGCGCACCTGGCCGGTGTGAGCACGGACTACTACACCCGCCTCGAACAGGGCCGCCACCCCAATGTCTCCGAGGCCGTGCTGGACGCCGTCGCACGTGCCCTGCGACTGGACGACGACGAACGCGGCCACCTCTACGACCTCGCACGGCCCCCGGCGACCCGGGCCCGGCGCCGCCGCCCGGAGCGCGTGCAGCGCGTGCGCCCCGAGGTCCATCAGATGCTGGACCTCCTCAACGGCGTCTCACCGGCCTTCGTCGCCAACCACCGCCAGGACGTGCTGGCCGCCAACCAGCTGGCCCGCGCCCTGATCACGGACTGGGACGCGCTGCCGTACCGGGAACGCAACTTCGCCCGCTTCGTCCTCCTCGACCCGCGCGCCCGCGAGCTGTACATCAACTGGGACCAGGTCGCGGAGATCGTCGTGGCCGATCTGCGCCTGGAGGCTGGACGCCACCCCGACGACGCCCGGCTCAACGAACTCATTGGCGAAGCCGTCGTCAAGATGCCGGAGTTCAGCTCCTGGTGGGACAGCCACCGAGTGGCCCAGTGCGTCTACGGCACGCAGCACTTCCAGCACCCCGTGGTCGGCGAGTTCACCCTGCACCACGAGACCCTGGCCTTCCCCGCCGACCCGGGCCAGACCGTGTGCGTCTACACCGCCGAACCCGGCTCCGCCTCCGCTCAGGCCCTCGCGCTCCTCGCCAGCTGGAGCGCCCCCGACGCCCAGCGCAGCGACGGCACGTCAGCCACCTCCCGGACAGGAGACCCATGAGCCACGCCACCACCCCTGCCGACGCCTCACACCGCCGCACCGGCGATCACCTGCGTCTCGTCTGGCCCCAGTGGCAGGGCGCCGGTGCGGCCGTCGTCGGGGAACTCGCCCCCGAGTTCCCGCTCGGCACCGCCCGTCGCGGCTACGCGGTCGGCACCGCGGTCCTCGAAGCGGTCCTGCCCCCGCACGAGGGCCCCACCGCGGCCGCCCCGGTCACCATGACCGACGAAGGTCTCGCGGAACGCGACGGTGTCGAGGCCAAGTCGGCCGTCGTCGGGCAGCTCGCGAGTGCGCTGCAGGTCATCCGCCGCCACGACCCGGCGCGCATCACCACGCTCGGCGGTGAGTGCGCCGTGAGCGTGGCCCCGTTCTCCGCACTCGCCCGCCGCTATGGCGACGACCTGGCCGTCATCTGGATCGACTCGCACCCCGACATCGGCACACCGGACAGTGAGTACCACGGCTACCACGCGATGGCCGTCGCCGCCCTCACGGGCCACGGCGACCCCGACGTCCAGAAGCTGCTGCCGGCGACCGTCTCCCCGGACCGCGTCGCCCTCGTCGGACTGCACGAGTGGACCGACGACGACTTCCCCAACGTCGCCGAGTGGGGGATCCGGTCGTTCGGCCCGGACGAGCTCCGCGCCTCGACCCGGCCGGTCCTCGACTGGCTGGCGGCCACCGGCTGTTCACGCGTCGCCGTCCACTTCGACGTCGACACCGTCGACAGCGACGAGGTCGGACTGGGACTCGGGTTCGTACCCGGTGGGCTCAGCGGCGGCGAGGTGGGGCGCGTCGTCGCCGACATCGACCGGGCCACGGACGTCGTCGGGCTCACTATCGCCGAGTTCATCCCCCGTCAGGTCATGCACCTCCAGCGGATTTTGAACGACTTCCCCCTGCTGCACGGCAGGTGAGAAACGCCCCTGCCCTCACACCATCTCGGCCTGCCCCGGGTCGTCGTCCAGGAAGCCGCCCGACTGGTGCTGCCACAGCTTCGCATAGGCCCCGTCGGCCGCGAGCAGCTCCTGGTGGGTGCCCTGCTCGACGATCCTGCCCCGGTCGAGCACGACGAGCTGGTCCATGGTGGCGACCGTGCTCAGCCGGTGCGCCACCACGAGCGCCGTCCGACCCTCCATGAGCCGCCACAGCGCCTCCTGGACGAGCAGCTCGCTCTCGGAGTCCAGGGCGCTGGTCGCCTCGTCGAGCAGCAGGATCGGCGCGTCCCGCAGGATCGCCCGGGCGAGGGCGACACGCTGGCGCTGACCACCGGACAGCTTGATGCCGCGCTCGCCCACCATCGTGTCGAAGCCGTCGGGCAGGCCGTCGGCGAACTCGGTGACATGGGCCGCCTCCGCCGCCCGGCGGATCTCGGCGTCGGTGGCGTCCGGCCGGGCGAACGCGATGTTGTCGCGCAGGGTGCGGTGGAACATCGCCGGGTCCTGCGGCACATAGGCGATCCGGCTGCGCAGATCGGCCTGGCGCAGCCGGCTGATGTCCTGACCGCCGATCAGGATGCGGCCCGCGTCGATGTCGGTCATCCGCAGCAGCAGCCGGGTGAGGGAGGTCTTGCCGCCGCCGGACCGGCCGACCAGGCCGAGTTTCGTCCCGCTCGGCACGGCCAGGTCCAGCCCGTCGAACAAGGGTCGGCCGCCACGGTGTGCGAAAGTCACCTTCTCGAAGCGGACGTCGGCCGCCCGGGACCGCAGCGGCTCCGGCGTCGGCGGGTCGAGCACGGTCGGCGGCGTCAGCAGCAGCTCGGTGAACTGCGCCGCCTCCGTCATCGAGCTCTCCAGCCGACGGTAGATCTGGTTGAACTCGAACATGATCCGGGTCGCGTTGCCGTAGTACGCGAAGGCGACCACGATCGCCTCCACACCGTGCGCGCCCCCGGCGAGGGTGACCGCGAGCAGCAGGCCCATCGCGTTGGTGAGCACGGACATCGGCGCGACCAGCGTGTCGATGCGCAGGTTGCCGTAGTCCCACGACCGCACGGTGAGCCGGCGCGACACCGCGACCCGGGAACGGTGCTCGGCCGCCTCGCTCTCCTCCGCGGCGAACGCCCGTACGGTGTCCATGTTCATCAGGCTGTCGGCGACATGGCCCGACACCCGGGCGATCGCCTCCTCACGCTGGTCGACGATCCGCTGGCGGCGCCGGATGAGCGGCACGACCAGCACCGCCGTGAGCGCGATCGTCACCAGCAGACCGACGACGAGCAGCGGTTCGTAGCGCCACAGCACCACAGCGCCGAACGCCAGCGGCACGAAGCTTCCCACGACCTGGAACGTCACCGTGTCCACGAACTGCTCGAACCGCGAGGCGAAGCTCAGGACCCGCTTGGTCAGCGAACCGGCGAAGTTGTCGTGGAAGAACGCGGCGTCCTTGGCGAACAACTCGTCCATCCCGAGCACGTACAGATGCTCGATGCCGAGGCTTTCGAGGCGGAAGAGGCAGTGCAGGGCGACGCGCCACAGTGCCTCCGCGAGCAGCAGGACACCGGCGAAGCCGAGGACGTACGGCAGCGCCGAGTCGACCGTGACGTCCTTGTCACCGGCGAGGTCGCCGACGAGCTTGGCGACGATCAGCGGCGCCACGTAGTTGATTCCGATGTTGCCCAGCGCCATGAGCACCATCGCGGGCACCGTCAGCCGGCGCAGCCGGGCCAACTCCCGTCCGTAGTAGCGAAGTGCGAGTAGGACCGAGCGCTTGCCCGGCTGAACCCTGCGAGAATCAGGCGTTTCCATTCCACCCCTGTGTCGTCCTGTGGCCGCCCGGCACGCGCTGACGCGGGCAGGGGCCATCGCCGCAACGAATGTGTGGATTTCGGTCGAGTCCGGCAGTGTCCCGCGACGGCGACCGCGGCGTCCAAGCCTTTTCCGGCCGGGCGGTGGTGCGCGGGGGAGCGCCAAGGGGTGCGGCGCGGCAGGTCGCGCGGTTCCTACCCGCCCCTCAAGGCCGCTTCAGTGTCCGGCGGACGACGTACGGCAGGATGCCGCCGTGGCGGAGGTAGGTCAGCTCCTGGCGGGAGAAGATCCGCAGTCGCAGGACCGTCTGCTCCACGTCCTCGCCGTCACCGAGGTCGGGCCGGGCCAGCGCGCTCGCGTCCCGCGTGAGGAAGAAGCCGCGGTTGGGGACGCGGTCGAGGATGCCGACCTCGGTGAGGAAGAGCATCGCCTTGCGCACCGGAGTGCGCGAGACCTCCAGCGCGTCCGCCGCCCACTGCTCGGTGACGTGCGCGCCTTCGGCCAGGCCGCTGCGACGGAACAGATCCACCAGGCGGGTGGCCATGGCGGTGGTCAGGTTCGGCCGTGACATCAGCCCCTGCGCTTCGTGCGTGGTCGGACGGAACGCCTCATCCTATGAACCCGGTCGCAGGGGGCCGACCGTCGGAAGCTCAGAGGCCCGTACGGGTGAACGTCACATGCGTGACTCCGCCGGGCGAGGAGGTGGCCTCGACGTCGTAGTCCTTCTCGGCGTCCTCCAGCCCGTCCCAGAGGCGTACGCCGCGGCCGAGCAGGATCGGGACCACCGTGATGTGCAGGTGGTCGATGAGCCCGGCGGCGAGGAAGTCGCGGACCACGGTGGGGCCCCCGCCGATGCGTACGTCCTGACCGCCCGCTGCCTCGCGGGCCGTCTTGAGCGCCTCTGCGGGCGAGGTGTCGAGGAAGTGGAACGTCGTGCCTCCCTCCATCTCGATCGACGGGCGCGGGTGATGGGTGAGGATGAACGTCGGTGTGTGGAACGGCGGGTTCGGCCCCCACCACCCCTTCCACTCCGGGTCGTCGTGCCATCCGGGGTATCCGAACTTCCCCGCGCCCATGATCTCGGCGCCGATCCCGGGCGTGTGCTGCCGTGCCAAGGCGTCGTCGAGGCCGCGGGTCCCGCCGGACTGGCGAGTCATCTCATGCCAGAACCGGGTGGCGAACATCCACTCGTGGAGCCTTTCGCCGGCATGGCCGAACGGGGCCTCACGGCTCAGCCCCTCACCGGTGCCGAAGCCGTCGAGCGAGATGGAGAAGTTGTGCACGCGAGCGAGTGACATGGCCGGCCGATCCCTTCCTTCTCGAAACGTCCCTGTGCCCAATGTTCCAGGTCCCGGCGACCACCGCAGAGCTAGTCCCCGATCGCGGCGCGGACGAGCGACTGCAATTGCTCGGCGGTGTGGTCCAGCGGCTGTGTGCTGCGCTTGGCGCGGCACATGGCCACGGTCCCCTCGACCGCCGCGACGATCAGCGTCGCGAGCTGTGCGGCCTGCTCGGACCCGGCTCCGTGCTCGCGCAGCGAGGCGGCCAGCAGGCCCTCCCATTCCTCGAACACCTCGGCGGCGGCCGCCAGGGCGGTGGGCGTCTCGTCGGCGGGAGGCTCCTCGATGGCGACGGCGAGGACCGGGCAGCCCGCCCGGAAGTCGCTGCCCACGACGATCTGGCGCCACAGGGCGAGGAAGGCCCGAAGTCCGGCGACCGGGCCCGCCTCCAGCTCCTTGCGCAGGCTGCGAGCGGCCCAGGCGCCCGTGTGGCGCACGGCCTCGGTCGCCAACTGCTGCTTGCCCTCGGGGAAGTAGTGGTACGTCGAGCCGAGCGGCGCCCTGGCGTGCTTGGCCGTCTCACGGATGCTCGTCGCGTTCAGGCCGCGCCGGCTGATCATGTCGGCCGCACCGGCCACGATCCGCTCGCGCGCCGTCGGGCTGGGCTTGGTCACGTACGCGGTCTCCTTCCGACCCCACTGGCTATAACGACCGTCATAGTCTAGCGTGACCGTCGTCTATAACGACTGTCATAGTCCTTGGAGGGGTACACCCATGCCGATGATCCGGCTCACGGCTCCCGCCGGCGCCCTGACCGAAGAAGGCCGCCGGTCCGTCCAGCGCGACCTCGTCGGCGTGCTGCTGCGCTGGGAGGGCGCACCCGACACGCCGTTCTTCCGCGCCCAGGCGTGGAGCTACCTCGCCGAACTGCCCGAAGGCGCCCAGACCACCGCCGAGGACGACGCGCCGCGCTTCCTGGTGGAGGTCACCGTCCCACAGGGCGCCCTGTCCGAGCGCCGCAAGGCCGGACTGGTCGAGGAGGCCACGCGGACCGTCCTGGACGCCGCCGGACTCACCCCGGACGACGCCCTGCGGGTGTGGGTGCTGGTGCACGAGCAGCCCGAGGGCACCTGGGGCGCGGGCGGCTCCGTCATCCGCTACGCCGACCTCGTCGCCCTGGCGAAGGGGCAGAGCGCCGATGCGTGAACTGACCTATGTCGCCAAGCGCACCGTCGAGTGGCGCGAGGCCCCCGACCCCAAGGTCGAGTCCGGCCGGGAGGCGATCGTCGCCCCGGTGGCGGCGACGCCCTGTGACGTGGACTCCTCGATCCTCGCCGGTCATGGCTTCATCGAGCCGCCCTTCGCCCTCGGCCACGAGTGCGTCGCCCGCGTCGTGGAGACGGGCGACGCCGTCACCTCCGTAGCGCCGGGTGACCTGGTCGTCGTCCCCTGGTCCATCAACTGCGGTACCTGCGACCGCTGCCGGGCCGGGCTGACCGCGCACTGCGGCGACGTCCCGTACATGGCGATGTACGGCGCACCGATCGGCGGCAGCTGGGGCGGGCTCTTCTCCGACCTGGTCCGCGTGCCCTACGCCGACGCCATGCTCGTCGCGCTGCCCACCGGCCTCGACCCGGTCGCCATGGCCTCCGCCAGCGACAACTGGTCCCTGGCCTGGCGCCTGGTCGCCCCCCACCTCAAGGCCCGTCCCGCAGCGCGGGTCCTCGTCGTCGCCCGCGGCAGCATCGGCCTGTACGTGTGCGACATCGCCCGCGCGCTCGGCGCCACCGACGTGCTCTACGTCGACCCCGACCCCGGACACCGCACCCTGGCCCGCACCTTCGGCGCCGCCACCGCCGAGGCACTCGAACCGGTCCCGCAGAGCTACGACATCGCCGTGGAGGCCACCGGCCGCGTCGACCAGCTCGCCCTGGCTCTCAAGTGCCTGACACCGGAAGGGATCTGCGAGAGCGCGGGCAACCACTTCCGCCCCGGCGAGCTGCCCCTGCTCGACATGTACCTCACCGGCGTCACCCTGCGTATCGCCCGCGACAGCGTGCGCGCCCACATCCCCGACGCCCTCGCCCTCGCCGCCTCCGGCAGGGTCGCGCCCGAGAAGGTGGTCTCCCACGTGATCGACTGGGAGGACTTGCCCGCCGCGCTGCCGGAGAAGCACCTCAAGCCCGTCTTCGTCAGGGCCGACGCCGCGGAGCCGCCGGGCGGGTCATGACATGGGGCCGCTGTCCGGGCGCAGGGTGAAGACCTGGTCGAGGCCCACGAGTGTGAGGACACGCATCAGGTTCGCCGGTACGCCCGCCAGGACGATGCCGGCATCGGCGGCCAGGGCGTGCTGGCGGGCGGCGAGCAGGGCGGTGATGCCGGAGGAGTCGCAGTACTCGAGGCCGGAGAGGTCGAGGACCAGGCACTGCCCGGCTGTCAGCGGGAGCAGGCCGACCTGGCGGCGGAGTTCGGGGGCCTGGGCGTAGTCCAGGTCGCCGGCCATGTGCAGTACGGGTCCGGTCTCGGCGTCGCGGTGGTGGATGGTCAGCGTCTTCATGTGGGGAAACTCGTCGCGGGGCGGCTGGGGGAGGAGTCGGCCGGGACGCCGAGGGCGAGCAGGGCGGTGTCGTCGTCGAGCCCGTCGCCGAAGCTGTCCAGCAGCCCGGTGAGTGCGGTGATCACCCCGCCCGGGGCGGCGGGAGCGAGGTCGGCGCCGAACGCGCGCAGGGCACCCTCGCCGTACAGGTCGTCGCGGCCGGGGCCGGTGCGGGCCTCGGTGAGACCGTCGGTGTACAGCACGATCGTGTCGCCGGCGGCCAGGACGGTCTCCGCGGTGCCGATCGGTGCGTCGGGCAGGACACCGATGAGCAGGCCGCCGGGGGTGGGCAGGAACTCGGCGCGGCCGTCGGACCGCAGGACGAGCGCCGGTGGATGACCGCCGGAGGCGAGCCGCACGATCGTGGGACCGTGGTCCCCGCCGGGCTCGACGATCCCGAAGACGCAGGTGCAGTAACGGGGATCGCCGTCGCCCGTGTACCGATCGTGCAGGACGGCGTTCAGCGTGGTCAGGGCCGCGGCCGGCTCCGGGTCGTGATGGGCGGCGGCCCGGAGGGTGTAGCGGGTCAGCGAGGTGAGGGAGGCGGCCTCGGGACCCTTGCCGCACACGTCGCCGAGGAAGAACGCCCACCGGTCGCCGGCCACGGGGAACAGGTCGTAGAAGTCGCCGCCGAGCTGGTCCGGGGCGGCCGTGTGGTAGTGGACGGCCGTCGAGACACCCGGTACGGCGGGCAGTGAGTCCGGCACGAGGGAGCGCTGCAGGACGGCGAGCGCGTCGGCCAGCCGGGCCCGGTCGGTCTCGGCCTGCCGCCGGGCCTCGTCCGCCTCGGCGTGGGCCCGCTCCGCTTCCTTGCGCCGGCGCAGGAGCTCCGTCTCGTAGGAGCGGCGGTCGGAAGCGTCGAAGACGGTGACCCTGATCAGCAGGGGTTCGCCCCCGGTGCCGTACTTGACCACGGCCGAGACCAGCACCGGCAGCCGGCCACCGCCCTGGCGCCTCAGGTCCAGGGCGATACCGCGCAGCTCGCCCTGCATGCGCAGCAGCGGCGCGAAGTGCGTCTCGTGGTACATCTTCCCGCCGATGGTGAGCAGATCCGCGAAGCGCTTGCGGCCCACCACGGCCTCGCGCTCCAGGCCCAGCCAGTCCAGCAGTGTGGCGTTGATCTTGGCGATGGTGCCGTCCATCATCGTGGACAGGTAGCCGCACGGTGCCGACTCGTACAGGTCTTCCGCGCTGTCCTCCAGCAGCGCGGTGAACGCCGCGTCCGTGCCTGCCCCGTCCCCGGCAGGCTCCGGCGCGTCGTTCGCACAACACATCACTTCAGGGACTCCAGGAAGCCGAGGATCGCCGCGGCGGTGGCCTCCGGCGCGCTCAGCTGCGGGCAGTGCCCGGTGGCGTCGAGGGTGACCAGGCGGGAGGAGGCGATCGCCGTGTGCACATAGGCGCCGACCTCACGGGGTGCGATGGCGTCCTGCTCGCACTCCAGCACGAGGGTCGGCACCAACACGCCCTCGAGGTCCTCGCGGCTGTCGGTCAGGAAGGTCGTACGGGCGAAGACCCGCGCGATGTCGGGGTCGGTGGCGCAGAAGCTGTTCGTCAGTTCCTGGCCCAGCTCCGGACGCTCCGGGTTGCCCATGATCACCGGGGCCATCGCGGACGACCAGCCCAGATAGTTCGCCTCCAGGGAGTCCAGCAGCTCGTCGATGTCCTCGGTGCTGAACCCGCCGCGGTATCCCTCGTCGTCGATGTAGCGGGGCGAGGGCGTCACCATCACGAGCGCCCCGATCCGCTCCGGCGCGGCCTGTGCCGCCAGCACCCCGACCATGGCGCTGACCGAGTGCCCCACGAACACCGCCTGCCGGAGGTCCAGCTCCTCGCAGACGTCGACGACATCGGCCGCGTAGCCGTGCAGCGAGGAGTACCGCTCCTCGCTCCAGGCCGACAGATCCGACCCGCCGGAACCCACGTAGTCGAAGAGCACCACCCGGTACCGCTCCGCCAGCGCCGGCACCACCAGGCGCCACATGTTCTGGTCACAGCCGAACCCATGTGCCAGGACCAGCACCGGCGCGTCGTCGCGGCCGATGACGTTCACGTTGTTCCTGCGGCGGACGTCCATGCCGCCATGCTCCCACCTCGGCCGGTACGGTTCGACGGCGGGCCGGGCAGCGGAGGGTCGGCATCGCGGGGCGAGGAAGGCCGCTCCGCCGCAGCTCAGCCCCCCGAGCTCTCCCGCACGACGAGCCGGTGCCCGGCCACATGGTCGCCCGGCGGCGCGGTGTCCGGGGCGTCGATCCGGGCCAGCAGCTGGGCGACGGCGGCCCTGGCGATCTCCCGCTTGTCCGGAGCGACGGTCGTGAGGGTGGGGACACTGAAACGGGACGCCTCGATGTCGTCGAAGCCGACCACGTCGAGATCGCCCGGCACGGAGCGGCCCAGCTCGTGCAGGGCCCGCAGCGCGCCCAGGGCGAGATGGTCGTTCAGGCACAGCAGCGCGTCCGGGCGGGAGCCGCTTTCCATCAGCACGGCGGCGGCCCGCGCGCCGTCCTGCCAGTGATAGGCGTCCACCCGCACCACCAGGCCGGGCTCGAAGGGCAGGCCCGCCGCTTCGAGGGCCTCGCGGTAGCCGTCGGTGCGCAGCCGGTCGGTGCCCTGGAGGCCGTGCAGGGCACCGCCGACCACCGCGATGCGCCGGCGGCCCCGGAACAGGAGATGCTCGGTGGCCTCGCGCGCCGCGCGCACGTTGTCGATGCCGACATGGCCGGTGCCGCCCTCGGCGGAGCGCTCGCCGAGCAGGACCACGGGCAGTCGCCGGTCGCGGACGGTGAGATCACGCGGCTGGAGCGAGAGCGGACTCAGGATGACGCCGTCGGAGAACTGCGCGTCGAACCCGTGCAGCGCCGCCAGCTCCCGCTCGCGCACCGCCCCGGTCTGGTGCAGCAGAACGGTGTGCCCGCGCCGGTCCGCCTCGGCCATGACGTGCTTGGCCAGCTCGGCGAAGTAGGCGACGTCCAGCTCCGGGAGCGCCAGGGTGATCATGCCGGTGCGGCCCTGACGCAGCTGCCGCCCGGCGATGTTGACGCGGTAGCCCAGGGCCTCGATGGCCTCCTGGACGGCGGCGCGGGTCCGCTCCGACACATGCTCGAAGTTGTTGATCACGTTGGAGACGGTCTTGGGGGAGACTCCGGCGTACTCCGCCACGTCCTTGATCCTGGGTCTGGCCGCCACGCTGTCCCGTCCTTCCGACTGCCGAGATCGTACCCACTGCGCGCACGTGCCGTCCGACGGGTTTACATCGATGTAAACCCATGGTGCCATGGGCACCGACCGGCACACATGACCCAAGGAGCCCCATGGACGTGCCCCGCCCCGAACACCCGAGGCCACAGTTCGTCCGGGACGCCTGGCTGAACCTCAACGGCGCGTGGCAGTTCGAGATCGACCGGTCGGACACCGGCCTGGAACGCGGACTGGCGACGCGCGAACTCACCGGCACGATCGTCGTCCCCTTCTGCCCCGAGTCGGAGCTCTCCGGTGTCGGGGACACGGACTTCATGGAAGCGGTCTGGTACCGGCGGACCGTGACCGTGCCCGCTGACTGGGCCGGTTCCCGGGTGCTGCTGCACTTCGGAGCCGTGGACCACGGCACCACCGTCTGGGCCGGCGGCCGTGAAGTCGCCCGGCACCGCGGCGGCTTCACGCCGTTCACCGCCGACCTCGGCGAAGTCGCCGTCCCCGGCGAGGAACTGACCATCGTCGTCCGGGCCCGGGACAGCCGCCACGGCGTCCAGGCGCGCGGCAAGCAGGCGACCTGGTACGCCAACTCCCACTGCCACTACACCCGCACGACCGGAATCTGGCAGACCGTGTGGCTGGAGCCGGTCCCGCGCGCCGTCGCCCTCCGCAGACCCCGCATCACGCCCGACCTCGCCTCCGGCTCCTTCTTCCTGGAACTCCCGCTTTCCGCCACCGCGCCCGGCCACCGCGTCCGTGCCACGCTCGCCGACGGCCACGGGGACGTCGTCGCCGCCGAGGCGCGCGCCGACCTCGACCTGTGCCCCCGGCTCGTCCTGCCCGTGCCCGCCGACCGGCTGCGCGTCTGGTCACCGCGGGACCCGCACCTGTACGACCTGACCCTGGAGGTCCTCGACCCGTCCGGCACGGTCGTCGACGCGGCACGCTCCTACGCCGGCCTGCGTTCGCTCGCAGTCCACGGCAAGCGGCTGCTGCTGAACGGCGAGCCCGTCTTCCAGCGGCTCGTCCTCGACCAGGGCTACTACCCGGACGGCCTGATGACCGCCCCGACCGACGCCGACCTCGTCCGGGACATCGAACTGGGCCTGCGCGCCGGCTTCAACGGCGCCCGGCTGCACCAGAAGGTCTTCGAGGAGCGCTACCTCCACCACGCCGACCGGCTCGGCTACCTGGTCTGGGGCGAGTTCGGCGACTGGGGCTGCGAGACCGGAGTACGCGACGACAACCAGCGCCCCGACGCCTCCTACGTCACCCAGTGGCTGGAGGTCCTGGAGCGCGACCACTCCCATCCCTCGATCGTCGGCTGGTGCTCGCTGAACGAGACGTACCAGCCGCTGCACGACCGCATCACCCGGCTCGACGACGTCACCCGGGCGATGTTCCTGGCCACCAAGCAGGCCGATCCCACCCGCCCGGTGATCGACGCGTCCGGCTACGCCCATCGGGTGCCGGAGACCGACGTCTACGACTCGCACTGCTACGAGCAGGACCCCGACGTCTTCGCCAGGACGATGGAGGGCCTGGCGCGGGACCGCCCGTACGTCAACCAGGCGCCGGACGGGCGGCCTTGGTCGGTGCCGTACCGCGGACAGCCGTACTTCTGCAGTGAGTTCGGCGGCATCTGGTGGGACCCGGACGCGGTGGCCGGCTCGGCGGGGGACGACCAGGACGCCTCCTGGGGTTACGGGCAACGACCGTGCGACGCCGAGGAGTTCGTGGCCCGCTTCACCGGCCTGACCGGGGTGCTGCTCGACGACCCGGACATGTTCGGCTACTGCTACACCCAGCTCACCGACGTCTTCCAGGAACGCAACGGCGTCTACCGCTTCGACCGCTCCGAGAAGGTCGACACCAGGCTCCTGCGCGACGCCCAGACCCGCCCGGCCGCTTTCGAGGACGCGCCACGCCGTCCATGACCCCACGACCCGCGCCCTCGACCGCGCGGATTCGGGTCAGCCCAGGTAGAGCGGGATTCTCGAGGCCAGCTCGCCGAGTTCGGCCCGCTCCGCCTCCGTGGGCGCCCGCCTCCCGGTGCCCACCAGTAGCGCGTCCCGGTCGTGGAACGACGCGGGGAACGCGCTTCCCGCGATCCGCTCCAGCAGTTCGCGGGAGCCGGTCAGCCCCTCCGCCGGCGGCTGCGCCGCGTCCGGGAGGTGCGCGATCAGGTCGAGGTGGTGCAGCGTCCACTCCAGGACGTACACCGAGAGGTAGTCCGCCACGGTGAGGACCTCGTCGCGGGTGCCGACCCGGCCTGCCGGGTCGGCGAGCAGGGCGGCGCGGCCGGCGGCGGAGCCGACGTCGTCCAGGTGGAACGCGAGCAGGTGCGGATCCTCGTACGCGGCCGCGAGGCGGACGGTCAGCGCGTCGAGCGGGTCGTCACCGGCCGGTGGCGTGTCGGCGATCTCCCAGTAGGTCACCGCGTCACGGGTCGGCTCCCGGTCGGAGGGGGTGACGAGGGTGATCAGGACGTCCTGGGCGTCGATGACGAGATGGCACACCAAATCCCGCACCAGCCAGCCGGTACAGCCGGACGGCCGGGCGAAGTCCTCGTCGGCCAGGTCCGCGACCGCCGCGCGCAATGCCGTCCAGGAGCGTGAGAAGAGATCCACCTCGGCAACGTAGTGCCGGGCCGCGAGGACGGACAAGCGCATTTCGGGCGGGCGGTGCGAGCAGAAGCCCTTCTCCTTGAACCGCTCGATCGGCTCGGGTGTCTGCCAGATGCGCGACAGCAACTTCCAGACGTTCTTCTCGGTGAGGTCCGGGTCGCCCAGGTCATGGGCATCCGCAACGCCCTCGCCTACCGGGCGACACCCTCAGCCGCGCCGCCTCCGCCCACCGGATCCTGGACACCGGCGCGGGCCCGCTGATCGCCGTGCGCCTCAACATCCTCACCCGCAAGACCCTGGGCGGCCTCCAGACCGACCTCTCCGGCCGCGTCCTGAACGCCTCGGGCAAACCGATCTCCGGCCTGTACGCGGCCGGTGAGGTCGCCGGCTTCGGCGGGGGCGGCGTCCACGGCTACCGCTCGCTCGAAGGCACCTTCCTGGGCGGCTGCCTGTTCTCGGGACGAGTGGCGGGCCGGGCGGCGGCGGCCGCGACAGCGAGCTGACATGACGGTCGCGGCTGACGCGACCGGCACGGTCGGCGTCCGCCGCGGATGACCGCGGCCTGGGTCGGCGCGAGTGGCCGGCCGCGGCCGCATCCGGACCGGCGGTGGGTGCCGTCCCACGGGCGTGAACCTTCCCCGTCGGGGGCGGGCCGCGGCCTCGGCCCGCCGCCGACCGGTCCGTCAGCGACCCTCAGCCGCCGCTCACCGGCCGCCCCGCCGCCAGCGCGGCCAGTTCGTCCGGGGTGCGCGGGCCGGGCGCAGAGTCGTTCAACAACCCCTGGGCACGCAGCAGTTCGGCGGCTGCGGCACCCCAGGGCAACCGCAGTCCCGCCTGCCGGAGGAGATCGGTCCGGGCCAGTGCCGTGGGCGCGGGGGCGAGGTGCACGCCGTCCGGGGTGAGGAGCGCCGCGTCGTCGGCCCAGCGCAGGGCGAGATCGACGTCGTGCGTGGCCATCACCACCGTGGTGCCGTTCGCGCGCAGCCCGTCGAGTGTGCTGAGGAGCCGTTCCTGGCCGTCGGGGTCGAGTCCGGCCGTCGGCTCGTCGAGGACCAGCACACGGGGCCGCATGGCGACCGCGCCCGCGATGGCGGTCCGCTTGCGCTGCCCGTAGGAGAGCAGATGGGTGGGCCGGTCGGCCAGGGCGGTGATGTCCAGGGCGGCGAGCGCCTCCGCCACCCGCGCCCGTACCTCCGGATCGGCCAGGCCCAGGTTCAGCGGCCCGAACGACACGTCCTGCTCGACGGACGCCGCGAACAACTGGTCGTCCGGGTCCTGCACCACGAGCTGGACGGTCGTCCGCAGCCGGGTCAGGCCCTTGCGGTCGTACGTCACCGGCTGCCCGTCGACCGTCAACCGCCCCTCGTGCGGCCGCAGTCCGCCGCTGAGCAGCCGCATCAGCGTGGTCTTGCCGCTGCCGTTGCGGCCGAGCAGCGCGAGCGCCCGCCCCTCGCGGATGTCGAAGTCGAGGCCGCTGAGCACGGCCGGGCCGTCCTCGTAGGCGAAGGACGCGCCCCGCAGGGCGACGAGGGCGGGCTCGCTCATGCCGGCGGCCTTTCCAGTACGAAGGTGAGGACGGCCAGCGCCGCGAGGAGCGCGCAGCTGGCGACCGTGAAGCGGACGGATACGCGGGCCTCGGGCACCAGGACACGCAGGGTCCCGTCGTAGCCGCGCCCGGCGAGACCGGCCTGGAGGCGGGCCGCCCGGTCGAAGGCCCGGACGAACGCGGTGGCGCCGAGGCCGCCCAGCGAACGCCAGGCGGCGGCCCGCGTGGTGTGCCCGAGCCGGGCTGCCTGCGCGTCGCGGATCCGGCGCACGGAGTCCAGCAGCAGAAAGCTCATGCGGTACGTCACGAGCGCGACATCGACGACGGGCGCCGGGACGCCGGCCCGGACCAGACGCGGCAGCAGGTCGGACATGGGCGTGGTGAAGGCGAACAGCAGCACCCCCAGGGAGGCCGCCGAGGTGCGCAGCAGCAGCTCCCCGGCCCGCAGGGGCCCGTCGTCCGCGAGGGAGACGAAGCCTTCCGGCCCGCCGACCTGGACGAGCAGGGTGACCGCGCCGGTCACGCAGAAGCCCAGCGGCACCCGGTAGGCCCGCCACAGCCGGCGGCCCGGCACACCGGCCGGTCCCAGCAGCAGGGCCACCGCCGTCACGAGCACCAGCGCCGCACCCGGCCAGGGCGGCAGCGAGATGGCCAGCACGGTGAGTCCGAGACCGAGCACGGCCTTGTCCACGGGATGGCGGCGGCGCCAGCGACTGCTGTGCGCCGCCGCGTCGATCGGCAGCACGCGGCTCAGGCCCTCTCGGCCGTGGACTCCTCGGCGTCCCGCTCCCGCGCCTGTTGCTCCCCCTGCCGCCGGCCCCGGCGCAGACCGAAGTAGTAGGCGAGGACACCGGCGCCGAGCGCGGCCTGGAGGGCGAACAGCGCCGACTCGATCTCACCCGACGGCGGCTCGTACAGCGGCGAGAACCAGGGCTTGTAGTCCGGGTCGATCTCGGTGATCGCCGTCTCCGCCTGGGCGTCGGCGCCCGTGAACGGCTCCTCCTTGTGGTCGCCGAGGCCGAGCGCGAGCGGCAGTACGGCGAGCGCGGCCACGGCGAGCAGCAGCAGGAGGTTGATCTTCGTGCTCTTCTTCATCGGGTCGCCGCCTCGGTCTCGGTCACGGACTGCTTCTTGGCGAGGAGCACACCCAGCCGGGTCAGTTCGCCCTTGCTGGACTGCACCAGCAGCCGCATCACAAGGACCGTCAGCAGCCCCTCGCTCACCGCGAGCGGTATCTGGGTGACGGCGAAGATGGTGCCGAACTTGCCGAGCGCGCCCACGAACCCGCTGCCCGGGTCGGGGAAGGCCAGTGCCAGCTGCACGCTGGTGACGCAGTAGGTGGACAGGTCGGCGAAGAACGCCCCGAAGAAGACCGCGACCATCAGCGGCACGTCGTACCGCCGCAGCAGTTTGTACACGGCGTATCCGGCCCAGGGCCCGACGATCGCCATGGAGAAGACGTTGGCGCCGAGCGTGGTGAGGCCGCCGTGGGCGAGCAGGAGTGCCTGGAAGAGCAGGGTGATGGTGCCCAGCACCGCCATGATGGGCGGCCGGAACAGGATGGCTCCCAGGCCCGTTCCGGTGGGGTGGGAGCAACTGCCGGTGACCGACGGAAGCTTCAGGGCGGACAGGACGAACGTGAAGGCACCGGAGGCACCGAGGAGCAGGGTGCTCTCCGGGTGCTCGCGCACCTCACGGGTGAGCGACCGGACCCCGTGGACGACGAACGGTGCCGACGCGACGCCCCAGGCGACCGCGTGCGCGGGTGGCAGGAAACCCTCGGCTATGTGCATGGCTCAGCAGACCCTCTCCAGCACCTCGTGGATGGTTGACGTGCCTTGGCCGGTCTCCTGGCTGACGGGTACCACCGCCCGTACTCCGCCTTCCCGGGTCACAAGGACCCAGTGGCTGCCCGTGAGGGCCGGAGCCGGACTTCCCGATTCACAGTGGCGAGGGCCGCACCGGCATCACACCGGATTTCCCGTTCACCAAGGCGTGGTGACAGTAATGCCGGGATAAGGACGATGACAAGCCACCCGAGGGGGCGCGCGAGGGGGCGCCCGCTCGCACACCGGCGCAGGGCCGCTCAGTCGTCGCCGCCGTCGTCATCGTCGTCCCCGTCCTCCCAGGTCTGACGGGGCTTCTCCTGCTGGGGTTTGTCCGCCTTTTGCGCTGGGTCGGCCGTCTCCTGCGCCGGAGTCGTGGGGCTGGGCGTCGTTGCGACGGGGGCAGGGGGAGGGGGCGCGGTGGTGGACGGGGTGATATCGGCCACTGTGCCGGTGGCCGGAGCGCCGGCGCCCGGAGCCGTGTCCTTGGCAGGGTCGGAGGAAAGGGGCGAGGCGGAGTCCGCGGACGGTGTGGCGGCGGGGCTGCTCGCGGAGGGGGACGCGTCGGGCTCCGTGCCCTCCGTCGCGGTGTTGTCGGGCGAGAACCACAGCATGCCGGCGAGCATCGCGGCGGCGAAGAGCGCCGCGGCGGCGATCGTCGCGGCCGCCCTGCGGCGGTGGTCGGGGCCGCCCCGGGGCGCGGCGCGGCGCGAACGGCCGGTCCGGGGTGAGCGGCCGGTGCGCAGCCCCGGGGCGCCGGGCAGCGCGTAGGCGGCCGGGTTGCGGGTCTCGGCGGCCGAATACGGCCTCCGAGTGGCGGACGTCACGGGGGGCGCGGCCTCCGGCAGCGGCTCGGGCAGCCCTCGCCAGGCGCCCCCGGCGAACCACTCGGCGGTCTGCTGGGCGGTGGGCCGGTCCTCGGGCTGCTTGGCGAGCAGGCCGAGCAGGTAGTTCTCGAAGGCCGGCGGGAGTCCGGCGACACCGAGCTCGCGAGGCGGAACGGGCGCGGAGTCGAGGTGCTGGTGGAGGAGCGCGACAGCGGTGTCCGCCTGGAACGGCGGCCGCCCGCTGAGGAGTTGGTAGAGCAGACACCCCAGGGAGTACATGTCGGAGGCGGGACCCGCGGGCTGGCCCAGGGCGCGTTCGGGCGCCAGGTAGAGGCCGGTGCCGACGATCTGGCCGGTGGCGGTGAGCGCGGCGCCGGGGTCGTCGAGGAAGCGGGCGATGCCGAAGTCGCCGATCTTCAGGGTGCCGTGGGCGTCCAGCAGGAGGTTGGCGGGCTTGATGTCGCGGTGGACGATGCCCTGCGCGTGTGCGGCGGCCAGCCCGGCGGCGGCCTGCGCGGCGAGATCCGCCACCCGTTCGGCGGGAAGCGCGCCGGAGGCGGCCAGCACCCCGGCGAGGCTGTCGCCGTCGACCAGTTCCATCACCAGGTACAGCCGGTTGTCGTACTCGCCGAAGTCCCAGACACCCACCAGATGGGGGTGGTTGAGACGCCCGGCGGTCTGGGCCTCCAGACGGAACCGGGAGGCCGCCGTGACATCGGTGTCCTGGGGCAGCAGCAGCTTGACGGCCACCGCTCTGGCGAGCGTCTCGTCGTACGCGCGCCAGACCTCTCCCATTCCACCGCGCCCGATCTCAACATCCAGCCGGTAGCGGCCCGCTAGCAGCACTCGTCCTCGTCTCATGCGTGGGGGAAGGTACGTCGCCGCAGGCCGAACTCCCCGTTTTGACGCGGGGGTTGGTGGGAGACATCGCAGCCGACCCAGGATACTGGCGCCGCGTGACCACTGATCTCCGCGGCGGTGTCGAGGGACGGTGCCGTCCCGGAAATCCGGGAGCGGAGACGTCGCCCGGCGGGGTGATGGCGCGGTGCACGCGGTTGCCGGGCTGCCGCCCGCCGGGTCAGGCCGTCTCGTCCGTCTCCGGCCGCTCCTCCCGGCGCGGCAGCAGAGCCACCGTCAGGGCCGGTACGGCCGCGAGGACCAGCCAGGGCACGGCGGGCGGGAGGCCGAGGTCGAGCAGGGAGCCGGTGGCCGCGCTGCCGGCCAGGACGATCAGGCCGGACACGGAGGACAGCGCGCCCATGTAGAGGCCGATCCGGCCCTCCTCGGCGAGGTCGGGCACCCAGGCGCGGGCGGCGGGCACGACCAGCATCTGTCCCACGGTGAGCAGTACGACGAAGCCCGCGGCGGGCAGCAGCCCGGCGACTCCCGTCCAGCCGGCGGGGCGCGCCGCGGCCACCACCGTGAAACCGGCCGCGATCAGCAGCAGTCCGGCGGTCATGGAGCGGCGCAGGTCCAGCCGGTCGCCCGCCCAGCGGGTCACCGGCAGCTGGGTGAAGACCACCAGCACCGAGGACAGGGCGAACAGCCAGGACAGCGGCGCCTGGGAGCCCGTCGCGCGCCGCACCTCGTCCGGCAGGGCCAGATACAGCTGGTTGTAGGCGAGCAGGTACGAGCCGTACGCGCCGCACAGGGCCAGGAAGCGGCGGTTGCGCAGCAGCACGCGCGCCCCGCCCCGCTCCCGGGTGCGGACCCGGCCCGGGATGTGCTGCGGCATCAGCCACAGATGCCCGGCCAGGACGAGCACGAAGACCGCCGCACCGGCGAGGCACGCGGTGCGGAAGTCGACGGCGAGCAGCAACCCGCCGAGCAGCGGCCCGACGAAGGCCCCGGCCTGGCCCGCGACGCTGAACAGGGCCAGGAGCCGGGTGCGCGAGCCGCGTCCCTCCTCCTCCCAGACCACCGCCTGGCGGGCCACCTCGGACTCCACGGCGGGAGAGAACAGCGCGGCGGCGAAACCGATCACCAGCACCGCGCCGATCACGGCCGCGCTCGCCTCCGCGTACCCGAGCCACGCGAACCCGGCGATCCGCAGCGCACAGCCGGCCAGCACGACGGGCCGCACCCCGAACCGGTCGACGAGCCAGCCGCCGACCACGAACAGCCCCTGCTGGCTGAAGGTACGCAGCCCGAGCACGAACCCGACCAGCCAGCCCGCCATGCCGATCGCGGTACCGAGGTGCTCGGCGAGGAACGGCAGGACGGCGTAGAAACCGATGTTGAAGGCGAGCTGGGTCAGGATCAGCAGCCGCAGCAGCGGCGACAGCTGCTTCCAGAGCCGCCAGGTGCTCTCGCGCGGGTTCCTGGGCGCACGGGCGGACCGGCGGGCCGGCACGCGGGAGACGGGGTCGGTCATCGTTCTTCTGTCGCTGAGGTGGACACGGGGGCCGGGAGGGCGCCGGGGCTGTTGTTCCGCTGCCGCTGCGGGGGCATGACCCGCTCCCCGGACGGCCCGGCCGGTTCCTCGGGCCGCCTGCGCCGCCGCGGCAGCCGTACGCCGCCCGCGGCCGTCACCGCGAGCGCCCCGAGCAGGGCGAGTACGGCGGCGGGGAAGAGGACGGCCCAGGGGGCGCGTTCGGCGTACGGCTGGTTCTCGGCGAGCAGCAGGCCCCACTCGGGGGACGGCGGCTGGGCACCCAGGCCGAGGAAGCCGAGGGCGGCGAGGCTCAGCGCGACGCCGGGCAGCCGGAGCAGGGCGTGCCGGGCCACCGGCGACAGCACGGCGGGCAGCAGCTCGTGCCGGAGCAGATACCAGCGGCCGGCGCCCAGTGCGCGGGTCGCGGCCAGGTGTGTGGTCGCGCGCTCCTGCCGCAGCAGCGAGGAGGTGTGCGCGGCCAGCGGGGACCAGGCCACGACGCCCACGGCGAACGCGGGAGTCCAGGGCCCGCTGCCCGCGACCCCGGCGACGAGGAGCCCCGCCAGAACGGGCGGCACGGCGCTGACGGTGTCGACCAGCGGCCCGGACAATCTGGGCAGCAGCCCCAGCAGCAGCCCCACGACGAGAGCGGCGGCGCTCACCGCGAGGGCGATGCCGAGGGTGGTCAGCGCGCCGTGGGAGACCCGGGCGAGGACGTCCCGGCCGAGCGCGTCCGTCCCGAACGGATGCGCCGGGGAGGGGGCCCGCAGCTTGGCGAGGGTGTCCAGGGCGAGCGCGTCGCGGGGCAGGCCGAACCCGATGACGGCGGCGAGCAGCGCACCGTAGAGCAACGGCAGGGCGCGGGGCGCGGGCCGGCCGGGACGGTGCAGGGAGTGCAGGGCACCGTCGCGCAACGCGGGCCCGATGAGCAGCCGGGCCGCCAGCCGGGCGAGGGCCCCGGCGACGGCCGCGACCAGGACGAGGGCGAGGGTGCCGGTCTGCAGGACGGGCAGGTCCTGGGCGAGGGCGGCCTGGAGGGTGAGCCGGCCCAGTCCCGGGATGTCGAAGATCTGCTCGACTGCGACCGAGCCGCCGGTCAGGCCGACCACGAACAGGCCCAGATTGGGCAGCAGTCCGGGAACGCAGCGGCGCACCGCCTGCCGCGCCACGGACTTCGGCGGGACACCGCGTGCCGCGGCGGCCAGCGCCCACGGCTCGGCGAAGGCGCCGGGCAGCAGGTCGTCCAGCATCCGTCCGAGGATCGCCCCGGCGGGCAGACCGAGGGCCAGCGACGGCAGCACCATCCACTGCGGCCCGTACCAGCCCAGAGCGGGCAGCCAGCCCAGCTGGACGCCGATCACCGAGGCCAGCACGGAGGCGACGAGGAACTCGGGCAGCGCGGCCAGCACCGCCGAGGCCGTGCCGCCCGGGCCGCGTGCGGCGAGCCGCCCCCGCGAGCCGAGCCGGAGTGTGCGGGCGCACACCGCCGCCACCGTGCCCGCCGCGACCACGAGAGCCCCGGACATCAGCAGCAGCGAGGCGCCGAGCGACTGCACGACAGCAGGCAGCACCTGGCCGCCGGACACCCACGACGTGCCCGCGTCCCCGTGCGGCAGCCCGCCCAGCCAGCGGCCGAGCAGCATCAGCGGGCCGTCGTCCAGGCCGAATTGGTCGCGGATGGCGCGCAGTGTCCCGGGCGTCGGGTCGCGGTCGGCCGAGCGGGCCTTGAGCACCGTCAGCGCCGGATCGGTGCGCGACAGCCATGGCAGCAGGCCGATCGCGCCCACCAGGGCGGCCATGAGCACGGCCCGCCACAGCAGCGTCGGGGCGCCGCCCCGTGCGAGGGCGCGCAGGGCGGCGATGCCCTTGGTCAGGGGTGCGTGCGAGGTGTTCAGTGTCGTCCCCGTGGTGCTCAGGCGAAGGGAATCTCGAAGTGCACCACGCCGCTGCCGCCGCCGGGCACTTCCTCCCGCTCGTCGCACACCACCTTGCCCAGCGACCGCCACAGGCCCATCGCACCGGGCGAGTGCGGATACGTGTGCAGATAGACGGACCGGTAACCTCCGTCGGCCCGGGCGAAGTCGACCAGGCCTGCCACCAGCCGCCGGGCCAGTCCGCGCCGCCGGTGCGCGGGGCCGACGTACAGCCGCCGCAGCTGTGCGGTCTCGCCCGAGGGGTACCGCTCGGCAAGCCAGCGCGGGTTCGGCGGATGCGCCGGCCCGCGCGCGTCCAGTGCCCCCGTGGCCGCCACCGTCCCGTCCCGCTCGTCCACGGCCACGAGGAGGGTGTGCCGCGGCGGTTCGACGTAGAAGGGCACCGGGTCGATGATGTCGGCGTGCCAGCTCGGCACATAGCCGGTGTCGAAGTCGCGGTACACGGCGTCCAGCATCACCACCCGCGCCCCGTCGATGTCCGCAGGCGTGGCTTCCCTGATGCTGTAGTCGTGCATTTGCGCATCATATGCAGAACACATGAACGCTCATTCGGGGGCCGCTGATGTGATGCCGGGGGCCGCGGATGTGATGTGGCTCAGCACGCACCGCCAGCGCCCGTCCCGGTTCACGAACACGTCCGTCGTCCACTCGTCGGCGTCGTGGCGCTCGCCCCGGTAGTGGGCCGTGTTGGTGACCCGTCCGGTGACCACGGCCGTGTCGCCGTAGACGCGGACCCTGGGCCGGGTCCTGAGGTCCATCGCGGAGTGGGTGAGCTCCCCGGACTCCACGAGGGAGAGGAACCTCTCCTTCGGGTCGATCCCCGACTCGGAGACGATCACCCACTCGTCCGCCATGAAGCCCGCGATGCGTGCGGGGTCGTTGGCGACGATCGCCGCCGCCCAGTCCCGCGCCAGTTGGGTGAGCGCGCGGACGGTGTCCTCGCCGGGTTCCTGAGCCGCCGTGCCGGGACCTTGGTTCATGTCGCGACCGTAACGCGTCAAGGACGCGATCCGGGGTGTTCAGCAGTCCGGGTGACCTCGCGCGTCCCGGGCGCCGCCGAGGGAAAAGGATGCGGTCGTCGTTCCCCGGCCGTCCGCCCGTCGACCGAAAGTGATCGCCCGTGTCCCTGACCGCTCCCGCCCACTCCGCCGTCGGCACCGCGCTGCAGTCCCAGAGCCCGGTCGACATCCGTCCGCAGGCCACCGACGTCTCGGCCCTGCCACCCCTGCGCCTGCGCCATCCGGCCCGGCTCACCATGCGTCTGCGCTTCGAACGTCCGAAGCGGCACCGGCCCGACTGCGTCCGGGCCGAGGAGGGCTCGGTGAAGGCCGAGCCGCCGGGCGGACAGGACTGCCTGATGAGCCTCGGCGACGCGACGTACCACCTGGAGGACATCCACTGGCACACGCCGTCCGAGCACACCGTCGGCGGGGTGGCGTTCCCGGTGGAACAGCACCTGAAGTACGCACGGACGATCGGGGAGAGTGACGGGGACGGGACCTCGGCCGCGGCCGGTGCGAAGGAGTACGCGGTACTCGCCGTGTTCATCCACCCGGGCGACGCCAATGGCTCCCTGGACCGGCTGCTGGAATCCGCCCGCCGCAGCGAAGACCCCTGGGACGTCCGCGACGTGGAGATCGACACCCTGCTGCCGCCCTGCACCGAGTCCTACCGCTACCTCGGCTCCACCACGACCTGCCCCTACACCACCGGCGTGCGCTGGACGGTCCTGACCCATCCGGTGCAGGCGTCCGCCGCCGCGCTGGAGCACTACCGGATCCTCTTCCCCGAGGGCAACGCCCGCGAGGTGCAGCCGCTCGGGAAGCGGCGGATCGCCGGGGACATCCATCGCTGGTGGTGACTCCGCCCCCGGCACCAGGGCCGGCCGCAGTACCCGGTCACCGGGCGGCGGGGCGGTTCAGCCCTGGGCCGGGGTGAGCACCACGAAGTCCGCGTTCGCCGGGTCGAGGCAGACGGCCAGACGGCCGACGCCCTCCGCGTCCTCGGGACCCATCTGTACGCTGCCGCCGTTCTCCCTGACCTTGGCCACCGCGGCGTCGCAGTCGTCGACGGCGAAGACCGGGTGCCAGTACGGCCGCCCGCCCGCCAGCGACAGGTCCGGCTTGCCGACTTCCATGAGCCCGCCGTGCATCCGCTCCTCGGGCAGTCCGGCGGGGGTGATGAGGGTGTAGGTGCCCCCGCCGCCCGGCAGCGGCATGTCACTGAAGCGCCAGTCGAAGAGTCCGCCGTAGAACTCCTTCGCGGCCGCCGCGTCGCTCGTGTACAGCTCGGTCCAGGACAGCGAGCCCGGCTCGTCGACCAGATCGAGGCCCTTGGTCGTCCCCGGCTGCCAGACGGCGAACTGGCCTCCCTGCGGGTCGGTGTACTGCGCCATCCGGCCCCATTCCTCGAGGTCCATCGGCGCGACGCGCACGGAGCCGCCCGACTGCTCCACGGCCTTCGTCGTGGCGTCCGCGTCGGCGACGCTGAAGTAGAGCATCCAGGCCGAGCGCGCGCCCTCCTCGGTCAGCTTGCCGAGCCCGGCGACGATCTTGCCGTCCTTCCGGAACATCCCGCCCTCGAAGTCCTCGCTCTCGCCCATGGACTCGAAGTCCCACCCGAGCACGGCGCCGTAGAAGGAAGCGGCGGTCCGGACGTCCGGAGCGCCGAGGTCGAGCCAACAGGGGGAACCGGGGGCGAACTCGGTGGTGATCATGGCGATGCTTCCCTTCCGCAGGTCCTGTGTGCCCAGCGTGACACCGGGCACTGACAAGCGCCCGTCGGCCGCTCTCCGTCGGGGGACCTCCGGTCGGGGGGCCTGGTGGTGCCCGGTGATGCCCGGCGGTGGTCTTCGGCTGCGGTCTTCGGCGGATGGCCGGGCCGTGGAATCATCGGGTTCGTCGACCGCCCGGGCGGTCGCGGACTCTGTGCGGTGAGGGTGGTGGGCGGGCGTGGTGGTCGGCTGGGAGTGGGACGACACGTTGTTCTCGGGGACCGCCGCGTACTACGAGCGGGGACGGCTGCCGTACGCCCCCGGGCTGGCGGACGCGCTCGCCGAGGAACTGCTGCTCGACGGGGAGGGGCGTCTCCTCGACGTGGGCTGCGGGCCCGGAACCATCGCCCTGAGTCTCGCGCATCTGTTCGGCGAGATCGTCGGGTTGGACCCCGACAGCGGGATGATCGCCGAGGCCGGGCGCGGGGCCGCCGGCCGTGGAGTGGGCGCCAGGACCCGGTGGGTGCGGGCGCGGGCCGAGGATCTGCCCGCGGGGCTCGGCACGTTCGCCGTCGCCACCTTCGGCCAGTCCTTCCACTGGATGGACCGCGACCTGGTGGCCGCGACCGTCCGGGACATGCTCCTGCCCGGCGGGGCGCTGGTGCACATCGCGGACCTGAAGACGGAGCCCAGGACCGTCGACGGCATGCCACACCCGGCGGTCCCCTACGCGGGGGTGGACGAACTGGTGAAGCGGTACCTGGGGCCCGTGCGACGAGCGGGCCGCGGAGTGCTGGCGCAGGGGACACCGGGCCAGGAGGACGAGGTCTTCGTCCGGGCGGGCTTCTCCGGCCCCCGGCGTCTCGTCGTGCCCGGCGGGCAGGTGCTGGAGCGGACCTTCGACGATGTCGTCGCCTGGGTGTTCTCCATGTCGTTCTCGGCCCCGCACCTCTTCGAAGGGCGCAGGGACGACTTCGAGGCGGACCTGCGGCTGCTGCTGCGGGAGGCCTCGCCCTCGGGCCGGTTCTCCGAACGGGCCCCGAGCACGGAGGTCTTCGTGTGGCGGAAGGGCCCGGCCGGCTGATCAGGAAGCCGTGTCAGTGGACGGACATACCGCCGTCGACGTAGACCGACTGTCCGGTGACGTAGGCGGACGCCGGGCTCGCCAGGAAGACGGCCGCGCCCGCGAAGTCCTCGGCCAGGCCGTTCCGCCCGATCAAGGTGCGGGTGGCGAGGGCGGCCACCTTCTCCGGATCCGACGACAGGCGCTCGTTGAGCGGTGTCATGACGAAGCCCGGCACCAGGACGTTGCAGGTGACGCCGCGCGGCGACCACGCCTCGGCCTGGGAGCGCGCCAGCGCCTCCAGTCCGCCCTTCGAGGCGCCGTACGCGCCGCTCTGCACGAACGCCCGGTGCGCCTGCTGCGAGCTGATGTGCAGGATCCGCCCGAACCCGCGCTCCGCCATGCCCGGGCCGAAGCGCTGCCCCAGCAGGAAGGGCGCCTCCAGGTTGACGGCCATCGTGAGGTCCCAGACGTCCTCGGTGAGTTCGTCCATCGGCGGGCGCAGATTGATCCCGGCGCTGTTGACGAGAATGTCGGGCTCCCCGAACGCCTCGACCGCCCGCTCGGCGGCCGTCCGCACACCCTCACGCGTGCTCAGGTCGGCGCTGACCCACGCGGCGCGGCAGCCCTGAGCCGTCAGCTCCTCGACCGTCGCGGTGAGCCCGGCCTCTCCCCGGGCCACGACCACCACGCCGGCACCGGCACGGGCGAGGGCGCCGGTGATGGCGCGACCGATGCCGGAACTGCCGCCGGTGACCACCGCGACGCGGCCGGTCAAGGAGAACAACTCGGAGAGATACGCCTGCGTTGACCGGTCGGCCTGTGTCGTCATGACCCGACACTCTAGGCGGATCGATCACCGGGGGTGTCGGCGGGACAGGACGACAGCCCGGTCCGCCCATGCCTCCTCCGGAACACGCGGCTGACGCATACTGGCACTTTGTGGACCACACACGTCATCACCCGGCACGGCACCCGCGCGGGGCGGCGTCCTGGGGGACCGCCGTGAAGGCGACCCTGCACTGTCTGACGGGCTGTGCGATCGGCGAGATCCTCGGCATGGTCATCGGTACCGCGCTGGCGTGGGGCGACGTGCCCACCATGGTTCTGGCGATCGGGCTCGCCTTCCTCTTCGGCTACTCGTTCACCTTGTTCGCGGTCGTGCGGGCCGGCCTCGGCCTCAAGGCCGCGATCAAGGTCGCGCTGGCCGCGGACACGGTCTCGATCGCGGTGATGGAACTGGTCGACAACGCGATCATCGCGCTCACCCCGGGTGCGATGGAGGCCCAGCTCTCGGACGGACTGTTCTGGTCCGCGCTGCTGGGCGGTTTCGCTGTGGCCTTCCTCATCACGACACCGGTCAACAAGTGGATGATCGGCCGGGGCAAGGGCCATGCCGTCGTCCACCAGCACCACTGACGCGATGTCACCGGTCGGCCGACGCAAGGGAACCACGCGACGCCACGGGCCGTTGCCCCCTGCATGACGCATACCGTGTCGACTTCCTGAGCGGGCCGCGCCGTCGCCGCCGGGTACGGCGCAGGGGAGTCACCCGGGGCCGGTGAGCAGGCGTACCTGCCCGGCGGGGAGTTTCGGCCACCAGTGGTGGTAGCGGCGGTAGAGCTCGGTGTCGCGGTCGGTCAGGAGGCTTGTCAAGGAGGCGGCTTCCTGTGCGAGGCCGTCCCAGGTGGTGGGCGGCAGGTCGTGGAACGCCGTGGCCTCGATGCCCTCGCCGGTCGCGCGCCACACGCCGGCGACCCGGCCGTCGACCAGCAGGGTGGGCAGTACGTCACCGTTCACGCGGATCACCAGTCGGCGATAGTCCGGGGGGATCACGCGGCTGCGGTCGGCGTGGGCCAGCAGGACGCTGTCCCACATGGCCATGAGGCGCGGTGGCGCCGGAGTGTCAGCCGGTGGGCGCGGGGCGTCCGGTACGTCGTACAGGACCGTCCCGTCCGGTCCGCGGAGCTGTTCCACCGTGTCGGAGAGGGCCAGCAGCGTCCGCCGTATCGGCTGGCGCGGCAGCATGGCGAACTGCGCCACGTCCGCCACCGACGCCGGCCCGAAGCCCCGCAGATAGCGCAGGACGAGCTGCTCGAGTGCCTCAGCCGTCGACTCCCGGCCCGTCGGCGCGGGACCGGACCGCGCCGCCACGAACGACGCCCGGGTGCCGAACGACCAGGGTCCGCCGGTCGGGAGGTGGAGCAGCGGCGCATACCCCTTGAGCCCCCACCACGCGCCGGCCTTCTTGTCCGCGCCGACCCGCTCCTCCAGCCATGCCTGGAGTTCCGCGGCCGTACGCGGCCGGTCGGCGAAGTCCAGCAGCTCCGGGACGAGTGCCTCGCCGTCGGCCGGTGTGAGCCCCGCGGCGGCGAAACGGTAGCCGAGCCGCGACGCGTACAGCGTCTGCTGCATCGCCTCACGGAACACCTGGTAGTCGTCCGCGTGGACCGCGTGCAGCGTGATGCGCATCAGGGTCGCCTTGACCACGGCGCGCCGCGCGAAGGCGTCGTCCAGCTCGGCCGGGGAGAAGCCGGCCAGCCGGTTCCACAGCGCCACATACGGCGAAGCGGCGTGCTGCGCCTGGAGCGCCACCACACGCCGCACGGCCTCCCCGGCCTCCATCACCTCCCTGCCCAGCAGCAACTGACGGCCGAGGGTCGCCCGGTTGAGCTCCTGCGCGGTGATGTCCACGCCGGGGATTCTGCCGTGGCCCGGCCGGAGGCATCGATTCCCGGACAGTGGCCTGGATCACATGTCGCCAATTGAGTGCCGGGGCCGGGCGATGTCCGTACCCATGGGTGCAGGAGCGGGGCCGGATGCGAAGATGAGGCGCCATGACAGCTGGGTGGTGTGCTCGCACGACACGGGCCGCGGTGTTCGCGGCCGTCTGTGTCGTGCTCGCCGCCCTGGGGCACGTCATGATGTCCGGCGACCACGTCCCCCTGTCGGCCCTGGGTGCCGGCTGGGCCGTGACGGGTGTGGCGGGCTGGTGCCTGGCGGGCCGCGAGCGCGGACTCCGGCTGGTCGTCGCCGTCGCCGTGGTCGTCCAGACCGGACTTCACTCGGCGTTCTCGCTCGTACCGTCACCGGCCGCCGGGGCGCCCGGTGGTACGGACTCCATGGACATGGCCTCCACGGGTCATGGCACGGGAGCCATGGGTCACGGCATGGGATCCATGGGGCATGACATGGGCTCCATGTCCCCTCACATGGGGCATACGGGGCACGCCCCGGGCGGTGACTCGTCCCTCGGCATGCTCGCCGCCCACCTGCTGGCCGCGCTGCTGTGCGGACTGTGGCTGGGCCACGGCGAACGGGCCGTCTTCCGTCTGCTGCGCGCCGTGGGGAGCAGGCTGGCCGCGCCGCTGCGGCTCCTGTGCGCCCTGCCCACGCCGCCGCCCCCGCCCGTGCGTGTCCGGCGCCGTCGGCCCTCGGACCGCGCGCCGCGCCTTCTCCTTCTCGTCCACGCGATCACCTCTCGAGGACCACCCGCGGGGGCCGCTGCCGCCTGACGGCAGCCGGCAGTCCCGGGGCGGCATTCCGCGCGCCCCGGTCTCGGTCCCGCGTCCGTACGTCACGCCTTACGGACGCGGCCGTATCCCCGCTCACCGGGTCGTACGCGCTTTCGCGTGGTCCCGGAATTCCGAGAAGGACACCAGGTGATCCCTCCTGCCCTGCCCCTTTCGCACGAGAGAAATCCGTCGTCCGACGAGTCGATAACCGCCTGGGCGCTGGCCGCGCGCGGCGGCGACTCCGCGGCCGTCGACCACTTCGTGCGCGCCCTGCACCGTGACGTCATCCGCTACGTCGCCCATCTGTGCGCCGATCCGCAGGCCGTGGACGATCTGGCGCAGGACACGTTCCTGCGGGCGCTCGGCAGTCTGCACCGGTTCGAGGGCCGTTCCTCGGCGCGTGTCTGGCTGCTGGCCATCGCCCGGCGTGCGGTGGCGGACAGCCTTCGCTGCTCCGCTGTGCGCCCCCGCCCGGCCGATCTGCCGGACTGGGAGCTGGCGGTCGAACTCGCCCAGCCGCGCGGTCTGCCCGGCTTCGACGACGGCGTGGCACTGCGCGAGCTGATGGACGCGCTGCCTCAGGAGCGGCGCGAGGCGTTCGTCCTCACGCAGCTGCTCGGTCTGCCGTACGCGGAGGCCGCCGCGCTGAGCGACTGCCCGGTGGGCACGGTCCGCTCCCGGGTGGCACGTGCGCGGGCGACGCTCATGGCCCTGCTGGACGAGGCCGAGGAACCGGCGGCACCCGCCCTCGCCGCTGCCTGACACTCCTAGGCGTCGTCGTCCAGGAAGTGGAACCCGGGCCTGGGATGCATCAGGAAGTCGTGATGCGAGATGTTCCAGGCGTAGGCGCCCGCCAGGGAGAACACCACCCGGTCCCCGGCCCTGAGCTCCGGCACCGCTACCCGGCGGGCCAGCACGTCCTTCGGTGTGCACAGCTGCCCCGCGAGTGTCACGGGCCCGTTCCTCGCCGCCGGGCGCGGCCAGGGGTGCGGCCAGGTGTCCACGGGCAGCACGGAGCAGGGCTGGTCGTGTCCCTTCGTCGCCGGGGTGCGCAGATGGTGTGTGCCACCCCGGACGACGGCGAACTCCTCGCCGTGGCTGTGCTTCACGTCCAGCACCTCCGTGGCGTACCAGCCGCAGTACGCGGTGAGCGCCCGCCCCGGCTCGATCCGCAGCGTCAGCCCCGGATGCGCCGCGGTGAGCCGGGCCAGCCCTTCACCGTACGCGGCCCAGTCGAAGCGGCGCTCCGGGTCGGCGTAGTCGACGCTCATGCCGCCCCCGACGTTGACCTCCGCTATCGGCACACCGAGCCCCGTGGCCCATCCGGTCACGCTCTCCGCGATGCCCACCAGCTCCGCCGCCTCCAGGCCGCTCGCCAAGTGGGCGTGTACGCCCCGCAGTTCGAGCTGTGGGTACGTGCCGTCGGTGAGCGTCAGGATCACGGACTCGGCCCGCGCCGGGTCCAGGCCGAAGGGGGTCGGCCGTCCGCCCATCGCCAGCGAGCTCCTCGCGAGCGAGCCGACTGGAACCGGCAGGTTGACGCGCGGCAGCACCGCGACACGCCGCCGGGGTGCGACGCGGCGGGCCAGCCCGGCCAGCACGCGCAGTTCGTGCTCGCTCTCGACGTGGAAGCGCTCGACGCCCAGCTCCAGAGCGGCCGTCACCTCGTCGGGCGTCTTGCCGGGCCCGCCGAAGGCCAGCGGCCGGCCTGGCGCCGCCTTGGCCACATGGGCGAGTTCACCGCCCGACGCGACCTCGTATCCGTCGACGCAGGGCTCCAGCGCGGCCAGGATCTCCGGCTCCGGGTTGGCCTTGGCCGCGTAGTACAGCTCGACCCGCCCGGGCAGCGCGGCCCGGATCCCGGCGGCGTGTGTGCGCAGAGCCACCAAGTCGTAGAGGTAGGCCGGCAGTTCCGTGGACGGCAGTGACAGGGCACGGTCGTTCACCGCGGAGGTGGGGCGGGTCATCGGGTGCTCCTCTTCGCCTCGTGCAGCACCTCTTCGCCCAGCGGCGACGGGAGCCGGACGTATCCGGCCCGGCGGTCGGCCTTGCGCTCCCAGCGCGTGAGCAGGTTCGTCTTGGCGGGCAGCGGCACCCCGGCGAGCAGGGCGGCCAGGCGGGGCGGGCAGCCGTGCCGGTCGGCGTAGGCGCGCAGCGTCTCCCGCACACGTGCCCACAGTGCCGCCTCCGTCTCCGGATGCAGGTCGGCGAGGGCCGCGAGCATCTCTGCCACGTGGTTGACGAGCAGGCAGTACACGACCCGGTCCCAGCCGCGCCGCGCGTCGTACGTCATCGGCCCGGCCACCTCCGGCTCCAGCGCGGCCAGCGTCTGAGTGTGCTGCTCGGGCACCAGCTTGGCGCCCTCCAGGTCCCGGAAGAGGACCTGGGCGGGCCGGCCGGCGTCGTCGACGCAGAGCAGCACGTTCTGCAGATGCGGCTCCAGGACCAGGCCGTGGTCGAAATAGGCGGCGAGGACGGGCGGCAGGAGGAGATCCAGATAGGCCGACCACCAGTCGAGCGCCGTGGACGCGTCCGCCCCGGCGAGGAGCCGGGAGACCTGGGCTGCACTCGTCGGGTACTCGTCGGCGACGGCGGCCGCGAGCAGGGGAGTGGTGCCGGGGGCGAGCCGCCGGGACAGGCCCTCGCGGACGATGACGCCGAAGCCCTCCAGCAGCTCGCGGTCCGGCACGCCGTCGGGCCCGGGCAGGGCGAGGCTGCGGTAGGCGGGCTCACGGAGCACGGCACCGCCGGGGAAGCGCCCGGCGAGGTCGGACAGGGCCGGGGCCAGCGCCCGGGTGAGGGCGACCGCCCCGGTCAGCTCGTAACTGCTGTTCTTGCGCAGGCAGTTGGTGATGCGTACGTTCAGGCTGAACTTCAGGAACGTCTCCCCGTCGTACAGCGTGCGCACGGACGCGGTGGCCGCGAAGGGACGGCCGCCCGGCCCCAGGTCGAGCACGTCGCCGCGCTCCAGGGCGGCGCGCAGCAGCGGGTGCTCCCGGAGCGTCTCGTACTGCCAGGGGTGGGCGGGCAGCAGCCGGAAGCCGTCCGGGACATCCGGGCGCTGCCGGTCCAGGGCGGCGATGGCCCACGGTTCGGCGCTCTCCTGCGCGATCAGGTGCTCCCGCACGGCGAGGTGCCGCAGCGGGAAGGAGGCACCCGCCTCGGGGGCGTACGCGGCCCAGGAACGCGGGTCGCCGGTGCGGGCCTTGGGCGTGGGGTGGAAGCGGTGCCCGAAGAGCAGGGACTGCTCGGAGGCGAGGTAGGCGGCCAGCGGGTCGCCCGGAGGCTCCGGCACCTCCGGCAGGCCGGTGAGCGCGCCCTCGACGGCCGCGTGGCTGGAGGCGACCTGCGCCAGGAACTCCTCGTTGCGCACCCCGGTGCGCAGCGACAGCTCGTCACGGGTGTACTCGGCCAGCCGCCGCCAGTCCACGTCCGCCCAGCCGCCGTCCCGCTCCTCGCGCACCGGGCCGGCGAACCGGTGCGCGCCGAGCAGCGACGTACGGCGCAGGGTGACACTCAGCAGCACCCCGCGGCGGGGCAGCCGCAGCAGCAGACGGCCGTCGGTGACGACGGTCTGCCGCTCCGGCCCGGACACCTCGCGCAGCAGACAGTTCAGCAGGGTGTGAGCCACCACGTCGTCGGCGGTGGGCAGGGCGACCGGCGCGGTGGTGGCGCCGGGAGATTCGGTCATCGAGGGCATGGCAGGCTCCAGCGGTTGCGCGAGTGTGGGGGAGGGGCGGGGCGAGTACGGGCGACGACAAAACCGGAGGTCCGGCCCCGGGTTCTCATGGCGTACTCCGGGACGTCAGCAGGTAGTTGGGCCCGGTCGTGTAGTGCTTGTTGATGTCGGCGGCGCCCGAACGCTCCTTGCTGAGCAGCGTCCCGGCCGTGACCATCGCCTTCACCGGCAGCTCCGGGGCGTCCAGGACCCGGGCGCGCAGGACGTCCCCCGCCTCGCCGCCGAGCCGCTCCACGGCCTCGGCCAGCCGTCGGCGCACCAGCCGCAGCAGCACGGGCAGCGGGGCGCGGCCGTGCCGGGCCAGCCCGAACGCGTAGGCGCCCGCGCACAGATGGACCGTGATGGTGGCGAAGAGGTCGGCCACCGGCCCGTCCTCCGTGCCGAGGACCCGGGGGTCGTCGAAGTCCCACCCGCCGGGCATCCGGGCGCACAGCCGCCCCACGTTGACCCGCGGCCCGTCGTTGTCCTTGAACAGCAGCCGGAGACCGCCCGGCCGAAGCACCAGGGAGATGTTCTGCTGGTGCGACTCCAGCGCGACGCCGTACCCGAACAGCGTGGCCTGCCAGTCGAACAGCAGGGTCAGACAGGCGTCCAGCAGGGCGATCGGGTCACCGCCGTAGAAGCGGTCGGCGAGATGGTCGACGACCAGCCGCCCGTCGGGCGCCTCGGCGAGGAGCGCCGCCATCGGCACGACGACCGAGTCCCCGAGACCGGCCGGGTAGCGGCGGCACAACACGGCCAGGAGTTCGTGCCCCGCGTGGGCGTACGTGGTCTCGTCGGCGTGCAGGATCGTGTCGCGGAACCGGGGCTCGCGAGCGATGACCTCTTGGATCAGCCGTTGCCCCACGGCCCCGTCGAGAAGCGTGCCGGGCTTGACGGACCGCTTGTTGCGCAGCCCCAACGACGAGGTGACGAGGGGCAGTTTGAGGTGCAGCGCCGGGTCCGCCACCGTCGCCACCGTCCGCATGGACAGGGTCGGTACGACGTCGAGACAGCCCCGTTCGGCCAGTACCGCCCGCCCGCGCAGGCCGGTGGCCCGTAAGGCCGCGTCGAGCGCCGGGCCGACGGTCAGCGGGTGCACCGGCAGGGCGAGGTGAGTGCGCTCCAGTCCGGCCAGACCGAGCCGCGCGGGCGTGGGCCACGGCTCGGGCAGCGTGCCGGTCAGCAGGACCGCGTCCCGGGGCACGGCGAGCCAGCGCAGCGGGAAGCGCGGATGGAACTCAGGTGCGTACGACCGCAGTTGCTCCTCGTCCAGCCCGGCCCGGCCGCGTGCCGTCGGGTACACCGGATGGTCCAGCCGGGCGGCGAGCGCGTCGAACGCCGTTCCGTCGCCGAGGCCGGTCCAACGAGCCGGCTCGGCACCGTGACGGCCGGTCAGCCGCCCGGCGACGGCATCGTGGGTGTCCGCGTGCAGCCGTGAGGTGGCCAGCGTCTGCCGGCACTCCTCGGCGAAGGCGTCGAAGCCGGCCCGGTCCTCGGGCTCGGCGAGCGCGCGCAGCGCGTCCAGCACCTCTTCGTACGACGCCAGCTCGGCGCCGTCCGACGCGCGCAGGAGGAGCGGCAGCCGGGCGGCGTACTCGCACTGGAAGCCGTCCTCGGCGACCGGCAGCAGCAGGGCGTCACGACCTGCGGTGAGCCGCAGCCATGGCCCGTCCGGCCGGTGGACCAGAGTGCTCCGGGTGCGCAGTCCGACGACGTCCTCGCGCAGCAGGGCGCTCAGCACCCGGGTGAGCAGTTCGGCCGCGCAGCTGTCCGGCACGGATGGCAGTACGGTCACGCCCGGATCTCCCAGCGGAGGCCGGCCAGGAAATCGGCGGCCACGCGGTCCACGGTCTCCTGGTCGGTGCCGGTGGCCCGCAGGACGCCGAGGTAGTCCCGGTTGGTGCCGTACAACTCGTGCCGCTCACCCACCGCGCGCAGCGGACGGTACGTCAGGCACACCCCGTCGACGGTGAGCTCGGCGGCGGCCGGGGCGCCGGTCAGGGTCCCGGCGCGGTCGGCGCACGGGTACTCCAGGACGGCGGCGCGATCGCGGCGGATTCCCGGATCGGCCGGGAGCGGTTCGCCCAGGTGGGTGCGGAGGATGTGCTCGAACAGCGGGATCCCGAGGAGCCGTTCGAGCAGCAGATCGCACTGGTCGCCGATGGCCCGGTAGTTGACCTCGATGATCCGCGCCCGCCCCTCGTGCACCACGAACTCGGTGTGACAGGCGCCGAACCCGACGCCGAGCGCGTCCAGTTGGGCGAGCACCTGCGCGACGACCGGCTCGGGGTGCGCGGGGACGAAGGTGAGGCGCTGCTCGACGAAGCGCGGGGGCGGCGACAGCTCGGTGCGGAAGCCGCCCAGGACGTGGCGGACCTTGCCGTCGCCCAGGGTCTCCAGGGTGCACAGCTCGCCGGGGAGGTACTCCTCGACGACCAGGGTGGTGCCCGGCCGGCGCTCAAGGATCTCCTTGGCGCGGATCACCAGGTCCTCGGGGCCGTCCACGAGCAGGACGTCCTCGCTGGCCACGCCCTCACGGGGCTTGACGACACATGGGTAGGGCGCGTCCGGCGGGGCAGCCGGTTCGGTGAGTTCGGCCGACCAGGCGGCGTCGGCCCCGGCGGCGGCCAGGCGGCGGCGCATCTCCGCCTTGTCCTTGCAGCGCAGGGTGGCCCGCCAGTCCTTGCCGGGCAGGCCGAAGTAGGCGGCGGCCAGGGCGGCCTGGGTCTGGAGGTGGTCGCTGTTGGTGAAGACGGCACCAGGGCCGGCGTGGACCGAGATCCGCGACACGACGGCCCGGAAGTCCCGCACGTCACACTCCAGGACCTCGACGTCCGGGCGGGTTCTCCGGTGGGCGTCGGGCTGGTCGGTGAGGACGGTGACGTCCAGGCCCAGCCGGGCGGCGGCGGGCAGGAAGCCCTCGGTGACGGAGTCCGTCGGATTGAGGGCGAGCAGGTACAGGCGCATGGCGGTCTTCCATCGGTGGGTCGGGAGCACGTCCGACGATCTTGTACCTTAGGTTAGCCTTACCTATCCAATCGCGGGTTGCAACCGCCCGTAGGAGTGATCGATGCGCACTGTCCTGGAGTCACCGCCGACCCTCGCCTCCGTCCTCGGCACCGCCTACCGGCGGTTGACCGGCATCTGCGAGGCGCTGACCGTCGAGGTCGCGGACCCCCGGACGGCCGACGGCCAACAGGCGCTCACCGCAGCCGAACTGACGTCGGATCAGTCAGTACTCGACGCCTTCCTGGACGCCGAGGCCACGCGCATCCACACCCGCTACGCCCAGACCCCCCGCCCCCACGTCACCGCATCGCGCGCCCTGCACGACTACGCCTGGTCGATCGCCCTCCTGATGAGCGGCGTCTGGTACCTGGAACGCCGGGTGCCGCGCATCCGGCTTCAGTCAGTGCGCCTGGACCTCGCGGCCGGCGCGTACACGATCACACCCGAGCCGCGCGTCGCCTGCCTGCCCGGCGACCCCGTCGCCGCCCTGCCCGGCGCGGTGACCGTCGCGGGAGAGGAGGCCCTGCGTGCCGAGCTGCGCGCCGCGGTCGCCGACCACATGCGCCCGCTGCTCACCGCCCTCGGCCCCGCCGTGCGCCGCGGACCGCGCGCCCTGTGGGGCATGGTCGGCGACGACCTCGTCTCCGGGATCTGGTACCTGGGCCGGACCCTCGGCCGCGAGGAGGACGCCGTACGCGCGGCGACCGCCCTGCTCCCCGAACCCGTCAGCCCGTACCCCTCGGGAGCGGACTTCCGCCTGCTGACCGGCACCGACGGCCGCCGTCACACGACCCGCACCCGCGCCGGCTGCTGCCTCTACTACGCCATCCGGCCCGACGAAGCCTGCGGCACCTGCCCCCGCACCTGCGACACGGAACGACTGCGCCGACTGGAGGAGTGACGAACCGTCAGCCTCCGGCCTCCACCTTGCGCCAGAACGCCTCGACCCGCGCGTTGAACACCTCCGGCACCTCCTGGAACGGCTGATGAGCCTCCCCGGGCAGGATCTCGAACTCGGCGTCCGGGATGCCGTCGGCGACCGCGCGGCCGAGGCGGGGCGGTGTGGCGAGGTCGATCTCGCCCGAGAGGACCAGCGTCGGTGCCGTGATGCCGTCGAGGCGGTCGGCCGTGTCATGGCGGCCGAACCCCGCGAGCTGGCGCCGGAAGGCTTCCGTGGACTGCGGATGCCCGAAGGCCAGCACCTCGTCGATGAACCGGTCGACCGTGCCGTCGGCGTGGGCGCGCGGCGTGTAGACCCACAGGTAGAACGCCTCGAGCATGGCCCGCTCGCTCGGGGCCCGCTCCACCATCCAGTCCCAGAAGCGCGTCATGGCACGGAAGTAGGGGTCCGGGCGGGCCGCCGTACTCATCAGGACCAGGCTGCGGACCAGGCCCGGATGCCGCAACGCCAGCTCCTGGGCGATGAAGCTGCCTCCCGAGAAACCGGTCACATGGGCGGCCGGTATCTCCAGCGCCCGCAGCAGTGCCGCGGCGTCGTCGGCCATCCCAGGCACGGTGAGCGGCCCTTCGGGCAGCGGCGTACGACCGACTCCACGGTTGTCGAAGGCGGTGAGCCGGTAGCGGTCCGCGAGCCCGTCGAGCTGCGCCTCCCACGCCTCGGCGGGGTCCCCGAGCCCCGAGATGAGCAGGACGTCGGGTCCCTGGCCCCGTCGCTCGACCCAGAGATCCACACCGTCAGCGTTGATCATTTGTCCCATGGCCGCCTCCCGTGGCGGGACCCGTGTCGTCACCCTTGCGCCGGCGCGATGTTCTGGTTGGCGTGGAACAGGTTGTCCGGGTCGTAGGTCCGCTTGACCCGCGCGAGCCTGTCGTAGTGGTCGCGGTAGGTCGCGCGGACTCGCTCCTGGCCCTCGCCCGCCCCCATGAAGTTCACGTACGAGCCGCCCATGGAGTACGGGTGCAGCTCCTCCTGGTAGTCGACGCACCACTGCCTGATGGCCCCGGCGTTGACCGGGTCGGGGTCCACACCGGCGAAGACGCCGGACCAGACCGCGTCCCGGTAGCTCCACGCGGTGTCGTCCGGGCCGACCCGGTGGGCCGCCCCGTCGACGGGGTAGAGGTGCATCAGCGAGAGCTGGGTGGGGTTGTTCTCGCCGTACTTGAGGTGGACGTCCAGGGCGGCGTCCGGGATGTGGTCGAAGAAGTCGCCGCGCCAGTACCACTGGTAGCCGGTCGGGATCAGTTCGTCGAACATGCTCTGCAGCCCGACGTAGGGCATCGGGGTCGTGAACTGGAAGGCCGGCGGTCCGGCCTCGTTCACCACGGAGAGCGTCTCGTCGAGCCCGTCCAGGTCGCCGGTGAGGCACCACACGATGCCGCACACCTTCCGCCGGTGGAGCTCCTCCGGGAAGGGCGGGCCGGGCGGGACGACGAAGACGTTGAAGAAGCCGTACACGTCCTCGGGCGCCTGCGGGAGGAACTCGCGGTACCACGCCAGCGCCTCGCGGGTGTGATCCACCGGCCAGACGGTCACCCCGACCCCGACCGTGTCCACCGGGTGCAGCCGGTAGGTGAGGGAGGTCGCGATGCCGAAGTTGCCGCCGCCTCCCCGCAGGGCCCAGAACAGGTCCGGGTGTTCGTCCGCGCTCGCGGTGACGTAGCCGCCGTCCGCCAGCACGACATCGGCGGCGATCAGGTTGTCCGCGGTCAGGCCGTACTTGCGGGTGAGATAGCCGTGTCCGCCGCCGAGGGTCAGGCCCCCGACCCCTGTCATGGAGATGATGCCCGTGGGGGTGGCCAGGCCGAACGCGTGGGTGGCGTGGTCCAGGTCGCCGAGCTGAGCGCCGCCGCCGGCCTGCGCGGTCTTCGTCGCCGGGTCGACACGCACCCCGCGCATCGGTGAGAGGTCGATGGTCACACCGTCGTCCACCAGGCACAGGCCCGGGCCGCTGTGCCCGCCGCCCCGCACGGCGAGTTCCAGGCCGTGATCGCGGACGTAGGCGACCGCGGCCATGACGTCCGCGGCGTCCGCGCACCGCACGATGGCGGCGGGGCGTTTGTCGATCATCGCGTTGTAGATCTTGCGGGCCTGGTCGTACTCGGCGTCCCGTGGGCCTATGACCGGTCCTCGCAGCGTGGTCCGCATGTCTTCCAGGGTGGCGCTGTTCATGACGATCTCCTCGGAACGCCTGACCGTGCTGACATCACCAGCGTCCCGCCGACCGCGCGGCGATGCATGTCCACAGGGCCCGCACCCCCTGTGGCATGCGCTTACCCACCAGTGGCCGCTGCGCTCCGCGCTCGACGCCGGAGTACGGGTCTGCGTCCTGGAGCGGCCGCTGCCGGGCCTCGACCCGTACGAGATCACCGAAGTGCGGGTGGATCTCACCGTGTTCGACGGGCGGGTGGTCTTCGTACGCTGAGCCGCCTACCGGCCACCCGGCACACCGCGTAGAGGCCGAACGAGATCGTCGTGACGTAGGGGCTGATGGGGATGCTGCTGCCCAGGGCGAGCAGGATGCCGCCCTCGATCGAGGCCACGGCGAACAGCACGCTCAGCACGGGCAGCAGCACCGGCGACGCGGTGACGCGGGCGGCGGCAGCGGCCGGGGTGACGACCAGCGTCAGCACCAGCAGCGCGCCGACCACCTGCACCGACAGGGCGACAGCGAGGCCGAGCACCAGCATGAACGCGAAGGACAGTGCCCGCACCGGCACCCCGCGCGCCTCCGCCACATCCGGATCGGTGCTGGCGAAGGCGAGTGGACGCCACATGACCGCCAGAGCGGCCAGCACCAGCACGGACGTGCCGAGCAGCCACGACATCTGCGGGGTGTCCACGGCGACGATCTGCCCGGTGAGCAGGCCGAACTTGTTGGCCGCCCGGCCCTGGTAGAGGGCCAGGAAGAGCACGCCCAGGCCCAGCCCGAACGGCATGATGATGCCGATCACCGAGTTGCGGTCGCGGGCCCGCGACCCCAGCACCCCGATGACGCCGGCCGCCAGGAGCGAGCCGGCGATCGACCCCGCCACGATGTTCACGCCCAGCAACAGCGCCGCCGAGGCGCCCGCGAAGGACAGTTCGCTGATGCCGTGCACCGCGAACGGCAGGTCCCGCATCAGCACGAACACCCCGGCCAGCCCGCCCACGAGCCCCAGCGCCACGCCCGCGACGAGGGAGTTGCGGACCAGGACGAGGAGTTCGCCGTAGTCGGTGAAGTCGAAGATCTGGTGCCAGATCCCGGCGGCGAGCGTCATGTGCGCACTCCGTCCGTCTCGTCCGACGGCTCGGGATGGTGCGCCGGTGCGGCCGGTTCGTCGGGCGCGCCCACGACCACCACCCGGCCGCGCACCCGTACGACGTCGACCTGTGTGCCGTACAGCCGGGACAGCGACTCGGAGGTCAGCACCTCGTCCGGGGTTCCGGCGCGGTGGCCGCCGGGGGCCAGGTACAGCACCCGGTCGACCAGCCCCAGCACCGGGTTGATCTCGTGCGTCACGAAGACCACCGCCGTGCCGTGGGAGCGGCGCCGGGCGTCGATCAGTTCGGTGACGGCCCGCTGGTGATTCAGGTCGAGCGACAGCAGTGGCTCGTCGCACAGCAGGATCCGCGGGTCGGTGGCCAGGGCCTGCCCGATGCGGACGCGTTGCCGTTCGCCGCCGGACAGCATCCCGAGCGGCACATCGGCGTAGGCCGCCGCCCCGACCGCCTCGAGGATCCCGTCGACCCGGCGCCGGACCCCGCCGGTGCGCAGCCGTGGCCCGAAGCGGTGCCCGTCGACGCCGAACCGTACGAGGTCCCGGGCGCGCAGCATGGCCTGCGCGGACAGCGCGGCCTGCTGCGGGACGTAGCCGACGTCCCGGGCGGCGTCGCGGGCGGGGCGGCCGAGGACGGTCAACGTCCCGGCGGACAGCGGCCGGCGGCCCAGCAGCGCCCTTACGAGACTGGTCTTGCCCGCACCGTTCGGCCCCAGCACGGCCAGGAACTCCCCGGCCCGTACGTCGAGATCGAGGCCGCTCCACACCTCGCGGGTTCCGTACGAAAGGGCCGCGCCGCGCAGACTGATGACAGGAACGCCGTCCTGCCGGGGTGTCGGGTTCACTTGGCCAGTGCGTTCGCGAGCGCGTCGACGTTGGCGGTCATCCAGCCGAGGTAGTTCTCGCCCTTGGGCAGGGTCTCGGTGACGGGCACGACGGGGATGCCGGCCGCCTTGGCCGCCGCCTCGGTCCTCTGGGTCTGCGGGCCGGTGGTCTGCTCGTTGTAGACGAGGGCTTCGACCTTCCTGCCGCTGAACAGCGCCAGGTTCTCCCGGAGGATCCGCGGGGAGACGTCGTCACCCTCTTCGATCGCCTCGCTGAACTCCGCGGGCGTCCGGTCGACCAGGCCGCTCGCCTCGGTCATGTACAGCGGCACGGGCTCGGTGATCGCCACGCCCGCGCCGCCGTGCTCCTTCCTGATCCGGGCTTCCTTCGCCTCCAGCGGCCTGAGCCCGGCCTTGAAGGCGGCGGACTTCTTCTCGAAGACGACCGCGTCGGCCGGGTCGGCCTTGCTGAGCGCGGCGGCTATGCGGTCGGCGACCTTGGCGACGGTGGGGAAGTCGTACCAGACGTGCTCGTTGAGCTCGCCGCCCTTCGGCGCGGTCTTGCCGGAGACCTTCACCGCGTCGATCACCTGGGCGGAGTCGTTGTGGCCGCCCTTCAGCATGCGGCCGACGAAATCGTCGTAGCCGCCGCCGTTCTCCACGACGACCTCGGCCTTGGACAGGGCCAGCTGGTTCTGGGGGTCGGCCTCGTAGGAGTGCGGGTCCTGGTCGGGGTCGCTGATGATCGAGGTGACGTCGACTCTGTCGCCGCCCACGCGCCGAACGATGTCGCCGTAGACGTCGGTGGAGGCGACCACCGCGACACGGGCCGGTGTGCTCTTGCCGCCGGCGGAGTCCGACGAGCTGCCGCAGCCCGCGAGAAGGGCCAGTGACGCGCTGATCAGCAGCGCCAGGTGGCGGGACGTGGACAGGGGCATGGCTCCTCCATGACGGACGTGCACAGGGGTACTTGGCAGCGCCACGCTAGATGGGAATGAATGTCAAGAGCGGGTTCTGGCCGAAGTCATGTGAAAACCATTGCCAACTGTTGAAGCGGTGAGGGTCTGGACTGGAAATCCAAGCATTGGACGCGTAGTCTAAATCCATGCGAGAGGCTCTGACCGCGGAACGGGATGCGATCCTCGCCGCGCTGACACCGGTCGTCGAAGGAATCGCCGCGACCTTCGGGCCGGTCTGCGAGGTCGTGCTGCACGACTACCGGAACCCGGAGAAGTCGGTGGTCGCCGTCGCCGGATCGGTGACCGGGCGGACGGTGGGCGGTGCGATGAGCGAGATCGGCATGCGCGTCCTCGCCCGGGGCGACGAGGCGGCCGACGAGCTGAACTACGTGACCCGCACCCGGAACGGGACGCTGGTGAAGTCCTCCACGATGGTGCTGCGGGACTCCACGGCCACCGTGTTCGGCGCGCTCTGCGTCAACGTGGACGTCAGTGCCGTCAGCCAGGTCCACGGCCTGCTCGGCGCGCTCGCCGGAATCCGCCCCGAGCCGGCGGAGCTGCCGACCACCACCTTCGGCAACGACATCGACGCCGTGGTCGACGCCCTCGTCGACGTCCACCAGTCGAAGCAGCGGGGGAGCTGGGCGGAGCTGGACCGCGCGGAGCGCCTGGAGCTGTTCGGCGGGCTGGACACGCGCGGTGTCTTCGCCGTGCGCGGCGCGGTCGAGCAGGTCGCCGCCCGGCTCGGCATCTCCCGCGCCTCCGCCTACAACTACCTCTCCCAGGCCCGGGCCGCCCACGACACTTCCACCGGAGGATCCGCGTGACGACCACCACCCCACCGGTCACCCTCGACGACGTCCGGGACGCCGCCGCCCGGCTCAAGGGCGTCGCCCACCGCACCCCGGTGCTGCGCTCCCGCACCCTCGACGCGCTCGCCGGTGCCGAGGTCCACCTCAAGTGCGAGAACCTCCAGCGCGTCGGAGCCTTCAAGTTCCGCGGCGCCTACAACGCCGCCTCCCGCCTCACCCCCGAGCAGCTGTCGCGGGGCATCGCCGCCTACTCCTCCGGCAATCACGCCCAGGCCGTCGCCCTGGCCGCCCGTGAGCTCGGCACCACCGCGGTGATCGTCATGCCGGAGGACGCCCCGCCGTCCAAGCGGGCGGCCGCCGCCGGATACGGCGCCGAGATCGTCACCTACGACCGCTACACCGGCGACCGCGTGGCCATCGCCGAGGCCCTGGCCGCCGAGCGGGGGCTCACCCTCATCCCGCCGTACGAGCATCCGCACGTCATGGCCGGCCAGGGTACGGCCGCGCTCGAACTCCTCGAAGAAGCAGGGGAGTTGGGGGCGATCGTGGCACCGGTCGGGGGTGGCGGGCTCATGGCCGGGAGCGCCACGGTGGCCAAGGGGCTGCACCCGGACATCCGGATGATCGGCGTCGAACCGGAGGCCGGGGACGACACCAAGCGCTCGCTGGAGGCCGGACGGCGCATCAGCATCCCGGTGCCGCACACCATCGCCGACGGACAGGCCCTGCACACACCGGGCGAACTCACCTTCTCCGTCAACCGGCGGCTCGTCGACGAGATCGCGCTGGTGACCGACGACGAGATCCGGGGCGCGATGCGGTTCGCCTTCGAACGTCTGAAGATCGTCCTCGAGCCCAGTGGCGCCACCCCGCTCGCCGCCCTGCTGGCCGGCCGCGCGGACCGTCTCCCGCACCGCGTCGGCGTCATCCTCTCCGGCGGCAACATCGACGCCGGGCGCTTCGCCGCGCTCTGCGGAAACGAGGTCTGAGCGGGCGTCCTTCTGCTGGCGGCCCCGGATGGACGGGCGGACGATTGAGGGGTAGGAGGCCGGCCGCCGACGGCGGTGTCCAGGGCCGCCGGGGAGACCGGCCCCCGGCCGCGGTGCTTCGCGGCCGGAAGGGAGCGCGTCATGTTGGAAGTGAAGACGCTCGACAAGCCGGACGAGCGGCGTGATTTTCCCCGTGGGCACCTCGAAGCCGTCCACATGACGGATCTCGACTTCGCTGTGGCGACCTTCGAGCCCGGCTGGCGCTGGACGGAGTCCGTGGCCCAGCTCGCCGGTACCGAGACCTGTCAGATGCACCACAACTGCTTCATGCTCCAGGGCCGGATGCACATCCTCATGGACGACGGCGGCGAGAGCGAGGTCGGTCCAGGCGACGTCTTCGTGTGCACGCCGGGCCACGACGCCTGGGTGGTGGGTGACGAGCAGGTCGTGGTCTACGACTTCCAGGGGCAGACAGCGAGGGAGTACGCGAAGCCGGCGTAGCGCCCCCAGCCCTGAGGAAACCGATCGGTTTACATCCCCTCCGGGGGGGGCGATCGGTTTCCCGTGTGGAGTCACCGGCGGCAGCCGAGGCATCGGCCGGGCGCTGTTCGAGGCCCTGTACGAGCAGGGTGCGAAGAAGGTGTATGCCACCGCCCGGGGCCGGCGGCCGACCCCGCCGCTCTCTACCCGCAGCTCGCCGTCGTCTGATCACGCCCTTGGTCACACCGGCAGCAGCCGCGCCACCAGGGCGCTGAGCTGTCCGGTATTGCGGCATTCGTGCATCTCGACCAGCTCGGCGTAGACCGGCGCGACGGAATCGCCCGTGCCCCACAGGGACCGCTGCTCGGGGTTCAGCCAGTAGACACGGCGCGCCCGTTCGGCGATCCGCCGTACGGCGGGCAGATTCGGGTCGCTCCGGTTCGTCCGGGCGTCCCCGAGGACGAACACGGTCGTGCGCGGACCGACCACGTCGCCGTGGATCTCCGCGAACTCGCCCAGCGCCGTGCCGTAGTCGCTGCTGTCGTGCCATCCGGTGAGGGCGGCCTCCGCCCCGATGCGGGCGCTGAGCCCCTCCGGGTCCGCGGTGCCGTGCCGCAGGAGCGCGGTCACCTCGTCGATCCGGTTGACGAAGGCGAACACCCGCACCTTGCTGAACTGGTCGTGCAGCGCCTGGACCAGCAGCATCGTGAAGTCCGAGAAGCCGGACACCGACCCCGACACATCGCACAGCAGCACCAGTTCGGGGCGGGCCGGGCGGCGCCGGCGCAGCACCGGTTTCATCGGCACCCCGCCCGTCGACAGCGAACCGCGCAGGGTTCGCCGCAGGTCGATCGTGCCCCGGGAGGCGCGGCGGCGCCGGGCCGCGAGCCGGGTCGCGAGCTTGCGGGCGAGCGGCTGAACCGCCCTGCGCAGCTCCGCCAGCCGGGCCTTCCCGGCGAACAGGAAGTCGACCTGCTCGGCGGTCGGGGCCACCGCCCGCCGGGCGATCTCGTCCCGGTCGCGCCGCTCGGCCACCCGGCGCCGCGCCTCCGTGGCCACCAACGCGCGGAAACCGTCGATGCGTCGCCGGATCTCGTCCTCCAGCAGCCGGTCGGCGAACCCCGAACTGCCGCCCTGCCCCCGCACGTTGTCGCGGACCCGAGCGAGCAGGGTCCCCGGGCGCAGCCGTTCGAGCGCCTGGTACGACGACCAGCCGTCCGACTCCGGCGAGGAGCCGTAACCCCCGAAACCGTCGACCGCCTCGATCGCCAGCCGGCCCAGCATCGCCTGGTCGTCGGCGGCGAGCGCGGCTGCCAGCCGGTCGCGCAGGTCGTCCCGTCCGGCGGCCTTCCGCTCCGGGCCGCCGACGCCCCGCGGGAAGTACAGGTCGAAGACCGGGTCGAACACCTGCCGTTGCCCGGCGCCGTGCAGCAGCGTCGCCGCCAGCCCCTCGCGCAGCAGCTCCCGGTCGGCGAGGCCGAGCGCCACGATCGCCTGCCCCGCGTCGACCGTCTCGCCGGTGCCGATCCGGATGCCGTGCGCGCGCAACGCCCCGACCAGGGACGTCAGCCGCTCCGCGACACCCGGGCCCGTCGGGGTGGTGGTCACAGCGTGTCCAGGTCGAGCTTGGCGCTCGCCTTGAGGACGTCCTCCTGATGCTTGAGGAGCACACCCAGGGTGGCCCGCACGACCGTCTCGTCCAGAGTGCCGGCGCCCAGCGCGAGCAGGGTGCGCGCCCAGTCGATGGTCTCGGCGACCGACGGCACCTTGTGCAGGTCCATCGCCCGCAGCGCACCCACCACCCGGACCACCGAACGGGCCAGCGCCTCGTCGAGCCCCGGCACCTTCAGCCGTACGATCCGGCGCTCCAACTCCTCGTCCGGGAAGCCGATGTGGAGGAAGAGGCAGCGACGGCGCAGCGCCTCGGACAGCTCCCGGCTCGCGTTGGAGGTCAGGACGACGAAGGGGCGGCGCGTCGCCGAGATGGTGCCCAGCTCGGGCACGGTCACCTGGAAGTCGCTGAGCACCTCCAGGAGCAGACCCTCCACCTCGACGTCGGCCTTGTCGGTCTCGTCGATCAGCAGCACCTTCGGGTCGTTTCCCCGGATGGCGGTCAGCAGCGGCCGGGTGAGCAGGAACTCCTCGCCGAAGATGTCCGTGCGCGTCTCGTCCCACGACTCGTCGCGGCCCGCGCTGATGCGCAGGAGCTGCTTGGCGTGGTTCCACTCGTACAGCGCCCGGGACTCGTCGACCCCCTCGTAGCACTGGAGGCGCACGAGCCGCGCGCCCGCGACCTCGGCGACGGCCTTGGCGAGCTCCGTCTTGCCGACCCCGGCCGGGCCCTCGACCAGCAGCGGCTTGCCCAGCCGGTCGGCGAGGAAGACGGTCGTGGCGACGGCGGGCGAGGCGAGATACCCGGTCCCGGCCAGACGTGCGGAGACGTCGTCGACGGATGTGAACAACGGGGCCTCCAGGTCAGCGGCGAGGATCAGAGCACTATCTAAGCGCTTGTTCAGCCAGGATGTCACGGGGTTCCGGGTGCCGGAAGGCGGTAGACCGATCGGTACCGCGAGGGCGTCTCCGTCGGAGTGGAGGCGCTGTGCGAGACCGGCACTCCGCGCGAGCGGGATTCTGGATGTCTTCGAACGACTGGAGAAGGCTGCGGCCGAAGCCGCCTACCAGGATCTGCCCCTGTCTCGTCGCGAGTGCGATCGAGACCCTGGACGGTCTGACCACGGCGACCGTGACCGCGTTGCTGAACGCGTCCGGCACGCGGGTGAGGGGGCGGCCGCCGAAGCACCCGGAAAAGGGGCGGCCGCCGAAGCGACCGCCCCTCTCGGCCGTCCTGTTCGTCACGCCACCGCGACCGCCCCGACGGCCGGTGTGCGCAGCGTCCGCCGGGCCGTGGCCAGGCTCGTGCCCAGCGTCACCACCGCCGCGACCGCGACGACCGCCGTGCCGATGCCGAAGAACTCGCCCGGCACCACCTCGTCGGTGCGCACCACGGTGAAGGGGACGACCCCCGCCAGCGCCGCCAGCGTGCCGAAGAACACGCCCGTGACCATCAGGATCAGCCCCTCAGCCCCCACCAGCCCGAGCACCTGCCCCGGAGTGGCCCCCGCGAGGCGCTGCTGCCCGAACTCCCGGAGCCGGTAACTGGTCGCCGCGTAGAGCGAGTTGACCAGCATGACGCACACGAAGACCACGATGATCCCGACGACCGTGAGGTTGAGCGTCTCGAGGTTCTTCGCGTCGACCGACTTGACCGTTCCCGAAGCCTCGACGGCGTCGCTCTCCACCGCCTGCATGGTCAGCGTCGCGGAGGCGACCGCCGTGAACAGGATCAGCGACATCAGGATCCCGGCGAGCTGCCCGGCCCGCTCGCGCAGATTGCGCACCGCCAGCCAGCCGCTCGCGCCGCCGAGCGGCAGCCGGTCCAGCACGACCGCCAGCAGCCGCGGCGCCCGCAGCGCGCACCCGACGGACAGCAGGATCGCCCCGTACGCCGGCGGCGCCATCAGCGCGGAGTCCGTCGCCGAGAACACGAACGTCGAGGTCGCCGAGACGGCACCGGCCACCAGAGCCGCGTAGGCGAGGACCGTCCGCGCCCGGCCGCCCCGCTGCCGGCTCCCGCCCGTCGCACGCCGCACGGCGAGGAACGCGGCCCCCACGGCGGCGAGCAGCGTGATGCCGACACCCGACGCCGAAGCCACCGGACCGAAGGAGTACTCGACGGACCGCGCGACCTGACCGCTGTCCTGGAACACCTCCAGCAACGCCCGGCCGCCGAGCAGCGCCGGGCCGATCGCCAGCGCCGCGCCCACCAGGGCCACGGCCAGCGCCTCACCCACGACCATCCGCTTGAGCTGCGCCGGAGTCGCCCCCGAGCAGCGCAACAGCTCCATCTCCGCGGCCCGCTGACGCACGTTCACCGTCAGCGTCGAGGCGATCGCGAAGAACACCAGCAGGGTGCCGTAACCGCCGACCACGCCCGCCGCGGTGGACAGGGTCTCCTTGCTCACCGGGTCCACGCCCGGCTGCCCGGCCGTGTCGTGCATCGAGTTGAACGTCATGACGATCGCCGCGCCGAGGAACGCGGACAGCAGGGTCGCGAGAAACCGCCCGGGCCGCTGCCGTATCGACCGCATCGCGAGGACGAACACGGCTCACACCCCCGCCCGCACGTCGTCGCCCAGGTGCGCCAGCCGCTCCGCGACGGCGTCCGCCGTCGGCGCGTCCATCCGGCCCGCGAGCCGGCCGTCCGCCAGGAACAGCACGGAGTCGGCGTAGGAGGCGGCGACCGGGTCGTGCGTCACCATCACCACGGTCCGCCCGTGCACCCGCACCGCCTGCCGGAGCAGTTCCAGCACGTCCCGCGCGCTGCGTGTGTCCAGCGCGCCCGTTGGCTCGTCCGCGAAGATCACCCGCGGTTCGGTGACGAGCGCCCGGGCGATCGCGACCCGCTGGCGCTGACCGCCCGACAACTGATCGGGCCGGTGCCCCAGCCGGTCACCCAGTCCCACCGCCGTCAGCACCTCGCGGACCCGCCGCCGGTCCACCCGCCGCCCGGCCAGCTTCAGCGGCAGCACAGTGTTCTGAGCGACCGTCAGCGTCTCCAGCAGGTTGTACTGCTGGAACACGAACCCGATCCGGCCGCGGCGGAACCTCGTCAGCTCGGCCTCCCCGCCGCCCGTCAGCTCCGTGCCGTCGACCTGCACGATCCCGCTGTCGGGCCGGTCCAGCCCCGCCGCGCACTGCAGCAGCGTCGACTTGCCGGAACCGGACGGCCCCATCACCGCCGTGAACGTGCCACGCCCCAGACCGAGCGTCACACCGTCCAGGGCGGTCACGGCGCTGTCGGCGCTCCCGTACGTCTTGGTGACCTTGACCAGCCGCAGCGCCTCGGCCGCGGGCCTCGGGCCCTGGTCCTGTCGTGGACCGGTACGCACCATCGTCGTCCCCCTTCGTCCGACACGCCCTGTGTCTCGTCCTCGACGCTACGCAGAAGGCGACGTGACCACACTGGCCGCAGAGCCCGTATCGGGGGGTGTACTCAGCGACACCCCGGGGGCACCCGATCACACCAGCACCGAACGTCTGCCTCGCATCCGACCAGGCCTCGGCGACCACGGGTGGCGCCCTGCGCGTCGACGGCGGCTACGTCGACTCGGTCCTGCCCTGACCGACCAGCACCACCTCCAGCGTGCGCGGCCCGTGCACCCCCTCGACCCGGTCCAGCTCGATGTCACTGGTCGCCGACGGCCCTGAGATCCACGTCAACGGGCGTGCCGGGTCGAGGCGTTCGAGGCCCTGCGGCACCGACGACACGACCTGCCCGGGGACGCGGACCACGCAGATGTGGTGGTCCGGGACGAGGGTGATCCGGCGCCGCCCTTGGTCGGGCGAGCCGTCGAGGACGATCGTGCCGGTCTCGGCGATGGCGACGGCACACCCGGTGACGACACTGTCGACCCGGTCGAGTTCGTGCGGCGTGCTCACGGCCCGGTCGTGGACGCGTGTCACGTCGACCGCCTTGAGCCAGTGCGGCGGCAGTTCGGGAGGCACCAGCACGGATCGCGCGCCCCGTTCCGCCAGGAGCCGCATGAGCACGTCCGGCAACTCGTCGTCCGTGCAGCGATGCACGACCGCCCGGTAGTCCGCCAGGTTCTCGGCGAGCAGATCCACCGTCTCCCCGACGGTCCGCTGCCCGTGCTCGCGCAGATAGTCCCGCGCGATCGGCGCCTCGTCGGCCGGCACGTCCGCCAGCGCGCGCCGCACCCGGCCCAGGATCCGCTCCCTGCTGTTCACTTGACCCCGTCCTTCCCACCACGTGTGCGCTGCCACCAGTCCCGGAACGGCTCGGCCGGCACCGGCGGCAGATCCCGGGTCCCGCTCCAGGCCCGGCCGGGCCCCGGCAGCGTACGGGGATGGAAACGGCGGGTCCGGGACGCGGCGCGCTGGCCGCCGCGCAGCACGCCCGGATGCGTGAACGCCCAGCGGGCCGCCCGCATCGCCGCCCGCTCGGCGGCATGCCCCTTCGCGGGCCGCAGCACCACCTTGTTGCCCTCGCGGGTGACCTCCCCGCCCTCCACGACCCGCTCCCGCAGATGCACCAGCACCTCAGGGATGTCGATGGCGACCGGGCACACCTCGTAGCACGCCCCGCACAGCGAGGACGCGTACGGCAGCGAGGCGTCGATCTCGCTGGCCGTACCCCGGAGTTGAGGGCTGAGGATCGCGCCGATCGGACCCGGGTACACCGAGCCGTAGGCGTGGCCGCCGGCTCGCTCGTACACCGGGCAGACGTTGAGGCACGCCGAGCAGCGGATGCAGCGCAGCGCCTGCCGGCCGACCTCGTCGGCGAGGGTGTCGGTGCGGCCGTTGTCCAGCAGCACGAGATGGAACGTGCCGGGCCCGTCCTGGTCCGTCGTGCCGGTCCACGTCGAGGTGTAGGGGTTCATGCGCTCGGCTGTCGACGAGCGGGGGAGAGTCTGGAGGAACACCTCCAGGTCCCGCCACGTGGGCACGATCTTCTCGATGCCGACGACCGAGATCAGCGTCTCCGGCAGGGTCAGGCACATCCGGCCGTTGCCCTCCGACTCCACGACCACCAGGGTGCCCGTCTCGGCGACCATGAAGTTGGCGCCGGAGATGCCGACCTTGGCGCGCAGGAACTTCTCCCGCAGGTGCAGCCGGGCCGCCTCGGCGAGTTCGGCGGGCGTGTCGGTGAGGCCCTCGGGGGCCGGGCGGCCCCACTCGCTCATCTCGGAGCGGAAGATGTCCCGGATCTCGCCCCGGTTGCGGTGGATGGCCGGGACGAGGATGTGCGAGGGCCGGTCCTTGCCCAACTGCACGATCAGCTCGGCGAGATCGGTCTCGTAGGCGTGGATGCCCTCGGCCTCCAGCGCCTCGTTGAGCCCGATCTCCTGCGTGGCCATCGACTTGACCTTGACGACCTCCGACTCGCCGGTCATCTTCACGAGCTGCGTGACGATCTCGTTGGCCTCGTCCGCGTCGGCGGCCCAGTGGACGACGCCGCCCGCCGCCGTGACCGACTCCTCCAACTGCTCCAGGTACCGGTCGAGATGGCGCAGCGTGTGGTCCTTGATCCGCTTGCCCGCCTCGCGCAGCTCGGCCCAGTCGGACACCTCCGTCACGGCCTTCGCCCGCTTGGCGCGGATGGTGTGCGTGGCATGCCGCAGATTGCCGCGCAGGGTCTCGTCGCCCAGGGCCTCCCGCGCGGCCTCGGGAAACGCCGGCATGCCGAGATACGTCCCGCTCATACGGCCGGTTCCTCCTCCGTGCTCGCCAGGATCTCCGCGATGTGCACCGGCCGCATGCCGGTCCGCAGCCGGGTCATCGTGCCGCCGATGTGCATCAGACAGGAGTTGTCGGCCGCGCACAGCACCTCGGCGCCCGTCGACTCGGCGTTGCGCACCTTGTCGGTGCCCATCGCCGCCGAGACATCGGAGTTCTTCAGCGCGAAGGTGCCGCCGAACCCGCAGCACTCGTCGGCCCCCGGTAGCTCGGCGAGCTCCAGTCCCTTCACGGCCTGGAGCAGCCGCCGCGGCCGGTCGCCGAGCCCGAGTCCGCGCAGCCCGTGACAGGTCGGGTGGTACGTCACCTTGTGCGGGTAGTACGCCCCGACGTCCGTCACGCCCAGCACGTCCACCAGGAACTCCGTGAGCTCGTACGTCTTCGGCACCACCGGCGCCAGCGTGGCCGCGAGGGTGTCCCCGCGCCCCTCGGCCCGGGCCCGCTCACCCATCCGCGGATACAGCTCCCGCACCATCGCCCCGCACGACCCGGACGGCGTCACGATCGCCTCGTACTCACCGAAGACATCGGAGAAATGCCGGGCGAGCGGCTCGGCCTCGTGACGGTATCCGGTGTTGTAGTGCGCCTGCCCGCAGCAGGTCTGCGCCATCGGGAAGTCGACGTCGACGCCCAGTCTGGTCAGCAGTTTCACCACGGCGCGACCGGTGTCCGGATACAGCGTGTCGTTGACGCAGGTCAGGAACAGGGCGACACGCATCGCGGCTCCTTGTGGTCGATCATCGGATGAGTGAAGCGTAGTGGGGGGACAAGATCCGGGGGAGACCCCGTCAGTCCCCGGCGAGCCGGTCCTGCGCGGCGCGCCACCGCTCGGTCCCGCCGTGCGGCTCGTACCGGGTGAGCGGCTGCGTACGGACGAGCAGCCGCCGCATCCCTTCGAGGTCACCGACCAGACCGTGCGCCCGCGCCTGCACGAGCACGTTCCCCAGGGCGGCGGCCTCGGTCGGCCCTGCGACCACCGGCAGCCCGCAGGCGTCGGCGGTCAGCTGGCACAGCAGCGCGTTGCGCGTACCCCCGCCCACCACGTGCACCACGTCGACCGGATGCCCGGCGAGCCGCTGCGCGTCCTGGACGGCCTTGCGGTGGGCGAGGGCGAGGGAGTCGAGGATGCAGCGCGTCACCTCGGCCGGTGACTCGGGCACCGGCTGCCCCGAGGCGCGGCACGCCTCGGCGATCCGCCCGGGCATCCGCCCCGGCGCGAGAAACGCGGCGTCACCGGCATCGACGACCGACCGCAGCGCCGGCACCTTGGAGGCGTCCAGCAGCAGCGCGCCCAGATCCGTCTCGCCCCAGGCCCGCACGCACTCCTGGAGCAGCCACAGCCCCATGATGTTGCGCAGGTAGCGGACCGTGCCGTCCAGCCCGAGCTCGTTGGTGAAGTTGGCCGCCCGGCTCTCCTCGGTCAGCACCGGAGCGTCCAGCTCCAGACCGGAGAGGGACCAGGTGCCGGTGCAGATGTACGCGAACCGTTCGCCCGATGCCGGTACGGCGGCGACCGCCGACGCGGTGTCGTGCGACCCGACGGCCGTCACCGGCACGGGACCGGTCAGCCCGGTCTCCTCCAGCACCTCCGGCCGCAGCACACCGGCAGCGTCCCCGGGCTGCCGCAGCGGCGCGAACAGCGCGAGATCGATGCCCAGCCGCTCCGCGACCCCATGCGCCCAGTCCCGGGTGCGCGGATCGATCAGCTGGGTCGTCGAGGCGTTGGTCAGCTCCGTGCCCTGCTCACCGGTCAGCCAGTACGTCAGCAGGTCCGGCATCAGCAACAGCCGCCGGGCCCGGCCGAGCTGGGCCGTGGAACGGGCGGCGGTCAGCTGGTACAGAGTGTTGAAGGGCGCGTACTGGAGCCCCGTCGCCGCGTACAGCTCCTCGGCGGGCACGGTAGCCCACACCTTCTCCGCGACGCCCTCGGTACGGCTGTCGCGGTAGTGCACCGGGTTGCCGAGCAGCGCCCCGTCGGCGTCCAGCAGGCCGTAGTCGACGGCCCAGCTGTCGATGCCGACCGAGTCGACCCGTCCGGCCGCCTTCAGCCCGTCCAGCACCCCCGCGTAGAGCCCCAGCACGTCCCAGCGCAGCCCCTCGGGCACCCGCACCGGCCGGTTGGGGAAGCGGTGGGCCTCGCTGAGCTCCAGCGCGTCCGGGCCGACACGGCCGACCATGACGCGCCCGCTGGACGCGCCGAGGTCGACCGCGGCGTACGACTTCACGGCCGCGCTCATCGCAGGAAGGCGGCCGCGACGCCGGCGTCGACCGGGATGTGCAGTCCGGTGGTGTGGGTCAGGTCGCCGCCGGTGAGGGCGAAGACCGCGTTCGCGACATGCTCGGGGAGCACCTCCCGCTTGAGGATGGTCCGCTGCGCGTAGAACTCACCCAGCTTGTCCTCCTCGACCCCGTACACGGCGGCCCGCTTGGCCCCCCACCCCCCGGCGAAGATCCCGGACCCGCGCACCACACCGTCGGGGTTGATCCCGTTGACCCGGACCCCGTGCTCGCCGAGCTCGGCGGCGAGCAGCCGCACCTGGTGGGCCTGGTCCGCCTTGGTGGCCGAGTAGGCGATGTTGTTGGGCCCGGCGAACACGGCGTTCTTCGAGGCGATGTAGACGATGTCGCCCCCGAGCCCCTGCGCGATCATCACCCGCGCCGCTTCCCGCGACACCAGGAAGGAACCGCGCGCCATGATGTCGTGCTGCAGATCCCAGTCCTTGGCGGAGGTCTCCAGCAGCGGCTTGGAGATCGAGATCCCCGCGTTGTTGACGACGAGATCGACTCCGCCGAAGGCCAGCACGGCCGCCCGGAACGCCTCGGCGATCTGCTCCTCGGACGTGACGTCGACCGTCACCGCGACGGCCTTGTCGGCTCCGCCCAGCTCCTCGGCGACGGCCTGGGCGTTCTCGCCGTTGAGGTCCGCGACGACGACACACGCCCCCTCGGCCACGAGCCGGTGCGCGATGGCCTTCCCGATCCCGCTGCCGGCACCGGTGACGAGCGCGACCCGCGTCGCGAGCGCCTTGGGCTTGGGCATCCGCTGGAGCTTGGCCTCCTCCAGCGCCCAGTACTCGATACGGAACTTCTCCGACTCCTCGATGGGCGCGTATGTGGAGACAGCCTCCGCCCCGCGCATCACATTGATGGCGTTGACGTAGAACTCCCCGGCCACCCGGGCGGTCTGCTTGTCCTTGCCGAAGCTGAACATGCCCACGCCCGGGATCAGCACGATCGCCGGGTCGGCGCCCCGCATGGCGGGGGAGTCGGGCAGGGCGTGCCGCTGGTAGTAGGCGGCGTACTCCTCGCGGTACTCGGCGTGCAGCTCCTTGAGCCGGGCGACGGCCTCGTCGAGCGGGGTGCTCGGCGGCAGGTCCAGTACCAGCGGCCGGACCTTGGTCCGCAGGAAGTGGTCCGGGCAGGAGGTGCCCAGCGCGGCCAGCCGCGGATGCTCGGCGCTCGCGAGGAAGTCGAGGACGGCCTCGGAGTCGTTGAAGTGCCCGACCTGAGGGCGGTCCTGGGAGGCGAGGGCGCGCACGTACGGCGCGAGCGCGGCGGCCCGCTCCCGGCGCTCACCGGCACTCAGCGCGGCATACCCCTCGATCACCGGCCCGAACGGCTCGGCCTTCCCGCGCTCGGCGAGGAACTTCTCGGCGGTCCGGATGATGTGCAGCGAGTTCCGCTCGCACTCCTCGGACGTGTCACCCCAGGCCGTGATCCCGTGCCCGCCGAGAACGCACCCGACGGCCTGCGGATTGGCCTCCTTCACGGCGGCGATGTCCAGCCCCAGCTGGAACCCGGGCCGTCGCCACGGCACCCACACCACACTGTCCCCGAAACACTCGGCGGTCAGCTTTTCGCCGTCGGCGGCACAGGCGAGCGCGATGCCGGAGTCCGGGTGCAGATGATCGACATGAGCGGCCTCGACCAGCCCGTGCATGGCGGTGTCGATGGAGGGAGCCGCCCCGCCCTTCCCGTGCAGGCAGTAGTCGAACGCGGCGACCATCTCGTCCTCGCGCTCCACCCCCGGATACACATCGACGAGCGCCCGCATCCGATCCAGCCGCAGCACGGCCAGCCCTGCCTCGGTGAGTGTCCCGAGGTCTCCGCCGGACCCCTTGACCCACATCAGCTCCACATCACCCCCTGTGACGGGATCGATCTCGGTGCCCTTGGCGGAGGCGTTGCCCCCGGCGTAGTTGGTGTTGCGCGGATCGGCCCCGAGCCGATGCGAACGAGCGAGCAGAGCGGCAGCTTCGGGATGGGTTGCCATGCCAGTTCCTTTTCAGAAGAGAGTGAGGTGATGCCCTCAGGGGCGCGGGGAACTGCGCGACCAGCCACTACCGGCCCGCAGCCCGAGTCAGACAGAACCCGGCAGACGCTCACGCACCCCAGCCGGCCTGCTCCCCCCCAACCCGCTCGGCAACGATCTTCTCGGCCCACCCCGAACGCCGGTACGCCGAAACAGGGTCGGGGTCCAGCCCCAGTTCCTCCCGCACCTCGCGCAGCAACGGCCGCACATCCGTGTTGTACGCGTCCATCACCACGGCATTGGCCTCGAGAACATCCCCGGCCGCCTGCGCCGCACCCAGCGCATCCCCGTCGACCAGCAACGCCTTCGCCGTGGCCTCCTGCACATTCATCACCGACCGAATGATCGCCGGGATCTTCGCCTCGATGTTGTGACACTGATCGAGCATGAACGCGACCTCAGGAGCGAACCCCCCACCCCGAATCACCTCGTACATGATCCGGAACAGCTGGAACGGATCCGCCGCCCCCACCATCAGGTCGTCGTCCGCGTAGAACCGCGAGTTGAAGTCGAACCCTCCGAGCTTCCCCTCACGCAACAGCGTCGCCACGATGAACTCGATATTGGTCCCCGGCGCGTGATGCCCCGTGTCGACCACGACCTGCGCCTTCGGCCCGAGCTTCAGACAGTGGGCGTACGCCGTCCCCCAGTCCGGCACATCCGTCGTGTAGAACGCCGGCTCGAAGAACTTGTACTCCAGCAGCATCCGCTGCCCCTCGCCCAGCCGCTCGTAGACCTCCGCGAGCCCCTCGGCCAGCCGGTCCTGCCGCCCCCGGATGTCGTCCTGCCCGGGATAGTTCGTCCCGTCGGCGAACCACAGCTTCAGGTCCGTCGACCCGGTCGCGTCCATGATGTCGACGCACTCCAGCAGATGATCCACGGCCTTCCGGCGCACCGCCGCGTCCGGATGGCAGATGCTCCCGAGCTTGTAGTCGTCGTCCTGGAAGGTGTTGGAGTTGATCGCGCCGAGCCGCACACCACGCCGCTCCGCGTGCTTCGCCAGTGCCGCGTAGTCGTCGACCTTGTCCCACGGAATGTGCAGGGCCACCGTCGGGGCGACCCCGGTGAACTCGTGCACCTTCGCCGCGTCGTCCAGCTTCTCGTACGGATCACGCGGCACGCCCGCCTGCGCGAACACCTTGAACCGGGTGCCCGAGTTCCCGTACGCCCACGACGGCGTCTCGACGGCCTGGGTCTTGAGAGCGGTCTTCGCCGCGGCGAGCTCGGTCACGTCAGGGCTCCTGTGGCATCGGGTCGTAGCGACCACCGAATGAAACGATTCAGGACGCGAAGCTATGGGCCCCCCGAAGGGGTGTCAACCCCTCTGGCTCACACGGTTTCCCGTGACCGGTGCGTGACCTTCTGTCCTCGAAATATTTTCGACCGGTACCCATTGACGTGACATGCGCGGCCCGCCTAACGTCCCGGCAACCCAGTTGAAACCTTTCACGACGCCGAGAGGGCCTACCGTCGGCGTCGTCGAGGAGCCCTCATGACCCACCCGTCCACCACGGGTCCGGCCCCGGTTCTGGCACTGAGGGACGTGTCCAAGTCCTTCGGCGCGGTCCGCGCGCTGCGGGACGTCTCCCTGGAGCTGTTCCCCGGGGAGGTGCACGCCCTCGCCGGCGAGAACGGCGCCGGCAAGTCCACCCTCATCAAGGCACTCGCCGGAGTGCACCGGCCGGACTCCGGCCAGGTGCTGCTCGACGGTGCGCCCGTCGTCTTCAACGGCCCCGGTGACGCCCGCGACGCCGGCATCGCCGTGATCTACCAGGAGCCCACGCTCTTCCCCGACCTGTCGATCGCCGAGAACATCTACATGGGCCGCAGGCCCAAGCGCGCCTTCGGCCGGATCGACCACAAGGCCACGCACAACGCGACGGCCGCCCTCATGGACCGCCTCGGCGTCGAACTCGACCCCGACCGGCCCGCCCGCGGTCTGTCCATCGCCGACCAGCAGATCGTCGAGATCGCCAAGGCCCTCTCCTTCGACGCCCGCGTCCTCATCATGGACGAGCCGACCGCCGCCCTCACCGGCAGCGAGGTCGCCCGCCTCTTCGGCGTCGTACGCACCCTGCGAGACCAGGGCGCCGCCGTGCTGTTCATCTCCCACCGGCTGGAGGAGATCTTCGAGATCTGCCGGCGGGTCACCACCCTGCGCGACGGCGCCTGGATCGCCAGCGAGCCCCTGGACGGCATGACCGAGGACGACCTCGTGCGCCGCATGGTCGGCCGCGACCTCGAGGAGCTGTACCCCAAGCAGGACGTGACACCGGGCGAAGTCGCCCTGAGCGTGCGCCGCCTGACCCGTGAGGGCGTGTTCACCGACGTCTCCTTCGAGGTGCGGCACGGCGAGATCGTCGGCCTCGCCGGGCTCGTCGGCGCCGGGCGTACGGAGGTCGCCCGGGCCGTGTTCGGCATCGACCGCTGGGACGCGGGCGAGGTCTCCGTACAGGGCAAGGCACTCGTCAACGGCGCCCCCTCCACCGCGATGTCCGCCGGGCTCGCCCTGGTCCCCGAGGACCGGCGCGCCCAGGGCCTGGTGATGGACATGTCCATCGAGCGGAACATCGGCCTCACCGGGCTCCGTACGACCGTCAGGGCGGGTCTGATGGACCGCGGCGCCGAGCGCAGCCGGTCCCTCGACTGGGCCGTCAAACTCCAGGTGAAGTACGCCCGGATCGCCGACACCGTCAACACCCTGTCCGGCGGCAACCAGCAGAAGGTCGTGCTCGCCAAGTGGCTGGCCACCGGCCCCAAGGTGCTGATCGTCGACGAGCCGACCCGGGGCATCGACGTCGGCACCAAGGCCGAGGTGCACCGGCTGCTGTCCCAGCTGGCCGCCGACGGCGTGGCCGTCCTGATGATCTCCTCCGACCTGCCCGAGATCCTCGGTATGGCCGACCGCGTGCTGGTGATGCACGAGGGCCGCCTCACCGCCGAGATCCCGCGCTCCGACGCCACCGAGGAAACCGTGATGGCCGCAGCCACCGGGAGGGCCGCCGCATGACGGTCGTCACTCCACGAGAGGCCCCCGTGGCCGACGTGCCCAAGTCGAGCGGCACGCGGCTGGTCGACCGGGTCTTCAAGATGCGCGAACTCGCCATCCTGGTCGTGTTCCTGGTGATGATCGCCGTCACCCAGGCCGGCAACAGCGAGTTCCTGTCCGAGCAGGGCATCAAGGACCTGCTGCTGAACGCGACGATCCTGGTACTGGTCGCCACGGGCCAGTCCCTGGTGGTCATCACGAGGAACGTCGACCTGTCCGTCGGATCCACGCTCGGCATCAGCGCCTTCGCCGCCGGAACGTATCTCCAGGGCGGCGGCAACCCGGTCGTGGCGATCGCGCTGGCCGTCCTGCTCGGCATCGGCTTCGGACTGCTCAACGGGCTGCTCGTCAGCCTGGGCCAGGTGCCCGCACTCGTCGTCACCCTCGGCACGCTCTACATCATCCGCGGCATCGACTCCATCTGGGTCGGCTCCCGCCAGATCACCGCGGCCGATCTGCCCGGCGGGTTCGTCGACTTCGGCTCCGGCGGCATCTGGGCGGTGCCCTACCTGGCGCTGATCGCCCTGGCGGTGCTGGTGGCGACGGCGTACTACCTCAAGCACTACGGCAGCGGCCGCGAGCTGTACGCCCTCGGCTCCAACCCGGAGGCCGCCCGGCTCGCCGGCATCCCCGTCCGCAAGCGGATCCTCGCCGCGTACACCTTCTGCGGCGCCCTCGCCGGACTCGCCGGCGCGATGTACCTCGCCCGGTTCGGCAACGTCGACTCCGGCACCGGCAACGGCTACGAACTGACCGTCGTCAGCGCGGTCGTGGTCGGCGGCGTCGTCTTCACCGGCGGCTCCGGCAGCGTCTATGGCGCGGCCCTCGGCGCGCTGCTGCTGACCTCCATCAACAGCGTGCTGCCCGCCCTCGGCGTCAGCTCGGTCTGGGTGCTCGCCATCAACGGCATCCTGCTCATCCTCGCGATCGCGGTCGACCGGGTCGTCGCGCTGCGCGTGGCCTCCGCCCTGAAGAAGAGGAACGCCCGCCATGGCTGACATCTCCCTGAGCCGAGCGGTCCGCTGGTCCGCCTTGAAAAGGTGGGATTCCGCCGTAGGCGCCCTGCTGGTGGTCGTCCTGTTGTTCTCCTTCGGGTTCGTCGACGGCTTCGGCAACGCGCTCAACCTGTCGTTCCTGATCGGCAACACGCTTCCCATCGCGCTGATCGCCCTGCCGATGACGCTGCTGGTGGTGTCCGGGGAGATCGACCTCTCGGTGGCGTCCACCGCCGGTCTGTCCGGTGCGGTGATGGGTGCCCTGTGGAACCAGGGCATGGCCATCGAGACGATCATCCCGATCTGCCTGCTGCTGGGTGTGGTGTGCGGGCTGATCAACGGTCTGCTGGTGACCAGGCTCGGCCTGCCGTCCCTCGCCGTCACCATCGGCACGCTCGCCGCCTACCGGGGCATCGCGCAGATCGTGCTCGGGTCCGACGCGGTGACCGACTTCCCCACGCAGTACCTCGACTTCGCGGCCGGGCGTCTCGGTGACACGTTCATCCCGTACGCCTTCCTGCCGTTCCTCGTCCTGCTGGCCATCGCCGTGGTCGCGCTGCACGCCACGCCGTTCGGGCGGTCGTTGTTCGCGATCGGGGCGAGTGAGGAGGCGGCGCGGTTCGCCGGTATCCGCGTCAAGCGACAGAAGCTGCTGCTCTTCACGCTGACCGGGTTGATGGCCTCGCTGACCGGCGTCTTCTGGGCGCTGCACTATGCGAGTGCGCGGTATGACAACGCGACGGGGCTCGAACTGTCCGTTGTCGCCGCGGTGTTGCTCGGCGGGATCGACTTCGACGGTGGCAAGGGCACGTTGGGTGGTGCGATCGCCGGGGTGTTTCTGCTCGGCGCGTTGCAGAACGTGATGAGCCTTCAGGATGTCTCGGCGCAGTCGCAGATCGTCGTGACCGGTGTGTTGCTGGTGCTTTCCGTACTCGGGCCCCGGGTGGCTCGGCAGATCGCCGTTGTGCGTGCTCAATCGTCCGGCTGATCCGCCCATGTGGCTGGTCGCGCAGTTCCCCGCGCCCCCAAGAAAAGCAGGCGCGTCTCACTCAACTTCGTCAAAGGAAACCGTCATGCGTAAGTCAACCCTCCGCCGCAGCTGTGCGGTCCTTGCCATCGCCACCTCTCTCGCGCTCGCGCTCACCGCCTGCGGCGGCGGCACCACCAAGAAGGACGTGGCGAACGAAGGCGGGTCCGCCGCCACCGCCGGCAAGGCCGACCCGAACGCGGCCACCAAGAAGGGCCTCACCGTCGGGTTCCTCCCCAAGCAGGTCAACAACCCGTACTTCACCAGCGCCGACAAGGGCGGCGAGAAGGCGCTCAAGGCGCTTGGCTCCAGCTACAAGGAGGTCGGCCCGTCCAGCGCGACCGACACCGCCGGGCAGGTCTCCTACGTCAACACGCTCACCCAGCAGCAGGTCGACGCCATGGCCGTCTCCGCACAGGACCCCGGTGCGCTGTGCACCGCCCTCAAGCAGGCCATGAAGAACGACATCAAGGTCGTCACCTACGACTCCGACACCACGCCCGACTGCCGCAACGCCTTCGTCTCCCAGGCCTCCGCCGAGGATCTGGGCCGCACCGAGGTGCAGCTGCTCGCCAAGCAGCTCGACTACAAGGGCGAGATCGCGATCCTGTCCGCCGCGCAGACCGCGACGAACCAGAACACCTGGATCGACTTCATGAAGGACGAGCTGAAGAAGCCCGAGTACAAGAACATGAAGCTGGTGAAGACCGCGTACGGCAACGACGACGCCCAGCAGTCCTTCCAGCAGACCCAGGGCCTGCTCCAGGAGTACCCGAACCTGAAGGGGATCATCTCCCCGACCACCGTCGGCATCAAGGCCGCCGCCCAGTACCTCTCGGGCTCCAAGTACAAGGGCAAGGTCAAGCTGACCGGTCTCGGCACCCCCAACGACATGCGCAAGTACGTCAAGAACGGCACCGTCGAGGCGTTCGAGCTGTGGGACCCGGCCAAGCTCGGCGAGCTGGCCGCCCGTACCGCCGTCGCCCTGTCCTCCGGGCAGATCACCGGCAAGGAGGGCGAGACCTTCAAGGCCGGCTCCATGGGCGAGTACACCATCGGCAAGGACGGCGTGATCAGCCTCGGCAAGCCGACCGTGTTCGACGCCGAGAACATCGACCAATTCAACTTCTAGTCCCCGGAGGTCTGTTGATGCAGCGCGTGTGCTTCCTGCTGAAGGTCAGGGCGGACCGTCTCGACGAGTACCGCGAGCGGCACGCCACCGTGTGGCCCGAGATGCGCCAGGCGCTCTCGGACACCGGCTGGCACAACTACTCGTTGTTCCTTCGCGAGGACGGACTGCTCGTCGGCTACCTGGAGACCGAGGACTTCGCGGCCGCCCAGGCCGCCATGGAAGCCACCGACGTCAACGCCCGCTGGCAGGCGGAGATGGCGCCGTTCTTCGAGTCGCTGGACGGCGCCCGGCCCGACGAGGCCATGAAACCGCTCACCGAAGTGTTCCACCTCGCATGACGATGGAGTCCACGAGATGCACAGACGTACGTTGCTGGCCGCCGCCCTCGCGGGAGCAGTGGTGACCCCCGCCCTCGCCTCCGGCACGGCCCGGGCCGCCGACCCCGGCCCCTCGGTCACCCGGACCGGCACCACCACGCTCGACGGCCGGGCCATCTTCTTCGTCTCCTACGACGGGCTGGTCAACAACAACGCGTTCCAGAAGAACGGCCTGCTGACCTACAAGGGCTACCAGTACGCCGTCTGGTACACCGCCGACCGCAACGCCGTCGTCGGCCGCCGCGCCCTCGGTTCGAGCACCTGGTCCACCGTGAAGGTCGGGCACACCCTGCGGTACAACGACTCGCACAACGTCATCTCCATGGGCGTCTCCAAGGTCGACGGCCGCCTGCACCTCAACATGGACTCCCACAGCGACGGCTTCACCTACGTCAAGTCGGTCGCCGGGCTGATGGACAACCCCGGTGGACTGAGCTGGACCGCCGCCCGTTTCGGGGCGCCGCAGTCCACCCTCGACGGGCTGGCGCTGACCTCGCAGTTCACCTACCCGCAGTTCGTCGCCACGCCGGACGGCAAGCTCCAGCTCAGCTACCGCGTCGCCGTCTCCGGCAACGGCCGCAACGCCCTCGCCGAGTACGACGGCACCAAGTGGACCAACCTCGGCGAGTGGTCCAGCTCCACGGGGACCTACACCAGCGAGCACGGCTCCTCGACCGCCCGGAACATGTACCTGCACGGCATCGACTACGACCGGAACGGGCGGCTGCACTCCTTCTTCACCTGGCGCGAGCAGAACGGCGCCGTGATGTGCGACGGCGGCGGCATCAGCAACCACGACACCGGCTACGTCTACTCCGACGACCGGGGCCGCACCTGGCGCAACAACGCCGGCGCCGTCGTCGGCACCACCGGAGGCTTTGACAAGGTGTCCGTGAACGACACCGGCCTGGTCGTCGACCCGCTGAACCCGGACCACTCCCTGATGAACCAGGAGAGCCAGTTCACCGACTCCGCCGGCCGGCCGCACGCGATCATCTCCTACGTCCCCGGCCGCTTCGGGCAGTGCACCACGAACTACGTCGCGAACCGGACGGCCAACGGCCGCGCCTTCCACGTCCGCAAGAACGCCTCCGGCAGCTGGCAGAAGACCGAGATCCCGGTCCCGCTCAACTCCAGCCAGCGCACCAAGCTGATCCTGGACAAGTACGACAACGCCTACGCGGTCTTCCCCTTCGGCCGGATCGCCGGAGCCTCCGCGGCCTCCGGGTACACCGACTGGAGGATCCTGTTCGACGGCAGCGGCCTCAACGCCTTCGGCGAGGTCGTCATCGACGAGACACGCGTCGGGCAGGACGGGGTGCTGTCCTTCATGTACCAGGAGAAATCCAGCGGTACGACGCCCTCGGCGCTGCACGTCACCGACTTCCGTCTGCCCGCCTGACCGGACCCGGTCGCCGGGGCGGCATGCCGGTAATGTGAAGCCGCTCCGGCCCCCGCCCCCTCGTTTTCCTCCTGGAGGTCCCTGTCCGATGTCCCAGTCGGTGGGTATCAAGGACGTCGCCCGCGCCGCCGGAGTCTCCGTCGGCACGGTGTCGAACGTGATCAACCGCCCGGACACGGTCGCGACCGAGACCCGGGCCCGCGTGCAGTCCGCGATAGACCGGCTCGGCTACGTCCGCAGCGAGTCCGCGCGTCAGCTGCGCGCGGGCCGCAGCCGGATCATGGGGCTGCTCGTCCTCGACATGGGCAACCCCTTCTTCGTCGACGTGGCACGCGGCGCCGAGCGTGCCGCCCGTCAGGCCGGACTCGGCGTGATGGTCTGCAACAGCGCCCAGAACCCGGGCGAGGAGGCCGACTATCTGTCGCTCTTCGCCGAGCAGCGGGTGCGCGGCGTGCTGCTCACCCCCGCCGACGCGACCGGGCGCAACATCGAGGCCTTCCGCCGGCACGGCATCCCGTTCGTCCTGGTCGACCGGGTCGCCGAGGGCACCACGGAGTGCTCGGTCTCCGTCGACGACGTCGCGGGCGGCGCCCTGGCCGTACGCCATCTCGTCGACGCCGGGCACCGCTCGATCGCGTACGTCAGCGGCCCGCCCGGCCTCAATCAGGTCCGCGACCGGCGTACGGGCGCCCTCGAAGCGCTCGCCGAGGCGGGGCTCGGCCCCGAGGCGCTGCGCGAGCTGCCAACCGAGCGGCTGGACGTCGCCGCGGGCCGCGACGCCGGGGCCCGGCTGCTCGGCCTCGCCGACCGGCCGACCGCCGTGTTCTGCGCCAACGACCTGCTAGCCCTCGGCGTTCTGCAGGCCATGTACGCGGCGGGCGTGGGCGTCCCCGACGACCTCGCCATCGTCGGCTACGACGACATCGAGTTCGCGGCCGCGGCGGCCGTCCCGCTCACCTCCGTACGGCAGCCCGCCGTCACCATGGGCGCCATGGCGGCCGACCTGCTGCTGGAGGAGACGGAGGAGGAGGGCCCGGCGCGGCCGCACGAGCACCGACGCGTCGTCCTCCAGCCCGAGCTGGTGGTCCGCCGCTCCAGTCTGTCCGCCCGCTGAGCCCTGAACGGCCGTTCAGCAAGGTTTCATGATCGAAGGGCTCACCCGCGGACGTTCCCTGTGATGAACTGGGACGCGGCCCGAATTCCGTCCGTCCCGGGAGCCCTGTTGACCGTCAGCTACCGCCAGCCCGGAGTCGTCCTCACCGACCGCCGCTTCACCGTCCCCCTCGACCACGACCGCCCCGAGGGCGAGACGATCGAGCTGTACGCCCGCGAGGTCGTCGCGAGCGACAAGGCGCATCAGGACCTGCCCTGGCTGCTCTACCTCCAGGGTGGCCCCGGCTTCGGCGCGGACCGCTCCGTCGGCAGGCCCGGCTGGCTGGGCAGGGCCCTCAAGGAGTTCCGCGTCCTGCTCCTCGACCAGCGCGGCACCGGCCACTCCACCCCCGCCAACCGGCAGACGCTCCCGCTGCGCGGCGGCCCCGCCGAGCAGGCCGACTACCTCACCCACTTCCGTGCCGACTCGATCGTCCGCGACTGCGAGGCCATCCGCCCACTGGTCACGGGCGGCGCGCCCTGGACCGTCCTCGGCCAGAGCTTCGGCGGCTTCTGCGCGACCAGCTACCTCTCCCTCGCCCCCGAGGGCCTGGCCACCGCGGTGATCACCGGCGGGCTGCCCGCCCTGGACGCCCACGCCGACGACGTCTACCGGGCCGCCTTCCCGCGCGTGGAACGCAAGGTCGCCGCCCACTACGCCCGCTACCCGCAGGACGCCGAACGCGCCCGCCGGATCGCCGACCACCTGCTGACCCACGACGTGGTCCTGCCGAACGGCTACCGGCTCACCGTGGAGGCGTTCCAGTCCCTCGGCATCCTCCTCGGCACCGGCGACGGCACCCACCGCCTCCACTACCTCCTGGAGGACGCCTTCGTCCGCACCCCGCAGGGCTCCACCCTGTCCGACGCGTTCCAGGAGCAGGCGCAGGGCATGCTGTCCTACGCCCGCCATCCGCTGTACGCGCTCGTCCACGAGTCGATCTACGGCCAGGACGGCCGGCCCACCGCCTGGTCGGCCGAGCGGGTCCGCGCCGAGTTCCCGCAGTTCGACGCCGCCAAGGCACTCGCGGGTGACGAGCCGCTGCTGTTCACCGGCGAGTCGATCCACCCCTGGATGTTCGACTGCGACCCTGCCCTGCGCCCCCTGCGCGAGACCGCCGATCTGCTCGCCGCCCGCACCGACTGGACACCCCTGTACGACGGGGCCCGTCTGGCCGCCAACAAGGTGCCGGTCGCCGCGGCCGTGTACCACGACGACATGTACGTCGACACCGCCCACTCCCTGCGGACCGCCCGCACCATCCGCGGCCTGCGCACCTGGATCACGGACGAGTTCGAGCACGACGGCGTACGCACCGGCGGCACGCGTGTCCTCGACCGGCTGCTGGCCATGGCGCGTGACGAGGCCTGAGACCACAGGCCCGGACTAGTCTGCCGACATGACGACCACTCAACTGCAGCCCATGCCCGGCGACTGGCGGCGTGCCCTCGCGGTCGTGGCCCACCCGGACGACCTCGAGTACGGCTGTTCGGCGGCGATCGCCGCCTGGACCGACGGCGGCCGCGAGGTCGCCTATGTGCTGGCGACCCGGGGCGAGGCGGGCATCGACACCCTGGAGCCGGAGAAGTGCGGCCCCCTGAGGGAGCGCGAGCAGCGGGCGAGCGCGGCGGTGGTCGGTGTCTCGGCCGTGGAGTTCCTCGACCACAAGGACGGCGTCATCGAGTACGGCACCGCCCTGCGCCGTGACATCGCCGCCGCGATCCGCCGGCACCGGCCCGAGCTGGTCATCACGCTCAACCACCGGGACACCTGGGGCGGCGTCGCCTGGAACACCCCGGACCACGTCGCCGTCGGCCGCGCCACGCTCGACGCGGCCGGCGACGCCGGCAACCGGTGGATCTTCCAGGAACTCGTCGAGCAGGGCCTCGAGCCGTGGGACGGAGTGCGCTGGGTCGCCGTCGCCGGTTCCAGCACACCCACGCACGCCGTCGACGCGACGTCCGGCCTGGAGCGCGCGGTGGCCTCGCTGCTCGAACACCGCAGTTACATCGAGGCGCTGACCGACCAGGACCCGGAGACCTACGTCCGCGGCTTCCTGACCCAGCACGCCGAGGCCACGGGCGAGCGCTTCGGGGGCAGGCCCGCCGTGGCGTTCGAACTGTTCAGCAGATGACGCGCCGGACGACCGGCGAGGGACGACGGGGGAGACCATGACGGGCAGCGCGGAACTGGCAGACCGGTTCGAGGAGAACCGCGGGCACCTCAGAGCGGTCGCGTACCGCATGCTGGGGTCGCTGACCGAGGCGGAGGACGCCGTCCAGGAGGCCTGGCTGCGGCTGAGCCGCACCGACCCGGACGACATCCAGAACCTCGGCGGCTGGCTCACCACGGTGACCGGCCGCGTCTGCCTCGACCTCCTGCGCTCGCGCACCGCACGCCGCGAGGAGCCGATGGACGACGTCTTCGTCCCGGACCCGGTGCTCAGGCCCCTGTCGCACATCGACCCGGCGGAGGAGGTGCTCCAGGCCGACTCGGTGGGCCTGGCCCTGCTGGTCGTCCTGGAGAACCTGGAGCCCGCCGAACGGCTCGCGTTCGTGCTGCACGACATGTTCGCCGTGCCGTTCGACGACATCGCGCCGGTCGTGGAGCGCAGCCCGGCCGCGACCCGGCAGCTGGCGAGCCGCGCCCGGCGCCGGGTGCGCGGCGCCACACCCTCGGCCGAGCCGGACCTCGGCCGGCAGAAGGAGGTGCTCGACGCCTTCCTGGCCGCCTCGCGCGGCGGCGACTTCGAGGCGTTGCTCGCGCTGCTGCACCCGGAGGTGGTGCTGCGGGCCGACTCGGGCGCCCTCGTGCGGGGCGCGGCCGCGTCCAAGGTCGTCCAGGGTGCGAAGACGGTGGCGGAGCAGGCGCTCATGTTCGCCCGGTACGCGACGTCCGCGCGGCTGGTGCTGGTCAACGGCTCTGTCGGCCTCGTCGACGCGCTCGAGGGCCGCGTGCGGTCGGTCATGGGGGTCACGATCGCCGACGGCCGGATCACCGGCATGTACATCCTGGCCGACCCGGAGCGTCTGGAACGTCTGGAGGTTCGCGGACTCACGGACTGACCGGCGTTCTTCGTTTTGTACGCTGAACGTCATGCGAGATCACCAAGCCGCGCGAGCGGAACTGCGCGGCGACTGCGAGCGGTGCTTCGGGCTGTGCTGTGTCGCCCTGCCCTTCGCGCGGTCGGCCGACTTCGCGGTCGACAAGGACGCCGGAACGCCCTGCCGCAACCTCCAGGCCGACCACCGTTGCGGCATCCACGCCAGGCTGCGGCAGAAGGGGTTCACCGGCTGCACCGTCTACGACTGCTTCGGCGCCGGACAGCAGGTCTCGCAGATCACCTTCGGCGGCCTGGACTGGAGGTCCGGGCCGCCCGAGGACGCCCGCCGCATGTTCGACGTGTTCCCGGTCGTCCGGCAGTTGCACGAGCTGCTGTGGTACCTGACCGAGGCGCTCGCCCTGCCCGCGGCCCGCCCGGTCCACGCCGAGCTGCGCCAGGCGCTGGAGAAGACCAAGGGACTCACCGACGGGAGCCCCGAGGAACTCGCCGGCCTGGACGTGGCGGCGCACCGTCAGGAGATCAACGTCCTGCTGCTGAGGACGAGCGAACTGGCCAGGGCCGGCACCCGGGGCCGCAAGAAGGACCGCCGGGGCGCGGACCTCATGGGCGCCCGCCTCAAGGGCGCCGACCTGCGCGGGGCCAGCCTCCGCGGCGCCTACCTCATCGCCGCCGACCTGACCGGCGCGGACCTCAGGGGCGCCGACCTGATCGGCGCCGACCTGCGCGACGCGGATCTCACCGACGCCGACCTGACCGGCGCGTTCTTCCTCACCCAGCCGCAACTGAACGCGGCCCGGGGGAGTGCCGGGACCCGGCTGCCGGAGTCAGTCACCCGCCCCGGGCACTGGACAGCGCAGCTCTGACGCCGGTTGGCGCACCGGGGTCCGCCGCTCCGGGTGCAGCCGCAGACCCTCCGGCATCAGCGTCAGCCGTTCCGTGACGCGCAGTCGGTAGGCCGGGTCGGACCGCAGTTCGTAGCGGCGCAGCAGCAGACCGAGGACCAACGTCGCCTCGTGCAGCGCGAACTGGCGCCCGATGCACGCCCGCGCCCCGGTCCCGAACGGCTTGAAGGTGTGCGGCGCGCGGGACCGTACGGCCTGTGCGTCGAAGCGGTCGGGGTCGAACCGCTCGGCGTCCGGGCCCCACACCTCCGGGTCCCGGTGCAGCATCGGCGTCAGCACCAGCGCCCAGGCCCCGGGACGCATGGGATGCTCCCCGGCCAGCACCGTGTCCTGACGTGCCTCCCGGGCGAAGGCGGGCGCGGTGGGCCACAGCCGCAGCGACTCGTCCAGCACCCGGCGGACGTAGCGCAGCCTGGCCACCTGCTCATAGGCCGGCTCCGCCGTGTCGCCCCACACCCGGTCCACCTCGGCGCGGGCCCTGGCCGCCGCCTCGGGGTGCCGGGAGAGGTAGTGCAGGGCGAAGGAGAGCGCGCCCGAGGTGGTCTCGTGGCCCGCGACGAGGAAGGTGATCACCTGACGGCGGACGTTCTCCGGCGAGAGCCGCTCCCCGGTCTCCGGGTGGGCCGTCTCCAGCATTCTGTCCAGCAGGTCGCCCTCGCCGCCGCCGTTCGCGCGCCGGGCCCGGACCAGCGCGTCGACCGTGCTGTCGAGGTGGGCGATGTCGGCCGCGTTGCGGCGGCTCGCGCTCCGCAGCAGCAGCGGGGCCAGCGGGAAGGGCACGGTGTTGAGCCGCTGCGCGTACGTCAGCGTCCCGACCATCGCGGTCACGAAGGGATGCGGCCGGGAGCGCTCGAACGACCCGAAGTCGTGCCCGAAACCGGTGCGGGCGATCGTCTCCAGCGTCAGCTTGGTCATGTCGCCGGGCACGTCCACCGACCGGCCGGTCGCCGCCGCCCGGTCCCAGTGCTCCGTCAGCCGCCGCGCGACATCCAGCATCATGGGGTGGTAGCCGGCCATGGCCTCGCGGCTGAACCCCGGGGCGAGCACGTCGTGCGCCAGCTGCCAGTTCGGCTCGTGGTTGTACGCCGTGAACAGGCCGTCCCCGGCGACCGGCCGGAGGTTGGCGATGCCGAGCCCCACGTGCTTGGCGAACCTCGACTCGTCCGCGAGATCGGCCGTGTGCCGGGCGCCCCACACGAACACGAACTCCTTGCCGAAGGCCTTCCGCCGGAAGACCGGCCCCAGCTGCCGGGCGTACCGCAGCGAGTCCTGCAGGGGAGTGCGCCGGTTCACGCCCACCACGTCACCGAGCAGCGGGATCCGGCGCGGCGGATGCGGAATGCGGTCCAGCTCGGGCCAGCCCAGCTCGGCACTCCGGAATCCCTTGGGCCCTGATGCCCGTATCGGCGCCTCCGTCATGACGCGATCTCCCTTGATCCGGCGGCGGGTTCGCACGTGTTGTATGTGAGTTCAATAGCGCAGCCAGTCTGGTCCGGTTGTTGAACCGGCGTCAAGTAAAGTGCCGGTATGGCCGCGAACCAGAGCGGGCGCACACGCCGCCGGCTCAGCACCGAGGAGCGCCGGGAGCAGCTCCTGTCGGTCGGGGCACGGCTGTTCTCGGAGAGTCCGTACGACGACGTGTGGATCGAGCAGGTCGCCGAGATCGCCGGGGTGTCGCGCGGGCTGCTGTACCACTACTTCCCGACCAAGCGTGACTTCTTCGCGGCGGTCGTGGAGCGCGAGAGCGAGCGGATGCTGCGCATGACGGCGGCGGTTCCGGGCGTCCCGGTGCGCGAACAACTCGCGGCCGGTCTCGACACGTTCCTGGAGTACGTCCGGACCCACGCGCACGGCTATCGCGCCTTCCACCGCGCCGACGCGGCCGGGGACCAGGCGGTGCGGCGGGTCTACCAGCGGGCCCTGGCCGCGCAGGAGCGGCAGATCCTCGCGGCGCTCGCCGCTGACCCCGAGTTCGCCCCGGCCTTCGAGGAGCGGCCGGAGGTGCGGCTCGCCGTGCGCGGCTGGCTGGCGTTCACCACGGCCGTCTGCCTGGAGTGGCTGCGCGACGCGGAGTTGGGCCGGGAGCAGGTGCGCGAGCTGTGCGCTCGTGCCCTGCTGGGTGTGCTCACTCCCTGAAACGTCTCGTAAAGATCACGTGACGTGGTTGGCTCACACCCCGATCTTCGGTAAGTTAGGCAAGGCTTACCTAAGGAGGTTCGGGATGGGTGACGACAGCCAAAGCTGGACGGCGGCCCCTGCCGCGGCGGAGCGGGCGCGCTCGGTGCTCGCCGCCGCCTGGTCTTGCTCGGTGACCGCGGAGGGCACGCGGGAGGAGCTGGTCGGCGCGCACACGGTGACCGAGGACGGCAGGGTGCTCGTGACCGTGCCGGAGGACAGCGCCCTGCTCGCGGCCGCGATCTGCGCGCCCCGCGGCGAGCCGTCCGCGGTGCTGGAGTTCGCCGATGTCGCGCCCGTCCCCGTGCGGGGCCGGATCCGCGCCCGGCTGTGGCTCGCGGGCTGGTTCGCCGTCGAGGAGGGGCAACTGGCCTTCACGCCCACCCGTGTGGTGCTGCGGCAGCCGTCCGGTGCCGTGGTCGTGGACCTCGACGAGTTCACCGCCGCCGTGCCCGACCCGCTCACCACGGCCGAGGCCCGGCTGCTGACGCACCTCGCCGACTGCCACGCCGACGCGGTCGAGCGGCTCACCCGGCTCGTGGAGCACGACAGCCTGCACGGCGCGGTCCGCGTCCAGCCGCTCGCCGTGGACCGGCACGGACTGACGCTGCGCATCGAACGGGCCCGCGCCCACGGCGACGTACGCCTGGCGTTCCACGCGCCCGCCGACGACGTCGCGCAACTCACCGAGCGCATGCACGTCCTGCTCACGCAGGCGAGCGCCGCGTCCTGCCCCAAAGCCCTACAGCGGCAGCGCACAGACGGCGACCGGTGAGGGAAACGGTTCTCCGGCGCGCCGCAGCGCACCGCTCTTCTCGTCCACGTGGAAGACGGTGACGGTGCCGGACTTCTGGTTCGCCGCGAACAGCAGGGTGCCCTCAGGCGAGAGGGCGATCTGGCGGGGGAAGTCCCCGTCCACCGGCACGGTGTCCAGCAGTCTGAGCCGGGCACCGTCCGCCTCGATCGCATAACGCGTGAGGCTGTTGGCGCCGCGGTTGGCGAGAAAGGCGTACCGGCCGTTCGCGGTCACCAGGATCTGCGCCGGATAGTTCGTGCCCGAGCCCGTGCCCGTGGACTGCGCCTCACCGACGGTCACACGGCCGGAGGCCGGATCGTACGAGCAGACGGCCACGGTGTTGTCGACCTCGTCGGCGAGGTAGGCGTACCGGCCGCCGGGGTGGAACGTGAGGTGACGCGGTCCCGCGCCCGGCCGGGTCCGCGCCCGCGACACCTCGGTGAGCGTGCCGGCCTTCTCGTCGAGCCGGTACGTATAGACGGTGTCCGTACCGAGGTCGACGGCGAGCACGTACCGCCCGTCGGGGCTGGTGAAGATCTGGTGGGCGTGCGGCCCGTCCTGGCCCGGACCGGGCGGCGGAGCGGAATGCCGGACGAGGCCGGTGCGCTCGCCGAGGGCTCCCGAGGAGCCGATCGGGTGCACGGCCACGCTGCCCGAGCCGTAGTTCGCGCTGAGCAGCCAGCGCCCGCCCGGATGCACCGACAGATGGCAGGGGGCCGCGCCCCCGGTGCTCCGGCTGCCCAGGACCTTCCGGTCGGCCAGCCGGACGGCGGTCACGGCGCCGTCCTCGCGTTCGTCCACCGCGTACAGCGTGCGGCGGTCCGGGTGGATCGCGAGATACGACGGGTCACCGACGCCGGTGATCGTGCCGGTGCCGGTGATCCGGCCCGTCGCCGCATCGTAGGTGGCCAGGCCGATACCCTTGCCGCCGCCCTCGATGGAGGTGTAGGTGCCGAGGTAGAGGGCGCGGGGGCCAGAAGGCCGCCGGGCCTGTCCGGACGGACTCGACTCGGGGGCCGGCGGGGTTGTCGAGGCCGAGGGCGCGGGCGCCTTGTCACAGGCCGGGAGCGCCGCCGCGGCGGATCCTCCTGCCAGTGCGCCGACGAACCGGCGCCTGCTCCAGCCACCACTGCCCATGTCGCCCCTCAGGTCGTCACTCGTCCCCGTCGCGACAGCCACCTTGGCGTGGATCACCCACCGGGTGCAACAACGGCACCGCGCGTTGCGCGAGATGCAACGCGCCTCGGCCGCCTACCAGTCCCCGTCCTCCACCGGCCGGCCCGGCGCGTCCTTGAGCTGCCGCACCTGCCCGGGCTCCGGCGCGTGCCAGGGCTCGTGGTCGTCCCCGAGCCAGTCGCCGGCCGGCTTGACGGCCCTGAGCGTCTCCGTGGGGGCGAGATCCTCCGCGTCCTGGTCGTAGTAGTCGAACCAGGGCAGGCCCGCCCGGGTGTACGCGGCCCGGTCCACCGGAGAAGGCGGCGCCGCCTCGCCGGTGATGCGGCGCCACTCCGGGGGCGTCACGAGGTGCACGAAGACCCGGCCCGCGGGCTGCTCCGCCCAGTCCGACAGCGGCCGGTCGTCCTGGAAGACCTCCTGCCGCATGGATCCGCCGACCCCGAGCCCCATCGCCGCGGGCGCACGGGAGGGAGCCGGGGGAGCGGCTCCGGGGGCGGGCGCGGGCGCGGGGGCCGCGCCGTACGCGGGAGGCGCCGGGACGGAACCGGGCGCGGCCGGTGCCGGGGGCGCACCGGTCGTGGGCGGCGCCGCCATCGGCAACGCGCCACCGAATCCGCCCGGCCCGTCGGCCCCGAATCCGCCCGGCCCGCCGGCCCCGTAGCCGCCCGGCGGGGCCGACCCCCGGGGCCGCTCCGCCCTCCGGCGCTCTTCGGCACGCCAGAGCGCCAGTTCCCGGTCGTTCAGCGGGAAGGACTGCAGCTGTACGCCGCCCCAGACCTCCTCGCCCGTGACCTGGCCCTCGACCGTGGCGCCCAGACCGAGCGGGACGGCCACGAACTGACGGACCGTGCCCGTGCCGGAGTTGATGCCGTCCAGCCAGGGCTGCCGGGGGAGCACCACGTAGTTCTGCGGGTCGCGTGCCGGGCGGTCGCTCCAGGGCCGGCCCGAGACCGCGCACACCTTGCCGACGCCGACCTGCAGCGCGGCCGGCTCCGAGGTGCCCGCGAAGCTCAGCCACATCGCCTCGCGCAGACACACCGGCAGCATCACGCCGCCGCGCGCCCGCCACGCCTCGGGCACCCGGTCCCCGTAGTCCGCGATCCGCCGCACCGGGAACTCGCCCAGGCCGGGTGGCAACGGATGGGTGCCCGTCTCCGGAAGCCGCAGGGTGCGGATGAACCGCACGGTCACACCGCCCGGCAGCCGCAGGGTGTTCCCGTCGATCCGTACGGTCGTGTCGGCCATCGGCCCGCTCCCTCGCATCGGCATCCCACGCCGGCCCCTTCCCGGCGCTCCCTCAGCGAGAACGCGCGTCGAACCCGGCGCGGTTCCGCCACAGCTCTTCCGTGACGCCCAGCCGCTCACGCAGTCGCGTCAGCCGGGGCATCCGCGCGCGCTGCTCGCGCGACACCCGGTCCAGTTCCTCGAACAGGCGCCGGGAGCGGTGCTCGGTGTCGAGCTCGTCGAGGATGCGGTTGACCTCCGTCAGGACGGCGCCCGGAAGCTGCCAGTGCCCGGGGTCGCGCTCGGCCTCCTCGTGCAGCAGCAGGGCCAGCTTGTCGCGGGTGCCCGAAGCGGTGCGCAGTTCCGCGGCGAGACGTTCCTCGGCCGACTCGGCGCTCGCGCTGAGGTGGGTGGTGACCAGCACCGCGAAGCTCACCACGGCATCGGCGATCTCGGACAGCAACTGCTCCAGGGCGGCCCCCGTCTCGGCCTCGAACAGCGGCTTGGGTTCGCGCACCTTCGCGAGGTCGGTGAGGGAGCGCGCGAGCACGCGCAGGACGACCGTGCAGATCTCCAGCGTGTCCAGGCCGGTGCGCATCACGACCCGGTGCAGCACGCTGTCCTGCACACGCGGGTTGAGGCGCAGGCTGTCCTCGGCCTGCCTCAGGGCGGCATCCACCTCGACGATGTCGTGGTCCAGGCGCCGCGCCTCGTGCAGCTGCTTCTCCGCGCGGTCCACGGGCGTGCCGCCCGCCGCCTCCTCGCCCATGAGCAGCATCAGCTGCCGCAGCCGGCGCGCCAGACCCTCGATCGACTCGCCCGCCTCCTCCACCCACACCGGCGGCGCCAGCAGCAGATTGCAGGCGAGCCCGACCGTCGCGCCGATCAGTGTCTCCACCACCCGGGCCCAGGCGGTGTTCCCGACGGTGGTGACCCCGAGGACCAGCATCGCGCTGATCGCCACCTCGGGGACGTACTCCTCCACCTTGACCAGCCGCCCCACGGCCAGCGCGGCCACGAGGAGCAGTGCCAGGCTCCACCAGGTCAGGCCCACCAGCAGGCTGAACGCGATGGCGACGAGGACTCCCGTGACCACGGCGTTCACCCTGCGGAAGCCGTTGGTGAGCGTGGTATACAGCGTCACCTGGGTGACCAGCAGCGCGGTCAGGGGAGCGGTGAGAGGTGCGGCCGCCGGCTCGGGGCTCAGCCGGAGCGCGATGACGTACGCGATCGTCGCCGCGGTCGCGGACCGGAACGTCTGGACGACCACGGGATCCCGGCGCTTGTGCATGATCCGAGTGGCGTGCGCCGTCCACTCACGTACCTCTCGCATCCTCGGGCTGTTCCCCTTCCCCTGGCGCATCGAACGCATCCATGAAGGACGTTAGCGCCGCGGGAAAACAGGGGCGACCGTGGACGCTCAGGCGTACACCTTGTCGAGGAAGGCGGCCAGCCCGTCCCTGGTCCGGTCGATCTGCTCCGCCAGGGTGAGGCTCTCCTCGAGGCGGGACCCGCTCTCCGGCACCTTCTTCCCGCGTACGTAGAGGGAACAGGCGAGGTCGGTGCACATGTACACACCGACGGAATTCCCCTCACGCCCGGCCGCCCCGGCCTTCCGCGCGGTCATCAGCGAGACCCCGCCCCGCGGGTGCGTCGTCAGGCACAGCGAGCACATGCTGCGCTGCAGGGGCCCGCGCTGCGCGGGCTGGAACCGCATCGTCACCCCGACGAGCCGGCCTTCCCGCTCGGTCACCAGATAGCTCCGATCGGGCGCCCCCGGATCCCGCCACCCGAGAAAGTCGAGATCGTCCCAGGGCCGTTCCCCGAGATCCCGGGGGACGGCCAGACGCTTGGCTTCTCCCTTCGAGCAGTTGATGAACGAGGTGCGGATGTCCTGCTCGGTGAGCGGCTTCATGGAAGGCCTCCTGGTTGTCGTCAGGCCAAACCTAGAGGTCCTAGGTTTTGCGGGCCAGGTCAGGTTAGACAGGCGTGGCGAAGGGGGCGAGCGGTTTTACGGAGGCGTCTCAGTCCGGCTCCGCCGCCGACACCTCCGGCGGCCACACCCCGGGGGCCAGTACCCCCAGTGCGTAGGCGCGGGCCACCAGTTCCGTGCGGTTGGCCGCCTGCCAGCGGGAGGACAGGCGGCGGAGGTGGTACGTCACGCCGTCGGTGGTGAGGCCGGTTTCGCGGGCGGCCCGGGCCGTGGTGGCGCCCGCGGCCAGAAGGGCCAGGATGCGTGCCTCCGCCGGGGTGACCCGTTCGGCCGGCGGGGCGCCGGCCTCGTGCTCGCCGTCCACCCGCAGCATCACCAGCAGGGCGGGCGTCTCCTCCACCGAGTCGCTCACCGGGTCCGCCGTCAGCTCTCCGCACCGCTCCGCCCCGCCGGGCGCCCGCCAGCGCACGGACACCTGGTACCGCGAGCGGTGCCGCAGCCGCAGCGCCTCGGCGATCCGCTCCACCTGCGTCGCCTCCCGCGGGCTGAACAGCTCCAGCACGTCACGGCCGCGCAGCCGCCCCGGAGTCGTACCGCACTCCGCCGCCATCGCCGGGTTCGCGAGCAGCACCGCGCCGTACACGTCGCACACCGCGACCGGCATCGCGACCCGGTCGAAGAGGAGCAGGGCGCGATTGCGCCAGATCACGGCCTCCTGCCGGGCCAGGTCCACGAGCCTCTCCTGCCACGCCGGGTCGCTCCCGCGCAAGAGCGACGCATCTCCTTGTACTACACAATCATGTAGGGGCGGGGTGTTGCCCGCCGGGCCCCGTGGATCACGCTGGATCGCAGTACTTCCGTACCGCGAAAGGCAGTTGCCGCGTCATGCCCCCCACCGGACAGACCTCCCGCCCCGCAGACACCCGCGACGACATCCCCGTCGCCGACATCACCGCCACCGGCCCCGGCCCCGCGCCCATCCAGCAGGCCATGGACCTGATGCGCGCGCACGGGCCCGCGTTCGTCCGGCGGCTCCACGGGCGGGACACCCTGTTCGTGGGCGACCTGGACCTGGTCGCCGACCTCGCGGACGAGCAGCGGTTCGCCAAGCACATCGGGCCCGGTCTGGAGAACGTCCGCGAATTCGCCGCCGACGGCCTGTTCACCGCCTACAACGACGAGCCCAACTGGGCCAAGGCGCACGACATCCTGATGCCCGCCTTCGCGCTCGGCTCGATGCGGACGTACCACCCTGTCATGCTGCGGGTCGCCCAGCGGCTCATCGCGTCCTGGGACCGCGACGCCGGCGGGGGGAAGCCCGTCGACGTGCCCGGCGACATGACCCGCATGACGCTCGACACCATCGGACTCGCCGGCTTCGGATACGACTTCGGCTCTTTCGAACGGGCCGAGCCGCACCCCTTCGTCGAGTCGATGGTCCGCTGCCTGGAATGGAGCATGACCCGCCTCGCCCGCGTCCCGGGCCAGGACTACTCGGCGCAGGACGCGGCCTTCCGCGACGACTCCGCCTACCTCGCCCAGGTCGTCGACGAGGTCATCGCCGCCCGCACCGGCACCGACCAGAGCCAGGCCGACGACCTCCTCGGCCTGATGCTCACCGCCGAGCACCCGGCCGACGGCACCACCCTCGACACGGCCAACATCCGCAACCAGGTCATCACGTTCCTCATCGCCGGCCACGAGACCACCTCCGGCGCCATGTCCTTCGCCCTGTACTACCTCGCCAAGCACCCGACGGCGCTCGAGCTGGTGCAGCGCGAGGTCGACGAGCTGTGGGGCGACACGGCGGACATCGAGCCGGCGTACGACGAGATCGGCCGGCTGACCTACACCCGCCAGGTCCTCAACGAGGCGCTGCGGCTCTGGCCCACGGCCGCCGTGTTCTCCCGGGAGGCCCGCGAGGACACACTCCTCGGAGGCCGCATCCCGATGCGCGCCGGACAGTCCGCCCTGGTCCTCACGCCGATGCTGCACCGGCAGCCCGTCTGGGGCGACAACCCCGAACTGTTCGACCCCTCCCGCTTCACGGCCGAGGCGGAGGCGGAGCGCCCGGTGCACGCCTTCAAGCCGTTCGGCACCGGTGAGCGCGCCTGCATCGGACGCCAGTTCGCGCTGCACGAGGCGACCATGCTGCTGGCCATGCTCGTCCACCGCTACCGGCTGGGCGACCACGCCGACTACCGTCTCGACATCAAGGAGACCCTCACCCTCAAGCCCGAGGGCTTCACCCTCGCGCTCACCCGGCGCACCTCCGCCGACCGCGTCCACACGCCGCTGCCCGGCGCCGCCCCGCTCCAGGACACCGGCTCGGCCGAGCCGCGGGACCTGCCCGCGCGCGTCCGCCCCGGCACCGCCGCCCTCTTCCTGCACGGCAGCAACTACGGCACCTGCCGCGACTTCGCCGCCCAGCTCGCGGACGAGGCCGCCGCCGTCGGCTGCGAGACCCAGGTGGCAGCCCTGGACGCCTACGCCGGTGGCCTGCCCACCGACCGTCCCGTCGTCATCACGGCCGCCTCCTACAACGGCCGCCCCACCGACGACGCCACCACCTTCGCGGCCCGCCTCGAAGAGGACCACGACCTGTCCGGCGTGACGTACGCCGTCCTCGGTGTCGGCGACCGCAACTGGGCCGCCACCTACCAGCACGTCCCCACCCGGATCGATCAGCGGCTCGTGGAGTCCGGCGCCACCCGGCTCCTCGACCGCGCCGCCGCCGACGCCTCCGGCGACCTCACCGGCACCGTCCGGGAGTTCACGACGGCCCTGCGTACCGCCCTCCTGCGGCAGTACGGTGACCCGGACGCCACGGCCCCGGACCCCGAGCCCACGACCGCCTACGAGGTCCGGACCCTGACCGGCGGCCCGCTGGACGCCCTCGCCGAACGGCACGAACTGGTCCCCATGCGGGTCACCGAGGCCTACGACCTCACCGCGCCCGGCTACGCGCGCCGCAAGCGGTTCCTGCGCGTCGCCCTCCCGGACGGCGTCACCTACCGCACGGCCGACCACCTCACCGTGCTGCCCGCCAACGACCCGGAGCTCGTCACCCGCACCGCCACCGCGCTCGGCGTCGACCTCGACACGGTCCTGGACATCCGCGCCATCCGCCCGCGCCGCGACGGCATCGCCGTCGACAGGCCCGTCACGGTACGGCAGCTCCTCACCCACCACGTGGAGCTCCAGGAGCGCCCGAGCGCCGGACAGCTGGCCGCGCTCGCCGCCGCCAACCCGTGCCCGCCGGAGCGCATGGCCCTGGCCGCCCTCACCGACGACCCGCGCACCCTCGTGGAGATCCTCGAGGACCACCCGGCCCTGCGGGGCGCCCTGGACTGGCCGCGGCTCCTCGACCTCCTCACCCCGCTGCGCCCCCGCCACTACTCCATCTCCTCCTCGCCCGCCGTCGACCCCGGCCACGTGGACCTGATGGTGTCGCTGCTGCAGGCACCCGCCCGCTCCGGCAAGGGCGTCTACCGGGGCACCGGGTCCGGCCACCTCAACGCGGTCGAGCCCGGCGACACGCTCTACGCGCGCGTGCAACCGTGCCGGGAGGCCTTCCGCATCGACGCCACCAGCGGATCCGCACCGGTCGTCATGGTCGCGGCGGGCACCGGCCTCGCCCCGTTCCGCGGCGCCGTCGCCGACCGCACGGCCGCTCTCGCCACCGGCGCCGAACTCGCCCCCGCCGTCTGCTACTTCGGCTGTGACGCGCCCGACGCGGACTTCATGCACGCCGACGAGCTGACGGCCGCCGACACCGCCGGGGCCGTCTCGCTGCGCCCCGCCTTCAGCGAGACCCCCGAGGGCGAGGTGCGGTTCGTGCAGCACCGCATCGCCGCCGAGGCCGAGGAGGTCTGGGGCCTGCTGGCCGCCGGAGCGCGGGTGTACGTCTGCGGCGACGGTTCCCGGATGGCGCCCGGGGTGCGGGAGGCGTTCCGTACGCTGTACCGCAAGCACACGCCGGGTGCGGACGAGACGGCCGCCGAGCAGTGGCTCGACGGGCTGGTCGCGGACGGGCGTTACGTCGAGGACGTGTACGCGGCCGGCTGACCGAAGTCGTGGGGGAGAGGTGGGCGCACGGTGGTGGACTCCTGGGAACGGGCCCGGCGCATCCTGGAGGTGGCGGGCCTGGAACCCGGCCGCCTCGCCCACCTCCGCCCGCTGACCGGCGGCACGTACAACACCGTCGAGGAACTCCGCCTCACCGACGGCGACCGCTACGTACTCAAGGTCCCGCCCCCGGCGGCCACCCCCGGTCTGCGCCACGAGCGGCGACTGCTCGTCTCGGAGGCCGAGTTCTACCGCTCGGCCGCCCGTGTCGGCGTCCCCGCGCCGCGGCTGGTCTCCCTGGGCGAGGACTTCCTGCTGATGACGGCTTGCCCGGGCGACTCCTGGAGCGATTCCCTCACGGCGTCGGAACAGACCGCGCTGCGCACGGAGCTGGGGCGCCGGACGGCCCGGCTGCACGGCGTGACGGGCCCCGGCTTCGGCTATCCCTCCGGCGCCCTCGGACCGCTCGCCCCCGACTGGCGGACCGCGTTCGCGACGATGTTCGACGCCGTCCTCGACGACGCCCGGCGCTACGGGGCCCGGTTGCCCCGCCCGGTCGACGCGGTGGCCCGTACCGCCCGTTCCGCGTACGGCGCCCTCGACGAGGTCACCGCCGCATGCCTCGTGCACTTCGACCTGTGGCGGGGCAACATCCTCGTCGACCGCTCGGACGGGGACGTCCGCATCGGCGGCCTCATCGACGGGGAGCGCATGTTCTGGGGCGACCCCCTCGCCGAATTCGTCTCCCTGGCACTGCTGGGGGACATCAAGGAGGACGAGGCGTTGCTATCGGGCTACCGGGAGGCCGGCGGCCGAGCCGACTTCGACGCCCCGGCCCGCCTCCGTCTCGCCCTGTACCGCGCCTATCTTTACCTGATCATGCTCACCGAGACGGTTCCGCGCGAGAGCGGCGAGGAACAGGTGCGCTGGGTGCAGAGCGCGGTCGCCCCGGAACTCGTCGCGGCCCTGGACGAGATCGAGGAACTCCTCGGCAAGAAACCTCACAGCGTGAAATAAGGGGTGGCGGATCGTCGCGCCCAGCCCGCCCCGGCGGTATGTCCCCGGCGGTATGTTGCGGGTCGGACAAGGGGCGGAAGGAGCCACATGGCGGGGCGGAACGGGCGCACGGTGCGCGATCTCAGGCGGGCCAACCGCACGGCCGTGCTGCAACGGCTCTACTTCGACGGTCCGCTCAGCCGCTTCGCCCTCGGCCCGGCGACCGGACTGAGCTCCGGCTCCGTCAGCAACGTCGTCGCCGATCTGGTAGCCGACGGGCTGGTCGAGGAGGCCGGCAGCGTCGACTCCGACGGCGGCCGTCCCCGCACCCTGCTGCGCGTCGCGCCCTGCAGCGGCCACATGATCGGCGTCGACGTCGGCGAGACCCGGGTGCGTGTCGAACTGTTCGACCTCACTCTCACCGAGCTGGCCCGCGTCGAGCGCCCGCTCGCCGGCCGGCGCTACGAGGTCGAGGTCGTCGTCGACCACATCCGCCAGGGCATCGCCGAGGTGCTCGACACCGCCGGCCTCGCGCACGAAAGGCTTCTGGGCGTTGGCATCGGCGTCCCCGGCATCGTCGAGCGCACCCCCGACCGCGGCGCGCTCGTGCACGGGCAGACCATCGGCTGGGACGCCGTCCCGCTGGAGGCCCTGCTCCGCACCGGAACCCCGCTGCCGGACACCGTCCCGTTCTTCATCGACAACGGAGCCAAGACGCTGGGCCAGGCCGAGATGTGGTTCGGCGCGGGACGCGGCGCGGACAACGCCGTGGTGGTCCTCTTCGGCTCCGGCGTCGGCGCTAGCCTCGTCACCCCCGAGGTGGAGCAGGGCCGGGCGGTCGAATGGGGGCACCTGACCGTGCGGGTCCGGGGCCGTCGCTGCCGCTGCGGGGCGCTCGGCTGCCTGGAGGCCTACGCGGGCGCCGAGTCGCTGCTCGCCCGCTGGCGGGAGGAGGGCGGCCGGGTACAGGACGGAGCCGACGAGGAGTCCGCGCTCACCGCGATGCTCGCCGCCGCATACCCGCCCGGGACCGGCGAGGCCGACCCGGCCGCGCTGGCCGTCCTGGAGGAGACCGCCGAGTACCTGGGCGCCGGTCTCTCCGGCCTCATCAACCCCTTCCAGCCCGAGCGCATCCTCATCGGCGGCTGGGCGGGCCTGGCCCTCGGCGCCCGCTTCCTGCCCGCCGTACGCCGCCACGCCATGGCCTACGCGCTGCGCCACCCGGCCGGGAAGGTGGCCGTCGAGCTGGGCCGGCTCGGGCCCGACGCGGTCACGGTCGGCGCCGCGATCCTGCCGCTCGCCGACTTCTTCGCACGTGGCGGGCGGCGTCCCGATCCGGCGCCGGAGAGTCCGCTTCCCGCGTGGCACGCGGCACTTCGCGAGCGGGCACCGCGCTGAGGTTTCGCAGGTCACGGCGGAGGTACTCGCGTGGCGCCCGGACCACGAAGGGAGTACGCCGTGACCGACCACCGCCTCGAAGGACCCGGCGAGAACGGTGAGCCCGTCCCGCGGGACATGCCGGACCAGCAGGCCGACGTCGGCGAGGACCCGTGGGAGGTCGCCCCGCGCTTCACGGGCACCGGCGAGGACGACAAGGACGGGAAGGACCGGGCCGACGAGCCCGCCGACGACGTCCCCGACACGGACGAGGCGGGGACGGGCCGGCAGGGGGCGCCCCAGCAGAGCACGGTGCACCCCGAGCATCCGGTGCCGGACGAACCCGCCGACTGAGCGCCCCCGGGCGCCGATGAACGCCGATGGCCGCAGCCGACCGTGGGGGCCCGCTGCGGCCATCGGTCGTCTGCGGGGGGGGGACTGCGGTCAGCCCACCTTGTGTCCCTGCATCGGTTCCGTCGGCGCGCCCGCACCCTGCTGGAGTCCCTGGAGGAACTGCTCCAGCACCTCCGGCGCCGTGTGCTCCGGCCGCCAGCCGAGTTCCCTGTGCGCGCGTGCGCAGTCCATCAGGGGCAGCCGCAGCACCGCGTCGAACAGATGCGGTGAGGCGGGCAACAGGCGCAGGCCCCAGGCGGCGGCGATCGCGGAACGGGCCGCCGTGCGCGGCAGCCGCACCGGACGGGCGCTGAACATCCTGCCCAGCAGCTCCGCGTCGACCGTCGGCTCGGCCGCGAGGTTGAACGCGCCGCGCGCCTCGGAGTGCACCGCCAGCCGGTACGCCTGCGCCGCGTCGTCCGTGTGCAGTGCCTGCACCCGCAGCCCCGGGATGTCGGGCAGGAAGGGGAGCAGCTCCGGACGGGCCGCCGGGCCCGGCAGGAAACGCCCGCCGAAGATACGGCGTTGCTCGCTCGCGGACTCCCGCTGGAAGAGGAAGGCGGGCCGCATCCGCACCACCCGGGTCTCGGGGTGATCGCGCTCGAACGTGTCCAGCGCACGCTCCAAGTAGGCCTTCTCCCGGCAGTACGCGGCGTCCGGCCAGCCGTGCGTCGGCCATGATTCGTCCACCGTCCGGTCCTTGGGACCCGGCGAGTACGCGCCGACCGACGAGGCGTGCACCAGCGCCGGCACCCCCGCTGCGGCCACCGCCTCGAACACCCGCATGCTGCCGAGCACGTTGGTGCGCCAGGTCTTCGCGGGGTCGTGCGTCGGCTGGAACGCCCAGGCCAGATGGACGACCGCGTCGGCGCCCGCGAACCGCTCCACGAGGTCGGACTCCGCGAAGGCCAGGTCGACCGCGGACCAGTCCGTCTTCGGCGGCGACCACTCGGGGATCCGCCGGGCCAGGCCCAGCACGGAGGCGACCTCCGGATCCTCGGAGAGCAGGCGCACCACGCTGGTGCCCACATTGCCGGTGGCGCCCGTGACTACGATCCTCTTGCCCGTTGTGCTGCTCACCTTCCGCTCCTCTCGGCCGCGTGGTTCCGCGAGCGGTGACCGAGTACCCGGGTGGCAACAGGGGGAAGCCCCGGCCGGACGGGGGAATCGCGGCCGGGGCGGCTCAGGGTGTGGGCGCGTCCCCACACCTTGTTCAACGGGCAACCATCGCTGGGTGTTCCACGCTCGGACGCCCCGTCCGGTGAGGTGGGTCACTGCCCCCGGTCGTCCGGGACGGTCTCGGCCCACAGGTTCTCCGCCTGGAGCAGCAGCGTGCCCAGGACCACCGTGTGCACGGCCCCCTCCCCGGCATGCCGGCGCAGTTTCTCCTGCAGCTCCTGGTGCAGCTCGCCCATCGCCTCCACGGTCTCCTCGTCCGGACGGGGCCGCACGCTGCCGTCGAGAAGGCTGTCGGCCTCGGCGTGGCAGGCGTCCCCGATCAGGTCCAGCAGGCGCGCGTACGCGTCGAGGGCCGGGCCCCCGGGCGGGGCGGGCGTCCGGTTGTCGTCCACGGACACCGCCAGGGCCCGGGTCAGCGCGGTGACGTGCCCGGTGACCCGGCTGAACCGCTCGTCCTCGTCCACCGGCGGCAGGGCACCCCCGTGCGGCACGCGGTGCAGGGCGCGCAGCGGGCCGTAGGTCAGGCGCAGGCTCTCCCGGCTCCACCGGCGTGCCGAGCGCAGCGCCTCCAGACGGTTGTCCAGCCGGGACGACGCACTGAGCCAGCCGGCGGCGGTCTGCGCGTCCCATTCGCCCTCGCGCAGGTCGGCGGCGACGGTGCGCAGAACGTCGCCCGCCTCCCGGGCGAGGGCCGCCAGGTTCTCCCGTACGTCGCGCAGATGGACCGGCGGCAGGACGAGCGCGTTGACCGCGAGGCCGATGACCGCGCCGAGTGCCGCCTGTCCCACCCGGTGCCCGACGCTGGACATGCTCACGGAACCCGCGGTGAGGGTGAACAAGGCCGTGGTCGCCGCGTAGATGCCCTGGTCACCGAAGCGGGGCCAGTTCGCGAGCAGCATCAGCACCGGCACGGACAGGGCGAGCGCGCCCGTCGTGTCGCCGGTGAGCGCCTGTGCGGCCGAGGCCAGCACGGTGCCGACGCAGATCGCCCCGAACTGCCGGGCGCCCTGCACCAGCGAGCCGTAGACGGTGGCCTGCACCAGCACCAGTGCCACCCACGGCGCCATCAGCGCGAGCGGGTCTCCCATCCAGACGCCGCCCACCAGCCAGGCGAGCACCGCCGCCGCGGCGGCCTTCAGCGACTGGACGACCAGATCGCGTTCGCGCCCGGGCCCTGTCCAGGCGGCTCGCAGGGCGTCCCAGGCGGCCCGCGTCTCCCGCCCCACGGCATCCACCGGCCGGGTACCGCGGGCCTCGTGCTCCAAGGCGCGGACCCGTCCCGGCTCCTCACCGGCCGACGTTCCTCTGTCCCGCCCTGGGCGGAAGCCTCGAGCCGTCCGCCGTACCGCCCTCGTCACCCGCGTCATGCGCTGCGAGTATCCGCGTGACCGCGGGTTTCACGCCGCCTCATGCCGGTCTCATGCCAGCGGGCTGCCGCGGAGGGAGGACAGCAGGTGCGCGGGGTCGGCGTAGACCGCGTCCGCGCCGGACTTCTCCAGATCGGCACGCGGGATGCCGCCGCACAGCACACCCACGCATCGCACCCCGGCGCGGCTGCCCGCGAGCATGTCCCACACGGTGTCGCCGACGAAGACCGCCCGCTCGGCCGGTACCCCGGCCAGCTCCAGCGCGTGCTCGACCGGCTCGGGTGCCGGCTTGCCCTCGTCGACGTCGTCGGCGCTCGCCGTGGCGGTGATGGCGTCGTCCGCGTCGATGGCCCGGCGCAGCGCGCCGAGCTCGGCGCCGCCCGCCGAGGTGGCCAGCACCACCGCCCAGCCCTCCCGGTGCAGCCGGCGCAGCAGCGGCCCGGCACCCGGCAGCGCGGGCAGCCGGTCGAAGTACTGCCCGTACAGCGCCTTGTGGGCGGCCCTGATGCCGGCGTCCTGGTCCTTGTTTCGGCTGTCTCCCAGCAGGTGGGCGACGAGGTCTGTGGAAGGCAGGCCCACGGCCCGGTGCACCGCGTGCATCGGCACCTGGTGGCCGGCCTGCCGGAAGGCCTCCCACCAACCCACGACGTGCAGGTGGTTGGTGTCGACCAGCGTGCCGTCGACGTCGAACACGGCCGCCCGTCCGGCACTGTCCATGGGTGTGGTCCCTTCTCTCGAGCCCCCCGGGTACCACCTCAGCCGCCCGCCACGCCGGACGGCACCCGCCGCTCACGGGTCCAGGCCAGCAGTTCCTCGAGGGACCACGTCGTCACCACACGCTCTGGCGCCACCCCGCACTCCTCCGCCCGCGCGCACCCGTTGATCTGCCAGTCCAGCTGCCCCGGCGCATGCGCGTCGGTGTCGACGGAGAACAGCACCCCCGCGTCCACCGCCCGGCGCAGCAGCCGCCGCGGCGGGTCGAGCCGCTCCGGCCTGCTGTTGATCTCCAGGGCCGTGCCGGTCTCCGCGCACGCCGCGAACACCTCGTCCGCGTCGAACTCCGACTCGGGCCGCCCCCGCCCCGTCACCAGCCGCCCCGTGCAGTGCCCGAGCACGTCGGAGTGCGGATCGCGTACGGCGGCCACCATCCGCCGGGTCATCGACCGGGCGTCCATCCGCAGCTTGGAGTGCACCGACACCACCACGACGTCGAGCCGGTCCAGCAGCTCCGGCTCCTGGTCGAGGGAGCCGTCCTCGAGGATGTCGCACTCGATGCCGGTCAGCAGGCGGAACGGCGCCCAGGTCTGGTTCAGCTCCGCCACCACGTCCAACTGCTCCCGCAGCCGCTCGGCCGTGAGGCCACGCGCCACCGTCAGCCTCGGCGAGTGATCGGTCAGCGCCGCCCACTCGTGGCCCAGCGCCGCCGCGGCCCGGCCCATCTCCTCGATCGGGCTGCCGCCGTCCGACCAGTCGGAATGCAGATGGCAGTCGCCGCGCAGCAGCCCCCGCAGCCGCTCGCCGCCCCGTACGGAGGGCGGCTCCGTGGCCTCGCCCTCCAGCTTGCGCAGATAGCCGGGCCCCTCCCCGGCCAGCGCCTCCCGCACCACCTGCGCGGTCTTCGGCCCGACGCCCTTGAGCGACTCCAGCGAACCGTCCGCCGCCCGCCGGCGCACCTCCTCGTCGCCCAGGTCCTTCAGTACCCGGGCCGCCGTACGGAAGGCGCGCACGCGGTACGTCGGTGCCAGGGACCGCTCCAGCAGGAAGGCGATCCGGTCCAGTGCCTCGACGGGATCCATCGCCACCTCCAACCTCAAGGGTTCCCCAGCCCCCGGCGGACCGCACGACGGGCTTGAACCCCGCGCCGGCGCCGGTTGCGCTCTACCCTCGATGCATGACCGAAAGCGCGAGCCCGTACATATCCCATCCGCGGATCATGGTGCTCGGGGTGCAGCCGGGCACACCGCCGTTCCGGATCGTGGAGATCGACGGCCAGGTGGTCGGGGAGGCCAAGGCCGCCACCGACGTACTGGCGGCGGCGGCCGCGTTCGGCATCACGGTCCACGACATGGACGATCCGGACGTGGTCCGCTGGGTGAACGGGGACAAGTACACCTGGACCCTGCACTAAGCCTTTCCGGCCGACGGGTTCCCGGCCGCCCGGCCGCGCCGAGGCCTGCGTGCGTGGACGGCCCGGCTCATGCGGCGGCCCAGGAGCAGGTAGCCGATGAGTGCGCCCGTCGTGTTGAGGATGACATCGTCGATGTCGAAGGCGCGGCCGGTGACCAGGGCGCCCTGGGCGAATTCCACCAGCAGCATCACGATCGCGGTCATCAGCAGGACGCGCAGCATGCCGCGCGTGCGCGGCGCGACGACGGGCACGAGGATGCCGAAGGGGACGCCGAGCAGGATGTTGCCGCCGATCTGGCGCACGGCGTCGCGCAGTTCCGGCTGGTCGAGATAGGCCTTCAGGGAGTCGCCGGGCCGGAGGTTGGTGTGGGTCAGCGCCTCCGAGGCGGGCGAGGGCTGCAGGGTCAGCCGCGCCAGCACCACGGCGAAGGCGACCATGAACGTGAAGGCGCACAGCATCGCCAGCAGCCGGACCGGCAGCGGCAGTGGACGTCGCTCGCTCCCGGACCCGACGGAACGGGGACGTGAGGCTGCACTGGCCATACGCTCCTCCACTCTTCAACTTCCCTGTGTGACAGGGCGGTTACCCACGGGCGTGCCGACGATGCCGCCGGGGGTCGTTCCCAGCCACTGTTGCCCGCGTTGCGCCGGGGCACTCCGCCCTGTCCGGGGATGCTCAGGTCCCGTACGAGACCCTCACCTCCTTGAAGCCCAGGGAGCGCAGCAGGCCTTCGAGCATGCCGGTGGCGTTCTTCTCGGCGCGTGCGGTCAGCTCGCTCTCCTTCGCCGCGTCCGAGATGTGCCGGACCGCGAGTTTCTGCACGGCCTGTTCACCGTTGGGGTTGTCCGAGAAGAGGTCGCCGAGGCGGTCGAAGAGGCCGCGCTGCTTGGAGACGGCGTAGGAGCGGTCGGGGTCGAGGGCCGGCTTGCCCAGTTGCGCGTGGGGCAGCCGGAGCGTGGCGGACGTGCGGTCGCCGTTGACCTTCACGTCGTTCTCGCCGACCTTGCCCAGGTCGACGTAGGCGTCGACGGTCCCCGCGCCGACGTACAGAGTGCGGGTGCCGCGGATCGCGTCGGGCAGGAACCTGGCGTCCTTCTCCAGGTCCACGACGACCTGGAAGTTGCCGGAGGCGGCGTCGTAACGGCTGATGTCCTGGATGGACTTCAGCAGCGCGGGGCCGGACCGGTCATGGGTGTCGGTGCCGAACAGGTCCTTCAGGCCCGGGATCACGCTGAGCCGGATCCCGGCGAAGAACACGACGAGCACCAGCACGAGCGCGGCCACCACCTTGGCCCAGCCGGGCATGCGCCTGGGGAGGCGCTTGACGGGAGTCGTCATGCGACGGCCCTCCTTCCTTACTGTCCGGATGCCCGCCACATTCCTTGCCAGACCGGCCGGTTGAGGGTGGGACGACTTCCGCGGAAGCACGAGAGGGCGCACTCAGGGCGTCACACCGAGCCGGACGTGGCCTCCGGCTGTTCCAGGGCCGCGTCCAGGGTCGGCTGCGGCGGCAGCAGCCGGGACAGGCCGGTGATGCGCAGGACGCGCAGGGTCAGGGGGTGGGCACAGACGAGGAGCACGTAGCCGTCCCGGTCGAGGACCCGGCTCCTGGCCCGGTACAGCAACCGCAGGCCCGAGCAGTCGAAGAACTCGATCCGGCTGAGGTCGATCACGACCCGGGCGGCGCGGCGGTTCGTCTCCCGGTCCAGGTGCGGGGCGATCTCCGTGGCCGCGGCGAGGTCGATCTCGCCGCGGAACTCCAGCACGGTGTGTCCCCGTTCCTGGCGGACGCGCAGATGCCGGGTGAGCGGTGCAGGTTCCTGCCGCACGACGAGATCGCCTCCAGCCTGCTCCGTGCGTGGGGAGTGGTCACGGTCCTCACAACCGGTGCCCGTCCCGCAAGTTACCCTCCAACGAGTGAATTTGAGCATGTTCGATTGACATATGTCTCTGAATTGCAGGCGAGTTGGCCGAGGTTCGCGCGGGGGAGTGCGCGGGCGTGAGCGCGGGCGCGATTCCAGGCGTGCGCTCCGGGCTACGACAGGGCGTGCCAGGCCTTGGTGAGGGCTTGGCGGAACTGCTCGGTCTGGTGCGTCGTGAGGTCGCGCACCATGCGCTCCTCGAGATCGCGGACCGGCCCGGCGTGCCGGGTGAGCAGCTCGCGGCCGTCGTCGGTGAGCAGGATCAGCAGCTCGCGGCGGTTGCGGGGGTTGCGCTCCCGGCGCACCAGGCCGCGGCCCTCCAGTGAGCGGACGAGATCGGCGATGGACTGCGCCGTGACGAAGGAGTCGCGCGCCAGCTGGGCCGCCGACAGTCCGTCGTGTCGCTCCAGGACGGTCAGCGCGGTGTACTGAAGAGCGGTGATCCCGGAGGGTCTGACCAGCTCGTCCAGGTGGGAGCGCACGACGAGCTCCACCTGCTTGACCATGTAGAGCAGGGAAGGGGGTGCCTTGGTCACCTGTGAATCGAGCATGGACGCAGGCTAGAGCATTGACAGGAAACCTGTCTGTAAAGAGACTGCGAACCAACAGGAATCCTGTTTGTTGAAATCTTGGCGACGACGCTGGGGAGCGGCGATGACCACCTTCGAGAGGGAACCCGGACAGCTGTTCATCGGGGGCCGGTGGCGCGAGGCCGCCGACGGGGCGCGCACCGAGGTGGTCGACCCGTCCCGGGGCACGGTCGTCACCACCGTCGCGGAGGCGGGCCCCGCCGATGTCGACGCGGCCGTGCACGCCGCCCGCGAGGCCCACGACGACGGCGCCTGGTCCGGGATGAGCGGCCGCGAGCGCGGTCGGGTGCTGCATCGCGTCGCCCATCTCATCCGCGAGAACGCCGACGAGCTCGCCGCCCTGGAGAGCCTCGACGTCGGCAAGCCGATCACCCTGTGCGGCGCCGTCGACGTGACCAACGCGGCCAACGACTACGAGTACTACGCGAACCTCGCCCAGAGCCAGGACGGCGCCCTGCGCGACACCCCCATGAACGCCCTCGCCTACACCCGGCGCGAGCCGCTCGGCGTGGTCGCCGCGATCACCCCGTTCAACTTCCCGCTGATCCTCGCCGGCTCCAAGCTCGGCCCCGCGCTCGCGGCCGGCAACACCGTCGTCCACAAGCCCGCCGACGAGACCCCGCTCAGCGCCCTGTACATGGCCCGGCTCCTCCAGGAGGCGGGCGTACCGGACGGTGTGGTCAACGTCGTGACCGGCAGCGGCCCGGTGGCCGGCGAGGCGCTGCTGCGCCACCGCGGTGTCGACAAGGTCGCCTTCACCGGCTCCACCGCGATCGGCAGGCACGTGGCGAGCGTCGCCGGCGAGGCGCTCAAGCCCGTCACCATGGAGCTCGGCGGCAACGCCGCCCACATCGTCTTCGAGGACGCCGACCTGGAGAAGGCGGTCGCCGCGGTCATCAAGGGCTTCGTCTTCAACACCGGCCAGTTCTGCATGGGCGGCCCGCGCCTGCTGGTGGCCCGCTCGGTGTACCCGACGCTGCTCGGCATCCTCGCCGAGGCGGTGCCCGGCGTGCCGATCGGCGACCCGCGCGACCCGGCCACCGTCATCGGCCCGATGGCGGCCGAGAAGCACCTGAAGAAGGTCGAGGAGTACGTCGCCCTGGCCCGCAAGGAGGGCGCCCGCATCGTCTGCGGCGGCGAGCGGCTCGACCTCGACGGCGGCTACTACTACAAGCCCACCGTCATCGCCGACCTGTCGAACGACTCCCGCGTGATCCAGGAGGAGATCTTCGGCCCGGTCCTCACCGTGCAGCCCTTCGACGACGAGGACGAAGCCGTCGCCCTCGCCAACTCCACGCCCTACGGCCTGGCCTCGGGCGTCCAGACCAGCCACCTCGCCCGCGCCCACCGGGTCGCCGGCCGGCTCCAGGCCGGGATCGTCTGGATCAACGACTGGGCGATGCTCGACCCCGCCGTGCCCTTCGGCGGTGTGAAGGACTCCGGCTACGGCCGTGAGTACGGGCCCGAGGCCCTCGCCGGTTACACCAAGGTCAAGTCCGTCGTCGTCTCGCTCGACTGAGACACCGTCAAGGAGTCATCGCGATGCCCACCACCACCCGTGCCGCGGTCGTCGAGTCCGGCGGCGCGCCCTTCACCCTCTCCGACGTCGTCCTCGACGAACCCGGCCCCCGCGAGGCGCTGGTCCGCATGGTCGCCACCGGCCTGTGCCACACCGACCTCGGGGTGGCGAGCGGCGGACTGCCCTTCCCGCTGCCCGGGGTCCTCGGCCACGAGGGCGCGGGCGTCGTCGAGGCCGTCGGCCCCGCCGTCACCGGCGTCGCGCCCGGCGACCACGTCCTGCTCTCCTTCACCTCCTGCGGCGACTGCCGCAACTGCCGCGGCGGGCACCCCGCGTACTGCGCCACCTGGCTGCCGCTGAACCTGCTCGGCGGCAGCCGCGCCGACGGCTCGAACACCATCAGCCGGGACGGCGAGGCCCTGGGCGGTCACTTCTTCGGCCAGTCCTCCTTCGCCGAGCGGGCACTGGCCGACGAGCGCAGCCTGGTCAAGGTCGACCCGGACGTGCCGCTGGAGTCGATCGCCCCGCTGGGCTGCGGCGTACAGACCGGTGTGGGCGCCGTCTGGAACGTCCTGAAGCCGGACACGGGCGGCACGGTCGTCGTCCTGGGCGCCGGAGCGGTCGGCCTGTCGGCCGTGATGGCGGCGGCCCTCACCCCGGCCACGAGGATCGTCGCCGTCGACCGGGTCGCCGAACGCCTGTCGCTGGCCACGGAGCTGGGCGCCACGCACACCGTCGACACCAGCCGGGAGGACCTCGCCGAGGCCCTCGCCGGCATCACGGGCGGCCAGGGCGCGGACGGTGTCGTGGAGACCACGGGCAACGTCGGCGTCCTGCGCCAGGGCGTCGACGCGCTCGCCGCCCGCGGCACCCTGGTCGTGGTCGGCGCCCCGCCCTTCGGCACGGAGGTCGCCCTGGACGTCAACGGTCTGCTCGGCGGGAAGCGGATCGTCGGCCTCACCCTGGGCGACAGCGAGACCCAGACCATGATCCCCGCCCTGGTCCGCCTGGTGAAGGAGGGCCGGCTGCCGCTGCATCGCCTGATCAGCACCTATCCCTTCGGGGACATCGACCGGGCGGTCCAGGACATGAGGTCGGGCAAGACGATCAAGCCGGTGCTGACGTTCTGACGCGGGAGGCTGGGCCGGGCGGGTGATCCCGCCCGGCCGCCACCCCGCTCAGTCGTTCACCAGCACCAGCTTCCCCGTCGTCCGGCCCGTGTCGCCCGAGGCGTGCGCCTCCGCGGCGGCGGACAGCGGGAAGGTGCCGGCGATCGTGGCGCGGAGCTTGCCCGTCCCGGCGAGTTCCGCGATCGCCCGCATGTCGCTGCGGTCGGCGTCCACGAGCATGCGGAGCCCCCGGACGCCGAGCCGCTCGGCCTCTGTGTAGAACTCGTCCGAGCCGCCCGGGAGGATCGAGACCACGACGCCGCCGGGGCGCAGGACACGCAGAGAGCGCAGGGCGTTGTCGCCGCCGATGGTGTCCAGGACGACGTCGACGTCCTTCACGGCCTCGGTGAAGTCCGTCTCCCGGTAGTCCACCGTCTCGTCCACGCCGATCCCGCGCAGGAACTCGTGCTTGCCCGCGCTCGCGGTGCCGATCACGTACGCGCCGCGCGCCTTGGCGATCTGCACCGCCACATGCCCGACCCCGCCCGCGGCGGCGTGGATCAGCGCCCGCTGCCCGGGCCGCACGTCCGCGTGCTCGACCAGTGCCTGCCACGCGGTGAGCGAGACCAGCGGCAGCGCCCCCGCCTGGACGTGGTCGAGGCCGGCCGGCTTGTGGGTGAGGGCGCGGACCGGAGCGATGACGTACTCGGCGTGCGAGCCGTGCCCGTACGGATACGGCAGCATGCCGAAGACCTCGTCACCGGGCGCGAAGGCCGCGACGCCGATGCCGACCGCCTCCACCACCCCGGAGACGTCCCAGCCGAGGACGAAGGGCGCATCGCCCAGGAAGCCGCCGGTCGCGCGGTGCTTCCAGTCGGTCGGATTGACCCCGGCGGCCCGCACGCGGACCAGCACCTGGTTCGGCCCCGGCACCGGGCGCTCGACTTCGACTTCCTTGAGTACCTCGGGACCGCCGAGGACGTCCTGGCTGATGGCTCGCATCGTGTTCTGTGTGCTCATGGTGATCAAGCGTGCCGGTTCGCGTACCGCTCGCCAATGGCAAGATTGCCAACCTTCGATAGAATCGTGCCATGCGACGCGAACGAGTGGTGGTCCTGGCCCTCGACGGGGTGTACCCCTTCGAGCTGGGCATCCCCAGCCGGATCCTGGGCGCGGCCGACGGCCGGTACGAGGTGCTGACCTGCTCGGTCGACGGCGGTCCGGTGCGCACCGACGCGGACTTCGGCGTCACCGTGGAGCACGGACCCGAGGTCCTGGCCACGGCCGGCACGGTGGTGATCGCGCCCGTCGCGCCCGCCCACCTCACCGACGAGGTGCCGGACGACGTCCTGGCCGCCCTCGCCCTCATCCGGCCGGGGACCCGCATCGTGTCCATCTGCACCGGCGCCTTCGTCCTCGCCGCCGCCGGGCTCCTCGACGGGCGCAGGGCGACCACCCACTGGCAGGTCGCCGACCGGTTCCGGCGCATGTTCCCGCTCGTCGACCTCGACCCGGACGTGCTGTTCGTCGACGACCACCCCTTCCTCACCTCCGCCGGAGCCGCCTCCGGCGTGGACATCTGCCTGCACCTGGTCCGCAAGGACCACGGCAGCAGGCTGGCCAACACCGTCGCGCGCCGCTGCGTGGTCCCGCCGTTCCGGGACGGCGGCCAGGCCCAGTACATCGAACAGCCCGTGCCCGAGCAGGGCGCCGCGAGCACCGCGGCCACCCGCTCCTGGATCCTGGAGCGCCTGGGCGAACCACTCACCCTGGCCGACCTCGCCGGCCATGCCCGGATGAGTCAGCGCACCTTCGCCCGCCGCTTCCACGACGAGGTGGGTCTCAGCCCCGGCCGCTGGCTCATCCAGCAGCGCGTGGCCCGGGCCCGGCACCTGCTGGAGTCCAGTGACCTCACGGTGGATCAGATCGCGGGCCGGGTCGGCTTCGCGACGGGCGCGTCCCTGCGCCAGCATCTCCACGCCGCGATCGGGGTGTCCCCGCAGGCGTACCGCCGCACCTTCCAGACCGCCCGCTGATCCGCCCGCCGGTCGCGTTCGATCGTTTCACCGGTCAACTGCGCAGTCGGGCATGGACATTTGTCGACCTGTTTCCTTCTGTCGGAGCGTGACGGAACCCTCACGTCCGCAGGCCGACTGGTTTGATCCTTTCGGGTCTAAACCCGATAAGGTTCCGATCGGCGCTGCGAGTTGACGCGATCGCGTCCGGTCGACTCGCGGTGCGTACTCATGAGTGCGATCCACACCCCCCTGTTCGATCATGTTTGTTCGAAGGATGCAGATGGAACTCGCCACTCCGCCACCGGCGGCGCGGGCCCCTGTCGCCTGGTACAGCTGGTGGCTGATGCCGCTGAGCTTGGGAGGCGGGACCGTTGCCGCCACCTTCATGAGCTCTGAGCGAATAACCGCCGCCGTCGCCGGTATCGCGGCGACGGCGGCCGGTGCCGTGTGTGTACGCCTGCTGCTGCGCACCCGGGCACACCTGCACAGGGCGGAGAACTCCTTCCGCACCACGCAGGCCGAGCACAACCAACAGTGGCAGCAGCACGTGGCGGGCCTGGAACGGAAGTTCTCCGCCGAACGCGCCACCCTGGAGTCCCAGCTCACCGAGCAGAACGCGACCTACGAGCGGCGTCTGGCCGACCAGAGCGCCACGTACGAGAAGCAGCTCTCCGACACCTCCCGGGCCTACGAGGAGCGGCTGACCGAGCAGGCCACGTCCTACGAGGCCCAGCTCGCCGACCAGGCCGAGGTCTGGCAGGAGCAGCTCTCCCACCAGCTCGCCGCGGTCGCCCGGCTCGCCGACGAGCAACTGCCCTCCGCCATGGAGGCGCTGCGCTCCGGTGACGCCATCGACGACGTCCTGCCCACCCTCAACCAGTGCGCCAAGGTCAGTGCCGACCTCCAGGCCGAGCTGCGCAAGGTGCTGCGCACCGCCCTGATCGGCCTCGAGTCGGAGTTCGACCGCTCCACCTCCGCCGAGCAGGCCGTCATCAGCATCGGCAACCGCATCCACGTGCTGACCAGTAAGCTCCGCGGCCGTCTGCACGAGATGCAGGGCGAGCACGGCAGGCTGCCGGCCGTCGCCCGGGGCCTGATGGAGCTCGACCAGGAGATCGGCCCCGCCGACTGCCTCGCCGCCAGCATCGGTGTGCTCGGCGGCTCGGACCGGCCCGGCCGGCAGTGGCAGGAGCCGCAGCGGCTGCTCAGCGTGGCGCGCGGCGGCATCGGCCGGATCAAGGACTTCCACCGGATCCAGGTCCGCCACCTGCCCGAACTCGGCGTCGACGGCGGTCTCGTGGACCACCTCACGCTGATCTTCGCGCACCTTCTCGACAACGCGGCCCGCTACTCGCCGCCCACCGAGCCCGTGCTCATCTCCGGCAAGGAGGTGCCCAACGGGGTCGGCATCGAGATCCAGGACTCCGGCAAGGGCCTGAGCGAGGAGAAGAAGCGCGAGGCCGAGCACGCCCTCGCGGGCACCGCTCCCGGAGCGGGCCTCGGCGGCATCACCGAGGACGCGAACATCGGTCTGCGCGTCGTCGGAGCCCTCGCCCGCCGCTACGGCATCCGCGTCACCTTCGCGGACTCCCCGTGGCTCGGCACCTCCGTGGTGGTCGTGGTTCCGCACAAGTACTTCAGCCCGCTGCCCGCTGCCGCCGCACCCGCCGCGCCCGCGCCGGAGGTCCGCACCGCGGCGGCCGCCCCGGCCCGCGAGTCGGTCACCGCCCCGGCACCGGCCGCCCCGGCCGAGGCCGCGGAGACCACGCCCGGCGGACTGCCCCGGCGGCGCAGCAAGCGGAACGAGGCGGCCGAGCCCAGGGAGGCCGAGCGGACGGACCGGAGCACCGTCTCCGCCATTCCGCCGGACGCCTCGTTCTCCGGTCTCGCCGCCTTCGCCACCGCCGGACGCGACGCCGAAGAGGCGTCCGGGGCGCTCGGCGACCGCGACACCGACGCCGGACGCGAGTCCACCGAGCACCGCACCGAAGAGAGCGACTAGTCCTCATGACGCAACAAGGAACAGATGTGAGCTGGGCGCTCCGCGATCTCGTCGAGAGCATCCAGGAGATCCGCTTCGCCCTCGTGGCCTCCAGCGACGGCAAGGCCATCACCTCCTACGGCGCCGAAGACCCCGACGACGTCGACCGCTTCGCCGCGGTGGTGGCCGGCCTGCAGGCCCTCGCCCAGCCGGTCGCCGAGCAGTTCCCCAAGTACGCCGGGCAGCTGCGCCTCGCGATGATCGAAGTCGACGGCGGGCACCTCTTCGTGGTCCGCGCCGGTGTGGAGACGTACCTCGGTGTCCTGGCCAGGGAAGGCCTCGACCAGGGCTTGCTCGGACACCAGATGAGAGACCTGGCCCGCAGGATGGGTGAGCTCCTCGGCACCACTCCGCGCCTGGAGGAGCACTCTGGATGAGTGCTCCCCGCAGGCCGTCGGACCCGTCCGGTCTCGAGCGTTACTACGTCCTCACGGGCGGTCGCAGCGGACCGGGCGGTTCGGCGTCGAGCCTCGACGTGGCGACGCTCGTCGTCGCCCGCGCCGCCCCGTTACCGGGCATGCAGCACGAGCACGAGGAGATTCTCCGCCGGTGCCGCGATCCGCTGTCGGTCGCCGAGCTAGGCGCTCACCTCGGGCTGCCCTTCAACATTCTCGCAGTGCTGCTGTCGGACCTGCTCGTCGCAGGTCGCGTCGAAGCCCGTAACCCCATCCCGGCACACGAAGCCGGCCGCGGGCCCGACCTCGCGCTCCTTGAGGAGGTACTCAGTGGACTTGAAAGGCTTTGACCAACCCGGAGGGCGGGCGGGCGGGGACGCCCGCTCGGTGAAGGTGATGATCGCCGGCGGGTTCGGCACCGGGAAGACCACGATGGTCCGGTCGGTCAGCGACATCAAGCCGCTCACCACCGAGGAGACCCTCACCCAGGCCAGTGCCGACGTCGACCGTCTCATCGGCGTCGCCGACAAGACGCAGACCACCGTCAGCCTGGACTTCGGCAAGATCGGCATCAACGAGAGCCTGGTGCTGTACCTGTTCGGCACGCCGGGTCAGGAACGCTTCTGGTTCCTGTGGAACGGGCTGTTCAAGGGGGCGCTCGGCGCGATCGTCCTGGTGGACACCCGCCGCCTGGAGTCCAGTTTCCGGGCGATCGAGGAGATGGAGCGGCAGGAGGTCCCGTTCGTCGTCGCCCTGAACGTCTTCCCCGACTCCAGCAACTACCCGGTCGAGGAGATCCGGGACGCCCTGGACATCCCCGCGCACACCCCGGTCATAGCCTTCGACGCCCGCGACCGGGCCTCCAGCCGGGACGTCCTCGTCGCCCTGATCCACCACCTGAAGGAACGCTCGGCCGTGGCCCTGGAGCCCCGATGAACGATTCGACCGAAAACGCCGTTCAGATCCCGAGCGGCTGCCCCGTCGCCCATCACGGGTCCGATCCGGCCCGGCTGTACGGGCCGGAGGCGGCGACCGACCCGGTGGGCATCTACGAGCGGCTGCGCAAGGAACACGGCTCGGTCGCGCCCGTCCTGCTCGAAGGCGATGTGCCCGCCTGGCTGGTCCTCGGCTACCGCGACAACCGGCGGGTCCTCGACAATCCCCGCCAGTTCAGCCGGGACGCCCGCATCTGGCGGGACTGGACGGAGGGGCGCGTGGATGAGACCTCGCCTCTCATCCCGATGCTCGGCTGGCGGCCGGACTGCGTGTCCCAGGACGGCGATCCGCACCGCAGGCTGCGCGCCGCCGTCACCGACGGGCTCCAGGCCGCCGCGGTCCGGGGCATCCGGCGCCACGCGACCCGCATCGCGAACAAGCAGATCGACGCGTTCGCGGACGCCGGGCACGCGGACCTGGTGAAGGACTACGCCGACTACCTGCCGATGCTCGTCCTCTCCCGCATCCTCGGGCTCCCCGAGGCGGAGGGCCGGGACCTGGTCGAGTCCTGCGCGCAAGTCTTCAAGGGCGGTGAGGACGCCCTCGCGCACAACGAACGCATCATGGTGATCCTCGGCGAACTGGCGGAGCGCAAGAAGTCCGAACCCGGCGGTGACTTCACCACCGCCCTGCTGGAGCACGCGGCCGGGCTCGACGACGAGGAGGTGGTCAGCCATCTGCGTCTCGTGCTGATCGCCGCGCACACCACCACCAGCAATCTGCTGGCCCGGGTCCTCCAGCTCGTCCTCACCGACACCGCCCGGCTCTCCGGACTGATCAGCGGTCAGCTGAACATCTCCGCCGTGGTGGAGGAGGTCATGTGGAACAGCCCGCCGCTGGCGGTGCTGCCGGGCCGGTTCGCGGCCGGCGACCTGGAACTCGGCGGCCACCAGATCCAGGAGGGCGACCTGCTGCTGCTGGGCCTCGCGGCGGGCAATCTCGACCCCGACGTCCGGCCGGACATCGGTGTCTCCGTGCAGGGCAACCAGGCCCACCTGGCCTTCAGTTCCGGTCCGCACGAGTGCCCTGGGCAGAGCATCGGCCAGTCCATCATCGCGATCGCCGTGGACGTCCTGTTGCACCGCCTGCCGGGCCTGAGCCTGGCCGCACCGCCGGAGGAGCTCACCTCGACGGCCTCCACGTGGGAGTCCCGGCTGGACAGCCTGCCGGTCGAGTTCGCCGTATAGCGCTGGTGCCCGGCCGGTCCTCCGTCCGGGCACCACACCGCCCCGTCACACGGTCAGCAGGCCGTCCACAGATCCCCCCGCCGGGCCTTCTCGGCTCCCTCGTCCTTCACCCGGCGTGTCTCATCCGCCGGGCCTCGCCGGCCTCCTCGCGTCACACTGGACTTCGCCCGTTCGACGACTCCCCAGGAGGCGCACCGACGATGACGTCCGCACCAGTACGCGGCGCTGAGCAGCGCAAGAAGGACACCCTGCACCGTCTGGACCACGACGTGGACGCCTGGGTCGCCACGGCCGGCACCGCGTCGGGGACACCGCACCTCGTCCCGCTGTCCTTCCTCTGGAACGGCTCGTATCTGCTGTTCGCCACTCCCGCGTCGAGCCCCACCGGACGGAACCTGACCGCGACCGGCCGCGCCCGGGTGGGCATCGGGCCGACCCGTGACGTCGTCCTCGTCGAGGGCACCGTCGAGACCGTCCAGCCCGGCGAGCTGACGGAGCAGGACGCCGAACTCTTCGCCGCCAAGACCGGGTTCGATCCCCGCCGGCTGGCCACGCCGTACCTCTACTTCCGCGTCGTACCGCGGCGGGTGCAGGCCTGGCGGGAGGCCGACGAACTGGACGGCCGTGAACTCATGCGCGACGGACGGTGGTTGACGGCCGACTGAATCGGCCGTGCCGGGATAACCGCAAGGTACGAGGCCGCGGGGCAGCACGCCCCGCGGCCGGAATCCTGCGGAGGAGACATGGCCCTGGTGAAAGCGGGTGTCCTGGTGCTCGACTGTGCCGAGCCCGAGAAGCTCGCCGTTTTCTACAAGGAGTTGCTGGAAGGGGAGGAGTCGGACGCGACGGCCAACCGGGTGGAGATCAAGAGCGCCGACGGCTTCCGGATCGCCCTGCGCCGGGACGTCAACGCCACCCCGCCCAGCTGGCCGCGCCCCGAGAACTCCCTCCAGGCCCACCTGGAGTTCGTGGTGGACGACCTCGACGCGGTGGAACGCCGGGTCATCAGCCTGGGCGGACGCCCCCTGGAGGCCAAGGACGCCTCGGGCCCCCTGGAGGAACGCGGCTACGCCGACCCGGCGGGCCACTCCTTCACCCTGCGGCGTACCGCGCCGACGGCACCCAAGCAGGGCTGAGCCCGGCGTTCAGCCGGAGGCCGGCATCGGCCTGACGGTGAGGATCTGCTGGGCACGGCCGACGGGTCCGGTGAGGTCGTGCAGGACGGTGCTGGTGACGCCCTGGCCGGTGGCGCCGAAGGTCACGGTCGTGTCGAGCCCGGTCCAGGGGCCTTCCGGCCGGCGGTGGAGGTGGACGGTGAGGTCGACGTTCGGGAACATCCACCGGTCGGGCGACTGGCGTACGGCGATGCCGTTGGCGGTGTCGACGAGCGCGATGTAGGAGGCGAGCGGGCTCGCGGCCTGCCCGGCCACCAGGTCGAGTGAGGTGGAGATCCAGGCCGTCGTGCGGCCCGGCCGCGGTGGCGCCAGTGGACGGACGTCGAGGGAGGCGATGTATCCGCCGGGCCACACGGAGGTCAGTGGCCAAGGGGCGAGCGCCTCGGGCGGGGTGAGCCGGGCGGCCTCACCGCCGGCGGCCTGCGCCGTGTCGCAGTCGGTGAGGAGCCAGGCCCGGGCCCGTACGACGGGGCGGTCGGCGATGAGGGCGACGGCCTCGACGAGCTCGATGGTGCGGCCGGGCCGGACGGTCTCCACCCGGATCTCGCACTCGTCCAGGGCGAGGCGGCCCAGGATGTCGAAGCTGAGCCGGGACAGGGTCAGGCCGCTGCCCGGCCGTGCGGCCCGATGGCGGTCGATCGCGTGGACCATGAGGCCGCCGAGCGGGCTGAAGTGCTGTTCGCCGGGATTCCAGGCGCCGCTCGCGTGGGCGGTGGGCTTGTAGCGGTGCGTGTCGGTGGGTTCGAAGTAGCTGCCGGTGTTCAACGGATGCGTGCCTTTCGACGACGGGATCAGTGGACGAAGACCGCGCTGGCCAGGGCCACATGGACGGCCGTGCCGGCGAGGATGCTCAGCAGGGCGTTGCGGAGCCACAGGTGCAGGCCGACGGTGACGGCCAGGGCGGCCAGCGGGGCCACGGCGCGTGACTCGGTGACCGCCAGATCGCGCAGGCAGTAGACCACCAGGATCACCATCACCCCGGCGGGCATACGGGCGCTGAGGTATCGCACGGTGGCGCTGGCCCGCAGCGGCGCCAGGGCGGCGAACGGCAGGGCGCGCAGGGACCAGGTGACGACTGCCGTGACGAGGACCGCGACGACGGCGTAGGTGTCAGACATGAGCGGGCTTCCTCCGGTCGGCGAGCCGGCGTGCCAGGAGGCCGGCGGTGAACAGGGCGAAGGCCGCGAGCAGCAACTGACCCGGGAAGAACAGCCGGGCGCCCAGGGCGCAGAGCAGGGCGAGCACGGGGGTCGGCAGGTCGCCCCGCAGGTCACGGACCGCGTCGAGCGCGAGAACGACGAACAGGGCGGTCAGGGCGAAGTCCAGGCCGGTGACACCGTCCGGGATGAGGGAGCCCAGCAGGGCCCCGGCGGTCGCGCCGCCGGCCCAGTACAGGTGCATGAAGAACTGCAGCCACAGGATGCGGGGGCTGGACCAGCCCCGGGCCTGCTCGGTCGCGGTCAGCGCGTATGCCTCGTCGGTGAGGGCGAAGGTGCTGTACGTCCTGGCGAACCGGCCCCGCACGCGGTGCAGGGGAAACGACAGCGCGTAGAAGACGTGCCGCGCCTGCACCAGGAAGGCGGCCAGGGCGATGGAGGCCAGCGGTGCGGCGGCCACGACCATGCCGATCAGCAGGAACTCGAACGAACCGCCGTAGACCAGCGCCGCGGACAGCCCGGCCCACCACCAGTCGAGCCCCGACTGGACCACGAGCGCCCCGAAGGCGAGACCGAGCGGCACCATCCCGAGGCCCACGGAGGCACAGTCCTGGAAAGCGGCCCGCGCCGCAGGGCTTATTCGCATGTTGACATTTTAGGAAAGTTAACGCCTCATATGGTTGCCGATGATGGCCTTATGATCTCCATATGGGCAATGAAATCGGCCTCGATGCCGTCGACCGGGAAATTCTGTTTCACCTGCGCCAGGACGGACGGCTGTCGAACGTCGAGCTCGCCAAGCGGGTGGGGCTGACGCCGCCTCCCTGCCTGCGCCGGGTCAAGCGCCTCGAAGAGCGGGGCGTCATCGCCGGATACCGGGCCGTCATCGACCCCGCAGCGCTGGGCCGCGAGCTGGAAGTACTCATCGACGTCGAGATCTACGCCCAGGACCGCAGGACCGTCGAGGAGTTCGAGACCACCGTGGCCTCCTACGAGGAGGTCGTCGAGTTCCGGCGGATGTACGGACGACCCGACTACTTCCTCCGCGTCGCCGTCGCCGACCACGCCGCCTACGAGGCCTTCATGATGGGCAAGCTCAGCGGACTGCCCGCCGTGCTGCGCCTCGAGTCCCACCTCACCATGAAGACGATCAAGGTGGACGGCTGAGCGGCGCCCGGCACGGACCGGCCCCGCCCGCGGCACAGGCCGGGCGGGGCCGGATGAGGCAGGGGCCTGCTGTCAGTCCCTGCCGCCCTTCTCGTCAGCCGGCCACGTGCCGGTCGAACGCTCGATGGCCTTGGCGCCCGCGCGGTCCACGGCGCTGCGCACCACCGCGAAGATGGCGCCCTGGACCGCTGCGGCCAGCAGGATCTCGCCCCAGCCGCGGTCCCGGTCCAGCGCGTCGGGCGCGTCCTCCTCGTGCCGGATCGCCATCCACGTCTTGCGGAAGGCGAGCCCGGCCAGCCAGCCGCTCGACCAGCCCAGCACGAACCCGAGGGGCTGGTAGGCGAGGGGCATCTTCTTCTTCTTGGCCACGGGGATCTCCTTGGTCGCTCAGGGGGGTGGGTGTGAGTGGTCAGGGGGTGTGCGCGTCCGGGACCCGCTCCTCGGCGCGGACCGGTGCCGGCGGGGTGCCGTCACCGAACGGCCGGCCGCCCAGCTCCTCGCGGTGGTGCGGGGTCAGCCAGCCGGACAGGTCCGGCCCCAGCGGCACGACCTGGGTCGGGTTGATGCCGGTGTGCACCTGGTAGTAGTGGCGCTTGATGTGGTCGAAGTCGACGGTGTCGCCGAACCCGGGCGTCTGGTACAGGTCGCGGACGTACCCCCACAGCACCTGGTTCTCCGTCAGCTTCCAGCGGTTGCACTTGAAGTGGCCGTGGTAGACGGCGTCGAAGCGGACCAGCGTGGTGAACAGCCGGATGTCCGCCTCGGTGATCGTGTCGCCGACGAGGTACCGCTGCCCCTCCAGCCGCGCCGCGAGCAGCTCCAGCCGCCGGAAGACCCTCGCGCAGGCGGCCTCGTACTCCTCCTGCCCGGTGGCGAAACCCGCCCGGTACACGCCGTTGTTGACGTCCTCGTAGACGTCCGCCATCACCGCGTCGATCTCGTCGCGCAGCGCGTCCGGGTACAGGTCGGGCGCGCCCTCCCGGTGCAGGGCCGTCCATTCGGTCGCGAGGTCGAGCGTGAGCCGCTGGTAGTCGTTGGTGACCAGCTTCCCGCTGGGCACGTCCACGATCGCCGGCACACTGACACCGCCCGGGTAGTCGGTCTCCCGCCGGTCGTAGGCCTCGCCGAGATAGCGGATGCCGAGAACCGGGTCGCGGCCGTCCTCGTCCAGCGTGAAGCGCCAGCTGCGGTCGTCCTGGATCGGGTCGGCGACGGCCAGGGACAGGGCGTCCTCCAGGCCGAGCAGCCGCCGGGAGACCAGCGACCGGCTCGCCCATGGGCAGGCGCGGCTGACGACCAGACGGTAGCGGCCGGCCTCCACCGGCCAGCCGTCCCGGCCGTCCGCCGTGATCCGGTCCGCGAAGTGCGCCTTGGACCGTTTGAACGACCTCCTGCCGTAAGCGCTGTTGCCGTCGCCGTCGTCGCGGCTCATGGGGGTGACCTCCTTGCCGTACGTGTGGCCCGTTCGTCGTACGAGTGCCCTGTCTGCCGTGTGTGTGCCCAGGTGAACGCGTTCCCCTTTTTCGGCCGACGGCACGGTGTGAGCACCGCCGACCGGGGCAATCGGCGTGGGTGACTGAACAAGGATCTGATCGGAGGACACGCGTCACCGTGCTGGTGGCGCTCGCGGCCAACCTGGTGATCGCGGTCGCCAAGGCCGTCGGCGGTCTGCTGGCGGGTTCACCCGCCCTGCTGTCGGAGGCGGCGCACTCGGTTGCCGACAGCCTGAACGAGGTGTTTCTGCTGGCGGCTCTGCGCCGCAGCCGCCGCCCCGCCGACCGGCGTCATCCCTTCGGCTACGGCAAGGAGCGGTTCTTCTGGTCGCTCCTCGCGGCGGTCGGGATCTTCGTCATGGGCGGCTGCTTCTCGTTCTTCCAGGGCTTCGAGGCCCTCACGAGCGGATCGGAGGAGAAACTCGGCGGCTATGTCGCCGGCCTGATCGTGCTCGGAATCGCCCTCCTCGCGGAGGGCGCCTCCTTGTTGCGCGCCCTGTACCAGGTGCGCCGGCAGGGCGGCACGCGCGCCGGGCTGCGCGACCCGGCCCTGCGGACGGTCGTCGCCGAGGACGGCACCGCGGTGCTGGGCGTCACGCTGGCCATCGCCGGCATGGCCCTGCACATGGTCACCGGCCAGGTGGTGTGGGAGGCGTCCGCCTCGCTCGCGATCGGCGCGCTGCTCGTCTACGTGGCCTTCCGGCTGGGCCGGGACGCGCGCGACCAGCTGATCGGCGAGGCGGCCGACCCGGAGGCGAGCGGACGGATCCACGCGCTGCTGCGGGCGCAGCCCGAGATCGACAGCGTGGAGGCGCTGTTCACGATGAAGACGGGCCTCGACTCGGCCCTCGTGGCAGCCCGTGTCGACCTGGTGCCCGGTCTGGACAGCGAGCACGTGGAGGACGTCGCCGTGCGCATCAAGCGCTCCATCGCCCGGACGGTGCCCGAGGCGCACCAGATCTTCCTCGACGTCACGGACCGCCGTGCCCGGGAGGCAGCGGAAAGCCCCGCCGCGACGGGGGAACGCGGCGGGGCCTGAACCACGCGTGCCCCGCCGCCGGGGGTTCATGCACACCGGGCGAAAACTTTTCTGCGGTGGATTCCCCGGGGGCCGGGGCGGGCCCGCTCTGTGTCACCCGCCCTCTGCCGGCTCCAGCACGAACACCGGGATCTCCCGGTCCGTCTTCTTCTGGTAGTCCGCGTAGGCCGGATACGCCGCGACGGCCCGGTCCCACCACTCGGACTTCTCCTCGCCCGTGACCTCACGGGCGGTCATGTCCTGCTTCCGGGGCCCGTCCTGGAGCTCCACGTGCGGGTCGGCCTTGAGGTTGAAGTACCAGACCGGGTGCTTGGGCGCACCGCCGAGGGAGGCGACGGCGGCGTAACGACCCTCGTGTTCCACCCGCATCACCGGTGTCTTGCGCAGCTTGCCACTCTTGGCGCCCCGGGAGGTCAGGACGACGACCGGCATCTTGGAGCCCTGCAGCGTCGTCCCCTCCGTACCGCCGGAGCTCTCGTACAGTTCCACCTGCTTGCGCACCCACTGCGTCCTGCTGGGCTCGTACTCGCCTTCGAGAGGCATGGCATTCCGTCCCATCGTCGTGTCAGAGGCCGACTGGTACCTGGTACCTGCCCTCAACACCGGTACGCCCGGGAATCATCCTGGAGAAACCGCCATTCGGACGGCAAGAGCCGTCATCACCCCGCTCGCCACCAGCGCCGTGGCCAGCCTGCCCCGGTGACCGGTCAGCGCCCGGCCCAGCAGGGCACCGCTCCCGGCGAGCAGCACCTGCCAGCTGGCGGATGCGGCGAAGGCGGCCAGGACGAACACGCCCTGCTCGACCGGCCCGGCCGGACCCGTGGCCTGGGAGCCGAGCACGAGCGCCGCGAAGTAGATCACGGTGGTGGGATTGAGCAGCGTGATGCCGAGCAGCCCCGCGTAGGCCCGGGCGGGACTCGGGGGAGCGGCGGCCGTCCGCGTGGCGAGCCGGTGGCCGCGGTACTCGCGCACGGCACCGACCGCGCCCCACACCGCCAGCCCGAGCAGCACCAGGACACAGACCCAGCGCAGCGGCCCGAGCACCGGCCGCAGCGCGGCGGCCAGGGCCGTACCCCCGAGCGTGGCGGCGAGGGCGTACAGCCCGTCGGCCGTGGCGACGCCGAGCGCGGCACAGACACCGGTACGCAGGGACGTGCGGGCGGTGAGCGAGACGAGGTAGGTCCCGACGGCGCCCACGGGGACGGCGATGCCGTACCCGGCGAGCAGCCCCGCGAGGAGCGCGGCCGTCATGACCGCGGCGGCGTCGGCCCTCCACGGCGGCCGGACCGCTGCTGTCGGCGCGCGGCGGAAGCGGCGACGGGCAGCGGCAGCGGCGGAAGGAGCTCGAGCGTAGGCATGGCTGGATCCTGGGGCCTGCCCTGCCGCGGCGACAACCGGTTTTCGAATCGCCGCCATGACTTCCCGGGAGCCCCCGGCTCCCGGCAAGGGCCCTGTTCGCACGCCACAGGCCCCGAGCCCGGCCTTCGAACGTGAAGACGGCACTCCCCGGCCATGTTTGCAGCCGCCACCGATCTGGCCGAACTTCGCGTCGCCCTATAGGTGCCCGGGGCATCTAATGATGATCGGCACGACGCACTACTCGTCTGCGAGGTCTTCATGACGGACACGACCGCACCCGTCGTCTTCCCCCAGAGCCGGACCTGCCCCTACCAGCCGCCCGCCGCCTACGACGCGCTGCGCACCGAGCGCCCCCTCACCCGCATCACCCTCTTCGACGGCCGCGAGGCCTGGCTGGTCAGCGGGCACGCGATCGCCCGCGCGCTGCTGGCCGACCCGCGTCTGTCGTCCAACCGCGACCGGCCCGGCTTCCCCGCCCCGACCAAGCGGTTCGCCGGGATCCGCAACCGCAGAACGGCCCTGCTGGGCGTCGACGACCCCGAGCACCGCACCCAGCGCCGCATGGTCGTCGGGGACTTCACCCTCAAACGGGCCGTCGAACTCCGGCCACGGATCCAGCAGATCGTCGACGAGCGGCTCGACGCGATGATCGCCCAAGGCCCGCCGGCGGACCTGGTGACGGCCTTCGCGCTGCCCGTGCCCTCCATGGTGATCTGCGCCCTGCTCGGCGTCCCGTACTCCGACCACGACTTCTTCGAGACCCAGTCGCGGCGGCTGCTGCGCGGCCCCGAGACCGCCGACGTGCTGGACGCCCGCGACCGGCTGGAGGCCTACTTCGGCGAGTTGATCGACCGCAAGCAGGAGAAGCGAGGCACCGGTCTGCTGGACGACCTGGTCCACCGCCAACTTGACGAGGGCGCACTCGACCGCGAGGGCCTGATCGCCATGGCCCTCATCCTGCTGGTCGCGGGCCACGAGACGACCGCCAACATGATCTCGCTCGGCACCTTCACCCTGCTCCAGCATCCCGAGCGGCTCGCCGAACTGCGCGCCGACCCGGGCCTGCTGCCGACCGCGGTCGAGGAGCTGATGCGGATGCTGTCGATCGCGGACGGCATGCTGCGTCTGGCCGTCGAGGACATCGAGGTGGCCGGGACGACGATCAAGAAGGGCGAGGGCGTGGTCTTCGCGACCTCCGTCATCAACCGAGACGAGACGGTCTACCCGAACCCGGACACGCTCGACTGGCACCGCCCCTCCCGGCACCATGTCGCGTTCGGCTTCGGCATCCACCAGTGCCTCGGGCAGAACCTCGCCCGCGCCGAGCTGGAGATCGCCCTGCACACCCTCTTCGCCCGGCTGCCCGGCCTGCGCCTGGCCGCGCCCGCCGACGAGATCCCCTTCAAGCCGGGCGACACGATCCAGGGGATGCTGGAACTCCCCGTGACCTGGTAAGAGGCTTGCGCACATGCACATCGACATCGAGATCGACACGGACGTCTGCATCGGCGCCGGCCAGTGCGCCCTGACCGCCCCGGAGGTGTTCACCCAGGACGACGACGGCTACAGCGCCCTGCTGCCCGGGAAGGAGGACGGCGGCGGCAGCCCGCTGGTGCGGGAGGCGGCCCGGGCCTGCCCGGTGAGCGCCATCACCGTCTCGGAGAGGGTGAGCTGAAGCCCGGGCTCACACGGTCCCCAGGAGCAGCCGGGCCGCCTCGCGCGCCTCGGCCGCGGGCTCGACGCTCCTGGTGACACCCGCCGTGACCATGGCGCCCTCGGCCAGCAGGAACAGCTGCCCGGCCAGCGCGTGGGGCAGCCCCGCCGCGTCCACGAGCGAGGCGAGGTAGTCCCGGAAGGCCCGCTTGTGCGCGCGCACTTGGCCGGCCACGCGCGCGGACGTGGCGCCGAGCTCGCCGTAGGCGTTGAGCCACGCGCAGCCGCGGAAGCCCGGCTCGCCGAACCACCCGCCGAGCCAGTCGAACACGGCCAGGATCCGCTCCCGGGGTTCCCCGTGCCGCTCGACGTACTCGGCCAGCTGCCCGCGCCAGCGTGTGTCGCGCCGCTCCAGATACGCCTCCACCAGCTGCTCCTTCGCCGGGAAGAGCTGGTAGAGCCGCTTGAGCGAGACCCCGGACGTGCCGCGGACGTCGTCCATCCCGACGGACTGCACACCTCGCCCGTAGAACAGCTCCTCGGCCGCGTCCAGCGCCCGCTCCCGGGCCAGCGCGCTGTCCATGTGCCACCACTCCTTGACGAGAGAACGAGCGTTCTCCTACGGTAGCAGCCATCCGGAGAACGCTCGTTCTCCACTGTGACCGGGGAGCATCGATGACCGACCGCCCGCCCCTGCCGCCCTTCACCCGCGAGAGCGCCACGAGGAAGGTCCAGGCCGCCGAGGACGCCTGGAACACCCGCGACCCCCACAAGGTCGCCCTCGCCTACTCGGAGGACTCCGTCTGGCGCAACCGCGACACCTTCGTCACCGGGCGCGCCGGGATCGTCGAATTCCTGACCCGCAAGTGGGAGCGCGAGCGGGACTACGCGCTGCGCAAGGACCTGTGGGCCTTCGACGGCAACCGCATCGCCGTCCGCTTCCAGTACGAGTGCCGGGACGCCGGGGGCCAGTGGTGGCGCTCCTACGGCAACGAGCTGTGGGAGTTCGACGAGCACGGGCTGATGACCCGCCGCGAGGCGAGCATCAACGACGTTCCCATCGAAGAGAAGGAGCGTCGCGTCTTCGGCCCGCGGCCGGAATCGGAGCGCGGAGGTACCTTCCCGGTCCGGTGAACCCGGGGAGTCATTAGGGTTTCCGGGATGACCGAACAGGCCTCCCGCAAGCCCTTCCTCTACGTCGTCGTCTGCGCCGCCGGCATCGCCGCGGACGTGAGCAAACTGATCACCGCCGCGCAGGAGCGGGACTGGGAGGTGGGCGTCATAGCGACGCCCGTCGCCATGAACGGCTTCTTCGACACCGCCGCAGTCGAAGCCCAGACGGGCCGCCCGATCCGCTTCGCCTGGCGCACCCCCGGCGAGCCCCGCCCGTTCCCGGCGCCCGACGCCCTGGTCCTCGCACCCGCCACCTTCAACACCGTCAACAAGTGGGCGGCCGGCATCGCCGACACCCTCGCGCTGGGCACCCTGTGCGAGGTCGCGGGGCTCGGCGTGCCGATCGCCGTCCTGCCGTGCGTGGCCGACGCCCTGGCAGCCCACCCCGCCTACCGGGACAGCCTCGAACGGCTGCGGGGGATGGGCGTGCGGTTCGGTGAGCCGTACACCGGAGAGCCGGGCGAGGACGGCGGGCGGCCGGATTTCGGCTGGGAGCGAGCGCTGGACCTGGTCGAACAGGGCTGACCGTCAGCCGCAGCCGACCGTGGGCCCCTCCACCATGCCGCCGGTGTAGAGCGCCTGTCCGCGCGGCATCCAGTAGCCCAGCTTCGAGACCACCGTCGAGCAGGCGGTCCCCTGGGTGACCTGGACCCGCACGGTGGCCGGGCGGCCCGGCTGGAGGTCGGTCAGCGCACAGTCCACGGAGTGCGTCAGCCTCGCCTCGGACGGGGCCCGTCCGATCAGCGGGTTGACGCACCGGGCGTCCGCCGTGCTGATCCGCACCCCCGTGCTCTCCTCGCCGATCAGCCCGAAGCGGGCACTGCCGTCACCCTGTTCGCTGTCGCGGTACACCCGGTACGTCAGCGTCGTGGTGGCCCCGCGACGCAGGGTGGTCCGGTCGACCTCGACGCGGTGCGTGGGCCGCTGCTTCGGCGCGCTCAGGGTGAGGGTGGTCCGGACCGTGCCGCGCAGGTCCACACCGCCCGGCGTGGAGCGGACGTGCACGGTGGCCGTGACGTCGTAGGTCCCCGGGCCGGGGTACGGCTGCGAACCGGGGAGCGTCCCGGAGGCGACCGTCCTGCCCTGGCGTTTCGCCGTCCAGGTGCCGGAGGTCAGACAGGCGTACCGGGCGGACGTGCCGGGACGGACGCAGTGCGCGGGGGCCGACACTGCCATCACCGGGGTGCCGCTGCCCGCGCACAGGCTGACAGTGGCCCGCTCGCCCTCCGTTCCGCGCAGGGTGCCCGCGGGTGCGCACAGCGTCGCCGGTCCCTCGGCCGCCGGCACCTGGGCCCGCACCTCGTGCCCGGGCGGGGCCGGCCGGCTCCAGGCGGTCGAGACCAGGGCGAGGGACGCCGCGGCCGCCCCGGTCAGGATCCTGAGTGTCCTCCGTCGTGCCGCCACGCCTTCTCCTCCACGCCGCCGACCGGCCGGGCGCCGGTCACCTGCGCCGAGGATGCGGCAGCGGTCCGGCAGCCTCGCCGCTCCCACGCCGTGCGGTCACCTGGGGGCAGCAACGATGACGGCCCGTCAGCCGGTCCGGCGCACCCTGCCTTCGAGCGCACCCGAGCACGTACGCTCCCCCTGGAACCCCCTCCCGAAGGCAGGAGCAGCAACGATGCAGTACGTGAAGCTCGGTTCGACGGGCCTGGACGTCTCCCGGATCTGTCTGGGGTGCATGACCTACGGCCTGCCCGACCGCGGCCGTCACGAGTGGACCCTCGGCGAAGAGGCCTCGCGCCCGCTGATCCGGCAGGCGGTCGAGGCGGGGATCAACTTCTTCGACACGGCCAACGTCTACTCCGACGGCACCAGCGAGGAGATCACCGGCCGTGCCCTGCGGGACTTCGCCCGCCGCGACGAGATCGTGCTCGCGACGAAGGTGCACGGCCGGATGCGGCCCGGCCCGAACGGCGGCGGACTGTCCCGCAAGGCGATCCTCTCCGAGCTCGACCAGAGCCTGGCCCGCCTCGGCACCGACTACGTCGACCTGTACCAGATCCACCGCTTCGACCCGCACACACCGGTCGAGGAGACGATGGAGGCCCTGCACGACGTCGTCAAGGCCGGCAAGGTCCGCTACATCGGGGCCAGTTCGATGTACGCCTGGCAGTTCTCCAAGGCCCAGTACACGGCCCGCCTGAACGGCTGGACGCGCTTCGTCTCCATGCAGAACCACTACAACCTCATCTACCGCGAGGAGGAGCGCGAGATGCTGCCCCTCTGCGCGGACCAGGGAGTGGGCGTACTGCCCTGGAGCCCGCTCGCCCGCGGCCGCCTCACCCGCGACTGGGACACCACGACCGAGCGCAGCGCCACCGACACCTTCGGCAGCAACCTGTACCAGGAGGGCGACCGCACCATCGTCGAGGCCGTCACCCGCATCGCGGCCGACCGCGACGTCCCCCGCGCCCAGGTGGCCCTGGCCTGGCTGCTCCACCAGAACACGGTGACGGCACCCGTCGTCGGGGCGTCGAAGCCCCGGCACCTGGAGGACGCGGTGGCCGCCGTGGACCTCCACCTCAGCGACAAGGAACTCGAGGAACTGGAACGCCCCTACACCGCACATCCGATCGCCGGCCACTGAAACGCCCATCTTGGGGGCGCGGGGAACTGCGCGACCAGCCCCCACGGCGCAGCAGACGAACCACGGCCTTCCCGCGCAGCGGTCAGTGGGGCCCCTGCGGCGCGAACTCCGTCCCGCAGGGCCCCGCCCCCTCACTCTCGGGCAGTTCCACCCGCGTCCCACTCATCGACAAGGTCCGGTAGAACCTTCCGACCCGCTCGGTCGACCGCCCCACATAGTGCCCGATGAACGACCGCCGGAACCGGTCACCCGACCGGTTCGGCTGCGACCCGTGCACCAGACTGCCGTTGAAGAAAAGAACATCCCCCGGCGCCATGTCCACCGGCACGGCCGCCAGCCCGGGCGGCGGCGGAACGTACTCCCGGGCGAAGGAAACCCCCTCGTCCGCCTCCTCCGGGCAGAACACGTCCATCCGGTGCGTGCCCGGCACGACCTCAAGCCCGCCGTTCTCCCGGTCGATCACGTCACACGCCAGCCACGCCGCGACGCACGTCCCCGGCTCCACCCGCAGATAGAAATTGTCCTGGTGCAGCGCCTGGCCCCGGGCGCCCGGCGGCTTGAAGTAGAACATGCTCTGCGCGGCCAGGACCTCCTCCCCGAGGAGCACCTCCAGGACCGTGCGCAGCCGGGCGTCCAGCAGGACGTCCCGGGCGAGGCCGTTGATCTCGTGCGGGTGCATCACCCGCGGCCAGACGCGCAGCGGATCCGCGTCCGCCCCGGTCGCACGCGGCTCGAAGTGCCCGGGAACCGGGCCGCCCGCGTGCAGCGCCGCGAACTCTGCGCACAGCCGCTCGATCTCGTCGGCCCCGAAGAGCCCGCGCACGACGGTGAAACCGTCCTCCTCGAACCCCTCCCGGTACCGCCGGAGCCCGGCGGGGTCCAGGATGGGAGCGCCGGCGGCGCCGTTGCCCGTGACTGTCATGAGCGCACTCCTCGGTCGGGTGTCCACGGTCCGACACTAGGCCGCCCTGTCGCCGAGGAGGATGCCCGTGCGTGCTGACGGATTGCCCGGCACTGCTGAGAACGGGAACGACGGGGACCCCGCGCCGCCGCCCGGCCTGGTCGTGCTCGGCCACTTCGACCAGCCGCCCGGCTACGCGGTCAGCCGCCCTCGGGGATCCGCGAGCTGGCTGTTCACCTGGACCACGGGAGGCCGGGGCCGGCTGCGGCAGGGCGCCGTGGAGACCTCGGTCGGCGCGGGTGACCTCGTGGTGCTCGCCCCGGGTGTCCCGCACGGCTACGCGGTGGAGCCCGGCGCCCGGCACTGGCGGTTCTGGTGGGCGCACTGCCAGGCCCGCCCGTCGTGGGCCGGGTGGCTGCGGCCGTACGACGCCGGGGACGGGGTGTACGTGGTCACGTCCGCCCCGGCCGGTGTGCACGGCCGCGTCGAGTCGGCGTTCCGGCGGATGCACACCGACGCCCGCTGGACCGGGACCGAGGCACCGCCCGCACCCGCGCCCCCGGACGGGCAGGTCGCCGTCGCACACGGCAGCGCGGCCCGCGAACTGGCCCTGGGCGCGCTCGAGGAGATCGTCCTCCTCACCGCGGCCGGCGCCCGGCCTGCGGCGCCCCGCCCCGGCCTCGACGCACGGATCCGCCGGGCCGAGGAGCTGATCGCCGCCGACCCGGGCGCCCCGCACACCGTCCGCTCGCTCGCCGAGGGTGTCGCGCTGTCGCCGTCCCGCTTCGCCCATCTGTTCAGCCGGCAGCTCGGCCAGTCGCCCATGCGCGCCCTGCGAGAGGCGCGGCTGCGGCACGCCGCGCGGCTGCTGGAGGGCACCGACCTGCCTGTGGAACGGGTGGCAGCGGCCTCGGGCTTCGCCAGCCCGTTCCACTTCAACCGCGTCTTCCGCGAGCGCTACGGGATGCCGCCCGGCGCCTACCGGACAAGGCACGGCGACCCGTCCGGCCCGGCGGTTTCCGGACGGCGCCGGGAAACGGGTGAATACCTGCCATAAAAGCCGAGCAGGCAGCCTGGAAATCCCTTTCGGCCCGCTGATTGACATTTTGTCAAAAAGCCCTGGCCGCCTACGTAATGCACGAAACCGCGAGATCTCTTGTTCCCTGTCGCTGACCTGTGCAAAGGTGTGCCCTGTCGGCGTGCGGACAGCGCGCCGTTCTTTCGTATGCGCGAGGCCGCCGTGCCGGCATACCCCTTGGTATGGACTTTATTCCGCATGTCCTTGAGAGGAATGCAGCCGTGAACGACGCAGGTCCGTCGAATTCCCCGGCCCCGGCCCGCAGGTTCGGCCCGACGGACGAGCAACTGAGCGCCGAGCTCAGGAAGTGGACGGGCGCGACGCCCGCGCTTCATCCCGTCGGCGAGCTGCTGGACCGGCACTGGGAGGCGGCTTTCGCCTACGCCCGGCTGTGCACCGCCGGTCCGCATTTCGCCGGAATGCTCACCACCGCCGCCTTCACCCGGCTCTTCGGCGAAAGCCTGCGCCAGAACGGCCCGACATCAGCCTGGCGGCCCCAGCTGCTCGTCACCGTGCGGCGGATCGCGGCCGAATGGGCCACCGACCACCGGCGCGACATGCTCCACCCGGACCTGGGGTCCGAGGCCGGTGACGGGGAGCGGCCGGCCGCCCGGCTGCTGCCGCAGCAGCACCGGCGCCTGCTGTCCGGGGCCTTTCAGCGGTTGCCCCAGTCGGCCCGCTGCCTGCTGTGGCACGTAGAGGTCGAGGCCGAACCGCTCGCGGCTCCCGCCGGATTGCTCGGCCTGGACGAGGAGGGCGCGCGCGTCGAACTGGGCCGGGCCCGTGACCGGATGCGCGAGGAGTGCCTTCAGCTGCACCGCGAACTCGCCCCCGACGAGGAATGCCGGCGCTATCTGCGCCTGCTCGACGTGACGTACAGACGTGGCGCCCTCGACATCGACCCCGATCTACGCGCGCATATCGGGGGGTGCGGGCACTGCAGCGCCGCCGCGGACCAGCTCGACCGGTTCAACCACGGGCTCGGCGTCGCCCTGGCGGAGGCGGTGCTGGGCTGGGGCGGGCAGGACTACGCGGAGAGCGCCTCGAGCGGCGTCGCGGAGGCCTCCCCGGAGAGCGGCGTTCCCGGGGACGCGGCCGGCGCGGAGCCGGCCGGTGCCGCGCGTGCGGCGTTTCCGGACCCCGTCCTCCTCGCCGGCGCGGTCGGGGAGTCGTTCACCGACCCCGTCGACGCGGTGGCCACGCCACCCGCCGCCGCGGCCGAACGGGGCGCGGGGGCCCCGCCGCGGGTCCCGGTCCCGACGCGGGACCAGACGCAGGACCGGGCACAGGCCCTGGTCCACGGCCAGGAGGCATTCCACCCCACCCCACCCGACGCGTCGGCACCGGCCGGTGGAACGGCCCCCGGCCCGGACGCCGTGGGCCCCCGCACCGCCTCCCGCAGATCCGCCCACAGGGCGGCCCGCCGTGCCGCTCGCCGCCGTAACCTCACCGTGGGCGTCCTGACCGTCAGCGGCCTGGTCGTCCTCCCGCTGGTCCTGTGGTCCATCAACTCCGGCGACACCGCCCCGCCGGCCGGCGGGGGCCGGCCCTCCGAGGCATCCGACCCGGGCGCGGGCAAGCCGACCGGCGACCCGTCCTGGATCGGGGCGGGAGAGGCCCGCAAGGGCGCGCTGCGCGGCCGGCTGCACAACGTCGCCTCGGGCCTGTGCGTCGGCGTCGACGGCAAGAAGGCCGTCGAGAACGCGGAAGCCGAACTCACCACCTGCTCCTCCGCGCCCGCCCAGCAGTGGACGTACGAGACCGACGGGCTGCTGCGCAACGGTGCCGCCCCCGACCTGTGCCTGGACTCGCGGCTCGGCTACTCGGTGCGGCTGGCACCCTGCAGCGGCCCGTCCCGGCCCGACATCAAGGACATCAGCTACGACTTCATCCTGCAGGGCGCCCTGGTGCCCCGCCGGGACCAGGAGCTCGCCCTGGCCCCGGCCGCGACCGACGGCTCGGGTGCCCTGGTCCTCAAGTCCCGGGCGGACGACGAGGTCCAGCGCTGGGTGATCGACACCTCCAAGACCGATCTCCAGATGGAGGCCGTCAACTGGGAAGCCGCCGCCCCGGTGCCACGGCCCACGCCCACCCCGACCCCCAGCCCCACCCCGTCGAGGACACCGGAGCCGACCCCCACCCCGACCGCCACACCGTCGACGTCCAGGCCGGAGCCCACGAGCCCGTCGCCCAGCACCACCTGCCACTACTACGGCTACTACTGCTCCTGGAACGGCGACCACGGCTACCCGGGCTATGGCTACGGCTATGGCTATGGCTACGGGGGCCGAGGGCGCTGACCGGGCGCGGCTCAGCCCCCGACGACCCCCAGGGACAGCCACAGCGCCACCACGGCCGGCACCAGCGCGGCGGGTACCGCGAGCAGCCCGAGCCGGGTGAACTCCCCGAGTTCGACGCGGTGCCCGTGCTGGTGCACGATCCGCCGCCACAGCAGGGTCGCCAGTGAACCGGCGTAGGTGAGGTTGGGGCCGATGTTCACGCCGAGCAGCACCGCCAGCACGGCACCGGGACCGGACCCGGCGGTCAGCGGCAGCAGCACCAGCACCGCGGGCAGGTTGTTGATGAGGTTGGCCAGGACGGCGGCCAGCGCGGCCACGCCCAGCAGCGCGAGCAGGCCCGAGCCGTCGGGCAGGACACGGTGGAGCGCGTCGGCGAGCCCGTTGTCGACGACCGCGCGCACGACGACGCCGAGCGCGAGCACGAACGCCAGGAAGGCCGGGGACGCGGAGCGCACCACCGTCAGCGGGGTGGCCCGTCGCCGCAGCAGCGCCCGGCCCGCCAGCACCAGCGCACCCGCCAGCGCGGCCCACGCCGGTGCGATCCCGAGGGCCGAGGCCACCACGAACCCGGCCAGTGTGCAGCCCACCGTGACCAGGGCGAACAGCGGCAGCTCGGGAGGCCGCGCGGGGTCGGCGGCGGGGAGCGAAGCGGCCAGTTCCCGGTCGAAGAAGCGCCGGAATACCAGGTACTCGGCACCGATCGCGACCAGCCAGGGCAGTGCCATCAGCGCCGTGAACCGGGTGAAGCTCAGCCCGCTCGCCGTGAAGGCGAGGAGGTTGGTCAGGTTGGAGACCGGCAGCAGCAGCGAGGCGGTGTTCGACAGATGCGCGCACGCGTAGAGGTGGGGCCGGGCCTGGACGCCCATCCTGGTGGCGGTGGCGAGCACGACCGGTGTCAGCAGGACGACCGTGGCGTCCAGGCTGAGCACCGCCGTGATGACGGAGGCCAGTGCGAACACCGCGGTCAGCAGCCGCCCGGGACGCCCCGCCGCCCAGCGGGCCATCCACGCCCCGCACGCCGTGAAGAGTCCCTCGACGTCGCAGAAGTGGGCGAGCACCAGCACGGCCGCGAGGAAACCGACCACGGGCCCCAGCCGCTGGATCTCCTCCCACGCGTGTGTGGGCGAGATCACTCCGACGGCGACCGCGAGCCCGGCGGCCGGAACCGCCAGGACCGCCTCGGGCAGCCCCTTGGGACGGACCACGGCCCAGACGAGCACCGCGGACAGCAGTGCCACGGACAGGACTTCGGCGAGCGGGGCGTTCAGGGCGGAGTCCTCCGGGGCGTGTTCAGGCGTGCCCACCCATGAAACCAGGCTCCGGTAAGAGCGCTCACATCGCGTCGAGCGTCGTCAGCTCCGCCCAGATCGTCTTGCCGTCGGGGGTGTGCCTGCTGCCCCAGCGCTGGGTGAGCTGGGCGACCAGGAGCAGGCCGCGGCCCCCCTCGTCCCAGGTCTTGGCCCGGCGCAGGTGCGGGGCCGTGTGGTTGGTGTCGGACACCTCGCAGATCAGCGTGTCCGCGTCGTGGATCAGCCGCAGCCGGATGGGCTTGGCGCCGTAGCGGATGGCGTTGGTGACCAGCTCGCTCACCACCAGCTCCGCGGTGAACGTGGCCTCGATCAGACCCCAGCGGTCGAGCTGTTCGACGACCTGCTTGCGGATGGGGGCCACCAGCGCCGGGTCGGCCGGGATGTCCCACGTCGCGACCTGGGAGGACGGCAGCCCCCGGGTGCGGGCCAGCAGCAGGGCCACGTCGTCGGCGGAGCCGCCCGAGGGGAGCAGCGCCTGCAGCACGCGGTCGCAGACCTCGTCCAGCGAGACGGCGGGAGTCGACAGGGCCTCGCGGAGCATCCGCTGGCTCGTGTCGACGTCCCGCTCGCGGCTCGCGAGCAGCCCGTCGGTGTGGAACGACAGGACGCTGCCCTCCCGCAGCTCCACCTCGGCGCTCTCGAACGGCAGCCCCCCGACACCGAGCGGGGGCCCGGAGGGCAGGTCGAGCTGCCGGGCCGGGCCGCCCGGCGGGACCAGGAAGGGCTGCGGGTGCCCGGCCCGGGCCAGGGTGCAGCGCCGCGACACCGGGTCGTACACCGCGTAGAGGCAGGTCGCGCCCACCTCCCCGGTGCCGGCCGCCTCTTCGCCGCCGGACTCCTGGGACAGCCGGACGACCAGGTCGTCGAGGTGGGTGAGCAGTTCGTCGGGGGCCAGGTCGATGTCGGCGAGGGTGCGGACGGCGGTGCGGAGCCGGCCCATGGTGGCGGAGGCCTGGATGCCGTGGCCGACGACGTCCCCGACGACCATGGCGACCCGCATCCCGGACAGCGGGATCACGTCGAACCAGTCCCCGCCCACACCGGAACGGGTGGCCGGCAGATAGCGGGAGGCCGCCTCCACGGCCGCGGTGCTCGGCAGATGGCGGGGCAGCAGGCTGCGCTGCAACGTGAGGGTCGTCTCCCGCTCGCGGGAGTAGCGGCGCGCGTTGTCGATGCAGACGGCGGCCCTGGCCGTGACCTCCTCGGCCAGCAGCACATCGTCGTCCGTGAAGTCCTCGGGGCGCCGAAAGCGGGTGAACACCGCGACCCCGAGGATGGTGCCCCTGGCCTGGAGTGGGACGGACATCGTGGAGTGGACGCCGTACTCGCGGACCCGACGGTGCCGAACCGGGTCCCAGGCGAGCCACCGTTCGAGATCGTCCTGCGAACCCGAGGCCACCACCGCGTGGCCCGCGACCAGCGAGGCGGCCTGCGGGGAGGACTCCGGGTAGACCTCCACCTGTCCCGGCTTGGCGACGGCCTCGGGGCTGCCCGCGTTGACCGACTGGTGGGCGGCCCGGCGCAGACTCACCGGTGGGACGGGCGGTCCCGCCGACTCGCCGCCGTGCTCCCGGGTGTCGAGCAGGTCGACACTGACGAAGTCGGCGAGCGCCGGGACGCACACGTCCGCCAGCTCCTGCGCCGTTCGGGTGACGTCGAGGGTGGTGCCGATGCGGACGCTCGCTTCGTTGACCAGTTGCAGCCGCTCCCGTGACCGGTACTGGTCGCTGAAGTCGTGGGCGGTCACGCACACGCCCCGCACCTGGCCGGACGTATCGGTGAGCGGTGCGATCCGGGCCAGCCAGGCGTGCGCGCCTCGGGTCTCGCCACTGGCCTTCATGTACGTCTGCATGTCCTGCCGCCGGCCGGTGCTCAGCACCTGGCGCAGATTCTCCTCGAGCTCGGCGTTCTGTGGCCGGCTGCCGATGTCGGTGGGTCTCAGCCCCCGCAGACGGTCGGCGGGCATCCCGAGGAGGTCCGCCATGGCGTCGTTGACGCCGCGCAGCCTCAGCCCCTCGTCGAAGATCATCGTGGCGCAGGGTGACTGGGTGAGGGCCGCGCGCACCAGCGGGTCGTCGGCCAGATCGGCACCGGCGGCCTCCGGCGGGGACACCGCGAACCACTCGGCCGTCTCGCCCTCCGGCGGTCTGCGGTGGGCGAGGACCCACACGGACACCGTACGGCCGTCGCGGTGCCGCAGCGTGAGCACGCCGCTCCAGCGGGCGTCGTCGGGCGCGGGCGGCGCGTCCGCTTCGTCGGCCAGCAGCTCGGCGGCCGGGCGGCCCACGACCTCGGCGGATGTGTGGCCCAGGAGACGGCGGGCGCCTTCGCTCCACCCGGTGAGCGTGCCGTCGGCGGCGATGACGGCACGGGCGGCCATGCCATCGTCCAACGGCTCGTCCGGGATCATCGTCGCCACTCCATACGGACACTCACAGTGATCAGAGAGGTCGCTTGAGTTCCAGCCTAGTCCGTAGGCGCCCGACGTGAACGGGTAACCCCGGCAGCGCCCGGCCGTGCGGGGGCGTGGCGTGATTCCGGCCGATGTGACGCCTGAGGCAGAAGGATGTCGCCGCACCCTTGACGGCCCTGTGTGACACCTCGACAGAATCTGTTTGTTCGCGATCAGTTGTGAGTGCTTCTGGGCCTTAATGAGGGAGAGCCGCCATGTCGGTCACGCGCAGATCGGTCCTGCTCGCCTCCGCGGCCGCGCCCGCGGCCGGAGCGCTGCTCGGTGCCCCGGAGGCGTGGGCCGCCGAGGAGGTGCGCGGCGCGTCCGGCCGCAGCACCGTCGCCCTGCGCGACGGCTGGCGGTTCGCGCTGGTCAACCCGGGTGGCATCACCGATCCGACCGGCGCCTACGCCGACGCCGCCCTGCCCGGCTACGACGACTCCCGGTGGCGCGAGGTCACCGTCCCGCACGACTGGAGCATCGAGCAGGCCCCCACCACCGAGCACGGCACCACCAGCGGCACCGGCTTCCTGCCCGGCGGCCTCGGCTGGTACCGCCTCGCCTTCACCCTGCCGCCCGCCCTCGCCGGCAAGCGGATCTCGGTGGAGTTCGACGGCGTCTACATGGACTCCCACGTCTACTGCAACGGCGAGGAGGCCGGCCGCCACCCCTACGGCTACACCGGCTTCGCCTTCGACCTCACCGACCTGGTGCACACCGACGGCACCACCGAGAACGTGATCGCGGTCAAGGTCCAGAACCGGCTCCCCAGCAGCCGCTGGTACTCGGGCAGCGGCATCTACCGCGAGGCCCGCCTGGTGATCACCGAGCCGGTGCACGTGGCCCGCTGGGGCACCCACGTCCGCACGCCCGAGGTCTCCGCCGAGCGGGCCCTCGTGCGGATCGACACGTCGGTCCGCAACGAGTCGGGCGCGGGCGCGGAGGTCGAGGTCGTCTCCCGCGTCGTCGACGGGAAGGGCCGCACGGTCGCCCGTACCTCCTCCACGGCCGCAGTCACCGACGAGCACACCGAGACCCACGAACTCAGCGTCGAACGGCCCGAGTTCTGGGACATCGAAGCCCCGCACCGGTACACCCTGCACACCGAACTGCGCGTCGGCGGCCGGACCACCGACACCTATCGCACCCCCTTCGGCTTCCGCACCTTCCGCTTCGACCCGGACGAGGGCTTCTTCCTCAACGGCACCCACCACAAGCTCAAGGGCGTCGACCTCCACCACGACCTGGGCGCCCTCGGCGCCGCTGTCAGCAAGGACGCCATCCGCCGACAGATGCTCATCATGAGGTCGATGGGTGTCAACGCCTTCCGCACCTCCCACAACCCGCCCTCCCCGGAGATGATCGGCGTCTGCGAGGAACTCGGCATCGTCATGCTGGTGGAGGCGTTCGACTGCTGGAAGAGCCCCAAGACGCGGTACGACTACGGCCGCTTCTTCGACGAGTGGGCCGACAAGGACATCGCGGAGATGGTCCTGGCCGCCCGCAACTCGCCCGCCGTCCTGATGTGGTCCATCGGCAACGAGGTCAGCGAGTTCACCTCCACCGCCGGTCTCGCCATGGCCGACCGGCTCATCGCCGCCATCAAGGCCTACGACACCACCCGCCCGGTCGTGATCGGCTCCCACCGGCACCGCAGCGTGCCCGCCCCGGGCTCTCCCGGCGATCTGATCCTCGCCAAGATCGACGGCCTCGGCCTCAACTACAACACGGCCAAGTCGGTGGACGCCCTGCACGCCCGCTACCCCAAGCTGTTCCTGTTCGAGTCGGAGTCGTCCTCGGAGACCTCCACCCGCGGCGTCTACCAGGAGCCGGAGCACCTCAACACCGGTGAGGACCACACGCCCGGCCGGCGGGCGACCTCCTCCTACGACAACAACCTCGCCTCCTGGACCATGAGCGGCGAGTACGGCCACAAGAAGGACCGGGACCGCAAGTGGTTCGCCGGGCAGTTCCTCTGGTCGGGCATCGACTACATCGGAGAGCCCACGCCGTACGACGTCTTCCCGGTCAAGGCGTCCTTCTTCGGCGCGGTCGACACCGCCGGCTTCCCGAAGGACATGTACCACCTCTTCCGGAGCCAGTGGACCGAGCGGCCGATGGTCCACCTGCTCCCTATGACCTGGAACCACGCCGAGGGCGACACGGTCGAGGTCTGGGCGTACGCCAACGTCGACACCGTCGAACTGTTCCTCAACGGAAAGTCCCTGGGCGTACGGCGGTTCGACACCAAGAGGACCGTCGACGGCCGCGCGTACCTGGAGACCACCGAGGCGACCGGCGACGACAAGACGTTCACCGACGGCCCCTACCCCGGCAGCTACACCAGCCCGAACGGCAGTGCCGGAAAGCTCCACCTGACCTGGAAGGTGCCCTACGAGCCGGGCGAGCTGAAGGCCGTCGCGCGCAAGGACGGCAGGACGGTCGCGACCGACGTGCTGCGTACCGCCGGCGCCCCGTACGCGATACGCCTGACACCGGACCGCGAGTCGCTCGCCGCGGACGGCCGTTCGCTGGTCTTCGTGACCGCCGAGGTGGTCGACCGGCGCGGCGTGGTGGTGCCCGGCGCGGAACACCTGATCTCCTTCGAGGTGGCGGGCGGCTCCCTCGCCGGGCTCGACAACGGCCGGCAGGAGAGCGCCGAGCGCTACCAGGCGAGCACCCGCACCGCCTACCACGGCAAGGCCCTCGCCATCGTCCGCTCCGGCACGAGGAAGGGCACGCTGAAGGTGATCGCCCGCGCCGACGGCCTGCGCACCGGCACGGCGACCGTACGCGCCACCGGTGCCCGGGACCGGGCCGAGACGACCCCGCCCGCGTTCAGGCCGGAGCACCCGGCGCCGGTGGACTACCCGCACGCGGACGCCAGTTACTCCGGCCGTCCGGACACCCTGCCCGCCGCCATGCTCGACGGCGATCCGGCCACCGGCTGGTCCAACGGCTTCTTCAAGCAGGCCACGGCCCTGCTGCCCGCCTTCGACGGGGCACGCGGCGAGGACTGGGTCTCGGTCGACCACGGGCGCACCCGCGGCTTCGACCGGGTGGACGTCTCCTTCACGGTGGACGCCACGCACAGCCTGCCCGCGGCGATCGAGGCGGCGGTGTGGGACGGCCGGGCGTGGCGGGCCGTGCGGGATGCCACGATCGACTGGGCCACCGCCTCCGACGCCCCCACCGTGATCACCTTCAAAGCCGTCCGCGGCTCCCGGATCCGGCTCACCCTGACCAGCCGCCACCCCGACGAGGCGCGGGGCGCGATGCGTATCAGCCGACTGGACACTGTCTAGGCCACACTGGTCCGGACGGGCGGCGGACAGCCAGTCCCGTCCGGACCGTTGACGGAGTGTCACATGAGCCACAACCATGGCGGGCATCCGTAACTGGGAGCGCTCCCACGACGAGCGCCACCCGCACCTCACCAGAGGAGCCCGGACGTGAAACGACGCAGAACCGCCCTGCTGTCCCTGACGGCCCTCCTGGCGACCGCGCTCACTGCGCTGCCCTCCGCACCGGCCGGGGCCGAAGAGGTCGAACAGGTCGAGAACGGCACCTTCGACACCACCACCGCTCCCTGGTGGACGACCAGCAACGTCACGGGAGGACTGTCCGACGGCCGGCTCTGCGCCGACGTCCCCGGCGGCACCGCCAACCGCTGGGACGCCGCCGTCGGACAGAACGACATCACCCTCGTGAAGGGGGAGTCGTACCGCTTCTCGTTCAGCGCGACCGGCACGCCCGCCGGGCATGTGGTGCGGGCGATCGTGGGCCTGTCGGTGTCCCCGTACGACACCTACTACGAGGTGACACCGCAGCTCAGCGTCTCCGGCGACCGCTACTCCTACACCTTCACCTCGCCCGTCGACACCACCCAGGGGCAGGTCGGCTTCCAGCTCGGCGGCAGCGCGGACGCCTGGCGCTTCTGCATGGACGACGTCTCGCTGCTGGGCGGCGTCGCGCCGGAACCGTGGGAGCCCGACACCGGCCCCCGGGTCCGCGTCAACCAGGTCGCCTACCTGCCCGCCGGGCCGAAGAACGCCACCCTGGTCACCGATGCCACGGCGAAGCTGCCCTGGGAGCTGAGGAACGCCCGCGGCACCGTGGTCGCCCGGGGCACGACCGTGCCGCGCGGTGCCGACGCCTCCTCGGGGCAGAACGTCCACTCGATCGACTTCGGCGCGTACCGCACGAAGGGCACCGGCCTCACCCTGGTCGCCGACGGCGAGACCAGCCGCCCCTTCGACATCGACGCCGGCGTCTGGGAGCGGCTCCGGCTGGACTCGGCGAAGTACTACTACACCCAGCGCAGTGGCGTCGAGATCCGCGAGGACCTGCGGCCCGGGTACGGACGGCGGGCCGGTCACGTGGGCGTGGCACCCAACCAGGGCGACACCGCCGTGCCCTGCCAGCCCGGCGTGTGTGACTACACCCTTGACGTCAGCGGCGGCTGGTACGACGCCGGCGACCACGGCAAGTACGTCGTCAACGGCGGCATCTCCACCTGGGAGCTGCTGAGCACCCACGAACGCGCGCTGCACGCCCGCACCGGCGACGCCGGCAAGCTCGGCGACGGCACGCTCGCCATCCCCGAGAGCGGCAACAAGGTCCCGGACATCCTCGACGAGGCCCGCTGGGAGCTGGAGTTCCTGCTGAAGATGCAGGTGCCCGCCGGGAAGCCGCTGGCCGGCATGGCCCACCACAAGATCCACGACGAGCAGTGGACCGGGCTGCCGCTGCTGCCGAGCGACGACCCGCAGAAGCGCGAACTGCACCCGCCGTCCACCGCGGCCACCCTGAACCTGGCCGCCACGGCGGCGCAGGCGGCCCGCCTGTACCGGTCCCACGACAGGGCGTTCGCCGACAAGACCCTGGCCGCCGCCCGCACGGCCTGGTCGGCGGCGCTCGCGCACCCCGGCCGTCACGCCTCCGAGAGCGACGGCATCGGCGGCGGCGCCTACCCCGACAACGACGTGACCGACGACTTCTACTGGGCGGCGGCCGAGCTGTATCTCAGCACGGGGGAGAAGCAGTTCGAGGAGTACGTCCTGAAGTCCCCGGTCCACACGGCCGACCTCTTCAAGCCGCTCGGCTTCGACTGGGCACGCACCGGGGCGGCGGGCCGGCTCGACCTCGCGACGGTGCCGAACAAGCTGCCGGGCCGGGACAAGGTGCGCGAGTCCGTCGTCAAGGGCGCCGACCGCTACCTGGCGACCCTGAAGGACCACTCCTACGGCATGCCCTACGCGCCCGACGGCAACAAGTACGACTGGGGCTCCAGCCACCAGGTCCTCAACAACGCCGTCGTCCTCGCCACCGCGTACGACATCACCGGCGCCTCGAAGTACCGGGACGGCGCACTGCAGAGCATGGACTACATCCTCGGCCGCAACGCGCTGAACATCTCCTACGTCACCGGCTACGGCGAGGTCAGCTCCCAGAACCAGCACAGCCGCTGGTACGCCCGCCAGCTCGACCCCGGCCTGCCCCACCCGCCGCGGGGCACCCTCGCCGGCGGGCCGAACTCGAGCATCCAGGACCCCTTCGCACAGAGCAAACTCCAGGGCTGCGTAGGACAGTTCTGCTACATCGACGACATCCAGTCCTGGTCGACCAACGAGCACACGATCAACTGGAACGCCGCCCTGACCCGGATGGCCGCCTTCGTGGCGGACCAGGGGTAGGGACGTGTCCGGTGCCGGGGGAGTCCGCCGACAGGACGCCTCCGGCACCCGCGCGTAGCCTGGTCACATGCACGCGGTGCGGGTAGACGGCATCGAGGTCGCCTACGACCGGGTGGGCTCGGGCCCGCCCCTGGTGCTCGTGCACGGCGCCACGGTGGACGCCCGCCTCTGGCGTGGCCAGGTCGCCGACCTGGCCGACGCGTTCACAGTGATCGCCTGGGACGAACCGGGAGCCGGCCGTTCCTCCGACGTACCGCCCTCCTTCACCCTCGCCGGCTACGCCCGCTGTCTGGCGGCCGTCATCAAGGACGTGGGCCTCGGCCCGGCCCATGTGCTCGGCCTGTCCTGGGGCGGGACCATCGTGCTGGAGCTCTACCGGCACCACTCCGATCTCGTCAGGACGCTGCTCCTCGTCGACACCTATGCCGGCTGGAAGGGCTCGCTGCCCGCGGCGGAGGTGCGGGCGCGGGTCGAGGGGGCCGAGCGGCTGCTGGCGGTCCCGGCCGAGGACTTCGCGCCGACCATGCCGGGCCTGTTCGCGGGACAGCCGCCCGCCGAAGCCGTACGCCTGATGTCCGTGATGTCGGCCGACACACGCCCCCAGAGCCTGCGGACCGAGCTCACCGTCATGGCCGAGGCCGACCAGCGCGACCTGCTGCCCACGATCACGGTGCCGACGCTCCTGCTCTGGGGCGAACTCGACGCGCGCTCCCCGGTGGAGCAGGTCGCCCACCCGTTCCTGGCGGCGATCCCGCACGCCACCCTGGTCGTGCTTCCGGGCGTCGGGCACCTCACCAACATCGAAGCCCCGGAGGCCTTCAACCGGACCGTCCGGGAGTTCTGCCGCGCCCGGTCCTGAGCTCACCGGCACCGGCCGCTCACACCTCCCCCCTGGGCACGTGGGCGAGCTTGTCCGGATTGGCCACGACATAGATGCCGCGCACCCGGTCGCCCTCCGGGGTGAGGTCCAGCACCAGGACGGCGAACGGCGCGTCCCCGTCGAACAGCACGGCGGAGTCGTCGCCGTTGACGCGGCGGTAGCGCAGGACGGGGTCGCGCGGACCGCCGCGCCCGGACGTGAGCAGGCGGGCCACCTTGTCCCGGCCGTGCACCGGGCGCAGGCTCGCCGGCTTGCGCTTGCCGCCGGCGTCCGTCCACGCCGTGACGTCCGGCGCGAGGACCTCCATCAGCGCGGCGATGTCCCCGCCGAGCGCCGCCCGCACGAACCGCTCGGTCGCCTCCCGCCGCACCCGCGGATGCGCCTCGTACCGCGGCCGCCGCGCGTGCACATGCTCCCTGGCCCGGTGCGCCAACTGCCGTACGGCGGCGGGGGAGCGGTCGATGACCTCCGCGATCTCGGCGTGCGGGTAGCCGAACACCTCGCCCAGGACGAACACGGCCCGCTCCAGCGGGGTCAGCGACTCCAGGACGACCAGCATCGCCAGCGACACCGATTCGGAGCGCAGGGCGGGCCCGTCGGCGGTGTCGGCCTCGCCGTCGGCGACCAGAGGCTCGGGCAGCCACTGGCCGACGTAGGTCTCCCGCCTGCGGCTGATCGTGGCGCGGCGGCGCAGCGCGTGGTTGACCGCCGCCCGTACGAGATAGGCGCGGGGGTTGTCGACGCCGGTCAGGGGATCGCCACCGCGGCGGGCGGTCCAGGACAGCCAGGTCTCCTGCAGGACGTCCTCGGTGTCGGCGACGCTGCCGAGCATGTTGTAGACGACGCCGAACAGCAGCTCGCGATGGTCGACGAACACCCCGGTCGCCTCGTCGGCCGGGGCGTCGGTGCCGGGTGCGGTGATCTCGGTCATGCGTGGTCCTCCCAGAGACGCGTCACCACTGGGACCCCGGTGGGGCCCCGGAATGTGACATCGCCGGGGCGCCGTGTGACGCGGGTCTCGTCGGCAGACCGGCGGGCACCGCTTCCCGGTACCGTCTGATTCCTCTCTGACCTGGGGATATTTACGAGTCAGTACCCGAGCGGTACCTTGAAGGCATGCCAGCTCTCAACGTGGAGTTCAGCGACCGCGAGCTTGAGGACCTGCGGCAGATCGCCAAGGAACGCGGTACGTCGATGAAGGCGCTCGTGCGGGAGGCGGCCGCGGCCGACATAGCCCGCCACCGGGCGCTGCAGGAGGGCGCGGAGGCCTTCCGCAGGTTCTTCGCGACCCACGCCGACGAGTTCGCCGCGGCCTTCCCGGACGACGAGCCGTCCGCCAAGGGCGAAGGGCGGGCCGCCTGACCGATGGCACCCGTCATTCATATCGACGTGCCCTGGCTGCTGCAGCGCCATGAGGAGGTCCTGCCGGACCAGCCCACCGTCAACGACTTCTCCGCGCTCGTCGCCGCCGTCGCCCGGCACCGGGTCGATCCGCCGCGCCTCGGGGTGAACTCCGACCCGGCCTGGCGGGCCGCCGCGCTGCTGCACACCCTCGCCGTGCTCCGGCCGCTGCCCACGGCCAACGCCCGCTTCGCCTGTGCGACGGCCGTGGCGTACATGTTCGTCAGCGGCGTCGGCATCGACCCGCCCTACGGGGCCCTCGTCGACCTCGCCCGCGATCTGATGTCCAACACGACCGATGTCTACGGCGCGGCGGACCGGCTGCGGTCCTGGCAGATCTGACCCGATTCACACAGGGCGCACGGAAATGTCGAAAACGAGTGCGAGCGATGTGCGCGCGTTCCCCGTTTCTGACTTTCTGTCAATGGGCTGGATGTTGCACGGGCGCCTTGTTGGTCGTGTGGGGGTTGTGGAAGAGTGAAACACACGTGCGGGGGGAATGGCCGGGTGTCGCACGTGATTTGTGGACCGGGTCCGATTCACCGCCGGTGAATTCGCACCTCCCGCGCCGCGCCAGAAAAGGCTCGCACCAACCGGGCTCCTTTTTCGGCGGCAGGACTTCTGTGTGTCACCTGCGCGTGGGAAGGAACCATCTCAGTGCCCACCCCCCACCCCCCTCGTCCCCCGTATCCCCCGCCCGGCGGGGATCCCGGGGAATCCGATGAAGCACTCGCCGCCCCGCTGAGAGGCAGCCCGGAGGGCGAGGTCGCCGCCCATTCCGTCGCGCTGCTGATGGCGCGGCACTGGCAGCCGGTGCACGACTACGCGGTCATCTGTCTGGCCTCGTCGGCGCAGGTCGCCGCCATGGTTACCGGGACCGCCTTCCACCGGACCCTCAACCGCGTGGCCTTCGGCGACTCGGCCGTCGCGCTGCGCCCGGTCCTTCTGGTGACCGTGCGCGACACGATCCGGGAGTGGTCCGGCGACGATCGAATATCCGCCGTACTGCCGGCGCTGCAGAAACCGGCCGGAGGGCGCGGACTGCGCGCGGCGACGTCCATGACGCCCGAAAACCGGGCACTCGCGGAGCGGGCATTCCAGGCACTTCCCGCCGCCGCGCGCTGTTTGCTCTGGCACGTCGAGGTCGAGGCAGATCCTTTAAGCGTCCCCGCCGGCCTGCTGAGCATGGACACCGACATCGCGTCGGCCGCCCTCGAACAGGCGCGTGACAAATTCCGCGAGGGTTGTGTACATGCCCATCGTGAACTCGCGCCGACCCATGACTGCCGGTTCTACAACCGCCTCCTCGACGTCCCGATCCGTCGGGGCGGCGCACTGCTGCCGGACGTCCAGCAGCATCTGGCGGACTGCCGCTACTGCCGGAACGCCGCCGAGCAACTGAGCCATTTCGAGGGCAATCTCGGCCCGTTGATCGCCGAAGCGGTGCTCGGCTGGGGCGCCCGCCGCTACCTCGACTCGCGTCCGGGCCGCGCCTCGCACGGTACGCGCGGCGGTCGCGGCGGCCGGCGCGGCGGCGGGCGGTCCGGGAGCCCACGCCACCGTCTGCTGTCCAGGATCCCCATGCCCGCCCGCCGGGTCCCGGGGGCCCGGATCCCGGACGCGTTGCGGTCCTCCCGGGCGCTGCTCTCGGGCGTCGGCGCGGTGTCGGCCGGGGTGCTGGCGACGGTGCTCATCATCAGCGCGTCGTCGTACGACGGCGGCCAGGCCGACCCGGCCGGTTCCAACAGTGCCGCCGGCGGCAACGGCGGCGGGTCCGTGACACCGCCGGACACGGCCGGACTGCCCACGGCACCGGGCGTGACACGGCTGCGCAACGCGGGCGCCGATCTGTGCCTCGACATCCGGGACCTGCCGAAGGAGGGCTCGGGGGCGAAGCTGGCCTCGTGCTCGACGGCGTGGACCCAGCAGTGGACGTACGAGAACGACGGGCTGCTGCGCAGCGTCGCCGATCCCGGGCTGTGCCTGGACTCGCACAAGGACGCCGGCGTCGTCGTGCTCGGCACCTGCGCAGAGGAGGACGCGGAGCGGGGCGAGGACGTGCGCTACGACCTCACCGTGCGAGGGGAGTTGCTGCCCCGCTGGGACGAGCAGCTCGCCCTCACCTCCACCAACGACGACCCGGGCGCCGACATCGTCGTCAAGGTCCGCGACCGGTCCGACGAGCAGCGCTGGCAGCCGGAGCCCGTGCCCACGGCGGCGGGGTCCCTGTCGATCGCGGAGGAGGACGTCCCGACCGCACGGCAGGTGACAGCGCCGAACCGCTGAACGGCCGAGCGGTGAACTCGGCCTCGCCCCCGCCCACGCCTCAGCCCGGCTCCTCCGTCAGGTCGGCCGGGCCGACCGTCGCAGGCGTGGCGTGGCCCGACAGGGCCAGGGTGAGGTCGAGTTCGGCCAGGAGGCAGCGGATGACGTGTTCGACGCCGGACTGTCCGTCGAGGCCGAGACCGTAGACGTACGGGCGTCCGACGAGCACCGCCCGCGCGCCCAGGGCAAGGGCCTTGAAGATGTCGTCGCCGGTGCGCACACCGCTGTCGAAGAGGACGGTGAGCCGGTCGCCGACGGCGTCCACGACACGGGGCAGCGCGTCGGCGGCGGCCACGGAACCCGCCACCTGGCGGCCGCCGTGGTTGGAGACGACGACGCCGTCCATGCCCGCCTGAGCGGCCAGCCGCGCGTCGTCCGGGTGCAGGACGCCCTTGAGGACGATCGGGCCGTCCCAGTTCTCCCGCAGGAACGCCAGGTCCGGCCAGGACTTGGCCGGGTCGGAGAACATTCCGACGAAACGCATCACGGCCGCGTTCGGGTCCTCGTGCACCGGCTTGGCCAGACCCGCCTGGAAGGCCGGGTCCGAGAAGTAGTTGGCTGTGCCGACGCCGTGGAGGAAGGGCAGATACGCCTGGTCGAGATCCCGGGGCCGCCACGACAGCAGCGGTGTGTCCAGGGTGACCACGAGCACGCTGAACCCGGCCGCCTTCGCCCGGCTCAGGAAGCTGCGGGCCACCTCCGGATCCTTGGGCCAGTACAGCTGGAACCACCGCTCGGCGTCGCCCATCGCCTCGGCGACCTGCTCCATGGGCGTGCTCGAGGCGGACGACAGGATGTACGGCAAGCCCTGCGCGGCGGCGGCCCGGGCGGCGGCGGGTTCGGCGTCCGGGTGCATGATCGACAGTACGCCGACCGGGGCCAGCGCCAGCGGGGCGGGCAGGGCGCGGCCCAGCACCTCGACCGACAGATCCCGTGAGTGCACGTCCCGCAGCATGCGCGGCACGATCCGGCGACGCTCCAGGGCCGCTCGGTTGGCGCGGGCGGTGCTGCCGCTTCCGGCGCTGCCCGCCACATAGCCGACCGGGCCGGGCCCGAGCCGCTGTTCGGTCAGTTCCTCAAGCCGGGTCAGATCGGTGGGCAGCCGCGGTACGGCCCCCGTCATCCCGTTGAGATAGATCTCGTACTGGAAGTCCGCCCAGTGCTTCGCCATGCCGGCCGTCCCGCCTCTCGTCGCTGAGAACGCGCAGTACGCCGACCATACCGACCGGTAGGCAGGAGGGGAGCGATCAGGGCCGGGCCGCCGACTCGTGCGGGACGCGCGCCAGTTCGTGCGGCCGGGACAAGACTTGAGCGGACGGCCGCCCGCCGGCGCCGGGGTGTGCGGCGGCGCGCGGATGCCGTCCTCATGGGGTCTGCCGACCGTAAACGATCAAGCGTCGGCGACGCCAGAGGACGGATCATCCATTCTCGGCGTTGCTGGGGGACGATTCCTCCACTCTTCGGTCACTCCTCGCCGTCAGCGGACGGCGCGCGGTCCGTGTCGGCGTCCGGCCCCTGGGCCCGCACCCGCTGCACGTGTTCCAGAGAATCGCGCAACTCCGCGAGCCAGTCGTCCGTATGACGCTGGACCAGACGCACGCACCAGGCCAGCGCGTCGCTGCGGCTGCGTGCGACACCGCCGGCGATCAGGGTGTCGAGGACCTGGCGCTCCGGCTGGCGCAGCCGCGTCATCACGGGCGCGGCCACGTGCGTGAAGAGCGCGCGCCGCCCGGCGCACTCCACGCCCCAGGAGACCTTCCGGCCGAACCGGTGCTCGGCCTCCCGGGCCACGGCCATCCGGTCCTCGCGGGTGCGCTCCCGGAACTCCTGCACCCGGCTTTCCAGGGCCGCTTCCCGTTCGGCGTCCGGAGCGTCCTGAGCCAGCCGTGGTTCGGGGATGCGGCCGATCACGGTGATCTCCTCGCGGTCGACCGTGAGCTCGGTCAGTTCCTCGAAGAGGTCGTCGGGGAGGCGGCCGGCGAACCAGCCGCGCAGCTTCTCTTTCTGCTCTTTCGTAATCATGTAATGACGATTACTCGACCCGAGCATGAACACAAGGGGTAGCGAAGCGGTCGGCTGAGAGCGGAATCGGAATGTTTCAGGCCTATTAACGAGCAGCCGGAAATCGGCCATCTGGCCGCATCGTGCCCCCGAAAGCCGTGCGGTTACGGGCTTCACTCGGGCAGATTCCGTAACTTCACGCCACTGATTCAACACGCAATGTTACTGAAACCGGTGGGGTCGATGTGTGTTTCCGCGGCGGACTCGGCAGACTCGCGCTCGCCGCTCCGGGCACCGACCGAGCACGGACCGGCACACCCTGTAATCGAGCGGAAGGATGCACACAATGCGGAGCACCGCGCGCTGGGCCATGACCCTCGGCCTGACGGCCAGCGCCGTCTGCGGACCCCTCACCGGGTCCGCGCTCGCCAGTCCGGGTCAGGCCCCCACCGCGCTCTACGCCCCCTCGGCCCTCGTTCTGACGGTGGGCCACGGTGAGAGCGCGATCGCCGTGACCCCGGAACGCGCGGTCACCCTGACCTGTGCCCCGAGGCCCGGCGGCACGCACCCGGCCGCCGGCTCGGCCTGTACGGAACTCCTGGGCGTCGGCGGGAACATCGACGCCCTGACCGCCAGGGACGGAGTGATGTGCACCAAGCAGTACGACCCCGTGGTCGTCACCGTCGACGGCGTCTGGCAGGGCAAGCGCGTCTCGTATGAGCGCACCTTCTCCAATGACTGCGTGAAGAACGCCCACGGTTCGGGCCTCTTCGCGTTCTGAGACCGGGATCGCACCGTTCCCGTGAAGTAGGCGGCCCGTTGCTGGGGAGCCGGGTTGCCGACGCGGGGAACCGCGATCCCGTACAGGGGGCCGGCGGGCGGAGTGGGGCCGCCCGTCGGCCCCCGGGTCATGCCCGGTCGCGGTGGCTCGTGTCGCACCACGGGTAGCGGCGGCTGCGGCGGCAGGTGCACAGGGCCACGCGGAAGCGGTCGGAGCGGACGACCGATCCGTCCTCCAGCTCCACCTCCACCGGGCCCTCCACCAGGAGCGGGCCCTTGCGCTGGACGGTGACGCGCCGCGGCGGCGCGGAACGGTCAGACGGGGAGTTCGGCACGGACGACCACCAGCTCTTCCTCGTTCTCGGTGGCGGGCAGCAGTCCCCGCTGCCGCAGCCAGCGTTCCCGGCCGCGCAGCACCGGCCCGAACGCGATCCGGTGCCGACGGATCACCGCGGCCTTCAGGCCGGACGCGCGCAACTGCCCGACGGTCAGGTCCGGGTCGCTCAGCGCCGACTGCACGAGCAGGAGCACCCCGCCCGGACGCAGCAGGGCGGGCGCCTCCCGGCAGATCCGGTCGACGACCAGCCGCCCGTCCCCGCCGGCGTCCCAGGCGCGGGCCGAGCCGCGCGGCTCCCCGCCGCCCTCCGGCGCCGGCACGTACGGCGGATTGGCCAGGATCAGATCGAACGACTCCCCGCGCACGGGATCGAAGAGGTTGCCGTGCCGGATGCGGAGGGGGAGTCCCGCCAGCCGGGCGTTCAGCCGCGCGGCCCACACGGCGCCCCGGGACACGTCCACGGCGGTCACACGAAGACCGCGGCGCGCGGCCGCCAACGCCAGGGCGCCGGTCCCGGTGCCCACGTCGAGGACCTCCGCGCCCGTGGGCAGCGGCTCGTCGGACAGGACACCGGCCAGCAGCTCGGTGTCCTCCTGTGGGGCGTAGACGCCCGGGGGTACCAGTAGATTCACGCTGCTCGGGTACCCCGGCGGTCAGGATATATGGGTTATCTCCTGGGTAAGCGGTGCATACAGTGACGAACGTGACGCGCGCCAGTCGGTGAGCAGCCGGGTGCCGAAGCGGTCCTCGACGAACTCGGTGGCGTCGATCCCGAAGGCGACATCGGGGGCGAGATGCGGCTCCCGTTCCAGCAGACCGCCGATGACGTCGTGGCGCACCACCTGCTCGTGGACCGCGTCGGCCTCGACGTGCTCGTCGTAGAAGTGCTCGGCCGCCGGCCCGGCGCCCGTGCGGCGCATCGCCTCGGCGAGTCGCCTAGACCCCGGTGACGAGGTGATCTCGACGGCCGCGAAGTGGCCGACCAGGGCGCCCCGGAGGGCCCGGTGCAGACCGAAGAGGGACATGAGGTTCACCGTCACCAGGGCCTCGGCCGTCGCCGCGTCGAGGTAGCGGCCGTAGGTGGTGTCCAGGCCCAGATCCGTCATCAGGTCGGCGAACAGCCGCGCGTGGACGCGGTCGGCGCGGCCGCCGCCCCACTCGTCGAACTCCACCGCCGCCATCCCCGCCTTCGCCCGGCCCGACAGCCGCGGCAGCACCCAGGCGTGCGGGTCGGCCTCCTTGAGGTGGTACAGCGAGCGCTGGGCCGCGTACTCGCGCACCTGCCACAGCTCGCCCTCGTCACGCAGGAAGTGCGTGACGCCCGTGCCGTGGACGGGCTCCACCAGCAAACCCCGCAGCGCCTCGTCGACGCTGTCGTGGACCTTGGCGTCGGTGCGCAGCGCGGACAGGAAGCGGTGCTCCAGGCCCGCTCGAACGCGCAGCAGATCAGGATCCCACTCCAGCTCCGGGGCCACGCCCGCGAAACCGCGGTAGTGCAGCTCGTAGCACAGGTACAGGGCGAGCTGGAGATCGTCGCCGTACACCTCGGCCCGGGCGGCTTCCTCGAGGCGGGGCAGTTGGCCCGCACCCCGCAGATACGCCTCGACACCCCTGCTCAGCGCGCCGCGCGGGGTGGGCAGGGGCGGTTCGTCGCGGTCGTGTTCCATGCGCGCCGGGTACCCGGGCGAGGGCCGGTCACCCGCCCGCGTCACCCGCCCGCGTCACTCTCCCTCGGACTCCTCCTGCGCGCGCTCGTTCGGCGTGACGGCGTCCCCGGCCTCACCCCGGTGGCGTCGCTCCCCGGGGGAGTCCTCGGTGCGGTTCTCGGCGTCCTCGATCTCGCGCAGGACCTCGTCGAGGGCCGTCTCGGGCTGCTCGCCGGAGGGGTCCTGATTCTTGTCGTGGGACATGGGGGGTCTCCCTTCCGTGTTCGTTACGTCGGTTCCGTCCGCGTGATCAGTTGCCCGCGGCGGCCGCGATGCGCAGCGGCACCGGGTCAGGAGGGGCGGCCTCCTCGTTGCGGCGGGTCACCTCCGCCCACCAGGACGGGCCGTCCTCGATGTGGCGCAGCAGCACGCCCTCGCGGATCGCCCAGGGGCAGACCGTGACGGACCTGATGCCGGCCAGCTTCATCGCGGTGTGCGCGACCACCGCGCCGGCCAGGCTCTGTGCGGCCCGCGGCGCGGAGATGCCGGGCAGGCGCGCGCGTTCGGCGGCGGGCAGGGCGGTCAGTGTCGTGATCGCCTCCCGCAGCCCCACGCGGTGCAGTTCCCGGTCCACGAACGGGCCGTGGCGTCCGGGTGCGGCGCCGCACAGCCGGCCCAGCTGCTGGAACGTGCGGGAGGTGGCGACCGCGGTGCGCGGGCCCTCCCAGCGGATCCGCGCCGCGACGTCCCGCAGCTGATGGCGGACCCGGCGGCGCATCGCGCGCACCCGCTCCGGCGACGGCGGGTCCTCGTCCTCGAAGAACTCATGGGTAAGCCGCCCCGCGCCCAGCGGCAACGACGCCACGAAGTCGGGCAACCGGCCGCGCCCGAAGGCGACTTCCAGTGAGCCGCCGCCGATGTCGAGCAGGGCGAGCGGCCCCGACCGCCAGCCCATCCAGCGCCGTGCCCCGAGAAACGTCAGCTCGGCCTCGACCTCACCCGGCAGGGTGCACAGGTCCACGCCGGTACGGGCCCGGACGGTGTGCAGCACCTCGTGCCGGTTCGGCGCGTTGCGCACCACGGCGGTCGCGAAGGCGAGCGGGCCCGCAGCGCCCCACCGGGTGGCCGTCCGGCTCGCCTCGGCGACCGCGTCGACGAGTTGCCCGATGGCCTGCTCAGGGATGGGTCCCCCCGGTGTGACCTGTTCGGACAGCCTGAGTCGCCACTTCGCGGTGTGCACCGGCAGCGGTACGCCGTCCTCCGCGTCCGAGACGACGAGTCTGACCGTGTTCGATCCCACATCCATCACGCTGATTCGCATTGGACGTGAGTACCCGAAATCGCGCTGGAGCAACGGAAGCCCGGCGGCGTACGGCGAAGTCACGCCATCGGCCACAAGCACTCGTAGGGCATATTCCTTGACAGGCATATAACGGCAGGGGCATATTGAAGGCATGTCCGACGCAGCCCTCTGGACCGCCCTCGCCGATCCCCACCGGCGGGCCATCGTCGCCCTGCTCCTGGAGCGGCCCCGGGCCGTCGGTGAGATCGTCGAGGCGTGCGGACTGAGCCAGCCGAGCACGTCGAAGCACCTGAAAGTGCTGCGCGAGGCAGGCCTGGTCCGGGTACGGCAGGACGCGCAGCGCCGCGTCTACGCCCTGGACCCCGGCCCGATCGCCGCACTCGACGCCTGGCTCGCCCCCTACCGCAAGCTCTGGAACGAGAGCCTCGACGCGCTGGGCCGCCGCCTCGACGAGACGCCGGACACCACGAAACCACCCGCACCGAAGGACTGATCCCTCATGGCAGCCGAACTCACCGGCACCTATCTGACCCTGGACGACGGCCGCCCCGCGGTCCGCTTCAGCCGCACCTACGACCATCCCGTCGACCGCGTCTGGCAGTTCGTGACCGACCCCGACGAACTGGAGCGCTGGTTCCCCTCCCGCGCCGAGATCGAACTGCGCCCCGGCGGCGCGGTCAGGTTCAGCGGCGACCCGCACATGGCGGACTCCACGGGCCGGGTCATCGCCGTCGACCCGCCCCGGCACCTGTCGTTCGAGTGGGGCGGGGACGAACTGCGCTTCGACCTGGAGGAGACCGAGGACGAGCGCACCCGCCTCACGCTCACCAACGTCCTCCAGGCCGAGGACTCCGCCGCCCGCAACGGCGCCGGCTGGGAGGTGTGCCTGACCGCGCTGGACGCCAGGGCGCGCGGCGAGCAGGTCGCCGGTCCGCACGCCGGGGCCGACGCGCCCTGGCAGGAGCTCTACGCCGCCTATCGAGCGGCCGGTGTCCCCTCCGGCGCCCCGGTCCCCGGACCGGAGTGATTCCTCACGCCATCTGACGTCGCACCAGCTCGTGCAGCCGGCCGCTGGTGTCGGCGAGCAGCTCGGCGGGCGGGCCCTGCTGGATGACCTTGCCGTCCTCCATCACCACGACCCGGTCGGCGTCCATCACGGTGGACAGCCGGTGCGCGATGACGACCCGGCTCGCGTTGAGCGCCTTGGTGCTCTCGATGACCGTGCGCTGGGTCTCGTTGTCGAGGGCGCTGGTCGCCTCGTCGAAGAAGAGGATGCGCGGCCGGCGGATCAGCGCCTGCGCGATCATCAGCCGCTGGCGCTGGCCGCCGGATACGGCGCCGCTGCCCGAGACGATGGTGTGCAGACCCATCGGCATCCGCTTGATGTCCTCGGCGAGGCCCGCCATCTCGGCCGCCGCCATCGCCTCCTCCGGCGTGTACGGCTCGGTGCCGCAGATGACGTCCAGGATCGAACCGGTGAACGGCTGCGCGTGCTGGAGCACCACACCGCACTGCCGGCGCACCGCCGACTGGTCGAGGGCCCCCAGGTCCTGACCGTCGTACAGCACGCTGCCCGACAGCGGCCGGTCGAAGCCGATCAGCAGACGCAGCAGCGTCGACTTGCCGCAGCCGCTCGGGCCCACGACCGCGACGAACTCGCCCGGCTTCACCTCGAACGACACCTCGTCCAGGATCAGCGGACCGTCGTCCGAGTACCGGAAGGACACCCGCCGTGCCTCGATCGCGCCGGACAGCGGACCCGGCCGCGTGCTCGCCGTCCGCACCTCAGGCGTCGCGTCCAGCACCGGCCTGATCTCCTCGAACAACGGCAGCGCGGCCACCGCGGAGACGAACGACCCGGTCAGCTGCGTGACCGCGGTCAGCACCATCGTCACCGAGGTGTTGAAGGTGAGGAACGCGGCCGCCGACATCGATCCCCGGGCCGGACCGGCCAGCAGCATGAACATCAGCAGCGTGCACAGCGGCAGATACACCGCGCCCAGCACCGCCGAGAGGTTCTTGATGCGGCCGACCTTCTGCTGGAGCTCACGGCTGCGCGCGAACTCCGACGCCCACGCGGCGTACGCGTAGTTCTCGGCGGCGGCCACCCGCAGCTTGGGCAGACCGCGCAGGGTCTGGAAGGCCTGGTTGTTCAGCTTGTTGGAGAGCACGACCAGCCGCCGCTGCCAGCGCACCTGCCACAGCCCCAGCCCCAGGAACACGGCCGCGATGACGACGAGCATGCCGATCGCGGCCATCGCCATCGGCACGCTGAACCACAGCAGCAGCCCCAGGTTCATCGCCCCGATGGTCACCGACTGGGCGACCGTCGGGCCGACTCCCGCCAGCAGCCGGCGGATCGAGCTGATGCCCATGGCCGCGCTGGCCAGTTCGCCGGTGGAGCGCTCGGTGAAGAACCGCGTCGGCAGTCTGAGCAGCCGGTCCCACACGGCCGGCTGGAGCGTGGCCTCGATCCGGCCCTCGATCCGCAGGATGGTGAGGTTCTGCAACAGCATGAAGGCCGCCGCCACCACGCTGCTGAGCATCACCGCCAGGCACACCTGCACGATCAGGTTCGTCTGTGCCTTCGGCACGAACTCGCCGAGCACCTTGCCGGTCGCGATGGGCACCAGCGCGCCGATCGCCACCGTGACCAGGCCGCTGAGCAGCAGACCGGTCAGGTCGCCGCGCATGCCCTGCATACAGAACCGCAGCAGCCCGAGCGGGCTGAGACCGCGCTCCGGCAGCGGGCGGTAGAACATCACCGCACGCGGCTCGAACTCGTCGGCGTTGGCCTTCTCGATCGGCGTCTCACGGCCGGTGGACGGATGGACGGCGACATATCCGCCGCGCCGCCACAGCAGCGCCACCGGCGCACCGGACAGGGCCCGGTGCCCGACCAGCGGCCCCACGTTGTCCCGCCACCAGCGGCCGTCCAGGCGCACGGCCCGGGTACGGACGCGGGAGGCCAGGGCGACCTGCTCGACCGGGTCGAGACGGTCGCCCCCGGTGCCCTTCTGGGTGGGCTCGGTGAGGCTGATCCCGGCCGCCTGGCCGACCAGCTTGCAGGCCGCGTACGAGGCGTCGGCATCGGCCGCGGTGGTCCGCTTCGACGACCGCTTGCCGATGGAGGCGAGCAGCGTCTGATCGGCCTGGGCACGGACCGCCTCACCGGCCTTGATGCCCTCGGCCGTCCGCGTCTCGTGGGTGCTCTCCAGTTCCTCGATCCAGCGGTCCAGCGTGGTCAGCAGCCGGTACTGCTGGTCGACCATGCTCTGCCACAGCGCCGGGTCCATCAGCAGGTCGGCCGCGGCCTCAGCGCCGTACAGCGAGCCGTACTGCACGCTGCCCGGCGGCACCTGCATCCAGAACACGTCGTCGTCCGTGGGCGCCGCGGCCCGCTCGGTCGCCATCGGCGCCTGGAAGAGGATGGACAGACTGCGGCCGACGCCCAGGGCGAGCGCGTACTCCAGCGGACTCGTCGTCGGAGGCACGTACTGCGGATTGCCGTACTCGTCGTACGACCACGTCGCGGTGTTGGCCGGCTGGTACAGCTCGCGCAAACCGATGCGGTGCACCACGCAGTCCCGCAGCGGGCGGGCGACCAGGGTGTGCTGGGGGCCCGGCACCGGGCCGAGCACCAGCGAGCCCGCCTCCAGACGGCCGAGGTGGTGCCAGTGGCCCTGCTGGCCGGCGTCCACCGCGAACAGGTCGACGGCACCCGCCGCGACCAGCCACAGCACCTGCGGGCCCTCCAGGTCGAGACGGTTGAACCCGGCGCAGTCGATGCGCGAGCCCATCTGCCCGAACGCGTTGAGGACGAGGTCGCCCTCATGTCCCTGAACGGTCGTCACCTCACCGCTCCCTGACCAGCGTGGCGTACGCGCCGCCGCGCGCCACCAGCTCCTCGTGCCGTCCCCGCTCCACGACCGAGCCGTGCTCGAGGACGACGATCTCGTCGCTGTCGCGCACGGTGCTCAGCCGGTGCGCGATCACCACACAGGCACAGCCGCGCCGGCGCAGGTTGTCCATCACGACCAGCTCGGTCTCCGCGTCCAGCGCGCTCGTCACCTCGTCCAGCACCAGGATGCTCGGCCGGCGCACCAGCGCCCGCGCGATCTCCAGTCGCTGGCGCTGCCCGCCGGAGAAGTTGCGGCCGTCCTGCTCGACCTTGCTGTGGATGCCGCCGGGGCGGCGCGTGATCACGTCGTGCAGGGCGGCGTCCCGCAGCGCGTCCTCCACCGCGTCGTCCGGGATCGACGGGTCCCACAGCGCCACGTTGTCGCGGACGGTGCCCTCGAAGAGGAACACGTCCTGGTCGACGAAGGAGACGGAGGCGGCCAGCGCCCCGCGCGGAATGTCGTCGATGCGCTGCCCGTCGATGCGGATCACGCCCTCCCACGGCGCGTACAGGCCGGAGATCAGCCTCGACACCGTGGATTTGCCGCTGCCGGAACCGCCGACCAGCGCGACCTGCCGGCCCGGGCCGACCGTCAGGTCGAAGCCGGTCAGCAGCGGCTTGTCGAGGGGGCTGTAGCCGAAGGTGATGTTCTCCAGCTCGACGTGTCCCTGGAGGCGGCGTGTCGACTCGGCCGAGTCGGGCCGGCCGTAGAGCGGGTCGGCCTTGAAGTTCTCCACGTCCTTCAGCCGGGCCACGTCGGCCGCGAAGTCCTGGATGCGGCCCGCGACGCCGTTGAGCCGCGTCAGCGGGGCGGTGAACCGGGCGACCAGGGCCTGGAAGGCGACCAGCAGGCCGACCGAGATGTGGCCCTCGACCGCCCGCATACCGCCGATCCAGAGGATGAGCCCGCTGTTGAGAGTGGCCAGGGTCGGCGCGACCACGCCCAGCCAGGCGCTCGGCACGCCGAGCCGCTGCTGCTCCTCCAGCGTGGTGGCGTGCTGCCCGGCCCACTTGCGGAAGTAGCCGTCCTCGCCGCCGGTCGCCTTCATCGTCTCGATCAGCTGAAGACCGGTGTAGGCGGTGTTGGTGAGCCGGGCGGTGTCGGCGCGCAGCTTCGCCGTGCGGGTCGCGCGCAGTCGTACGACCACCCGCATGGCCACGATGTTCAGCAGCGCCACGCCGATGCCGACGAACGTCAGCTGCGGGTCGTAGGTGTACAGCAGCACCGCGTACAGGACGACCACGACGGCGTCCACGCCCGCCGCCGCGAGGTCGCGGGACAGGGTCTCGGCGACCGCGTCGTTGGACTGCAGGCGCTGTACGAGGTCGGCCGGGCTGCGCTGGGAGAAGAACGTCACCGGCAGCCGCAGCAGATGCCGCAGGAAGCGGGCGCTGGACAGCGTGGAGGAGATGATGCGGCCGTGCAGCAGGTTGGCCTGCTGGAGCCAGGTCAGCACGACGGTGAGCAGCACGCACGCCGCCATCGACGCGAACAGCACACTCAGCAGCGAGGTCTGGTTGCCGATCAGGAACTCGTCGATGTAGGTGCGGCTGAGCGCGGGCACCGACGCGCCGACCGCCACCAGCAGCAGGCTCGACAGCACAGCGGCGGGCATCGTGCCCGCGGTGCCGCGCAGCCGGGCGGGCATCGCGCCCAGGACGCCGGGCTTGCGGCCGCCCCGGCTGAAGTCCTCGCCGGGCTCCATGACCAGCACGACACCGGTGAAGCTGCCGTCGAAGTCCTCCATCGGGACGAAACGGCGGCCCTTGCCGGGGTCGTTGATGTAGACGCCGCGGCGCCCGAAGCGGCGGCCCATGCCGTCGTAGACGACGTAGTGGTTGAACTCCCAGAACAGGACGGCCGGCGACTTCACGTCGGCGAGGGCGGCCAGGTCCATCTGCATGCCCTTGGCCGTCAGGCCGTAACTGCGGGCCGCCTTGAGGAGGTTGCTGGCGCGCGAGCCGTCGCGGGAGACACCGCAGGCGATGCGCAGCTCCTCCAGCGGCACATGCTTGCCGTAGTGACCGAGCACCATCGCCAGGGAGGCGGCGCCGCACTCGACGGCCTCCATCTGGAGCACGGTGGGCGTACGGACGGTCTTCGCGGCGGCCTTGGGCACCTTGCGCTTGGGCGGGGCCGCGCGGCGCCTGCTCCGCGGCTCCTGTGCGGTGGCGCTCATGGCAGCAGCCAGTCGACGGGACGCTGGTCGCTGAGCCGGATCGAACCCGAGGCCATCGTCATCGAGGACAGCTTGTACGGCGGCCCGTCCGCGGACGACCACTTGTATCCGCTCTTCGTGCCGGACGACTTGTCCAGCCGGACCGTCACGGCCACGGGCCTGCCCTTCTTGGTGAACTGCTCGCCCAGCTGGCTGTCCCCGAGGAACGCGGAGATCTGCTGCGGAGACTGGGCCGCGCGGTCCACCGACTTCACATGGCCGCGCAGCACGCCGTACTCCTGGGTCGGCACCGACTGCACGGTCAGGTCGACGGAGGCGTCGTCGGGGATCGAGGCGGCGTTCTCGGCGGGGACGTAGACGGTCGCGTACAACGGGTCCCCGGACCGGGCGACCTTCTCGACGGCGGCCACGTTCGCGCCGGTCTGGATGATCTGCCCGACGGTCGCGGCGAGCCCGGAGACCCGGCCCGCGTCGAGCGCGCGGACGACGACCTCGCCTTTGGCCGTACGGACCTTGAGCACGGGGGAGTTCGCTCTCACCTGCTCGCCCTGCTTCGCGAGTACCGCGGTGACCTGGCCCGCGACGGGGCTCTGGAGGAGGTAACTGCCCTGCCCGTGCGTGAGGATGGCGGGTGCGCTGACGGTGGAGGCCACCGAGCCGGTCACCGCCCACACCGAGGCGGCCGCCATCGCGACCACGGTCACGGAGAGCACGAGCCAGCCCTGCGGGCGGGCGAAACGCACCGGGAGGTCGAGTTCCTCCGGTGACTGGAGCTTGGCGAGGGCCTGTTGGCGGAACTGCAAGGAACTTCCCTCACCCGTAGAAGAGGTTCTTACAGCCGTGACGTAAAGGGTCACGGCACCCGAAGATCCCGGAACCGCCGGCTGCGGTTCCGGGAGTCAACGGCACAAGGGCTCGATCAGAGACCGGAGACCAGGCCGGTGACCGGGGCCGTGTTCAGGCCGGTGACACCCTCGACGGTGCCGACAGCGGTGTCGACGACGCCGGAGACCGGGGCAATGCCGTCGACCGTGTCGGTGACGGTGTTGACGGCGTTCACGGACAGGCCGCCGGAGATGGCGTCGAGCTGGGCGTCAGCGATCTCGACGGTCTCAACCTGGGGGGTGGAGTTCATGATGGAACTTCCCTTCATATGGATATCTCACAAGGGGGGAGCGGCCCCCTCTGGGGACAGATGACGGCCGCGACCGCGAGCGCCGGGCACCCGTTTCCGGAGCACCCTCCGCGGCTCCCGCGATGCGATGGATCAAAGCACGCTGCGGGTCCGCGCTTCCAATCAACCAGCCGCCTCACCAGGGAACTTGCGCCCCAGCGGTACCGATTGGTGCAGGAGTGCGCACGTCTCGGTGGCGAGTTCTTCACATGCGCCACAGCATCGGCTCATCCGACGCCTTGCATCCGGAGGCGGCGAATCCGGCACTCCCGCCCCAAAGGCGTGACAGGCACCTCCCGCTTGTGGATAACCCTCCGCTTGGTGACTGGGTTGAGCATTCGATGTGCAGATTCGCTGAAGTCGAGATTCGACTCGGTGTTCGCAACAGATCGTTTCCGGCCGGATACGGATCGTGTCGGTTCGGCGGGCCGGGACGAGGGTCGCAGCCGAAAGGCCGTCATCAAGCCAGGCACTGTCCTGGGCCGACAGAACTTCTCCCTCCGGCCGCCTCGCCGTGACCAGGGAAGTCGTGGACCGGGAGGGTCGGCGTACGGGCGGCGGGAGTTGGCTGATTCCGCGATGCGAAGGGATCACTTGCAAACGCGATTGAACGCCCCACGTGGCACGTGCGTACCAACAGCCATCCAGGCGCCCCCCAAAGCTGCCGAACGGCGGCACAGGCTCCGTCCCCCCAGGAGGAGAGAAGTTTGAGTCACAAGCGAATTCCGAAGCGCAAGGCCGCGATAGCGGTGGGCGGCGTGGTGGCGCTCGGCGCGGCCGCGATCCTGCTCCCCAACGCCAACGCGTCACAGGACGGTTCGTCCGACGACGCGGCCGCCGCGCCGAAGACACTGAAGGCGGGCGACGCCTCGGATCTCGCCTCGCAGCTCTCCGGGCTCCTCGGTGAGGCGTTCGGCGGCTCCTACTACGACGGCGACAGCCAGCAGCTCGTCGTCAACGTCGTACCGGGCGACAACAACAACGTGATCGTGCAGGCGAAGGCGGCCGGCGCGAAGGTCCGCGAGGTCGACAACAGCTGGTCGGAGCTGCAGAGCGGCGCGCAGACCCTGAAGTCCGACGCGACCATCGCGGGCACCTCGTGGTCGATCGACCCGCAGACGAACAAGCTGCGTGTCACCGCCGACAGCACCGTGACCGGTGCCAAGTGGGACAGACTGGAATCGACGGTCAAGAGCCTCGGTACCGGCATGGCGACCCTCTCGAAGTCCGCGGGCACCTTCAAGCCGTTCGTCTCCGGCGGCGACGCCATCTTCGCGGGCGGCTCGCGCTGTTCCCTCGGCTTCAACGTCACCGCGGGCGACGGCTCGCCCGCCTTCCTGACCGCCGGCCACTGCACCCTCGGGGGCAACGAGTGGTCGGACGCGGAGGGCGGCCAGCCGATCGCCACGGTCGACCAGTCCACCTTCCCGGGCGACGGCGACTTCGCGCTCGTGAAGTACGACGACCCGGCGACCGAGGCGCCCAGCGAGGTCAACACCGGCGACCAGACCGTCCAGATCACCGAGGCCGCGGAGGCGACCGTCGGCCAGGAGGTCTTCCGGATGGGCAGCACCACCGGGCTCAACGACGGCCAGGTCCTCGGACTCGAGGCCACGGTGAACTACCCGGAGGGCACGGTCACCGGCCTCATCCAGACCAATGTGTGCGCCGAGCCCGGCGACAGCGGCGGCTCGCTGTTCACCCAGGACGGTCTGGCGATCGGCCTGACCTCGGGCGGCAGCGGCGACTGCACGGCCGGCGGCGAGACGTTCTTCCAGCCGGTGACCACCGCCCTGGAGGCGGTCGGCGCGACGCTTGGCGCCGGCGGCGGTGCCGGTGCGGGTGCCGGTGAAGAGGCCGGTGCGGGCGAGGAAGCCGGTGCGGGCGAGGAGGCCGGCGCTGGTGCGGGTGCCGGTGCGGGCGAGGAAGCCGGTGCTGGTGAAGAGGCCGGTGCCGGTGCGGGCGCCGGTGAGGAGGCCGGTACTGGTGAAGAGGCCGGTGCCGGTGCCGGTGCTGGTGCCGGCGAGCAGGCCGGAGGCGAGGAAGCGGGAGCCGGTGCTGGTGCCGGTCAGGACGCCGGGCAGGGCGTCCAGGACAACTCGGGTCTGACCGAGTCCCGCTGACCTGAAGGCGTCGGAGCCGGTCCGACGATGCCGGCCCGCTTCCGCCCCCTTCCTGGCGGGACCGGGCCGGCCCACCGGCGTGACGGGCACCGTCCAGCGGTGCACAGGGCCGGCCCTCCCTCGGGGGCCGGCCCTGCCGCGTACCGTGCCCGGCCTGTCCTATCCGACGGCCCTGAGCAGCAACAGCGCGATGTCGTCGAGCCGTTCCTCCCCGTCCCGGTGGTGGCGTTCCTGATGAAGGAGACTGTCGGCCAGCTCGTCCAGCGGCTGGTCCCCGGCGTCGGCCAGGCGCCGGCCCAGGTCCGCGAGGGCCTCCTCGAAGTCCGTGCCGGGGGACTCGACCAGCCCGTCGGTGTAGAGGACGAGCAGCGAGCCGGGGGCGAGGTCGACCTCCGTCGTCGGATACACCGCCGAGGCGTCGATGCCCAGCAGCGGGCCCCCGGCCAGATCCAGGACGCGCACCCGCCCGTCCGGCCGTCGCAGCAGCGGCGGGGGATGACCCGCCCGGGACATCACGGCCCGGCCGTGCGCCGGATCGAGCCGCAGATACAGGCAGCTGGCGAACAGTTCGGCCCCCAGGTCGAGCAGCAGCCGGTTGGTGCTGCGCATGACCTCCTCGGGCGCCTGGCCCACGGCCGTGTACGCGCGCACCGCGGTGCGGACCTGCCCCATCAGCCCGGCCGCCGTGACGTTGTGCCCCTGCACGTCCCCGATCACCGCCGCCGCCTTCCCCTGTGTGCGCACCAGGTCGTAGAAGTCGCCGCCGATGTCCATGCCCTGAGTGGCCGGCACATAGCGGCCGGCTGCCTCGATCCCGGGCAGCGACGGCAGCGAGTGCGGCAGCAGCGCCTCCTGGAGGCCGTGCGCGAGCCGGTGCTTGGCGTCGTAGAGCAGGGCCCGCTCCAGCGCCTGGGCGATCAGTCCGGCGAGGCTGGTCAGCACCGCACGCTCCTCCGTCGGGAAGGGGTGCGGCTCCGTGAAGGAGAGCACGCACGTCCCCACCGGCCGTCCCTGGGCGATCAGCGGCAGATAGGCCCAGGCCGCGAACCCGTCCGGAGTGGCGAGCCGCGCCGGGTACAGGCGCTCCAGCTGTTCCCGCGACTCGAAGAACGCGGGCACGCCCGTCCGCAGCACCTTCGTGCCGGGCGTCGCCTCGGTGAGCGGCATCCCGTCGAACCGCTCCACCACGTGCGCGTCCCGGTACCCGCGATGCCCGAGCACGCGCAGCCGGTTCGCCCGCGACCCCAGGACGACCAGGGCCTGGCTGCCCACGGCCGGGGCGATCTCGTCCGCGACCAGCTGCACCACGTCCTGGACCCCCACCGCCTCGGTGAGCGCGCTGGCCAGGTCGAGCACCTGCGACATGGTGACCAGCCGGGACGGCTGCCCGTCGGGTGGCGGTGCGGCCCGGTTCATCTCCGACACCGCTCGCGACTTGGTGATCCGGACGCTGAGGCCGGTCGTGCTCGGATACAGCCGGAACGACAGCCACTCGCCCGGCGGGCGCAGCGCCACGAACGACGTGGTGTGCTGGCTCATCAGCGCGGCCCGGTAACGGTCCTCGTACACCGGGTCGTTGAGCCACGGCACCGACGCCCACAACTGGGTGCCGAGCAGCCGGCTGACCGGGACGTTCAGCAGCTCGGCCGCCGCCGCGTTGACGAAGCCGACCCGCCCGTGCAGATCCAGCGAGACCAGCCCGTACGGCAGCCGGCTCACCATCCGGGCCGCCTCGACCGTGCCGAGCGTGCCGGCGATCCCGCCCACCAGGGGCGAGGCCAGCATGTCGGTCTCGGGGTGCGGCGGGATGCTGTGCTCGGCCGCCCGCTCCAGCCGCACCGCGAGCCGGCCGCAGGCCGCGGTCAGATGCTCGCGCTCATGGTCGGACAGCTCCGGCGGATGGGCGCCGGGCCATGTCACGAAGACCGCGCCGTAGACGGTGGACTCGGTGGCCACCGGCACCGCGGCCAGCGCGAACGGGTAGGGCAGCACCACGGCGATCCGCGGATAGTGGCGGGCCATCGCCTCCTCGCCGCCGACCCAGACCAGCCGTCGCTCGCGCGCCGCGTCGGCGACCGGGATCGGCGCGCTCAGCCCCACCCGCTCCCAGGGCGCCGCGAACGCCCGGGGCAGCCCGGCCATCACCGCCATCTCCAGCACCGGCTGGTCCGGCGCCATCAGGTACACCGCGCCGGAGTGGGCGTGCACCTCGTCCATCATCGAGGCCAGCGCCAGGGACAGCAGCGGACGGCCGACCGGCGTCCTGGCGGCTGCCGGCGCCTGTGCGGACGACTGCCCGTCGGACACGCCGACCACCTCCTCGCACGGCCGAGCGACCGGGCTCAGGAACAAATCTCCACCCTGGCGGCCCGTCGCGCACGACGAGCGGTGCCGGGACGCTCCACAGTTACCGTCGGTTACAGTCTTCCGGCTCCATCGAGGGCGCTCGCGTACCCCGACGTCCGTTTCTCATGCCGCCGAAGTCGAAGCGCGGCCGGGCGTACGGGCGCCGCGCGTGCGCCCCCACGCACCTTGATGGCTGGATCTTCGCGCCCACGCAGGGTCACCATCACGAACAATGGGGCAGACGCTCAACACGACGAGGGGGGCGTACGGCGAGCCGAGGGGGTGGCAGTGATCCGGGTGCTGTTGGTGCATGACGAGTGTCTGGTCAGATCGGTACTGGCGGAGTGGCTGACGGGGGAGTCCGATCTCGCGGTGCACGACACGCCGTGGCGCGGCGCCCCGGGCCTGGTGCGCTCCGTGCGCCCGGACGTCTGTGCGGCGGACCTGGAGTGCGCGGACTCCTACGGCATCCCTCCGCTGGGCGAGCTGTGCCGGCCGGGCCCGGACCGGTCGCGCCCGCGATTACTCGTGCTCGCCACCGCGAACAGGCCCGGACTGCTGAAACGGGCGGTCGAGGCGGGGGCGCTCGGCTACGTCGACAAGGAGAGCTCGCCGCAGAACCTGCTGCGCGGAATCCGCCGCGTTGCTGAGGGGGAACGTTTCGTCAGCGACTCGCTCGGCTTCGGTTTCCTCAGGGCGGCCGAGATGCCACTGACCCGCAGAGAGCTGAGCGTGCTAACCCTCGCCGCCGAGGGAGCCTCCATAGCGGAGATCGCCGGGAGCCTGCACCTGTCCCATGGGACCGTGCGCAACTACATGGCGGCCATCACCCGCAAGACCGGGGCACGCAACCGCATCGACGCGATCCGCATCTCGCAGGGACAGGGCTGGCTCTGACCGCCGCCGGGACGGGCCGGGCGCCCAGCTGCCGACGAGGTCCCGGTAGAGCGCCGAGGTCCGCAGCAGTTCCTCGTGGCCGCCGTACGCCGTGCTCCTGCCGTCCATGACCAGCACCCGGCCGGCGCGGCGGGCCGAGCTGATGCGGTGGGCGACGACCACCAGCGTCCCGCCCGGCCGCGCGGCGAAGGCCCGCTCCGCGCGCTCCTCCGTCTCCGGGTCCAGATGACAGGTCGCCTCGTCGAGCAGGGCGAGCGGGGCGTACGACAGATAGGCCCTGGTCAGTGCCACCAGCTGCCGTTCGCCGGCCGACAGGGCTGCCGGGTCGACCCGCGCGCCGAGACCGCCGAGGCGGTCGGCCAGCGGCGCGAGACCGACCGTCTCCGCCGCGGCGAGCAGTTCCTCCTCGGGCACCTGGTCCGGACGCAGGTACGCGAGGTTCTCGGCCAGGGTGGCGTCGAAGACGTACGCCTCCTGCGGGATGAGCACGCGGGCGGCGGCCGCCTCCGGCCCGGGCACGGCGTGTCCGCCCACCGTGATCGTCCCCCGGTCCGGCGTGAGGAGCCCGGCGACGAGGGCCGTGAGTGTGGACTTGCCGGTGCCGCTCGGGCCGACCACGGCCAGGTGGGAGCCGACCGGGAGGGTGAGGTCGAGGTCCTGGACCACGGGCGTGCCGGCGGGGCCGTAGGCGAAGGTGGCGCCGGTGAGGGAGAGGGCCGGGGGTGTGCCCTCGCCGGGTTCCGGCGCGGGGCGTGCGGGGCCCGGCTTCGCCGTGGGCGTGCCGGTGTCCGCCCGGGCCAGCCTGCGCAGCACCACCGTCAGGCGGGAGCCGCTGGTGCCCAGGCCGTGGACCAGGTTGCGCAGGGCGGGCAGCAGGGACTGGGTGACGTAGGAGAGGGCGCCGACCAGGGCGCCCGTGGTGACGCCGTGGGCCAGGAGCCACGGGGCGGCCGCGAGCAGCAGCACGATCGGCAACTGGCCACCGACCGCCAGGGACGCCACACGCAGTACGCCCCAGTGCGCCAGCGCACGCGCTGCCCGCAGCTCCGCCTCGACCCGTTCGCCGGTACCGGCGGCGATCTGTGCCTCCGCGCCGGTCGCCGTGATGTCCCGCAGGCCCGGGCAGACGGTGCCCAGCTCACCGGCCAGCGCCTCGTCGGCGACGAGGAAGGTCTCCTGCCGCCGGGCCAGCGGCCGCAGTGTCACCGCGAACAGTGCCACTCCGGCGGCGAGGGGCGGCCCGACGACGAGCAGCAGCGGCGGGGCGAGGGCGAAGAGGCCGGCCAGGGCCCCGGCGGCGGTGAACACGAAGGAGCGGGAGACCATGACCAGTCCGGCGAAGGTGTCCCGAGCGATCTCCACCTGCTGCGTGAGTCCCGACAGCGAGCCCTTGTCACCGGTCCGCACCCCGCGCGAGACGACCCGCTCCACGAGCCGGTCCCGGAGGGGCTCGACCAGCGCCGCTACGGCCGCGTACACCCGCGCGGTCCCGTACGCGCCGACGAGCACTCCGCCCCCGGTCACCGCAAGCCAGATCAGCCCGACGTCCGCCCGCCCGCGCAGGAACCCCTCGTCCAGGGCGCGGGCCGGACCGTAGCCGATGAGGAAGGTCTGCCCGGTCTCGAGCACGGACCAGGCGACCAGGCGGAGCAGCACCCCGCGGCGGGCCAGCAGGAAGCGCAGGCCCCGGGCGGGGAGGCCGGCGCCGGCGGGTGTTCCGTCCTGCCCGGGGGCTTCCCGCCCGCGACGGCCGCGTGCACGGATCCGGCCCTTCATGCCGGCACACCCCCCTGCGCACTCGCACTCGCCGCTTGCGCACCCTCCCCGAACGCCGCCCGGTACTCCGCGAGCCCCCACAGCTCCTCGTGCCGCCCCACCGCCCGCACCCGCCCCCCGTCCAGCCAGGCCACCGCGTCGGCGCACGCCGCCGTGGCGCTGCGATGGGCGACCAGCAGCCGGGTGCTGCCCGGGCCGTCGCCGAGGAGGGCGTCGGTGATGTGGCGTTCCGTCACCGTGTCCAGGCTGGAGAGGGCGTCGTCCAGGATCAGCAGTCGGCCACCGTGGGCGAACGCCCGGGCGAGCCCGAGCCGTTGGGACTCGCCGCCGGAACGCGGGGCGTCGGCGACGGCCGTGTCGTAGCCGTCGGGAAGGCGGCTGACGAAATCGTGCGCGAGGGCCGTGCGGGCCGCCTCACGGACGCGGGCGGGGGAGGGGTCCGGCAGGCCGAGGCCGATCGCCTGCCCGACCGTGCCGCCCAGGAGAGCCGGGCGGGCGAAGGCGTAGCCGACGGCACCGCGCAGGTCGGCGTGCGGCAGGTCGCGCAGCGGCACCCCGTCGAGGAGCACCTCGCCCTCGTCCGGGTCGGCCAGCCTTCCGGCGAGCGCCGCCAGCAGCGACTTGCCCGCACCGGACGGGCCGACCACGGCCAGGGTCGTTCCGCCCGGCACGACGAGGTCCACTCCGTCGAGCACGGCCCGTCCGTCGCGCCGCGCCGTCACGCCGCGCAGCTCCAGCCGCCCGGGCCCGTCGGGCAGCCGGCGCACGCCGAACCCGGTCGCGGGCTCGGCCCGGACCTCCCCGAGACGCCGGGCCGCCGCCCGGGCCCGGGCGAGGCCCGCGAGCCGGCCGACCAGGACACCGACGCCCGTCGCGAGCACCGCGTACCGGGAAGCCGCGAGGACGTCCCCCACCGACAGCCGGTCCCGGGTGAGCAGCACACCGGCCACGGCGACGACCCCGAGGTGCAGCAGCGGCGCCACGGCCACCGCCTGCGCGGCGGCCCGCCCCTGCACCCGCCACATGCGGTGTCCGGCCCGGGACAGATCGGGCAGCGGCCGCAGCACACGGGCGGTCTCCTTGTCCTCCGTACCCGCCGCCCGGACGGTACGGACACCCTCGACGGCCTCCGCCAGCGCGGCCGCGATCCGGCCCTGGGCCTGCTGATACCGGGCCGCGCTCGCCGAGGTGTCACGGGAGACGGCGCGCAGCAGAAGAGTGAGGACGGGGGCTCCGGCGAGGAAGACGGCCGCGAGCCACCAGTCGATCAGGCCGAGCGCGACCACGCCGCCGATCGGGCCGGCGAGTGCCGCGAGGAGTGCGGCCCGGGCCGCGGGCGTGGTCCCCGCCTCGGCCGCGTTGCCGACCAGACGTGCGACGAGGTCACCTGAGCCGAAGCGGTCGGCCGCCCGGGGGCCGACGCCCAGGACGTGCCCGGTCAGGGTGCGGCGCAGCCACGCGGTGGTACGGGCGTCGACGGTGCCGGTGAGGACGGTCTGTCCCGCGTCGAGCAGGGCGAGCAGCAGCACGAGGCCGGCGCAGTAGAGCACCCAGCGGGTCGCCGGAGCCTGCGCCAGCAGAAGATCGAGGGCCCGGCCGAGCGCGGCCGGCAGCAGCAGTCCGGCACCGGTCGCGGCGATGCTCACCAGGCACAGGGCCACACAGCGGGCGCCGCTGTACCGGGTGGCCGTACGCAGCAGCGTGCGGGCGTGTCCGGCCGCCGGGTCGTCGTCACCACGCGTGCTCATAGGGGCCTTTCGTGGGACGGGAGGGACCCCGGGCGGCCCCGTCCCCGAAGGGAGAAGGCCGCCCGGTGCCGTACCGCAGACGCGGTCAGAGACAGAGCAGGACGCTCGCCGCGCTGATGCAGGACAGCAGGCTCACCGTGCTGTTGCCGCCGCCGTCCGTCCGCTCTTCGGACTCGATCGTCTGCAGGTCGAGAAGTGCCATGATGTGTCCTTCCGTTGGGTGTCCGTCCGTGGTCATCCGTGGGGACGGGGTTGGGTCACGACGCCGCGGGATCGCGGAGCCGCGTCAGTGGGGCCGCCTGTTCGGCGGCGGGAGGAACGGCAGGTGGGCGTCGGTCGCCGGGTCGAGGGCAGCGCCGAGCGCCAGCAGGCACCCTGCCGTTCCGGTGGCGAGATCCATGGACAGCCGCATCATCTGGTGGCCGGGGAAGGCCAGTTGGCCCTGGTACGCCATCGCGAACCAGCCGAGCCCGGCGATCTGCCCGGCCAGCCGGTCCGCGGTCGCGCCCGGCGTGGTCGTGCGGCTGAGGTGCAGGATCATTCCGGCGCGGCCCTGGAAGAGCCCGGGCTGCGCGTAGAAGCGTGAGGTGGCCGCGGTGAGCACACCGGAGCGGGCCGGGTCGAACTCCCCGGCGAGGTCCGGGGCGTGGGCCACGAGGTCGTCGAGGACCATGCCGAGTCCCGCGCTGCCGTCGCCGAGGTAGGGCAGGGTCCGCCAGCCCTCGTCGACCTCCAGCGCCCCGCCCTCGCGGGTCTTGCAGGACTCCAGGTCCCGGCGCAGGGCGATGGCCGCGGCGTCCAGCCATCCCGCCTTGCCGGTCCACTCGTACTGCCGCAGCATGAGCAGCGCGGGACCGCTCGCGCCCCGCAGCAGTCCGGCGCGCCGCTTGGGCGTGGCCGGGGGCGGCTCGGTGAGCCGCTGCACCAGGATCCGCGCGGCCTCGTCGGCCCGCTCCCGCAGCTCCGTCTCGCCGGTCGTCTCGGCCAGCCGGCCCAGGACCAGTCCCAGTCCGGCCAGTCCGCCGTGCAGGTCGGAGGAGAGGTTCTGCCACCGTTCGGCGAGGATGCCCTCGACCAGGTCCAGTGCCCGCTGCCGGTGCCCGAGCCGGTCCAGGACCAGGGCGACGCCCGCGAGCCCGTCGTACAGGCCGAGCGGTGTACCGACCGGTGCCGGTGCCGTCCGGGTGAGCAGCCAGCGCTCGCCCTCCTCGTACCGCTCGGCGCCGGTCGCGTCCAGCGCGTACAGCACCCCGGCGGCGCCGTGGGCGAGCCCGAGCCCGCCGCCGTCGGAGAACTGGGCGACATCGCCCGGGAAGAGCCGGTCGTCGCGCTCCGGGGTGGCCGAGGCGAGGATCGCCTTGACCATCGAGTCGCGGCTGTACGGCCAGTCGCCGGGGTCCACCGGTGCGGAGGGAGCGGCCACCGTAGCGCCGGACACCTCCCGCGTGATCTCCGCGACCGCCTCGTCGAGGAACTCCCGGGGCACGTCCGGGAACTCCTGCGAGATCACCTCGGCCAGATGTGCCGCCTTGCCGCGGTCGACCACGAACAGGGTGGTCACGGGCAGGAACAGGGCCAGCCGCAGACAGGCCAGCGCATAGCGGTCGACATCGGCGCCCCGGCGGTCCGGCGGCGCGAAGAAGCCCGGGTGCGCGACGACCTGGCGGCCGTTCTCCTCGGCCGGGGCCGCCGCTTCGAAGTCGAGCAGGAAGACGGACTCCTCGTCCGGCGCGACCATGATGTTGAAGACGTGCAGGTCGTTGAAGACGATGCCGCGCGCGTGCACCGCCGCCACGGCCTCCTCCACCTCGCGGTGGATACGCAGCGCCCACGCCGTGTAGGAGGCGACGGCCCCCGTGTCGGGATCCTGGGCCAGCAGCGGATGCCGCTCGGCGAAGAACGAGTTGAGCGGACGGCCCTCCAGGAAGTCCATCACCAGGAACCGGTGGCCGCCGAGCTCGAACCAGTCGCGCACCTCCGGGACCACGCCCGTGCCCGCCACCTGTTCCAGCGCCCGCTTCTCCCGCTCCAGCCGGGCGACCGCGTCGGCCCCGTCCGAGGCGAGTCCCGCGTGCGGCCGGCCCTCCTTGAGGACGACCTTGCGACCGTCGCGGGTGTCGGTGCCCACGTACACACCGCCGCCGTTGGAGAAGTGCAGCGCCTTCTCGATGCGGTAGGGCAACTCGCCCGTCGTCGTGTTGTTCCGCGCGTCGAGATGCGGCTGGAGGAACGCCGGCAGCGTCACCCATTCGGGCACCTGGAAGGAGGGCGTCCGCCGGTCCGGCACCAGCCGGCCCGCGCCGTCGCGCACCGCCGGCACCAGCGAGCCCCGCTCGTCCACGACGAACGAGCGCGCGAAGGCGCCGTAGCGGACGTACAGCGGACCCTCGCCCCAGCGCAGATCGGTGAGGATGTACGGCCCCTCGAACCCCGCCAGCAGCGCGCCCAGCTCGCGCAGCACCTCGTGCAGCTGCTCCTCGTCGGCCGGATAGACGGTGACGAACTTGCCGCTGCCGTCGCGGGGCGCGTACTTGGTGTTGCGCAGGTGCAGCAGGTGCGGGCCGGGCACGAACTTGAAGGGGACGCGCCGCTCGACGCAGTAGTCCCAGACGATCCCGGCGATCTTCTCCGCGTTCGCACGGGTCGCCGAGGCGTGGATCTTCCAGCCCTGCGCCGGACCCTGGAGCGGCTCGCCGTCCGCACCGGGCGGCGTCATCGTCAGCCAGTCCCCGATCCGCGCCGTCTGCCAGCCCTCGGGCACGGGCCGGCGGGCCGTCTCGTAGAGGTGCGCGGCCGCCCCCTGTGAGGCCTCCTGCCCGCCTCGCGCCAGCCGGTCCGGTGTCTCGTAGAAGTGCCGGTCGGCCAGCGCGTACACCTCGTACCGCTTGTCCATGCGTCCCCCTCCGTGATCAGCACCGAGCCTCCCAGTCACCCGCCGGGCCCGGACAGTCACGGCTGTCACGAGAACAGCGTGCGGAACGCATAGGTAAAGAGATGTTCGGTTCCGTTCGAGCGCCCGCGTCGGTGCTGGTCCACGGAACGCTCACAGGGGCTGCGCGGGTGTCGCATAAGCGCTGTAATGGCCAACGTGGTCAGTGAGGGCGCACGAGAACGCGAAACGCGAACGCTGCGTGCCGAAGGTGCCCTCAAAGCGATCGCCGCCGATCAGGAGTCGCCCGCACGGGTGCACCGTGTCCTCGAACAAGCACTCGTCTTCGCCGGTGCCGCGTTCGCCGCCCTGTACACACCCAGCCAGGACGGCGAGCTGCTGCGCCTGGTGGAGTCGGCCGGGGTGCCGAGGACGCTGTACGGACTGCGCGACAGCTATCCGCGCGCCGGGCGGTCCCCGGTCGCCGAGGCCCACCGCGGCGGACGCCCCGTCTCGCTGGGCCCCGCGGAACTCGCCGAGCACGTCCAGGCCCGGCGCGTGCCGTCCCGGGACTTCTTCCTGACGGCCCTGCCCGTCCACGGGGACGGCGGTGGCTGTCTGCTCGCCGTGTGCGAGCGCCCCGACGGCTTCGACACCGACGACCGCGAGTGCCTGCACCTCATCTCCGAGGCGGTCGCCTTCCCCGCGCCGGCCGCGCCCGCCGAGGGCGCCGAACTGCCGCCCGGAGCGTTCAGCCTCGCCATGGACACCGGCCGCGTCCGGGCCGGCGACGACCTGCTGGACCTGTTCGGCCTGGACCCCGTGGAGTTCGACGGCCGGGTCGAGACCCTGCTCGGCCTGACCGTGCCGGAGGACCTGCCCTCGCTGATGTCCGTGGTGGAGGCCGACCACATGTCCATCGGCGACCGGGAGCTGGAGTTCCGGGTGCTCCAGCCCACCGGACCGCCGAAGTGGCTCCGGCTGCGCGGGCGCATCCTGCCCGGCGGCGTGGGCCACTCCGCACGACTCGTGGGCACCGTCGACGACGCCTCCGCACTGCGCGCCGACGTCACCGACGTGGCTCGCGTCCAGCGCCTGGCCACCGCGCTGGCCACCGCCGTCACCGTCCGCGACGTCGGCGAGGCCGTGGTCGCCGCCCTGCGCCGGCCGCTCAGGGCCGACCGCATCGCGCTCGCCGAACTGGAGAGCGACAGGCTCGTCGTCACCGTCCTCGACCCGCCCGAACCGGAGGCCTGGCCCGAGCTGTGGCGCCGGGAGTGGCGCACCGAGTGGCCCGACGCGCCCGTGCGCGCCATGCCCACCCTCGCCGCCGCCCTGCGCGAGGGCCGCGCCCGGATCTGGCCCGCAGGCAGCGCCCTGGAACGCGGCCTGTCCGAGGTCGGCCCCGGCGGCCTCGCCGTCCTTCCGCTGCCCGCCGGCAACCGCATGGCCGGGGCCTGCCTGATCGGCTGGGACACACCGCACGACTTCGGCTCCGACGAACGCGCCCTGCTCACCGCCTGCGCGGGCCTCGCCGGACAGGCACTGACGCGGGCCCGCGCCTTCGACGCCGAACACGAACTCGTCGGCATGCTCCAGCGCCAGCTGCTGCCCCGCCGCCTGCCCCGCCTGCCGGGCGCCGAGGCCGTCACCCGCTATCTGCCCAGCACGGCGGGGCTGGAGCTCGGCGGCGACTGGTACGACGTCATCCCGCTGCCCGACCACCACGTCGCCCTCGTCATCGGCGACGTCCAGGGCCACAGCGCCGGCGCCGCCACCCTCATGGGCCAGATGCGCACCGCCCTGCGCGCCTACGCCGTCGAAGGTCACACGCCGGACGTGGTGGTCTCCCACGCCAACCGTCTGCTCATGGACATGGAGAGCGACCTCTTCGCCACCTGCGCCTACGTCGACATCGACCTGGAGGAGGGCTCCGCCTGGTGTGTGCGCGCCGGGCACCTGCCGCCGGTGCTGCGCTACCCGGACGGCACGACCGAGATCGCGGAGGCCGAGGGCGGCCCGCCCCTCGGGGTGATCACCCAGGCCGACTTCCCGATGAGCCCGCTCCGGCTCCCGCCCGGCACCCTGATCGCCCTGGTCACGGACGGACTCGTCGAGACGCCCGACTCCGACATCGACGAGGGCATGGACCGCCTCGCCGACCAGCTGGCCGCCTCCGCCCCCGTCGACCTGGGGCTCGTCGCCGACGCCCTCCTCGGCAGCGCCCAGCGCAGCGACGACGTCGCCGTGCTCCTCCTGCGCTACGACGGCATGGACCTGCGCCCGCTGCGGGAGAGCTGGACGGTCTGGCGCGTACCGCAGGCGGTCGGGCACGCCCGCCGCTTCGCCCGGCGCACCCTGCGGTCCTGGGGCGTCACCGAGGAGTACGACGCCGCCCTCCTCGTCGTCTCCGAACTCGTCACCAACGCCCTGGTCCACACCGACGGCCAGGTCCGCATGGACCTCACCCTCGTCAGCAACCGCCTGCGCGTCGCCGTCGCCGACGCCTCACCCCGCTCCCCGGTCAGACCGACCAGCATCGGCTGGGAGGCCACCGGCGGCCGGGGCGTCCTCCTCGTCGAAGCACTCTCGGCGACATGGGGCACCCTGCCGGTCAGCGGCGGCAAGCAGGTGTGGGCGGAACTGGAGCTGGGGCGCTGAGAACCCGCGAGAGTGCCTGGTGACCGGGCGGGTGCTCCGGGTACCCGGAGCGACGTCGGACGGGGGAACCGCGAAGAGTCGAGGAAAGAGGCACGTCATGGCTCAGCATGTCCGCGACATCATGACCAGCGACCCGGCGACGGTCGAACCGCAGACCTCTGTCGCCCAGGTGGCCCGCATCATGCGCGACGAGGACCTCGGCGTCGTCCTGGTGACGGACGGCGACGATCTGCGCGGGTTGGTCACCGACCGTGACCTGGTGATCCGGTCGGTGAGCGAGGGCACCGATCCGGAGCGGACCACCGTGGCCGGCGCGTGCAGCGACGACCTGGTCACCATCGGCCCCGACGAGGACCTGGTCCATGCGGTGGAGCTGATGCGCGAGCACTCCGTGCGCCGTATCCCGGTCGTCGAGCACGGCCACCCCGTGGGCATCGTCTCCCTGGGCGACATGGCCATGGAGCGCGACCCGGAGTCCGCGCTGGGCGACATCAGCGCCGCGCGCCCCAATACGTGACGGGTGTGAACGGCCCTGCCCCGCAGGCGCGTTGACAGCCTCGGTCCGGGCGTCACGACGCGCGTTTGTTCGGTTTCATCTGGGTTACTCGAACAGCAGCGGACCCAGAAGGAAGATGATGCGTCGTGACGTCCATGGACCTGAGTGACAAGCCCACCGTCCGCCGGCCCGAGACCGGCTGGTCGAAGGCACGCCGCCTGCGCGGCAAGGCCCCGCTGCGGACATGCCTCCCCGCCGTCGAGAACCGGGCCACCGCCGGAAGCACACGCTCCGGGCCGGAGTGGAACATCGTCAGGGGCGAGGACTGACCGCTCCCCGGGGGACCGCGCGGTGACCATTCGAGTAACTCCGCGCATCGACAACCAAAAGAAGTGATGTTCACAACCGCCGGATCACGACTAAGGTGAACCGAATGAAGGCTCTCGTGCTGTCCGGCGGCGCAGGAACAAGACTGAGGCCGATCACACACACGTCGGCCAAACAACTGGTGCCAGTGGCCAACAAGGCTGTGCTCTTCTACGGGTTGGAGTCGATCGCCGAGGCCGGCATCACCGACGTGGGAATGATCGTCGGGGACACGGCCGCAGAGATCGAGGAAGCCGTGGGCGACGGGTCGAAGTTCGGCCTGAAGATCACCTACATCCCCCAGGAGCGGCCCCTCGGGCTGGCCCACGCGGTACTGATCGCCCAGGACTACCTCGGCGACGACGATTTCGTGATGTACCTCGGCGACAACTTCATCGTCGGCGGCATCACCGACCTCGTCGACGAGTTCCGCGACAGCCGGCCCGACGCCCAGATCCTGCTCACGCGCGTGGCCGACCCACGCGCCTTCGGTGTCGCCGAACTCGACCCGTCCGGCCAGGTCGTCGGCCTGGAGGAGAAGCCCGACCAGCCCAAGAGCGATCTCGCCCTGGTCGGCGTCTATCTGTTCACACCCGTGATCCACGAGGCCGTGCGCGCCATCGAACCCTCGTGGCGCGGCGAGCTGGAGATCACCCACGCCATCCAGCACCTGATCGACTCCCGCGCCGACGTGCGCTCCACGGTCATCAAGGGCTACTGGAAGGACACCGGCAACGTCGGCGACATGCTCGAGGTGAACCGTACGGTCCTCGAAGCCATGGAGCGCCGCATCGACGGCGAGGTGGACGACGCGTCGGAGACTATCGGGCGCGTCGTACTCGAAGAGGGCGCGCGGATCGTCAACTCCCGGGTCGTCGGGCCCGTCGTCATCGGCTCGGGCACGGTCGTCAGCAACTCCTACGTCGGCCCCTTCACCTCGATCGCGGAGAACTGCCGGATCACCGACAGCGAACTGGAATTCTCGATCGTGCTGCGGGATTCCTCGATCCAGGGCGTCGGCCGGATCGAGTCCTCGCTGATCGGCCGGCATGTCCAGGTGACCCCGGCCCCCAGCGTCCCCAGCGCCCACCGACTCGTCCTCGGAGACCACAGCAAGGTGCAGATCACTTCATGAACCTCCTCGTCACCGGTGCCGCCGGGTTCATCGGCTCCCGCTACGTCCGTGCGCTGCTCGCCTCGGACGCGCCCGACGCGCCGCGCATCACCGTGCTGGACAAGCTCACTTACGCCGGCACCCTCGACAACCTCGAACTGACCCACCCCCGGCTGGAGTTCGTCCAGGGCGACATCTGCGACGCCGAGCTCGTCGACAAGCTGATGGCCGGCGCCGACCAGGTCGTGCACTTCGCCGCCGAGTCGCATGTGGACCGCTCCATCACCGGCGCCGCCGACTTCGTCCGCACCAACGTGCTGGGCACCCAGACCCTGCTGGACGCCGCCCTGCGCTACGACGTGGGCCCGTTCGTGCACGTCTCCACCGACGAGGTCTACGGCTCCATCGAGTCCGGCTCGTGGCCGGAGGACCACCCGCTGCAGCCGAACTCGCCGTACTCGGCCTCCAAGGCCTCCTCCGACCTGCTCGCCCTCGCCTACCAGCGCACCCACGGCCTGGACGTGCGCGTCACCCGCTGCTCCAACAACTACGGCCCGCACCAGTTCCCCGAGAAGGTCATCCCGCTCTTCGTCACCAACCTCCTCGACGGCGGCACGGTGCCCCTGTACGGCGAGGGCCGCAACATCCGCGACTGGCTGCACGTCGACGACCACTGCCAGGGCGTCGACCTCGTCCGCACCAAGGGCCGGCCCGGCGAGGTCTACAACATCGGCGGCGGCACCGAACTCACCAACAAGGAACTCACCGGCCTGCTCCTCGATGCCTGCGGCGCGGACTGGGACCGGGTGGAGTACGTCGAGGACCGCAAGGGCCACGACCTGCGCTACTCCGTCGACTGGAGCAAGGCCCGCGACGAACTCGGCTACCGCCCTGCCCACGACTTCACCACCGGCCTCGCCGAGACCGTCGCCTGGTACCGCGACAACCGTGCCTGGTGGGAGCCCCTGAAGCGGCGCGTCGCCCAGGAGCGCGCATGAGGTGGCTGATCACCGGAGCGGGCGGCATGCTCGGCCACGACGTCGTCGAGGAGCTCACCCGGCGCGGCGAGGACGTGGTGGGCCTGGACCGCTCCGCCCTGGACATCACACGCCCCGATGCCGTCGGCACGGCCGTGCGGGAGCACCGCCCCGACCTCGTCGTGAACTGCGCCGCGTACACGGCGGTCGACGACGCCGAGACCGACGAGGCCCGCGCCCTGGAGATCAACGGTGACGGACCGCGGCTGCTGGCCCGGGCCTGCGCGGAGCACGACGCCCGGCTGATCCACATCTCCACCGACTACGTCTTCTCCGGCGAAGCCGGTACCGCCCCCTACCCGGAGGACCATCCGCCGGCCCCGCGCACCGCCTACGGCCGCACCAAGCTGGCCGGGGAGCGGGCCGTGCTGGAGGAACTGCCCGGGGCGAGCGCGGTCGTGCGCACGGCTTGGCTCTACGGGGTCCACGGCACTAACTTCGTGCGGACCATGATCGGTCTCGAAGCCCGCCGCGACACCCTCGACGTCGTCGACGACCAGCGCGGGCAGCCCACCTGGAGCGCGGACGTCGCCGAACGGATCGCCGACCTCGGCGTACGGCTCGGCCCCGACGCGCATGGCGTCTTCCACGCCACCAACTCCGGTGAGGCCACCTGGTACGAACTGGCCCGCGAGGTGTTCTCCCTCATCGGCGCCGACCCGGACCGGGTGCGCCCCACCAGCAGCGCGGCCTTCCCCCGGCCCGCGCCCCGCCCGGCGTACAGCGCCCTCGCACACGGCCGGTGGCAGGAGATCGGCCTGCCCCCGCCGCGCGAGTGGCGCTCCGCCCTGCACGAAGCACTGCCCCGCATCCGCAAGGAAGGTCCCACTTCGTGAAACGCCATGAGTTCCTCCGGGGACTGCACAAGGTCAGCGCCAATCGCAACTACCTGGAGATCGGCGTCAACGACGGTCGCAGCCTGCGCCTGTCCCGCGTCCCCAGCATCGCGATCGACCCCGCCTTCAAGGTGGTCTCGGAGCTGAAGTGCGACGTCCACCTGGTGAAGGCCACCAGTGACGACTTCTTCGCCCGTGACAACCCCCTCCAGCACCTCAAGGGCGGCCGTCACCCGCTGCGCAATCTGCGCCGCGGCCGCAGCCCCTTCGGCTACTGGCGCCGCACCACGCTGGATCTGTCGTTCATCGACGGCATGCACATCTTCGAGTACGCCCTGCGCGACTTCATGAACGTCGAGAAGCACTCCGACTGGTCCAGCGTGATCGTCTTCGACGACATGCTGCCGCGCAGCGTGGACGAGGCGGCCCGGGACCGGCACACCAACGCCTGGACCGGTGACGTCTACAAGATCACCGAGGTGCTGGCGCGCTACCGCCCCGACCTGGTCACGATCCAGGTGGACACCGCCCCCACCGGCCAGCTCGTCGTCTTCGGCGCCGACCCGAACAACCGGGTCCTGCACGACAAGTACGACGAGATCATGGCCGAGTACAAGGTGCCCGACCCGCAGAAGGTCCCCGAGGCGATCCTCGAACGGGCCGGCGCGGTCCGCCCCGAGACCCTCCTGGAAGCGGGCTTCTGGGGGCCCCTCACTCAGGCCCGCAACCGCGGCCTGCCCCGCCGCATCGGCTGGGAGCCCCTGCGCAAGTCCCTGGAACAGGTGGGCGTCAGCCGCTAGCCGCTGAACGACGGCGCCGGCCGCCGCCCCAAAGGGCGGCGGCCGGCGCCGTACGTGGGTCAGCCGTCGAGCCGCCCGCCCCGCAGCTCCTCGTAGTAGGCCCGGCACGCCTCGTACGACGGGAGCAGCCCCTGGCGCTCCGCCTCGGCCAGCGTCGGGGCCTGTTCGTCCTTGGGGGAGAGGAGAGGGGTGATTCCCTCGGGCCAGGCGATGCCGAGGGCCGGGTCGAGGGGGTGGATGCCGTGTTCGCGCTCCGGGGCGTAGCCGGTGGAGCACAGATAGACCACCGTGGCGTCGTCGGTGAGCGCCATGAACGCGTGGCCCAGCCCCTCGGAGAGGAACACCGCGTGACGGGTGTCGTCGTCGAGCCGTGCGGCCTCCCACTGGCCGTAGGTGGGGGAACCCACCCGGATGTCGATCACCACGTCCAGAACCGCACCGCGCACACACGTGACGTACTTGGCCTGACTGGGCGGCACATCGGCGAAGTGCACACCACGCAGCACGCCCCGCCGGGAGACGGAGCAGTTGGCCTGGGCCAGGTCCAGATCCCGGCCCGTGGCCTCGCGGAACTCCTCGCCGCGAAACCACTCGTGGAAGCTGCCCCGGTCGTCCGGAAAGATCTTGGGCTCCAGAATCCAGGCGCCCTCTATCCCCAGTGGTCGCATGCCGTCACTGCCCTCCGATCCTGATACGGGAAACCACCTTCCGACGCGCGGTACCGACCACCCGCCGTGCCCGCCGCGCGAGCCGAAGCGCGACGCCGGGCCCCGGCGCCGGCACCACCAGCACCTGACCGTCGGCGGCGCGCAGCGCGAACGGCAGCCCGGTGAAGCGGGGCCGCTCGGCGCCCGGGGCCAGGCAGACAGCCACCCGCCAGGTGTCACGCGAGAGGTCCTTGGCTGGCATCTGCGCCTCCAGCACCGTCCCGCGCCCGTCCGGAGCGGGGGAGAGCGTGCCTGTCGCGTCGAGGATCCGGCTCGACGAGACGAACCTCAGCAGTACCTCGCTGTCACCCTCGACATGCAGCGGAAGCGGGGCACGGAAACGGTCCCCGGAGACGGTGACGTCCATCGGCTGCACGCCGCCCAGACCGAGCCGCTTGCCCCGCGCGCCCAGGTGCAGGGAGAGGTTGCCGTGCGGCTCCGTCCAGTACGGCAGAACCGGGCGGTCGCCGACGAGTCCCACGTCCGGAGTGGGCCGGGTAGCCCGCGGGGCCGGGCCCAGCCGGCACTCCTTGGTCCAGCCGCCCAGCTTGACCCGCACGACCGCGTCCCAGACGCCGTCACCCGGCAGGGAGGCCGGATCGACGGTGGCGGTCGCCCGCAGCACCAGCCGGACCTGCCCGCCGTCCCCGACGGGCACGGTCTCGCGCGTGAACTTCACCGGCTGGAAGTACTGCGCGGCGCTCGAGCGCTCCCGCAGCAGCAGATCGGCCGTGGCCTGCCCAAAGCGCGCTGCGGTCTCCGAGGCCACCCACTCCACGCCCTCCGTCACATCCTTGGGCGTGTCGTTCAGCGGGGCCGCCTCGGCGTCGGCGGGGAAGGCCATCGGCTCGCCGCCGGAGGTGTACTCGGCCGTGAAGCCGATGCTGAGGGAGCCGTCCCGCCACTCCACGTGCGCGGGTGCCGCCTTGGGCGCGATGCCGGACTCCCACTCCGCGAGGGACACGACGTCGTCGTACCGGTCGGCCGCGGTCAGCGCGGCGACGACCTGCTGCGTCGGCTGCAGCCCCGCCGCGACACCGGGGCCGAACCGTTCGACGACGACCTCGTGGATCTCCCTGAACAGCTCCCTGCGGTAGTCGTCCGGCAGGTTCAGGAAGCGCCGGGCCCGCAGCCGCTCGACCATCTCCACGCGCAGCCAGCGGCGGAAGAGCCGGTCACGCACCGGGCCGGGCTCGGTGTAACGCTCGACGACGTCGAGGGCCTCGCGGAGGTTCTTGAAGTACCCGACGGGATCGAAGCGTTCGAAGCCGGCGTTGGAGCTGTCGTCCCGCCTGATGTGGTAGTAGCAGACGTAGTCGCTGACCACGGAGACGTTCTCCGCGCGCAGATACGCCTCGGCGATGAAGACGTGGTCCTCCAGGCGCCGTCTGCCCTCGGGAAAGCGCAGGCCGGTGCGGTCGAGGAAGGCACGGCGGAACATCTTGTGCGGGGTGAGGCTGTCGATGAGCGGGGCGTTCTCGACGGTGGCACGCGGGTGGTTGCGGCGGAACAGCTCCACCGGCACGCCGCGGCCCTTGCCGGCCATCTTGCCCACGATGACGTCGGCGCCGTTGGCCACGCCGTAGTCGTACATCCGCTCCAGGGCCTCGTCGCCCAGGTAGTCGTCGTTGTCGACGAACATGACGAACTCGCCCGTGGAGGCGGCGATGCCCACGTTGCGGGGCTTGCCCGACCAGCCGGAGTTCTCCTGGTGGATGACCTTCATCCGGGGGTCCTCGGCGGCGAGCTGGTCGAGCCGGGCCGGGGTGGCGTCGGTGGAGCCGTCGTCGACGAAGATCACCTCGTACTCTTCGGGAGGCAGGGACTGCCTCTGCAGCGAGGTGATGCAGTCCTCGATGTAGATCCCCGGGTTGTAGACGGGGATGATGACGCTGACCTTGACCGGCATCGGGTTTCCGGGCCCCTTCGGGTCGCTTGCCGTAGACGTCCTGTCTTACTGCGTGTTGCCCGATGCTAACCCGGTAGACAACGCTGCCTCATCTTTCGAGACCTGGCCGTGATCATCTCCGTCGCCACGGCAACTGAGCCGTGCCGTCTGTCTGTTCGCGATCAAGTCGGTTCCGGGGTGGAGCGGGCCGCCGCCTCTAGGCTAGGGGTGTGCGTCTGCTCCTCATGTCCGACACCCACCTGCCGAAGCGGGCCAGGCAACTGCCCGCGCCGCTGCTGGCCGAACTCCCGCACGCCGATGTCGTGTTCCACGCCGGGGACTGGGTCGACACGGCCACCCTCGACCTGCTGGAGAGCCGCTGCCGCAGGCTCGTCGCCGTGTACGGCAACAACGACGGACCGGACCTGCGGGCCCGGCTGCCCGAGGTGGCGTACGCGGAACTGGGCGGGCTGCGCTTCGGGACGATCCACGAGACGGGTCCCGCCCAGGGCCGGGAGAAGCGCTGCGCCGCCCGCTTCCCCGACCTCGACGTGCTGATCTTCGGGCACAGCCACATCCCCTGGGACACCACGGCCCCCACCGGCCTGCGCCTGCTCAACCCGGGCTCCCCGACGGACCGCCGCCGGCAGCCCCACTGCACCTACATGACCGCCACGGCCGCCGGCGGCCGGCTCACCGATGTGGAACTGCACCGGCTGCCGCCGCGGGCCTGACCGCGGTGGGGGCCGCCGTGACATGATCGGCGCATGGGTCGGGACGAGGGATATCTCCTGGACAACCGGCAGGCCGAGGCCGGTACCCGCTTCGACGCGCTGGCGGCCCTCTTCGACGCCTCGACGTTCCGGCACTTCGAGACGGTCGGGATCGACGAGGGATGGCGGTGCTGGGAGATCGGGGCCGGCGGGCCGCGCGTCGCCGCGTGGCTGCGGGAACGGGCCGGGCCGCGCGGGCGCGTGCTCGCCACCGACATCGACGTCTCCTGGGCGGAGACCGCCGCCACCGGGGGAGTGGAGGTGCTCCGCCACGACGTGGGCCGCGACGCACCCCCGGCCGGGCCCTTCGACCTGGTCCACGCCCGTCTCGTCCTGGTCCATGTGGCCGAGCGCGATGCCGCGCTGCGCAGGATGGTCCAGGCCCTGCGCCCCGGCGGGTGGCTCCTGGTCGAGGACGCCGACCCCGCGCTGCAACCGCTGATCTGCCCCGACGAGCACGGCCCCGAGCAGGAGCTGGCCAACCGGCTCCGCAGCGGCTTCCGCGAGCTGCTGCGACGGCGTGGCGCCGACCTCTCCTACGGACGGAGGCTGCCGCGCCTGCTGCGTGAGGCCGGTCTCGCCGAGGTCGAGGCCGACGCCTACTTCCCGGTCACCTCGCCCGCGTGCGGCGTCCTGGAAGCGGCCACCGTCCGGCAGGTGCGGGACAAGCTCGTCGCGGCGGGCCTCGCCACGGACGAGGAGATCGAGCGGCACCTCGCCGCCGTCGAGGCGGGGCGCCTCGATCTCGCCACCTCCCCGATGATCTCGGCCTGGGGCCGCCGGCCGGTGGACGACGGCTCGCAGCCCTGATGCGGGGGCGGGTCGTCTGTCAGCCGGGCTGAGCCGACAGGTGGATGAGGATGCCGCACACCTCGTCCACGATCTCCCGGGCCTCCCTCTCGTCCTCGCAGTCGCCCAGCTCGCGTGCCGCCCCGCCGATCACGGTGGTCAGCACTCTCACCCGGACCCGGCCGACACGTCGCTTCTCGTCCACCTCCAGGAGCCGGGCGTTGCGCCGTACCCACGCGCGGTCCCACTGGCGGCGCAGCGCGTCGAAGCCGGCGGGGCCGTCGTCCTCCACGAGGAGCATGGCGAGGCGCCGGTTGTCCCAGGCACCCTCGAGGTAGGCCCTGGCTCCCGCGACGAAGAGGGCTAGCGGGTCGTCCACGCCACGCTCACGCTCGGCGGCCAGCGTGGCCGCGGTCCGGCGCTCCAGCTCCTCGCGGAACTCCTCCCAGAGGGCGAGGTACAGGCCGCGCTTCCCGCCGTAGTGCTGGAAGAGGCTGCCCACCAGGAGGCCGGAGCGCGCCGCGATCTCGGTGAGGCCGGCCTCGGCGTAGCCGCGCTCGGTGAACACCTCCAGCGCCGCGCCCAGCAGGGCGTGCCGGGCCGAGCCGTCGTGCTCGGCGTTCCCGTCCGGCAGGCGCGTCTTCCCCGCCGCGTCCGGGTGCTGACGGGGCGTCGGCGTCCCGGTCGTCTCCACGGTTCCGCTCACTGGTGTTCTCCGTGTTCCTCGGCCCCGTCGCGGATGGCGAGGGCGACCAGCAGTTCCATGAGGTCGGCGATCCGGCGCGGATTGCGCCCGGTGCGTTCCTCGATGCGGCGCAACCGGTAGTGCGCCGTGTTGTGGTGCACCCGCAGCCGGTCGGCGGCCAGCCGCAGGTTGAGATCCGCCTCCGCGAAGGCCCGGATAGTGGCCGCCAGCGGGTCGCCCCGTCTCCGGTCCTCCTCCAGCAGTGCCCGCACGCGGGGATCGACCAGCTGGCGGGCGAGGTCGTCGGCGCGCAGCGCCAGGTAGTCGAAAGGAGACAGGCGCGGCAGTGCCGCCACCCCGCCTTCGTCCGACACCAGGTCGAGGGCGGCCCGGGCCTCCTCGTGAGCGCGCGGCAGTTCGCCGGCGCCCTGGGCGACGGTGCTGATGCCCATGGCGAGCTTGGTTCCCTCGGCTGCGAGCCGCCGCTGCACGGCTTCGAAGTGAGCGCAGATGTCCTCCGGGTCCATGCCGGTGCGGACCACGGGCACGGCAACCACCTCGCCGTGGCGGACGACGACCAGGGTCCGGCCGGCCCAGGGCCCGGCGACGCTGAGGGACGCGCTGGTCGCGTAGCCGTGCTCGGCGGAGGTGAGGTCGCCGGTGCGGGTGTCGTCGACGCACACCGCCACGACCGCCATCATCGGCGAGTGCGGCCCGATGCCGTACGCCTGGGCCGCGGCGAGCAGTGGGCCGCGCGTCGGTGCCGCGCCCGACAGGAGCTGGTCCAGGAGGTCCCGGCGCTCCCGGTCCGCGTCCGCGACCACGTGCTGCTTGTACTCGACATAGGCCTGCGCGGCATGGGTGCTGGCGTAGTCGACGTACCGCATCAGCGGGGTGACGAGTGACAGCGCGGCCTGCTGCGCCTCGGCGGACGGGCCCGCACAGTCCAGCAGCGCGTCCCACAGCACCTGCCGACCCACCCGGAAGGCGCTGATCCAGTCCTCCAGGGCGAACCCCGCGCGTGCCCTGCGCATCGCTGCCGCGCGGCTGAAGACCAGATCCTCGGGGGCGATGTCGCGGTCGCCGGCCAGCGCCGCAAGCTGCATCCGGTAGTGGGTGAGCACCTGGTCCCGTACGTCGTCGAAGAACCGCTCGTCCTGAAGGGCGTACGACGGGATCTCCGTGCGCATCACCGCGACGGTGGTCTTCGCGATCTCTTCGAGCCGGTCCTGCACGGCGTGCAGGATCCGGTGCCGCTCCCGGCTGAGCGGTTCGGAGAGTGCGGGGGCGCCCAGGGCGGGACCACGAGGCATGGCGCCGATCGTCGCTGTCCGCGTCGTGCCCCGTCAACAGGCGCGGGGGAGGAGATGCCCAGGTGGTTGGGCGCGGCGCACAAGTCGAGGGCCGCGAAGTTGGGTGCTCGCACCCAATGTGCGCCCGGGAGGCACCCACCTACTGTGACGCTCGCTCACCCCCCCAGCACCTCGGAAGGGGCGTCACTCATGCTCGCGGTCGACGGTATCAGCGTGCGCTTCGGCGGGATCACGGCACTGGACGGTGTCGCGTTCACCGTCGAGCCGGGCACCGCCGTGGGGCTCATCGGACCGAACGGAGCCGGCAAGACCACCTTGTTCAACTGCCTCACCAGGCGCTGCACCCCTGATGCGGGGACGGTGCGGTTCGACGACGAGGACCTGCTCGCCCTCCCGCCGCACTCCGTGGCCGGGCGCGGTATCGCCCGCACCTTCCAGAACCTGGGGCTCTTCCCGCGGCTCACGGTCCGGGAGAACGTCATGGTCGGCGCCCACAGCCGGGGCCGCACCGGTCACTTCGCCGCGGCGCTCCGGCTGCCCCGCGTCCGGCGGGAGGAGGCGGAACTGCGGGACCGGGCGGACGACCTGCTGCACAGGCTGGGCCTGTCGGACGTCGCCGGCCACCCCGCCTCCGGGCTGCCGTTCGGCACCCTCAAACGCGTCGAACTCGCCCGGGCCCTCGCGGTACGCCCCCGGCTGCTGTTGCTCGACGAACCCGTCAACGGACTCAGTCACGGCGAGGTCGACCGATTCGCGGATCTGGTGCGGACGGTGCGGGAGGACTTCGACCTGACGCTCGTGGTGGTCGAACACCACATGGGGTTCGTGATGGGCCTGTGCGACAAGGTGGTGTGCCTCGACTTCGGGCGCAAGATCGCCGAGGGCCCGCCGGAGGAGATCCAGCGCGACCCGGCGGTCATCGAGGCGTACCTGGGGGTGGCCGCGTGAGCGAGTCCACCACCGACCCCACCGCCACCGGGGCGAGTGCGGAGCCGGACTTCCTGAACGTGTCCGGACTGCACGCCGGATACGGCCAGGCCCGCGTGCTGCAAGGCCTGGACTTCAGCGTCGCGCGCGGCGAAGTGTGCGCGATCCTCGGACCCAACGGCGCGGGCAAGACGACCACCCTGCGGGCCCTGTGCGGCATGGTCCGCGGCCAGGGCTCGGTGACCCTGGACGGGACGGAACTCCTGGGCCGGTCGCCCGAACAGGCCGCCCGGCTCGGTGTGGCGCACGTGCCCGAGGGCCGGGGCACCTTCAACGACCTGACCGTCGAGGAGAACCTGCGCGTCGGCGCCCACGTGCACACCGGTCACTGGCGGCGGGGCGGAGCCGAGCGCGCGGCCGTGGCGGCCGGCCTGGAACGGATCTACGACTACTTCCCCAAGCTGCGCCAGCGCTCCCGCCAGGCCGCAGGCAGCCTCAGCGGCGGCGAGCAGCAGATGCTCGCCATCGGCAGGGCGCTGATGCTGCGGCCCGCGCTGCTGCTCCTGGACGAACCGTCGCTGGGGCTCGCTCCGCTGGTCACGCGCGAGCTGTTCGAGATCGTCCGTGCCGTGAACGAGGAGGAACGAACCACCGTGGTCGTCGTCGAACAGAACGCCCAACTCGCGCTGGATGTCGCGCACCGGGCCCATGTACTGGAGGCCGGCCGCCTGGTGCTGTCCGGACCGGCCGCCGAGATCCGCGAGGACGGCCAGGTCGCCGAGGTGTACCTCGGTGTCTCCGTCCGCTCGGCACAGGGCGGGTGAGGGCCGTGACCGAAGTGCTCCAGCAAGTGGTGGAAGGGATCGGCTCCGGCGCGGTCTATGCCAGCCTGGCACTGGCCCTGGTGCTGATCCACCGGTTCACCGGGATCGTCAACTTCGCCCAGGGCGAGCTCGCCATGATCTCCACGTATGTGGCGTGGCAGCTCGTGGCGTCCGGGATGTCGTTCTGGCTGGCACTGCCGGTCACCCTGGCGGTGTCGTTCGCCGGCGGCATGCTGGTCGAACGGATCGTCATCCGTCCCATGCGGAACTCGCCCGAGCTGACGACGGTCATCGTCACGGTCGGCCTGTTCATCTTCGTCAACGCCATGGCCGGTCTGATCTGGTCGTTCACCGTGAAGGACTTCCCGCAGCCGTTCCCCGACGGCGGGATCGACCTGGCCGGGGTGCGGGTGGACTGGTCGACGCTCGGGATCATCGTGGTGGTGGCCGTCGTGATGGGCCTGCTCTACCTGCTGTTCCAGCACACCTCCGCCGGTCTCGTGATGCGGGCGGCCGCGTGCAACCCCGCCTCCGCCCGGCTGTCGGGCATCCGGGTGGGCCGGGTGCTGATGCTCGGCTGGGGACTGGCCGCGACCGTCGGCGCGGTGTCGGGCGTGCTCGTCGCCCCCGTCCTCTTCCTGGAGCCCAACATGATGGGCGGAGTACTGATCTACGCGTTCGCCGCGGCCACCCTCGGAGGCTTCGACAGCCCGGTCGGCGCGGTCGTCGGCGGCCTGGTCGTGGGCGTCGCCGAGACGCTGGCCGGGGCGTACGTCGACGTGATCGGAGCCGATCTGAAGGTCGGCGTACCCCTGGTGATCATCCTGGCGGTGCTGCTGGTGCGGCCACAGGGCCTGTTCGGACGGGCGGCGGTGGAGCGCGCATGAGTACGATCCTCACCACACTCGGCACCGGTCGCGCCCGGCGGCTGCGGGCCGCGCTCACCGCGCTGCTCGCGGCGGCGGTCGCCGTCGGCGTACCGTTCTACTTCGCCCCCTTCCAGGTCTTCCAGCTGACCATGGTGTTGCTGTACGCCGTGGCACTGGCCGGACTGAACCTGCTTGTCGGATTCGGCGGGCAGATCTCGCTCGGGCACGGGGCGTTCTTCGCGGCCGGGGCGTACACGGCGGCGGTCATGCTCGACCGGTACGACACCGGTCACCCGGCCACACTCCCGGTCGCGGCCGCCGGATGCTTCCTGCTGGGCCTCGGATTCGGAGTGCCGGCCCTCCGTCTGCGCGGGCTGTACCTGGCTCTGGTCACCCTCTCGTTCGCGGTGTTCCTGCCACCGCTGCTCAAGCGGCTCGAGCCGCTCACCGGCGGCTCCATGGGACTGACCGTGGAGAAACTGCAGCCGCCCGCGTGGAGCGGGCTGGCCGAGGACCAGTGGATGTACCTCGTCGTCCTCGCCGTCACCGCGGTGGCCCTGATGCTCGCCCGCAACCTCCTGCGGTCGCGGGTCGGCCGGGCACTGCTCGCCCTGCGGGACAACGAGAGCGCAGCGGAGGTCATGGGCGTGCAGTTGTCCCTGCACAAGACCCTCGCCTTCGCCTGGAGCGCGATGTTCGCCGGTGTCGCGGGGTGTCTGTACACGTGGGTGATCGGCTTCGTCTCGCCCGACTCGTTCAGCTTCGTCCTGTCGATCACGCTCCTGGCCGGCCTCGTGGTCGGGGGCCTCGCCTCGCTGTACGGGCCGCTGCTCGGGGCGGCGTTCGTGATGTACGTGCCGAGCGTGGCCCAGGACGTCAGCGATGCGGCGCCCGGTGTGGTGTTCGGCCTGCTGATCATCGCGGTGATGTTCGTGGCTCCGACGGGACTGGCCGGTCTCGCGGGCCGTCTCCGGGGCGCCGCCGCCCGCCGCCTCACCCGCGCCGTCCCCGTCGCCGGCCGCACGCCCGCGCCCGCCACGCCCCCCACCGCGGATCCCGCACCTGTCGACGCCGAACCCGTGGGCGCACCGCCCCGCACGGAAAAGGAATGAATCACATGCGCAAGACGACTTCTCTGCGGGCGGCCGCGGCCGCGTCCGCCGCCCTGCTCCTCGCCACCGCCTGCAACAGCCAGCGCGGGCAGGACGACAAGGACGCCGCCGCCGACGGCGCGTGCCGGGGCCAGCAGACCACCGGCATCACCGACAAGACCATCAAGCTGGGCGGAATCTACCCGCTGTCGGGACCGGCCTCCGCCTACGGCACCATCGGCAACGGCGTGAACACCTACTTCAAGTACGTCAACGGCAAGGGCGGAATAGACGGCCGCACCGTGGAGTTCATCGTCCGCGACGACGGCTACCAGCCCCCCAAGGCGGTCGAGGAGGCCCGCAGACTCGTCGAGCAGGAGAAGGTCTTCGCCGTGTTCCAGACCCTCGGCACCCCGTCCACGGCAGCCGTCTGGGACTACCTGAACAAGCGGAAGGTGCCGCAGCCCTTCGTCGCCACGGGCGCCTCCCTCTGGGGCACGGACGACAAGCACCCGTGGACCACCGGCTGGCAGCCCAACTACGTGTCCGAGGCACGGGTGTACGCGAAGTACCTCGAGGAGGAGAAGCCGAAGGCCAAGGTCGCCGTCCTGTACCAGAACGACGACTTCGGCAAGGACCTGCTCGGCGGGTTCAAGGAGGCCGTCGCCGGCGGCGGCATCAAGGTGGTCGCCGAGGAGAGCTACGAGGTCACCGACCCCTCCGTCTCCGCGCAGATGACAAGCCTCGCCCGGTCCAAGGCGGATGTACTGCTCAACGTCACCACGCCGAAGTTCGGCAGCCAGGCCCTCGCCGCCGACGCCAAGAACACCAAGTGGGACCCGCTGCACATCGTCAACGCCGTGTCCGCGTCCACCACCGTGCTCAAGCCCGTCGGGTTCAAGAACGTCCAGGGCCTGGTCTCGGCGACCTACTTCAAGGACCCCGCCGACCCGCAGTGGGCCGACGACGCCGAGATGAAGACGTACAAGGACGCGCTGAAGAAGTACGCGCCCGACTCCGACCCGGCCAACCAGTTCAACGCCTATGGCTGGGCCGTCGCCTCCAGCCTGCACAAGGCCCTGGACGCGATGGACTGCCCGACCAGAGAGGGGCTGCGGGACGCGGTGCGCGATCTGAAGGACGTCAAGGTGGACATGTTGCTGCCCGGTGTCACTCTCTCCACCGGGTCCGACGACGCCTTCCCGCTCGAGACGATGCAGTTGATGCGGTTCAAGGGCGAGCGGTGGCAGCTGTTCGGCGAGCCGGTGGACACCCGCAAGGAGTTCGGTTCTCCGGAGAGCTGAGCCCATCGCCCTCGGCCGGTGCCTCCTTTGAAGTCGGCCCCATGACGGAGGCACCGGCACGTCGAGCCGAACCGGCGATGGCATACTGCTGGTCCGATGAGCGAACCAACCGAGGCGGCCGCACGCCCCGCGACCAGGCGTGATGAGCAGCGAGAGGCCTCCCGCCGCAGGCTTTTGACGGCGGCGGTGGAGATCCTCGCGGAGGAGGGCTACCGCGGGCTGACGGTGAAGAAGGTCGGCGACCGTGCCGGCGTCAGCCGAGGCATGGTCAACTACCACTTCACCTCCAAGGCGGGGCTCGTGGAAGCCGTGGTCGCCGACATCCGCGAGACGTTCATCGATGTGCTCCGGGCCCGGCCCGGATACGCGCGGCTGAGCGGGCTCGAAGCCGTACTGGCCAAACTCGACCAGTTCTTCGCCCGTCTGGCCGAGCCCGAGCCGGGGCTACGGGCGCGCGCGCTGCTGGTGCTCCTCGTCGAAGCGGTCGGGACCGCCGACGGGATCAAGGGCGTGATGGCCGAGCACCTGAGCCTGGTGCGGACCGGCGTCGAGGAGGACATCCGGCGGGGGATCGCGGACGGCAGCATCCGCCCCGACCTGGATGCGGTCGCCCAGGCGTTCCTGGTGGAGAGCATCGCTCGCGGCGTGCTCCTGCAGTATCAACTGGACTCCGCCCGCACCCGCCTGGCGGACATCGCACGGGCAGCCCACGAGACGCTGGTGCTCGGACTCACGTCGACGCGCGGCGAGGACTGAACTCCCGGCCGCACGTCATACGGCACTGAGCCCGCCGTCCACCACCAGGCTCTGGCCCGTGATGTAGGAGGCGCGGTCGGAGAGCAGGAACGTGACGGCCTCCGCCACGTCCCATGCGGTGCCCTGGCGGCCCAGGGGAATACGCTCGAACGAGGCTGTCCGGGACGCACGTCCGGCCGAGGCCTGCCGCCCCATCGGTGTGTCGATCAGGCCGGGCACGACGAGGTTGGCGCGGATCCGGCGAGCCCCTCCCTCCCTGGCGACATGGCGGGTGAGCCCGAACAGGCCGGCTTTGGAACTGTCGTACGCCGGCGAGTTCGTGGCGGCGCGCAGTCCCGCGAGGGATCCGATGAAGACGACGGCACCTCCGTCGGCCAACGCCGGAAGACCGTACTTGGCGGCCAGAAAGGGCGCACGCAGATTCAGGGAGAGCACCCGGTCCCAGTCCTCGGGGGACGACCCCTCCAGCCCGGTGCCGAGCCCCACCCCCACGTTGACCACCAGCGCATCCAGCCCGCCCAGACCGCGAACCGCCTCGGCGACCATGGCGGCCGACTGCCCGGCCTCCGTGGCGTCACACACCACCGCGACGCCCGACCTCCCCTCGCGGACGACGAGTTCGGCGGTCGCGGCGGCGGCCGGCGCTGCCACGTCGGCGCATGCCACGTCGGCGCCCTCGCGGGCGGCGAGGACGGCGATCGCCCGGCCGTTGCCGACCGGCGCTCCTGGGTCGTCGTCGAGGCGGGTGCCCGCGCCGACCACCAGTACCTTGCGGCCGGTCAGACGACGGGCCGGTTGCTCCACTCGCTCCTCACCCATGGCCCCGTTCCCCCTCGGCGAAGCCGGTGCCCTCGAAACCGGGGTCCAGTTCCACGCCGGTGGCGTTCAGGAAGAAGGCCACCATGTGGTACTGCCCCACCAGGATGGCGATCTCGATCAGTTCGGCGTCGCCGAAGTGCTCGGCCAGCGCCTCCCAGGTCGCGTCGGTCATCGTGGCATCGCGGTTCAGCTCGTCAGCCGCGCGGATCAGGTTCCGCTGGAGCTCCGTCCAGCCGGGTGCTCCCGGCCCCTCGGTGACGCGGTCGATGTCCGCGTCCGTGACGCCGGCGGCCCTGGCGAGGGGGAGGTGCCGTCCCCACTCGTACCGTGCCCCGGTGTTCCATGCGGTGCGCAGGATCAGCAACTCGCGCAGGCCTTCCGGCAGTCGGCCCCTGAGGAGCAACTGGCCGCCGAAAGGCATGAACCGCTCGTAGAGATCGGGGTGGCGCACAAGCGTGGTGAAGATGTTCGGGATCCGGCCCCCAGGGTCGTGGGGTGCTGTGGCCAGCAGTTCCCGGGTCCGTGCATCCCGCTGCTCTTCGGGGAGCGGCATCAGCCGCGGATGGGTCGGCCGGGCGGCTTCATGGCGCTGTGGCATGGCGACCTCCAGTGTCCGAGGGGCTCACCCTAGGAGACTGGCTGAACGCTTAGCAAGTGAACGTGCCCTGGAGTATCAGCCGGCCGGGTCGAGGAGGATCTTGCGGACGCCGTCGGAGCGGCCGGCGAACAGTTCGTACGCCGCCGGGCCTTCGGAGAGGGCGAAGCGGTGGGAGACCACGACCTCGGGCTTGATCCGGCCGGCACGGGTGAGGGCGATCAGGGGAGGGAGTTCGTAGTGCACCGAGCACAGCCCGATGGCGAACTCCAGTTCCTTGATCTGCGCCAGTCCCATGTGGAACGGGAACGCCTTGTTCTGGCTGACCCCGATGACACTGACCCGGCCGGCCTGCCGGACGGCCTTGAGGGCGAGCTCGATGGTGGCGTCGGAGCCCACGGCCTCCACCACCGCGTCCGGCCCGCGTCCACCGGTCATCTCCCGGATGGCCGACCGCGCGTCGTCACCCTCGATCGGCTCGACGCCCAGGCCGGCGGCGAAGGCGCGGCGCTCCGCGACCAGGTCCGCGCCCAGCACCCGCGCCGCGCCCATCGCGAAGGCGGACTGGGCGGCCATGAGGCCGACCGGGCCGAGGCCGACGACCAAGACGGTCTCGCCGGGCTGGATGCGGGCACGGCGGCAGCCGTACCAGGCGGTGGGGGCGTTGTCCGTCAGGACGATGGCGGCCTCGTCGGAGATGCCCTCGGGCAGGTGCACCAGGTTGACGTCGGCGTAGGGCACCGCCAGGGCCTGGGCCTGGCTGCCCGGGAGCTGCGGGCTCACTCCGTAGCAGAGCTCCGTGCTCGACTTGGCGCGCTCGCACCGGGCGGTGAACCCGGCCGCGCACGACCGGCAGTGCGCACAGCCGACGGAGGCGGGCACCAGGACCCGGTCGCCGGGCTTGAAGCGGGAGACCTGGCCGCCGGTCTCGACGACCACGCCGACGCATTCGTGTCCCGGTGTGTAGCCCAGTTCCGGGCTGAACGGGTTGCCGCCGTAGATGTGCAGGTCGCTGCCGCAGATCCCGGCCGCGGTCACCTGCACCACCGCGTCGGTGGGGCTGGTGACGGCAGGGTCGGTGACGTCCTCGTAGCGGATGTCGTGACGGCCGTGGTAGGTCAGTGCCTTCATCGGATCTCTTCCTTCCTTGCCCTTCCTCCCTCCGGCCCGGTCAGTCCGCGATCTTCAGCACGAGCTTGCCGTGATTGTCACCGCGGAACAGCCGCATCAGGGTTTCCGGGAACTCCGCGACCGAGCCCGACACCACGTCCTCCAGGGACTTCAGCCGGCCCTCCGCCCGCCACGTGGCCATCTCCGCGATGCCCTCCGCGTACCGTTCGGCGTAGTCGAACACCACGATGCCCGTCATGGAGGCGCGGTTCACCAGCAGCGACAGGTAGTTGGCGGGGCCTTGCGGCTTGGTGCTGTTGTACTGGGAGATCGCGCCGCAGACGACGACGCGGGCGCCGCGCGCCAGCCGCAGCAGCACGGCGTCCAGTATGTCGCCGCCGACGTTGTCGAAGTACACGTCGACGCCGTCAGGGGCGTGCTCACGCAGGGCCTTGCGGACGTCCTCGGTCTGGTAGTCGATCGCTGCGTCGAACCCGAACTCGTCGACCACCATCCGGCACTTGGCCTCGCCGCCGGCGATTCCGATGACCCGGCAGCCCAGGATCTTGGCGATCTGCCCGACGACGCTGCCGACGGCCCCGGCCGCTCCGGAGACCACGACGGTCTGCCCGGGCTGGGGGCGCCCGACCTCGATCAGGCCGAAGTAGGCCGTCAGGCCCGACATGCCGAGCGTGCCGAGATACGTCGGCAGGGGGGCCGCCGCCGGGTCGACCTTGGTCACGTCGCGTCCGTCCGACACGCAGTACTCCTGCACGCCGAACGAGCCCGACACATGGTCGCCGACCGCGAACCCGGAGTGCCGGGATGCGATCACCCGTCCCACCGCGCCGGCGCGCATCACCTCGCCGATCTCCACCGGGCGGATGTAGGACCGGCCCGCGTTCATCCAGCCGCGCATCGCCGGGTCGATCGACAGACAGAGCACCTGCACCAGGAACTCCCCGTCGCCCGGCTGCCCGGCCGGCTCCTCGACGTGCTCCCAGTCGGTGGGGCGCGGCTCTCCCACGGGACGGGCGGCCAGTCGCACTTGGCGGTTGATCGTGCTCATCTCCGGCGGCTCCTTCGAGTGTCATACCGGCTAGTCGGTATGGAGGGGGAGCGTACGGGTGCCGTGCCGTCCGGGACAAGAGGGTCCCGGTGCGATGTACGGCTCATGCCGGGATGACCTACTCGCCGGGCAGTCCGTGGTCGCGGACGGAACGCGCGGTCGTGCCCCACCAGCGCCGTGCGTAGCGGCTCAGGACGGCTGCCTCGCTGAGCCCGATGTTGCGAGCGACCTGCGTCAGCGGCAGATCGGACTCGATGAGCAGGTCCGCGGCCCGTTCGCGCCGAACGTCGTCGAGGACTGCCGCGAAGGTGGTTCCCGCCGCGGACAGGTGACGCTGCAGGCTCCTCGGCGACATGCCGAGTGTGTGTGCGGCGAAGGCCAGGTTGCTGGGGCTGGTGCCCAGTGACTGCTTCAGAAGTGTTCTGACGCGCCTCGTCATCGCGCTGCCCGTGGCGGAGGGCTGGGCCTCCAGGTAGGCGAGCGCCACCCGGCGGGTCAGCTGGTCTCCGCCCTGGACGGCTCGCCCGGGAAGATCACTCGCGACGCGGAGAACGGCGTGCGGCTGGGCGAAGTTCACCCGGGAGCCGAACAGTTCCTCGTAGCGGGCGCGCGGGGCCACGGCACGATGGGGTAGTTCGACGGTCCGCAGGCCGTACGGCCCGTCGAGCAAGGCGATCAGGACGCGGTGGAGGAAGAGCAGACCCATGTCGACGCTCTGCGGGGGCACCTGGGCGCCTGGTGGGTAGCCGTACCGCACCGCGACCACCGCTCGATCGCCCTGAGGGTCGGGGCCCAGGGCCACGCGCAGGTTGCGGTCGTGTACGAACAGGTATCGCGACGCGCAGGCCAGAGCTTCGGCGACGGTCGCGGAGTTCTGCAGGGCGACGGCCAGGGGGCCGAGCATGCTGAGGTCCTGCTTGAGGGCGACCCGCAGTCCGAGGTCGGGGCGGTCGAGCCGACGGGCAGCGGTTTCCAGGAGGACGGCCACGGTGGTGTCCTGCACCAGCAGCTCATCGTCGTCGAGCACGCCCGATGGGGCTCCTGCCGACCGCGCCAGGGCGTCGGCGTCTCCGCCGAGCTCCTCGATGGTCTGACGAACCCCACGCAGTGCCGCTGAGCGCACCCAAGCCATGACGTCCATGGTCCGGACTGTGGCGTGATCGGTCAATTCTGTGGCGTGATCAGTCAACGATGTCCGGTTGTCGCGCGCCTACGTTGATCTCAGCGTCACCCCCGAGATGCCCGGGAGGCAGGATGACGAACAGGACCGTCCTCGTCGAACGACACGACAATGTCCTGGTCGCACGGCTCGACAGCCCACCGTCCGCCCTGATGACCCGCGAGATGGTCATGGAACTCGGGGACCTGGTACGCCGTGTGGACGCCGATCCGACCGTGGGCGCGGTGGTGCTCACGGGCACCCACGCGTCGCGGTTCCTCGCCCATTTCGACGTACGGCTGATCTACGGGGGCGCGAAGCGTTCTCCCAAGGTGAGCGCCTCGATCCTCCGTGCCGGGCTCCGGGTCACCGGCGCGGCTCTCAAGGCGCCGGGCGGCAGCGCTCTGCTGGCCCGCTCGCCGCTGGTGGGGCTCATGGCCTGGGAGCAGATGAAGGACGTCCTCCACGCCATCGAGACCTCGTCGGCCGTCTGGGTCGCGGCCCTGAACGGGGACACCGGTGGCGGGGGCTGCGAGCTGGTCCTGGCCTGCGACTACCGCTTCATGGCCGACGGGCCCTTCCGCATCTCCCAGCCGGAGATCTTCCTCGGGTTCCCGCCCGGTTCCGGCGGCACCCAGCGGCTGGCACGCCTGCTGGGCGGACGCCGGGCACTGCAGATCTCTCTGGAGGGCACACCCATCAGCCCGGCCGAGGCCCGGGAAATGGGCCTGGTGGACCGAGTCGTACCGCCCGACGCGCTGCTCCAGGAGGCCATCGAGCACGCGGCCCAGCTGGGCCGACGACCGAAAGCGGCGATCGGGGCCGTGAAACGAGCCGTCCGTGAGGGAGGCTCCCTTCCGCTCCGGGAAGGACTGCGGTTCGAGGGCGCCGAATGGCTGGCGGCCACCACGACGGCGGAGTCGCTGGACGCCCAGCGCGCGTACCTCGCCCGCACCGAGGAGCTCGGTGACGTAGCCGGGCTGGACCCCACAACGGTCGAGGAGACGGTGGCGCGCGGCCGGTTCGCCTGACGTCCCGCCGGAAGCGCGCGGGTCCCTGACGCTCGGACAGGGCGCTACTCCTGTCCTGGGACCGCCATCTCCCCGAGGAGCGCCCAGTCGTCCTGCGGAATCGTCGCGTTCACGATGCGCGGCGTCTCGACCAGATGGGGCGGCAGTGTCTGCTGTGCGGCCTTGAAGTGCGCGGACCGCACATGTGCGGCCCCGGCCTCGTCGTCGCGGAAGGCCTCGACCAGGACGTACTCCGTCGGCTCGGCCACGCTGCGCGACCAGTCGAACCACAGGCAGCCGGGCTCGGCGCGCGTCGCCCGGGTGAAGTCGGCGGTGATCTCGGGCCAGCGGTCGGCGTGCTCGGGTCGGACTCGGAACTTCGCGGTGATGAAGATCATGGGATTCCCTTCGCTGATGTGCCGGGCGGGCTGTGCTCGCGTTCCGCCGCGCCGGCGGCGCGGCCTTCGGGTCGATGATCCACGCCAGGACCGCACCTGTGGCGTGGAGGGCAGGGCGGATCCATCGTGGAGCAAGGAGCCACGACCAAGGATGGAGAACATCCTTGTCCGACACGAGGTGGTGTCCGGGGTGGAAAAGCGGATGACAGTGCTCAGCGAGAGCCCGGACGAGCCGTTCGCACTGCTCCACGCCGCCTCGGCGGTGCTCGACGACCGGGGGACCGTGGTCGGCTGGAGCAGGCGGGCCGAGGAGTTGCTCGGACACCCGGAGTCCGCCGTGATCGGCCGTCCGGCCGTCGGGGTCCTGATCGACCCTGGCGACCTGCCGGCCGCCAAGGACGCCGCGGCGACGTGCAGGAGAGACGGTGGCTGGTTCGGCGTACTGACGGTGCGGCATCGCAGCGGACGCCTCGTGGAGATGGGTCTGAGGGCAGGTGCGCTGTCGCGCGGTGACCATGCCCGCGAATGGTTCCTCGTCGGGGCACCCGCGGCCGAGGTCCTCGAATGGCAGAGGGACCGCGCGGTCCTCGACGGGTTGTTCTGCCGGTGCCCGATCGGCCTCGTCGTGCACAGCCCCGAGCTGACGATTCTGCGGGTCAACAGGGCGATCGAGCGGTTCACCGGCGTCCCGGCCACCTCCTTCCCGGGAATGCCCACGGGCGCCCTGCTGGTCTCCGAGGACGCGCGGAGGGCCGTGGAGCGGGTCCGCCAGGTGATGGAGAGCGGCAGTTCACTGGTCTCCACCGAGCAGTACGCCCGTCTGGAGCGGGACCCGGCACGTGTGCGGGCCGCGTCCGTCTCGGCCTTCCTGCTGCAGGATCCCGCCGGCCGGGTCCTGGGAGTGGCCGAGACGGTGGAGGACGTCACCGAGCGTCATCGGGCCCGACTTCGCCTGGCGCTCCTCGACCAGGCCGGCGCCCGCATCGGATCGACGCTCGACGTGCGGCAGACGGCCCGCGAACTGGCGGATGTGATGGTGCCCCACCTGGCCGACCACGTGACCGTGGACCTGTCGCTGCCGGTGACGCGGGGCGAGGAGCCGACGCAGGCACTGGCGGGACCCGTCACCCGGGTCGCGGTCCGCGGCGTCGTGGTCCAGCAGCCCGACCTGCCCTACCCGGAAGGCGAGCCGGTGCACTTGGCACCCGGCACACCACAGGCCAGGTGCCTGGCCGACGGCAGCCCCCTCCTCGAACCGGTCCTCGCACCCGAATGGTTCCTCGCAGAGCCGCGCCGGGGCGAGCAGGCACCGGACCTGTCGGCCCATTCCCTGATCGTGGTGCCCCTGGCCGCGCGCGGCCTGGTACTGGGAGTGATGAGCCTGTGGCGATCGCGGCACCCCGAGCCGTTCGAGGCCGACGATCTCACCCTGTCCCAGGAACTCGCCTCGCGGGCCGCCGTCAGCATCGACAACGCCCGACGCTTCACCCAACAGCAGCAGACCGCGTCCACCCTGCAACGCACCTTGCTGCCGAGGACCGTTCCGCACCAGCCGGCCCTCGAAGTGGCCCCTCGCTACCTCCCGGCCAGTACGGCCCCCGGTCCCGGCGGTGACTGGTTCGACGTCATCCCGTTGTCCGGGGCCAGGGTCGCGCTCGTGGTCGGCGACGCGGTGGGTCACGGACTGCACGCCGCTGCCACGATGGGCCGACTGCGTACCGCCGTGCACACCCTCGCCACCCTCGACCTGGAACCGGACGAGGTGCTCTCCCGGCTGGACGACCTGGTCAACCTCCTCGCCGTCGAACAAGAGACAGCCGGCGAAGGACCAGCGGGGGAGCAGATCGTCGGCGCCACCTGCCTGTACGCCGTCTACGACCCGGTCTCCCGGCAGTGCTCCGCGGCGCGGGCCGGTCACCCGCTACCGGTCGTGACCACCCCGGACGGGCAGGCGGCCCCGCTCGACCTGCCCCCCGGCCCGCCGCTCGGTCTGGGCGGTCTGCCGTTCGAAACCCGGGAGACCGAACTGGCCGAGGGCAGCCTGCTCACGCTCTACACCAACGGACTCATCGGCGAACGCCATCTGGACGTCGACAGGGGCCTGCAACGGCTGTGCACAGCGCTGACACACCCGGCGGACCCCTTGGAGAGGACGTGCCAGGCGGTCGTCGAATCCCTCGTGCCCCGACAGCCCGCTGACGACATCGCCCTGCTCATCGCACGCACCCGGGTGCTTCCACCGGAGAACGTCGCCTCCTGGCAACTGCCGGTGGGGCCGACCGCCGCGGCACAGGCCAGAAGGCTCGCCACGACCCAACTCACTCACTGGGGACTGGAACACCTGGCGTTCGCCACCGAACTGATCGCCAGTGAACTGGTCACCAACGCCTACCGCTACGCCAAGGGCCCCGTGACGTTGCGGCTCATCCGTGAACGATGTCTCGTCTGCGAGGTCGCCGACGCCAGCCACACCTCACCGCACCTGCGTCGCGCCCGCACCACCGACGAGGGGGGACGCGGCATGTTCCTGGTGGCCCAGCTGACCGAGCGCTGGGGCACCCGCTACACCCGCGAGGGCAAGACCGTATGGGCCGAACAGCCGCTGCTCGGGCTGTGAGCCGACCGAGGGGAGCGGCCCGGGTGTGGTCAGGAGGACCGGTGCGGATGCACCGCTCCCTCCGTGGTGGTCAGCGGGGCGCCGCTGCCGCCCCAGCGCAGTGCGACGATCTCGGCGGCGACGGACACCGCCACCTCCTCGGGGGTACGGGCCCCGAGATCGAGCCCGACCGGTGAGCGCAGCCGGGACAGCTCGTGTTCCGTGAGGCCGGCCTCGGCCAGTCGTTCCGCCCGGTCGGCGTGGGTGCGGCGGCTGCCCATCGCCCCGATGTAGGCGGCCGGCCGGCGCAGCGCCTCCTGGAGCAGCGGCACGTCGAACTTGGGGTCGTGGGTGAGGACGCAGATCACCGTGCGCGCGTCGGTGTCCGTGTCGCGCAGATAGCGGTGCGGCCACTGGGCGACCACCTCGACGCCCTCGGGGAAGCGCCGGGGCGTGGCGAAGGCGGGCCGGGCGTCGCAGACGGTGACCCGGTAGCCGAGGAAGTCCCCGATGCGGGCCACGGCCGCGGCGTAGTCGATGGCGCCGAAGACCAGCATCCGCGGCGGCGGCGCGAAGGACTCCAGGAAGACGCTGACGGAGTCCTCACGGCGCTGCCCCCGCGGCCCGTAGTGCCGCAGACCGGTGGCGCCCAGGGCGAGCTCGCCCCGGGCGTCGGCGGTGACGGCCGCGTCCAGGCCGTTCGCGCCGAGCGTGCCGGTGGCCCCATCCGGCCGGACGGCGAGCGTCGCTCCGCGCGGCGCCGGGCCGTCGGTCACCGTGGCGAGAATGACCGGATCACCCGCGGCGACCGAGGCGGCGACCGCGCCGAACGCGGGATCCCGCGCGGGCGTCACGGGACGCACCAGCAGCGTGATCTCGCCGCCGCAGGTCAGGCCGACGGCGAAGGCGTCCTCGTCGCTGTAGCCGAAGGTCTCGAGACGCGCCTCGCCGCTCGCCACGACGTCCCGCGCCAGCTCGAACACCGCGCCTTCGACACAGCCCCCGGACACACTCCCCACGACCTCCTCGCCCGGGCCCACCGCCATCGCCGCACCCGGGTCGCGCGGCGCGCTGCGGCTGACCTCGACGACCGTCGCGAGGCCGAACGGAAGCCCGGCCGCGTACCAGCGGCCCAGCGCCGGGAGGATGTCACGCACGATCCGCTCCTTCCACGCACCGCGCCGGGTACCCCGGCCGGGATTAATTCCGTTGTGGCCCCTCGGGCCGGTCTGCTGCACTGCACGGGACAGCGACGTCACCGAGTCCCGAGGAGCCAGCAGATGCGCACTGCGTTCATGTCCCCCCAGCCAGGAACGGACCTCTCTCCGAAGGACATGACGCTTCGTGCACATGCTCAACCTTGGAATCCTCGCCCATGTCGACGCCGGTAAGACCAGCCTGACCGAGCGGTTGCTCCATTCGGCCGGGGTGATCGACGAGATCGGTAGCGTCGACGACGGGAACACCCGCACCGACACCCTCGCGCTGGAGCGGCGGCGCGGCATCACCATCAAGTCCGCGGTCGTCTCCTTCCCCCTGGACGGTGTGACGGTCAACCTGATCGACACCCCAGGCCACCCGGACTTCATCGCCGAGGTCGAGCGCGTGCTCGGGGTGCTGGACGGCGTCGTGCTCGTCGTCTCCGCCGTCGAAGGGGTGCAGGCGCAGACACGGGTGCTGATGCGTACGCTCCAGCGGCTGCGCATCCCGACCCTGCTCTTCGTCAACAAGATCGACCGGCGCGGGGCACGGTACGAGGAGGTGCTGCGGGCGATCTCGGCCCGGCTGACACCCGCGATCGTGCCGATGGGAACCACGACCGGCCTCGGCACGCGCCGGGCGCGTTTCACGCCAGGGCCCGTCCCGGCCGCGCTCGACGTCCTCACCGGCCACGACGACACGCTGCTGTCCGCGTACGTCGAGAACACCGTCACGGACGCCCTTCTGCACGCCTCCCTCGTCGCTCAGACCCGGGAGGCCCTGGTCCACCCCGTCTTCTTCGGCTCCGCCGCCACGGGCGCCGGTGTGGACGCCCTCCTGGCGGGCATCGAGGAACTGCTGCCGCCGGCCGGCGGGGACGCTGACGGGCCGGTCTCCGGGACCGTGTTCAAGGTCGAGCGGGGTCCGGCGGGGGAGAAGGCCGCCTACGTCCGGCTGTTCTCCGGCACCCTGCGCACCCGCGACCGGATCCCGTTCGGAACGGACGGCGCCGAAGGCCGGATCACCGCGATCAGCGTCTTCGGGGAGGGGACGGACACCCGTGGCGACGCCGTCGTGGCCGGACAGATCGCCCGGCTCTGGGGACTCGGCGACATCAGGATCGGCGACGCGATCGGCGAACCCCGCAAGGCGTACGAGCACTTCTTCGCCCCGCCCACCCTGGAGACCGTCGTCGTCCCGGGCCCCGACGTGCACGGCGGCGCACTGCACCTCGCGCTCACCCAACTCGCCGAACAGGACCCGCTGATCGGCCTGCGCCACGACGAACGGCGGCAGGAGACCTCCGTGTCCTTGTACGGCGAGGTGCAGAAGGAGGTCATCCAGGCCACCCTCGCCGAGGAGTACGGGCTCGACGTCACCTTCCGTGAGACCACGCCCCTGTGCGTCGAACGGCTCGTCGGCACGGGACACGCCGTGGAGTTCAACAAGAAGGACGCCAACCCGTTCCTCGCGACGGTCGGCCTGCGCGTCGACCCCGCACCGGTCGGCTCCGGCGTCGGCTTCCGGCTGGAGGTGGAGCTCGGCTCCATGCCGTACGCCTTCTTCAAGGCCGTCGAGGACACCGTGCGCGAGACCCTCGACCAGGGCCCGCACGGCTGGCGGATTCCCGACTGCACGGTCACCATGACCCACAGCGGCTACTCGCCCCGCCAGAGCCATGCCCACCAGGGCTTCGACAAGAGCATGTCGAGCACCGGCGCCGACTTCCGCGGTCTGACCCCGCTGGTGCTCGTCGAAGCGCTGCGGCGGGCCGGGACCAGGGTCCACGAGCCGATGCACCGCTTCCGTGTCGAGGCCCCGGCGGACACGCTCGGCGCGCTGCTGCCGGTGCTGGCCGCGCTCGGCGCCGTACCGCAGACGACCGAGACCCGGGGCGCGGGCTGCGTCCTGGCGGGCACGGTGCCCGCGGCGCGGGTGCACGAACTGGAGCAGCGGCTGCCCGGGCTCACCCGCGGCGAGGGCGAGCTGGAGAGCGTCTTCGACCACTACGCGCCCGTCGCGCACGGCACGGTTCCGCGGCGCCCGCGCACCGACCACAACCCACTGAACAGGAAGGAGTACTTGTTGAATGTGACACGAAGAATGGCCGGATGACGTGTGCGAGCCGGCCGAGCGGGAACTTACTCCAGAGTCAGGGGTGTTGACGGTGTCCTGATATCGCCGGACTGTAGTGGACATGCCAACTATTCGGGCACGTCTCCTGGTTGTCCTGGCTGTCCTCTTCGGCTCCGTGACGGTGGCGGGCGTCCCGCCGGCCACCGCCGCGCCCCCTCCCGGCTCCCTCTGGTTCGACGACCCGACCGTCACCGTGCGGGACGGCCGCTTCACCGACGCCTCCGGCCGCGAGATCGTGCTCCGCGGCTACAACGTCTCCGGCGAGACCAAGCTGGCGGAGAACGGCGGCCTGCCCTTCGCCTCGGTCGCCGACGCGAAGAAGTCGGCGACCGCCCTGCGCGCCCTCGGCGGCGGCAACACCGTCCGTTTCCTGCTCTCCTGGGCGTACGCCGAGCCCGAGCGCGGCAAGGTGGACACGGCCTACCTGGCCGCCGCCACCGACCAGATGCGGGCCTTCCTCGACGCCGGCATCCGCGTCTACCCCGACTTCCACCAGGACCTCTACTCCCGGCACCTCTTCGACGCCGACAGCTGGTACACCGGCGACGGCGCCCCCAAGTGGGCGGTGGACGCCGGGAACTACCCCGACGAGTCCTGCGGGATCTGCCTCTTCTGGGGGCAGAACATCACCCAGAACGAGGCCGTGAAGCGAGCCTCGTACGACTTCTGGCACAACGCCCACGGCGTGCAGGACGCGTTCCTCGGCACCGCCGAGAAGACCATGGCGTACGTGCGACAGCACCTGAGTGCCGACCAGTTCAAGGGCGTCGTCGGCTTCGACCCCTATAACGAGCCGCACGCGGGCGTCTACGACTCCGGGCAGACCAGCCGCGCCTGGGAGAAGGACGTGCTGTGGCCGTTCTACGAGAAGTTCCGGGCCCGCATGGACACGGCAGGCTGGCGGGACAAGCCCGCCCTCGTGGAGCCGAACCTCTTCTGGAACGCCAACCTCGACTTCCAGAAGCAGGAGGGCGGCCTGCTGGACGCCGGCACGCTCGGACCGCGCTACGTCTTCAACACCCACTTCTACGACCAGAAAGCCATCTCCGGCGTCTTCATGTGGGGCAAGGCGGTCGACGGCCAGTACGTCAACGACTTCCGCACCGTCCGCGACCGGGCCGCCGCCGGGCGGACCGCCGCCGTGGTCAGCGAGTTCGGGCACCCGCTGGCCGGCAATGTCTCCGGCAAGGCGCCGACCGTCCTCAAGGGGATGTACCAGGCCCTCGACTCAACGCTGAAAGGGGCCGACTGGTGGTCCGACCCGGCCGCCTCGGGGCCCGTGCTCTCCGGCTCGCAGTGGCAGTGGGACATCTACAACGGCCGGCACCGCGAGCTGATGAACGGCAACCCCGACAAGGCCCTCACCACCGGTGACGCCTGGAACGACGAGGACCTGTCCGCCGTGCGACTCGACGACTCGGGCAAGCCCGTGCTGCGCCAGGACGCCCGGCTCCTGGACCGCCTCTACCCGAGCGCCACGGCCGGCAGGACCGTCGGCTTCACCTACGAGGACCGCTCCCGGGACGGCTCGACCACGCTGACCTGGAACCCGGTGCCGAGCTCGCTGCCGAACGTGCAGCGGCTCGTGGGATCGGGACAGTACGGGCTGCTTCTGTGGCGCTCGGACGGCGGCTCGGCACCCACCGAGCTGCACCTGCCCGCGAGCTTCCCGACCTCGTCCACCACGGTCGTCTCCGACCTGGGCACGGCCCACGCCCCGCCGGCGTACACCTCGACGACCCCGGTCGGCGTGGCGCAGGAGCCCGGCGGCACGGGAAGCCGCCGCCTGCTGCTCACCGCGCCCGACTCGGGCGTCCTGCACTACGCGCTGGTGACCAACGGGGCGACGGCTCCCTCGGCGGACCTGCTGAAGGCGGCCCGCTCCGAGCTGGCGGCATGGGCCGCGAAGGAGGCCGGCTAGCCGGCCGGGCTCGTCCAGCCGGCCTCCACATGGCCGAGCCGGACGCGCTGCGGGTGGTCTCCGACCGGCACGGACACGACCTTCTTCCCGGTGGCGAAGTCGATGGCCGTGACCTGGTCGGAGCCGCTCTCGGAGACCACACAACTCCTGCCGTCACCGCTGACCGTGGCCCAGTAGGGCTTGGCGGCGGTGACGAGCGGGCCCTCCTGGAGGGTGGCGCGGTCGACGACCGTGGCGTAGTCGTCCATGGTGCCCGCGACGCAGAGCTTGCGGCCGTCCGGGCTCATCGAGAGGCCGTGGTGGCGGGAGTCGTTGACGAACGTCGTGCGGTCGTCGCTGGTCGCCGGGTTCTTCGGCAGGGTCTTCGTGCGGGTGATCTTGTCGGTGGCCAGGTCGTACTCGAAGAAGCCGTTGAAGAACGACACCTGGAAGTACAGCTTCGACTCGTCCGGCGAGAACACGGCCGGCCGGACCGCGTCCGAGTAGTCCTTGAGACCGATCGCGTCCAGGCGCTGGCGCATGTCGATGACCTTGACCTGCTGGTACGTGGTCGCGTCGATGACGGTGATGCGCCGGTCGCCCTTCGTCCAGTCCAGCCACGGGGCGTCGCTCTGCGTGTTCACCTCGCCGATCGACATGTTGTAGATGTACTTGCCGTCCTTGGTGAAGATGTTCTCGTGCGGCTTGTCCCCGGTGGCCGCCTTGCCGAGCTGTCTGCCGGTCTCGATGTCCAGCACGTGCACGGAGTTGCCGGTCGACGCCGACACCGCGACCCGCTTGCCGTCGGGGGAGACCGCCATGTGGTCGGCGCGGAAACCGGACACCGAAAAGCGCCAGTTGATCCGCCCGGAGGCGAGGTCGATCGAGACGACGTCGGCGAAGCTCGGCCGGGAGACCACCACCGACTTCCCGTCCGGCGTGGAGTACATGTCGTCGACGAACTGGTCGTGGCCCTCGCCGACGCTGTTGCGGATCGTCATGAAGGCGATCCACCGGATCGGATCGGCGTTGATCTCCGCCATCCGCTCGTCCTTGTCGGGGACGACGTCGATCCGGCCGATCTTCGCGAAGTCGCCGGTGGACCTGATGACATCGGCGGTGCCTTCCCAGTTGTTGCCCACGAACAGCACCTCGCGCAGCGCGGCGGAGGCGTCCGGGGCGTCCGCGTGGGCAGCGGTCGCGGGGACGGTGAAGGTCAGGGCGAGGGCGGCGGCTACGGAGCACAGGTGCCGTCGTCGGAAAGCAGGCATGACTGCTCCTTGGAATCTGAACACACGTGATTTCAGAATGAACTTACTGAAAAGTAAGGAAGGGGCGGCCTTCTCCACAAGAGCGCGTGCACGACAAAATCGGTGTTCGAACCACGAAGGGAGAGCCGGTGCCGGGCAGACTCAGAGCGCCGACCGGCCGCTACGGTGGCAAGACGGCCGAGGAGCGGCAGGCCGAGCGGCGCCGGCGGTTCCTCGACGCCGCCCTCCAGCTGTTCGGCGACACCCCCGGCTTCCGCTCCGCCACGGTCGCGGCACTCAGCGAGGCCGCCGGACTGTCCACCCGCCAGTTCTACGAGGAGTTCCGCACCCTCGAGGACGTGCTCGCCGCGCTGCATCTCCAGGTCAACGGCTGGGCCGAGACGGCGGTCCTGGAGGCCGCGGCCGCATCCGCCGAACTACCGCTGGTCGAGCGCGCCACCGCGATCTTCCGCGCCTACGCCGGGAACCTCGCGGCCGATCCGCGCCGGATCCGCATCACGTTCGTCGAGATCATCGGCGTCAGCCCACGCCTGGAGGAACAGCGGCTCGCCCGCCGGGCCGGCTGGGTCGGCCTCATCTGCGCCGAGGCCGACGCGGCCGCCGCGCGCGGGGAGGCCGCACCGCGCGACTACCGCCTCGCGGCGACGGGCTTCATCGGCAGCGTCAACGGCCTGCTGCACGACTGGAGCGCGGGGTGGGTCGACGCGACCCTGGACGAAGTGGTCGAGGAACTGGTCCGGCAGCTGCTGGCGATCCTGCGGCTGCCGGGGTGGACTCCCCGGACGTGAGCCGGGCCCGTGCCCGGCCGCGTCCGCCGGTTGCCGCCCCGGGGAAGGCCCGCCGGTAGTCGCCCGGCGACACCCCGATGTGCTTGAGGAAGTGGTGACGCAGGTTGTTGGCCGTGCCGAGGCCACTGAGCTCCCCGACCTTCTCCACCGGCAGGTCCGTCGACTCCAGCAGTGACCGGGCGCGCCCGAGCCGCTGGTCGAGGAGCCACTGGAGAGGAGTCGTCCCGGTGGCCGCCTGGAGGCGCCGGTAGAACGTACGCGGGCTCATCGAGGCCCGCCGCGCCAGATCGGCGACCGTCAGCGGCCGGTCGAGGTTCGCCCGCGCCCACTCCAGGACGGGAGCCAGCCCCTCGTCGTCGCTGGGCGGCACCGACAGCTCGATGAACTGCGCCTGCCCGCCCGGCCGGTGGGCGGGCACCACCATGCGGCGCGCCAGCTGGTTGGCGACGTGCGCGCCCAGATCGCGCCGCACCAGATGCAGACACAGGTCGAGGCCGGCGGTGAGCCCGGCGCTGGTGAGGACATCACCGTCGTCCACGTACAGCACCGACTCGTCGACCTGCACCTTCGGGTACCGCTCGGCCAGCCGGTCGGTGTGCATCCAGTGGGCGGTCGCGCGGCGGCCGTCGAGCAGTCCCGCCTCGGCGAGCGCGAACGCGCCGGTGCAGAGGGAGACCATGCGGGCGCCCGCGTCATGGGCGCGCCGCAGGGCGGGGACCAACCCCTCCGGCAGCGGCCTGCCCTCGTCGACGCAGGGGTCCGGCACCGAGGGCACGATCACCGTGTCCGCGTCCGCCAGATCGTCGAGTCCGTAGCGGGTCCGCAGGGTCAGCCCGTGGCCCTGCGCACCCTCCCGCGCCCCCGCTCCCGTCCCGCAGAGCCGCAGGTCGTACCAGGGATCGGCCAGATCCGGCTGCGGCTTGCCGAACACGGTGCAGGGGATGCTCAGTTCGTACAAGTCCCACGACGGAACCCCGATCTCCTCGGTCACGACCACGGCGACGGAACCAGCACCCATGCCCGGAAGCCTATGGCAGGAATTTGGTGGACGCCGTCACCACTGTCACTGTTCCCGATCTTCGCGCCCTGCGAGCGTTGCCGTACGTGATCACGCATCACCTACGCACACTTCACGAGGAGTTGGGCATGAACGCAGAACCGCAGGCCGTCACCGTGCTCGGACTGGGCTCGATGGGCTCGGCGCTGGCCGCCGCGCTGCTGGACCGGGGCCACCCGACCACCGTCTGGAACCGCACCCCGGACAAGGCCCGCCCCCTGGTCGAGCGAGGCGCCCGCCTTGCCGCCTCGCCCCAGGAGGCTGTCACCGCCTCCGCGCTGACCATCGCCTGTGTGCTGGACTACGAGGCGCTGTACACGGTCCTCGACCCGGCCGCCGGCGACCTCGACGGCAGAACCCTGGTCAACCTCACCTCCGGCTCTCCCGAGCAGGCTCACGAGGCCGTCAAGTGGGCCCACGCCCACGGGGTCGGCTACCTCGACGGAGCCATCATGACCACCCCGCCCGGCGTCGGCGACCCCGCCATGATGTTCCTGTACAGCGGCTCCCGGCAGGTCTTCGAAACCCACCGCCCCACGCTGACGGCCCTCGGCGACCCGCTGTACCTCGGCACCGACCCCGGCCTCGCCTCCCTCTACGACGCCGCGCTGCTCGGCCTGATGTGGTCCACCATGACGGGCTGGCTGCACGGCACGGCGCTGGTCGGCTCCGAGGGGACGCCCGCCGCCGACTTCACCCCCGTGGCGATCCGCTGGCTGACCGCCGTGACGGGCTTCCTCACCAGGTACGCCGCCCAGGTGGACGCGGGCCGCTACCCGGGCGACGACGCCACCGTCGATGTACAGATCGCGGCCATCGACCACCTCATCCACGCGGCGGCGGCCCGGGGCATCGACAACGCGCTGCCCGAGCTGCTGAAGGCGGCCATGGAGAAGGCCGGCGCGGCGGGTCACGGACAGGACAGCTACGCCAGCCTGATCGAGGTACTGCGACCCCGAGCGCGGGACTGAGCGGGCTAGCCCGACCCCAGCACCACCAGGTTCACAGCGACCACCAGCGTGACTCCCAGCAGCAGGGCGGCCAGCAGACGTGCGCGGAGCCCGCGGTACACCGCCTCGTACTCACCCCGCAGTTCCTCCCCGCGGCGTGCCGTCCGCTGCCAGGAGGCCCGGGTGAGGCCGAGGTGCTCCTCGGCGAACAACCGCTCCACCTCTTGCCGTTGGGCCTCCGGCAGCCAGTCGAGCCCGGCGGTGAAGCGCTCGGCGGCCGCCCGGGCCTCCTCGCGGGCCGCGGCGGCGAGCAGATGGCCCTCGACCTCGTGGTGGAACGCCCGCAGGTCCGCGGGGAGACCCTCCATCGCGGTCATCGGAGCGTCAGCTCCCTCTCCGCCGCGGCGACCTGAGCATGGTGCAGGTCGAACGCCGGGGATTCGCTGCGGATCCGCGGCATGGTGATGAAGTTGTGGCGGGGCGGCGGGCAGGAGGTGGCCCACTCCAGGGAGCGGCCGTAGCCCCACGGGTCGTCGGCCGTGACCCGCTCGCCGTACTTCGCCGTCTTCCAGACGTTGTAGAAGAACGGCAGCATCGACATGCCGAGCAGGAACGAGGAGATGCTCGACACCGTGTTGAGCGTCGTCAGGCCTTCCACCGCCAGATAGTCGGGGATCCGCCGCTGCATGCCCTCCGCGCCCAGCCAGTGCTGGACGAGGAACGTGCCGTGGAAGCCGGTGAACAGCGTCCAGAAGGTGATCTTGCCGAGGCGCTCGTCCAGCATCTTGCCGGTGAACTTCGGCCACCAGAAGTGGAAGCCGGAGAACATCGCGAAGACCACGGTGCCGAAGATGACGTAGTGGAAGTGGGCCACCACGAAGTACGAGTCGGAGACGTGGAAGTCGATCGGCGGCGAGGCCAGCAGCACACCCGTGAGTCCGCCGAACACGAACGTGATCAGGAAGCCCATCGCCCACAGCATGGGGGTCTCGAACGAGAGGCTTCCGCGCCACATGGTGCCGATCCAGTTGAAGAACTTCACACCGGTCGGGACCGCGATCAGGAAGGTCATGAAGGAGAAGAACGGCAGCAGCACACCGCCGGTGACGTACATGTGGTGCGCCCACACCGTCACGGACAGACCCGCGATCGCGATGGTCGCGCCGATCAGACCCGTGTAACCGAACATCGGCTTACGGGAGAAGACGGGGATGACCTCGGAGATGATGCCGAAGAACGGCAGGGCGATGATGTACACCTCTGGATGGCCGAAGAACCAGAAGAGGTGTTGCCACAGCAACGCGCCGCCGTTGGCGGAGTCGAAGATGTGGGCGCCGAACTTGCGGTCCGCCTCCAGGGCGAACAGCGCGGCCGCGAGGACCGGGAAGGCGAGCAGGACCAGCACACCGGTCAGCAGCACGTTCCAGGTGAAGATCGGCATGCGGAACATCGTCATGCCCGGGGCGCGCATGCAGATGATCGTGGTGATGAAGTTGACCGAGCCGAGGATGGTGCCGAAGCCGGAGAAGGCCAGACCCATGATCCACATGTCGGCGCCGATGCCCGGGCTGCGGACCGCGTCCGAGAGCGGGCTGTAGGCGAACCAGCCGAAGTCGGCCGCGCCCTGCGGGGTGAGGAAGCCACCGACCGCGATGAGCGAGCCGAACAGGTACAGCCAGTAGGCGAACATGTTCAGCCGCGGGAACGCCACGTCGGGCGCGCCGATCTGCAGCGGCATGATCCAGTTCGCGAAACCGGCGAACAGCGGCGTCGCGAACATCAGCAGCATGATCGTGCCGTGCATCGTGAACGCCTGGTTGAACTGCTCGTTCGACATGATCTGCAGACCCGGACGGGCCAGCTCGGCGCGCATGAACAGCGCCATCACGCCACCGATGACGAAGAACGCGAACGACGTCGCCAGGTACAGCGTGCCGATCGTCTTGTGATCCGTGGTCGTCAGCCACTTGAGGTGCCTCATGCCCCGCCTGTGTCCGCGCCCCGCCCGGGAGTCACACTGCACCGACGCGACGAGCATCACGAAACGGGGTGTGACGATCTAGAAGGTGCCGGACAGGAACGGGACATGAGCGACGACGAGATCTTCGCCGCTGCCTACCGCGAGCACTACTGGGCGGTCAGCCGCTATGTCGCACGGCGACTGGACGGGCGGGCCGGCGAGGTGGAGGAAGTGGTGGCGGAGGTGTTCACGGTCGCCTGGCGGCGCCGGGCCGACCTGCCGCCCTCCCCGCTGCCCTGGCTGTACGGCGTGGCACGCAACTGCCTGGCCAACGCGGTACGCGGCCACGGACGCCGCCGTCGGCTGGTCGACCGGCTCGGCAACGACGACACGGCTCATGGGCGGCACGTCGCGGTGGGCCCCGAGGCCGACACACCCGGCGCCTGGGTCCACGAGGCACTGTCCCGTCTCTCCGCGGCCGACCAGGAGGTGCTGCGCCTGACGGCCTGGGAGGAACTCGGCATCGACGAGGTCGCGGTCGCCCTCGGCTGCGGCAGCCGGGCCGCCGCGATGCGGCTGCACCGGGCCCGCCGCCGCCTGAGAACCGAGATCGACCGCATGGCCCCCGAGCGCGCCAAGGCCGACGCGCACTCCGTTGGAGGGCGGGACGATGACTGACCCGTCTTCCGGGACGACCGGCGGTGTCCGGCACCGTGCCTCGTGTCCGTCGCCGCCGACGGCAGAGGCGTGTGCCGCGTCGGGGGCCGTCCCTCGTCGCGCTCGCGCCGCCCGCACCTCCTCCCCGAGCGAGGCCCCGACGGCCGGCGAGACCAGTGCCCCGCGCTCCCCGCTCGCCCCCCGCATGACCGCCCCGAAGGAACACGGCCATGGCTGACGAACTCGAACTGCTGCGCGGCGCCAACCCGGTGCCGCACGACGCCCCCCACTTCGGCGACGGCCCCCTGGACCACAACGCCGAGCGCGGGCTCGAGCGGCTGCTGCGTGAGCGGCCCTCCGGCCGTCTGCGGGACCGGCTCCTGCCGGGCCAGGGCCGGCCCCGGCTGGCCTGGGGGCTCGTGGCCACGGCCGTCGTCGCCCTGGCCCTCACCCTCGTGCTGAGCGGCCCGGACACCACACCGGCGGTCGCCGCACCCCGCCCGCTGGTGGTGCAGTCCGGCTCCACCCCGGTGTCGCTGGACCGGCTGGCCGAACGTGCCGAACAGGCCGCGGCCGACGGCTCGCCCCGTCTGCGCAAGGGCACGCACGTGCAGTCCTGGAGCCTGGGCATGTCGGACGACAAGCCCCCGATCACCCTGCCCGAGGAACGCATCGTGCGCTGGCGGGCCGATGCCAGCCACACGGAGCTCGTCGTGGCCACCGACCCGAGGCACCCGGGCCGCCCGGTCCTCTCCGGCGCGGGCGGTGAGCCGCACCTCGTCGACGACGGACACGTCATCAGCGACCGGACGTACCCGCCGAGCTGGAGCGACGCCCCGCCCCACTCACCCCCGCCGCGGGATCCGGCCCGGCTGCGCGACTACCTGAGGGAAACCAGGTTCACGGACACGCCGTTGACCACGCCGGAGCTGCTGGACGCCGTGGCCACCCTGCTGGACAACTGGACCCTCGGCGTCAGGGAGAGCGCGACACTCGCCCGGCTCCTGGCCGGCTCCGAGGGGTTGCGGCCGGTCGGCCAGGTGACCGACCGGCTGGGCCGCCGCGGCCAGGCCTACGTGAACGACACTCAGGGCGTCCGCCGGATGCTGATCATGGACCCGGACACCGGCGCCGTTCTCGGTCTGGAGAGCACCCTCACACGCCCCGACCCCCAGTACGGGGTAGAGAAGGGCGCCGTCATGTCGTACAGCGCCTGGATGCGCTGATCACACCCCAGGCAGGCCCTACTCGTCCCAGGCCTGGACCAGGGTCTGTTCGGTGATCTTTCCGCCGCGCAGCGAGAGCATGGACTCGGACAGGACGCGCACGCCGTCCGCGTACTCGCAGCTCTCGCTGTAGGCGGCCTCGTCGCCCTGGACGACGCACCGCTCCAGCTTGTGCGTCATGTCGCGGCTGTACACGTCCTCGAGCATCCGGCCGATCTCGTTCCGGCCGTGCAGGACCTTGGGGTGGCTGGGCTGGGTCGTACGGTCCACGATGCGGAGCTCCGCGTCGTCGGCGTAGAGGGAGAGCAGCATCTCCGGGGTCTGTCCTTCCACGCCCTGACGCAGGATCTCTCGGTCGAAGGCGGGTTCTGCCGCGGTTCCCATGATGATGACCTCCTTCGAAGGGCCGCGACCCGGCCGGGAGCGGGCCGCGAGAAGCCTCACCCTTGAGCCTCCTCCCGCCCGCCGGGCTCGGCAAGCGCAGCCGGGTCACCGGGCCCCGCACACCGGCTCAGTCGGCCGCGGCCAGGAACTGGGTCGCCGCCAGCTCCGCGTAGAGCGGGTCCGAGGTCACGAGTTCGCGGTGGGTGCCGACGGCCCGGACCCGGCCCGCGTCCATCACCACGATGCGGTCGGCCATCGTCACCGTGGACAGCCGGTGCGCCACGACGAGGACCGTGGTCGTACGGGCCACGTCCGCGACGGTGTCGCGCAGCGCCGCCTCGTTCACCGCGTCCAGCTGCGAGGTCGCCTCGTCGAGCAGCAGCAGCCGGGGGCGGCGCAGCAGGGCGCGGGCGATGGCGACGCGCTGCCGCTCACCGCCCGACAGCTTGGTGCCGCGGTGCCCGACGAGCGTGTCGAGCCCGGCGGGCAGACGGGACACCAGACCGTCGAGACGGGTCGTCTTCAGCACCCGTGCGAGGGCGTCCTCGTCCGCCTCCGGATTGCCCAGCAGCAGGTTGTCCCGCAGCGAGCCCGACAGGACCGGCGCGTCCTGCTCCACATAGCCGATCGCGGCCCGCAGTTGGGGCAGCTCCCAGTCGGACAGGTCCCGGCCGTCGAGTGTGATCACACCGGAGTCCGGGTCGTAGAACCGCTCGATCAGCGAGAAGACGGTGGTCTTGCCGGCGCCGGACGGGCCCACGAACGCCGTCATGCCCTGCGCGGGCACGGCGAACGTCACGCCGTGGTGGACGTACGGCAGGTCCTCGGCATAGCGGAAGCGGACGTCGTCGAAGGCGAGGGCGGCGGGCCGGGCGCCGGGGGAGGGCAGCGGCGCGAACCGGGCGGACGGCTCCGCGGGCAGGCGCAGCGCCTCCTGCATGCGGGTGAGGGCCGCGGCGCCCGTCTGGTACTGCGTGACGGCGCCGACGACCTGCTGTATCGGCGACATCAGGTAGAAGACGTACAGCAGGAACGCGACCAGCGTGCCCACGTCGACGGCGCCGGTCGCGACGCGGGCGCCGCCCACCGCGAGCACCGTGATGAAGGCGATCTGCATGGAGAGCCCCGCCGTGTTGCCCGCGGCCGCCGACCACTTGGCGGCCCGCACGCTCTGCCGCCAGGACTCCTCGGCCGCCTCGTGCAGCGTGTTCTCCTCCCGGTGCTCGGCACCGGACGCCTTCACGGTGCGCAGGGCGCCGAGGACCCGCTCCAGCGAGGCACCCATGACACCCACCGCGTCCTGCGCCCGCCGGCTCGCCTTGTTGATGCGCGGCACGATCACACCGAGGATCACCCCCGCACCCGCGATCACGGCCAGCGTGACGCCCAGCAGCACGATATCCACCAGGCTCATCATCACGATCGTCGCGACGAGCGTGAGACCGCCCGTGCCCAGACCGACCAACGAGTTGGTGGTGACCTGGCGCAGCAGCGTGGTGTCGGAGGTGATGCGGGCCATCAGGTCCCCGGGTTCGCTGCGGTCCACGGCCGTGATCCGCAGCCGCAGCAGATACGACGACAGGGCCCGCCGGGCGCCGAGCACCACCGACTCGGCGGTGCGCTGCAGCACGTACGAACCCAGGGCGCCCACCACCGCGTTGGCCAGCACCAGCGCTGACATCGCCAGCAGCGCTCCGGTGATGGCCCTCTCGTGCGACAGATCGTCGATCAGGCCCTTGGCCACGAGCGGCAGCAGCAGCCCGGTCGCCCCGGTGACCAGCGAGAGCACGGCACCGGCGGCCAGGGACCAGCGGTGCGGCCGAACGTATCCGAGGAGCAGCCGCCAGGGAGGTATGGCGGTATCGGTCTCTGTGAGGCTCACGTCGCTCCTTCGGCGTCGGGCGGAGCGTTCAGGCTACGGCGCGGGCCTCGCGAGGCGCCCTGATGTTCGCCGGTGGGCGAACTCGTGATCATGCCTCTGAGGTGGCCGATCCGTGCCCCTTACCGATCAGTCGCGCGTAGGGTCGGAAGGGACGGACCCCGGCCGACGAAGGAGTCAGCGCGATGGCGCAGGAAGTACGCGGTGTGATCGCACCAGGCAAGGACGAGCCGGTGCGCGTCGAGACGATCGTGGTGCCCGACCCCGGCCCCGGGGAGGCGGTCGTGGCCGTCCAGGCCTGCGGGGTGTGCCACACGGACCTGCACTACAAGCAGGGCGGCATCAACGACGAGTTCCCTTTCCTGCTCGGCCACGAGGCAGCGGGCGTGGTCGAGGCCGTCGGCGACGGCGTCACCGATGTCGCGCCCGGCGACTTCGTGATCCTCAACTGGCGCGCGGTGTGCGGCACGTGCCGGGCCTGTCTGCGCGGGCGGCCCTGGTACTGCTTCGACACCCACAACGCCGGGCAGAAGATGACCCTCGCCTCGACAGGCCAGGAGCTCTCCCCGGCCCTCGGCATCGGCGCCTTCGCCGAGAAGACGCTGGTCGCCGCCGGGCAGTGCACCAAGGTCGCCCCGGACGTCGCCCCGCAGGTGGCCGGGCTGCTCGGCTGCGGTGTCATGGCCGGCATCGGCGCCGCGATCAACACCGGCAACGTCGGCCGGGGCGACACGGTCGCCGTCATCGGCTGCGGCGGCGTCGGTGACGCGGCCGTCGCCGGGGCGCACCTGGCCGGAGCGGCGCGGATCATCGCCGTCGACATCGACGACCGCAAGCTGGAGACCGCGCGGACGATGGGCGCCACCCACACCGTCAACTCGCGCGAGACCGACCCGGTCGAGGCCATCCGCGAGCTCACCGGCGGCTTCGGCGCCGACGTCGTCATCGAGGCGGTCGGCCGCCCGGAGACGTACAAGCAGGCCTTCTACGCCCGCGACCTCGCCGGCACGGTCGTCCTCGTCGGCGTGCCCACCCCGGAGATGAAGCTCGAACTGCCGCTGCTCGACGTCTTCGGCCGCGGCGGATCGCTCAAGTCGAGCTGGTACGGCGACTGCCTGCCCTCCCGCGACTTCCCCATGCTGATCGACCTGCATCTGCAAGGGCGCCTGGACCTCGGGGCGTTCGTCACCGAGACCATTCAGCTCGACGAGGTGGAGAAGGCGTTCGAGCGGATGCACCACGGCGACGTGTTGCGCTCGGTGGTGGTGCTCTGATGGCCACCCGAGTGGAACACCTCGTCACCTCCGGCCGGTTCAGCCTCGACGGCGGCACCTGGGACGTCGACAACAACGTGTGGATCGTCGGCGACGACCACGAGGCGATCGTCATCGACGCCGCCCATGACGCCGACGCCATCGCCCGGGCCGTCGGGGACCGCAGGCTCACGGCCATCGTGTGCACCCACGCCCACAACGACCACATCGACGCCGCCCCCGCCCTCGCAGAGCGCACCGGCGCCACGATCTGGCTGCACCACGACGATCTGCCGCTGTGGAAGCAGACCCACCCGGACCGTGAGCCCGACGCCTGGCTGGTCGACGGCCAGACCATCGAGGCCGGCGGGGCCGACCTGCGGGTCCTGCACACCCCGGGGCACGCGCCCGGCGCGGTGTGTCTGTACGACCCCGGCCTCGCCACCGTCTTCACCGGCGACACCCTCTTCCAGGGCGGCCCCGGCGCCACCGGCCGGTCCTTCTCGCACTTCCCGACGATCATCGACTCGATCCGCGACCGCCTGCTCACGCTGCCGCCGGGGACGAAGGTCCTCACCGGCCACGGCGACCCCACGACCATCGGCGCGGAGGCCCCGCATCTCGAGGAGTGGATCGCCCGCGGCCACTGACCGCGTGCGGCCAGGACACACCGACAGGAAAAGACGACAGAAGATGTCCGGCTTACCCGTCACCCTGAAGGCGACAAGCAGCCACGGTCACAGGAGGTCGGACATGTCAGCTCCGCTGAAGGGCAAGGTCGCACTGGTCGCCGGTGCGACCCGGGGAGCCGGACGGGGCATGGCGGTGGAACTCGGCGCGGCGGGCGCCACCGTCTACGTCACCGGACGCAGCACGCGCACCCGCCGCTCGGAGTACGACCGGCCCGAGACCATCGAGGACACCGCCGACCTGGTCACCGAGGCCGGCGGGCAGGGCATCGCCGTACCCACCGACCACCTCGACCCGGCACAGGTCCGCACCCTCGTGGAGCGGATCGACCACGAGCAGGGGCGCCTCGACGTCCTCGTCAACGACATCTGGGGCGGCGAGAAGCTCTTCGAGTGGGACGCCTCACTCTGGGAGCACGACCTGGACAAGGGCCTGCGCCTGCTCCGGCTCGCCGTCGAGACCCATGCGATCACCAGCCACCACGCGCTGCCCCTGCTGCTGCGCCACCCCGGCGGCCTGGTCGTCGAGGTCACCGACGGCACCGCCGACTACAACGGCGCCAACTACCGCGTGAACTTCTTCTACGACCTCGCCAAGGCCTCCGTCCTGCGCATGGCCTTCTCCCTCGGCCACGAGCTCGGATCGCGCGGCGCCACCGCCGTCGCCCTCACACCCGGCTGGCTGCGCTCGGAGCTCATGCTGGAGCACTTCGGCGTACAGGAGGAGAACTGGCGCGACGCCCTGGAGCGCGTCCCGCACTTCGCCATCTCGGAGACCCCGCGCTACGTCGGCCGGGCCGTGGCCGCGCTCGCCGCCGACCCGGAGGTGGCGCGCTTCAACGGCCAGTCCCTCTCCAGCGGCGGCCTCGCCCAGGTGTACGGCTTCACCGACCTGGACGGCAGCCGCCCGGACGCCTGGCGTTATCTCGTCGAGGTCCAGGACGCGGGCAAGCCGGCCGACACGAGCGGCTACCGCTGAGCCACCCCCGGGGCAGTACGGTCGGCCCATGACGGACACCAGGCGCTTCGAGGGGTACGGGGTTCTCATCACCGGCGGGGCACGCGGCATCGGCGCCGCCACCGCCCTCCGGTTCGCGCGGGAGGGGGCACGGGTCCTGGTGGCCGACCAGGACCCGGCCGCGGCCACGCGGACCGCGCGGGCCCTGCGGGACGAGGGGCTCACGGCCGAGGGGATCGCCTGCGACGTGGCCGACCGGGCGGCCGCCGAGGCCGCCGTCGCCCACGCCGTCGACACCTTCGGCTCGCTCGACGTGCTGGTCAACAGCGCCGCCCACTGCTCGCCCGACGCGCCCCTCTTCGAGGACGAGCCGGACGAGTCGTGGGCGCGGGACCTCGACGTCACTCTGTCCGGCGCGTACCGCTGCTGCCGTGCCGCGTTGCCGCACCTGGCCGCCTCGGGCCGCGGCGCCGTCGTCTCCATCGGCTCGGTCAACGGCCTGCAGGACTTCGGCAACCACGCCTACAGCGCCGCCAAGGCCGGCCTGGGCTCCCTGACCCGTACCCTCGCCGGGCACGCCGCCGCCCGCGGGGTCCGCGTCAACCTGGTGGTGCCGGGCACGGTCCGCACCACCGCCTGGGAGGGCCGTGACGAGGACCTGGAGGCGCTGCGCCGGCTGTACCCCTTGGGCCGGGTCGGCGAACCGGAGGACATCGCGGCGGCCGTCACCTTCCTCGCCTCCTCCGACGCCTCCTGGATCACCGGCACCACCCTGGTCGTCGACGGCGGCCTGACCGCCGTCAACACGGGTTTTCACGACGCCCTGCGACCCTAGGCCGTGCCCCCAGGGGCCCCTGGCGTGCGGCCGGCCGCGCGGTGAGGTATGTCACCGTTTCGTCGCAGGCCGCACCCCCGCACAACCGAAGTCGCCCTGCGCCCGTCTAGCTGGCAGAACACCGCAGACTCACTCCGCGAAAGGGCTGACCAGCCATGGGGGACGTACGCAGACGGGGAGCCGTCGCACTCGGGATCACCGGCCTGGTGGCACCGCTCACACTCGCGCTCGGCGCCACCCCGGCGCAGGCCGCGAGCTGCACCACGCAGACCGGCCCGTACCAGAAGCAGGTGGAGAAGTTCCTCGGCCGTCCGGTCGACGGCAAGCAGTCCGCCACCGACTGCAAGGCGATCCGCGCCTTCCAGACCAAGCACGGCATCTCCCCGAACGCCGGCTACGCCGGACCCGTCACCTGGGGCGTGATGGACCTGATGCTGAAGCAGAAGGCCGTCGGGACGAACCCCAACAAGGACGGCAAGTGCCCGGTGAACAAGGGCCGGATCGCCTGCGTGAACCTGACCCTCCAGCTGAGCTGGATCCAGGACGGCAAGAAGCTCGTCTACGGCCCGGTCCCGGTCCGTACGGGCCGCGACGGCTACGAGACCCGCACCGGCCTGAAGAAGATCTACTGGCGCAACATCGACCACGTCTCGTCCATCTACGACGTGCCGATGCCCTACGCCCAGTTCTTCGACGGCGGGCAGGCCTTCCACTCGGTCGGCGTCAGCATGTGGAACCCGCCGGGTTCGCACGGCTGCGTCAACATGACCAAGACCGACGCCAAGAAGTACTGGTCGCTGCTGAAGAAGAACGACGACGTCTTCGTGTACGGCCGCAAGCCGGGCACCTGATCCAGGCACCCGGCCCGCATCGGGCATCCGCTACTGGGGCGCGTCCCCGAAGTCCGGGATCTCCAGCCGCACCCCGCCCTGCCGCGCGGACTCGTGCGCGATGATGCCCGGCAAGGTGTATCGGGCGGCCACCCACGCGTTCACCGACGGCAGGGTGCGCGAGTTGACCGCGGTCACGAAGTCGTCCACCAGGAAGTGGTGGCTGCCCTCGTGGCCGTTGTGCAGGTTGTCGAACTCCCTCGGCAGCCGCGCACGGTCGTGTACGGGCGCCGACCCCGAGGTGAAGGCGGCCCGCAGCTCCGGCGCGATGTGCTGCAGCGACGGGTCGTCGGGAGCCATGGTGGGCTTGGGCTCCAGCAGTTCACTGATGTCCTTCACCCCCTGCTTGTCCTGCCACAGGGCGACCGTGGCGAGCTGCTCCATGCTCGCCTCGGTGCCGAAGAAGCGGAAGCGCGACTCCCGGATGTGCGAGGGGTAGCCGACCCGCCGGAACTCGTTCGTACGGAACGAGCCGCCGCCGGCGACCTCGAACAGCGCGGTGGCGTTGGAGAAGTCGTTGCCGAACTGGCTGATGTCCTTGTCGAAGACGCCGTCGCCCCGGTCGTCGAGGACACCGATCGCCGACACGCTGACGGCGTGCGTCTGCCAGGCGCCCAGCACCCCGCCGATCGCGTGCGTCGGGTACAGCAGCGGGGGATAGCTGGCGGTGGCCTTCCAGTTCTCGCCGCCGCTGTACTGGTAGGCCTCGTAGAAGCCCAGGTCCATATCGTGGACGTAGTCGCCCTCGGCGTAGAAGAGCCGTCCGAAGGCGCCCTCGGCTATCTGGTTGCGGGCGTGGACGGTGGCGGGGTTGTACTCGCTGGTCTCGCCCATCATGTATGTCAGGCCGGTGGCCTTGACCGTGTCGATGATCGCCGCGATCTCCTCCGTGCTGATCGCCATGGGGACCGCGGAGTACACGTGCTTGCCGGCGTTGAGCCCCTGGAGCACCAGCGGGCCGTGCGTCCAGCGCTGGGTGAAGATCGCGACCGCGTCGACGTCCTCCGACTCCAGCATGGCCTGGTACGACGGGAAGGTGCCGGCGAGGCCCTGCGCGGCGACGAGTTGGTCGGCCCTCTCGGGCAGCAGGTCGGTGACGTAGACGTCGCTGACGCCGGGGTGGGCCTGGAACAGGGTGGCGAACTGGCCCGAGAACTGTCCGGCGCCGACGATGCCGATGGAGAACGTCATGTAAGGCGTGCCCTTCACTGGTCGGGTGATCGGGTGATCACTGCGAGAGGATCAGGTTGATCTGGTCGTTGGTCTGGTCGAGGCTGCTGACGGGCTTACCGTTGCCGTAGATGTCCTCCATCGCCGGCTGCATGAGCGCCGTCATGTCCGCGGAGTAGCTGGCGATCGGGTACGAGAACGTCCGGAAGCGCTTCTTGTCGGCCACGGGATCGGTGAACGACGAGACGTCGATGCCCTTCTTCCGGTACGCGGCGACGGCGGCCTCGGTCCCGGCCGCGGTGGCGGGGAAGACGACGCCGTATTTGCCGACGACGGTCTGGCACTTGTCCGAGGCCAGATACGCCACCCACTTCTTGGCGCCCGCCTTGTTCTTGGAGGCCTTCGTGACGGAGTCGGCAAGGCCGTTCATCATGGTGGCGCGCTTGCCCGTCGGGCCGGCCGGGGTCAGGGCGGTCTTCATGTCCCGGCCCTTGAAGCCCGCGTAGGTGGAGATCATCCAGGCCCCGTCGAACGCGGTGGCCGCCTTCCCCGCCGCGATCTGGGTGTTCTGCTGGTTGGACTGGATGTTGTAGTCCGACAGGGGCGGCATGTAGCCCTTCTTCGCCAAGCCGAAGTACCACTCGACGACCGATTTGAAGGTCTTGCTGTCGTACTGGTACTTCGTGCCCCAGCGCGCCTTGTTCAGATAATTCCACCCGGCCGAGCCGGTGAAGGGGCTCCACTGCGTCTGGCCGTCGCCGAAGCCGCCGCCGCCCGTGGCCATGCCGTACACCTTGACGTTGTTCTTGTCGAAGCCCGGCTCGTCGCCCCGCTTGCCCTTCCTGTCGATCGTCAGGTGGGCGATGGCCTTCTCGAAGGTGCCGCCGTCCTTCGGGTTCCAGGACAGGCTGTTCAGCTGGTCGGCGGTGAGGCCGGCCTCCTCGGTCATCTTGGAGTTGTAGAACAGCGAGACGGTGTCCCAGTCCTTCGGGGCGCCGTAGCGGTGGCCGTCCTTGCCGACCCAGTTGGCGGCGAGGCCAGGCTGGTAGTCCGAGTCCTTGATGCCGAGGTCGTCGAGCGGTTCGAGGACCTTCAGGTCGGCGAACTGGCCGAAGTTCTGGATGTGGTCGGTGAACACGTCCGGTGCGGTGCCCGCGATGAACCCGGCGGTGAGCTTGGTCCAGTAGTCGCTCCAGCCCAGCTGCGTGATCTTCACCTTCAGTCCGGGGTTCTCCTTCTCGAACCCCTTGGCGCAGGCCTGGTAGGCGGGCAGCTGGTTGGCGTCCCACAGCCAGTAGGTGACCGTGTTCGCGGAGGATCCGGCCGCGCCTGACTGCGCGCATCCGCTGACCAGGGACAGCGCCAGCGCTCCGGTCGCCGCGACGAGCGTACGAATTCGCATCACAGTCCCCTTACTTGATCCCGGTGAAGCCGATGGAGCTGACGATGCGGCGGGCGAAGCAGGCGAACAGCACCAGCATCGGCAGCGCGGCGATCAGCGTCGCCGCCATGAGCCCGGACCAGTCGACGCCGGTCGCCGGGGTCTGTGCCCGGAAGACCGCGAGCGCCACCGTCAGCACGCGCGAGCTGTCGCTGTAGGAGACCATCAGCGGCCAGAAGTAGTCGTTCCAGGAGGTGATGTAGGTCAGCACGCCCAGCGTGATGATCGGCGTGGACGCCATCGGCAGCACCACCCGGAAGAAGATCTTGATCTTCCCGGCGCCGTCGAGCAGCGCGGCCTCCTCGACCTCCCGGGGGATGTTCATGAAGAACTGCCGCAGGAAGAACACCGCGAACGGCGTCATGAACATGGTGGGCAGCGCGATCCCGAGGAGCGTGTCGATCAGGTGCAGTTGCTTGATGAGCACGAAGTTCGGCAGCAGCGTGAAGATGGCCGGCACCATCATCCCGGCCAGGAACAGGCCGAACATTTTGTCCCGCCCTCGCCAGCGCAACCGGGAGAAGGCGTACGCGGCCATCGCGGAGAAGAAGATCTGGCAGCCGGTGATCAGGGTCGAGACCAGCACGGAGTTGAGCAGGTAGCGCCAGAAGTCCAGCCCGCCGCCCGCGCCGCCCTGTTTGACGGCCTCCTCGGCCGACTGCAGCCCCAGGGCCCGCTCGAAGCCGCTCGTGGTGAGGTCCACCGGCAGCGGGTTGGTCGGGTCGGCGCTCAGGCCCGCGTTGGTGGAGAGCGCGGTGCGCAGGATCCAGTAGAACGGCAGCAGGGTGATGAGGACGACCAGTCCCATCACGGTCCAGGCGGCGGCTCGCCCGAAGGGGAACCTGCGCCGGACCGGTCGCAGGGTCGTCGGCGTCGTTGTCGTCACGGCAGCCATGCGGATGTCTCCTTTCCGTCAGCCGAGGTCGGTCCGGCCGGCCCGGGTGAGCCGGTACTGGAGGATGGTGATCGCGCTCAGCACGACCAGGAGGGCGACGGACATGGCCGAGGCGTAGCCGAACTGGAAGCGCCCGAAGGCGGAGCCGTAGATGTAGAACTGGAGCACGTTGGTCGCGTTCGCCGGACCGCCCGCGGTGGTCACCGCGACGGTGTCGAAGACCTGGAACGACCCGATCACGGTCATGATCAGCACGACCGCGAGCACTGGCCGCAGCAGCGGCATGGTGATCCGCCAGAACATCCGCCACTCGCTCGCGCCGTCCACCCTGGCCGCCTCGTACATGTCGTTCGGGATCGCCTGGAGACCGGCGAACAGCAGCAGGGCGGTGTATCCGACGTGCCGCCACACGTTGATGAGCGCGATCGTCGGGATCGCCCAGGTCTCGTCGGCGAGGAACGGGATGCGGTCGGCGCCGAGAGCGCTGACGATCTCGTTGCCGATGCCGAGCTGCGTGTCGAGGATCCAGAGCCAGACGAGGCCGGCCACGACGTTCGACATCAGGTACGGCGTGAGCACGATGCCGCGCAGCATCGCCGACCGGGTCAGCCGCTGCAGGAGGACGGCCATGGCGAGCGCCGCGACCGTCTGCACACCGATGTTGATGACGACGTACTCGACGGTGACCCACAGCGAGTCCCAGAAGATGGGGTCGTTGACCATGCGGACGTAGTTGTCCAGGCCCACCCACTCCGCCGGCGTCAGCAGGTTGAAGCGGGTGAAGCTCAGATAGATGCCCCGGAGCGTCGGCCAGAGCAGGAAGACCAGGAAGCCGAGCAGCGCCGGCGCGATGAACACCGCGGCCAGCCGTCCGTCTCCCCGGTCGTCCCCCACCTCGGTCCGGTGTGTCCTGGGTTTGCTGCGTGCCTCCGCGGCGCCGCCCGCGGGCAGACGCGACGGAGGACTGCTGGAGGCGATGGTCATCGGGCGACTCCCTCGCATACGGCGGCTCGTCCTCTGGCGGGACTTACTTTTGGGGCGAAACAATTGCTGCGTCAAGGGGTGCGCAAACATCTTTTCGCAGGAACCGTCATCGCCTTAGAGTGGTCATGTTGTTTTCAGTGCGGAAAAAAGGCTGAGGGGAGTCGGACGTACATGACCGCAGGCACCGCCGGCTGGCTGCCGCTGAGCGCGGGGGAGCGCTCCGTGGCGATCGAAGTGCTCGTCCACGGCCCGCTGTCCCGGACCGAGCTCGCCCGGAGGCTGGGCCTCTCGGCCGGCAGCCTCACCCGGCTGACCAAGCCGCTGATCGAGTCGAACCTGCTGATCGAGGCGGCCGAGGCCGGAGCACCGGCGGAGTCCCGCCAGGGCCGCCCCTCACAGCCGCTGGACGTGGTCGCCGACTCCGGGTCCTTCCTCGGCTTCAAGATCACCGAGGACACGGTCTACTGCGTCGTCACCACGCTCCGCAGCCACATCGTCGCCCGCCACGACCGTCCGCTCACCACCCACGACCCCGCCGAAGTCGCCGACGTGCTCGGCGCGATGACCGCCGAACTGGCCGCCGAGCACCCCCGGCTCGCCGGGATCGGCATCGGGGTCGGCGGTTTCGTCCAGGACCGTGCCGTGGTCGGTGAGTCCCCCTTCCTGCTGTGGCGGGACGTCCCCCTCGCCGAACTCGTCGAGGAGCGCACCGGGCTGCCCGTGGTCGTCGAGAACGACGTCGCCGCCCTGGTAGAGGCCGAGACCTGGTTCGGCGCCGGGCGCGGCCTGGACCGCTTCGTCGTCCTGACCATCGGCGCCGGCATCGGCTACGGGCTCGTCCTGGGCGGCAAGCGGGTGCCCTGTGCCGAGGAGGACCGCGGCTTCGGCCGTCACTGGATCGTGGACCCGGGCGGCCCGCTCACCCCGGACGGCCGGCGTGGCAGCGCCGTCTCGCTGCTGACCATCCCCAACATCCGCTATCAGGTCCAGGCCGCCACCGGCCGCGACCGGAGCTACGAGGAGATCCTCGCGCTGGCCGCCGCGGGGGAGCCGATGCCCGCCCGGGTCATCGGCGAGGCCGCACGCGCGCTGGGCACGCTCGTCGCCCAGATCTCCAACTTCGTGATGCCGCAGAAGATCCTGCTGGCGGGGGAGGGGGTCGGGCTGATGGACGTGGCGGGCGACACGGTCGAGGAGGCCATCCGCGACAACCGGCATCCCCTGGCCGCCCCGGTCGACCTCGAGACGAAGGTGTCCGATTTTCACGACTGGGCGCGAGGTGCGGCCGTGTTGGCTATCAAGGTGCTGGTCCTGGGATCGGCCGAAGCGTGAACAGCCTCACGTTTACCGGGAGATGGACGTGATCAGTAACACTGTCCGGAATGCCCGTTTCGCTCGTGATTACTCACATCGCCTTCACGTTCGGGGCCGTATGCTTCACAGCATGTCCACCACTGTTGAACCCTCTTCCGAGCGATCGGCTGACGAGGTCAACGAGGAGATCCGGGCCCTGTGGCGCCGGTCGGGCGGGACACTGAGCGTCGAGCAGCGCGAGGAGTACCAGCGGCTCGTCCTGGAGTGGGCCGCCGCGGCCCCGCAGCCCGCGCCCGCGGCCTGAGCATCAGCCAGGTCCGCTGACGCATCGGACCCTCGTCCGGGGGCACCCCTGATCCAATGGGTGCCCTTCTCGCACTTGCCTCGGCCGTCGTCTACGGCATCGTCGACTTCGCCGGCGGCCTGCTGTCCCGGCACATCCACCACTCCGCCGTCACCTTCTTCGGCCAGCTGGGCGGGCTGTTGCTCGCCTGCGCCGCCGCGCTCATCGTGCCCGCCGACACCGTCCACACGGCCGACCTGCTGTGGGGCGCGCTGTCCGGCGTCGGCAGCGGCTTCGCCATGCGGTTCCTCAACCGTGGGCTGAGCCGCGGTGCGATGACGGTCGTGGTGCCCGTGAGCGCCGTCACCGGCGTCGCGCTGTCGGTGCTGTGCGGGGTCCTCGTCCTCGGCGACCGCCCGGGCACCCTGGCCTGGTTCGGCATCGCCGTGACGGTGCCCTCGTTGTGGTTGGTGTCCGGGGGCAGGGCCGGTGCGGGGAAGGGAACGGCGGACGGACTGCTCGCCAGCGCGGGGGTGGCCGTGCAGTACCTCGCGCTTGGCCAAGCCGGTCCGGAGAGCGGGCTGTGGCCCGTCGCCGCGGGGCGAGTCGCCGCAGTCCTCGTCCTCCTGCCGGACGCCGCTCGCCACGCCCGCCGGCTGAAGCTGCCGCCGGTCCGCCGCGTCCAGGCCCTCGCCATCGGCGCCGGCGCCGCACTCGGCCTCGTGCTGTATCTGCTCGCCGCGCAGCAGCAGTTGCTGGCCGTCGCCGTCGTCCTCGCCTCCCTCTACCCGGCTCTGCCGGTCGTCCTCGGTCTCGCGCTCCTGCGCGAGCGGATCAGCCACCGCCAGACGATGGGGCTGCTCGGGGCGGGAGCCGCGACAGTGCTGCTCACCCTGGGGTGAGGGGGACACCCGCCGAGGTGCGCCCCCGTGTCCCGGACTCACCCCCAAGTGGCCGAGTAGTACCGCCGGTACGCCTTGCGGTCCTGCTCCGAGCGGATCCAGCGGGTCGCCACCAGAGCGAGGAGACTGCCCGCGATGACCAGCAGACCGGGGCCGACGTTGCGCGGGTCGGTGAGCCGGGTCAGCAGGCTCGACACGTCCTCGCTCGTCACCGGCGCCGACGAGCCGGGCGAAGCGGCACCCGAGGCCGACGGCGCCGGTGCGGTGCCACCGGCCTGCTTGGCCACGATCAGCTTGACTCCCAGCTCGGTCAGCGCCTTCGTCACCGGCTGGAAGAACGTCGTACCGCCCGCCGCGCAGTCCCCGCTGCCGCCCGAGGTCAAGCCCAGCGCGATGCCGTCGGCGAACATCGGGCCACCGCTGTCGCCCGGTTCGGCGCACACATTCGTCTCGATCAGCCCGGTGACCGTGCCCTCGGGGTAGTTGACCGTCGCGTTCAGCGCGGTCACCTCGCCCTCGCGCAGCCCGCTGGTGCTGCCGCTGCGGAAGATCTTCTCCCCGACCTCGGCATCGGCCACACCCGTGATCCGCACGCCCTCGTCCTCGCCGACCGCAACGACCTCCGCGCCCTTGCCGGCCTTGCCGCTGTCGTACTTCACCAGGGAGTAGTCGTCGCCGGGAAAGCTCCCCCTCTGCGATGTGCCGACCTGATCGCGGCCCCGGTCGTCGGAGAACCAGACGGAACCGTCGGGTCCGCAGTGTCCTGCCGTGAGGATGTAGTCGGTCGTCCCGTCGGTCACGTTGAAGCCCGCCGAACAGCGCCCGGCGGTCGACAGGATCGGCTCCGCGCCGTTGATCCGCGTCGTGAACCTGCCCTCGGTGCGCTCCATGCGCACGAAACCGCCGATGCTGTCCGCGACCGCGGTCAGCCGGGACCAGTCGGAGGAGGAGACCGTGCTGTCGCCCCGTACGACCACCTTGTTGTTCTTGTAGTCCAGTGCCCAGGAGGTGCCCGCCACTCTGGGCGCCGAACGCAGCGTCGCGGTGGCCGCCTTGAGATCGCTCATGCTGTGGTCGACCATCTTGGCCTGGGCGCCGGCCCGCTTGACCTCGGCGGCGGCCTTGTCGTCGGTGACGGCGACGACCGGCCGCCCGGACGAGTCGACCCAGCTGCCCGCCGTGCGCGACGTCCCGAGCCGGGACACCAGGTCGGTGCCCATGCCGGTGCCCGGCTTCGCCGAGTAGGGGACGCCGACGGATGCGTCGGGGGGCTCGCTCGCCACAGCGCTGGTGACCATCGTTCCTCCGAGGAGGAGTCCGCCGACGGCCGCCAGCTGTGTCACTCGCCGGACGACCCGTCGTCGTGCGTGCCTCATGCATGGCTCCCGAACCCGAACATCGCGGCGCGAACACCGCGGGGCCCTCCTTGAGTTGAGCGCCCTGTTCTCCATACGGAGCGGAGCCGCGCCGCGTTCAGCGCGCGCGTGATCTCTTCACCGCCGGCGGGTGACCGGAGCGGCCGGGGCGGCGAGCAGGGCCAGGCTGCGGGTGTCGCCCCACACCGAGGCCGGATCGACGTAGGGCCGCAGCAGGGCGGTGAGCGTGGGGTCCCCGCGTCCGTTCAGCTCGTCGGAGGCGATCTTGCGGGCGATCCCGGCCAGGAAGTCCGCCACCTGCACCCGTGCGTCCTCGCGCGCGACGACGAGCCGCAACCCGGCCAGGCCGGCCCCCGTCCGCCGGGCCGCCTCCTCGATCCACGCGATGCGATCGGGCGTCAGCATGTTCTGCCGGTCGTGCACCAGACGCACCTCCCGCCCGCCGCCGCTCCACAGGGCGGCCGTCCGCACGATCGCCGGGAGCAGCGGGTTGAGCACCGGGATCAGGGGCGGCCCGTTCAGGAAGTCCGCCCGATAGGACACCGCCCGGTCCCGGGTCGCCCCGAGCCGGGCCAGGACCCTCCCCGCGTCGGTCCGCGGATGCGCCTGCCGCAGGGCGTCGACCGTGTCGTAGAACCCTTCGACAGGGGCGCCCGGCTCTCCGTTGTTGCGGACCCGCAGCAACTGGTTGGCCGCCTCCAGGAACGCCCGCCAGCCCGCTTCCCCGAAGGTCCGGCGTCCCTCGCGGAACAGGACGACGGCCGCGGCCGGGTCCCCCAGCAGCAGGCAGACCGCCCGGTCCACCACGAAGAACGTCTTCTCCATCAGATGCACCCGCGCCTGCCCGTGCATCGGCCCCTCCGGCACCAGCAGCCACTCCAGCACCGCTCGGTGCTTCTCCCGCAGCAGGTGGTTCGCCTTGTACTCCTCCGCGGGCGAACGGATCCGGTCCCGGATCTCCCGTACGGCCGCCGCGGCCGACGCCACCGACAGCGAGACACTCGCGTGCGCGAACACGTCCGTGTTCCCACCGGTGAGGTTCTCGCCGTCCGACCCCGACTCGTCGCAGGCGATCTCCAGGAACCGGCCCGCCGGCCCTCCCCGCACCCCGTCCGCAAGATTCCCGCTCACCGCACAGCCCCCTATCGTGTGCCCATGACCAGGATCCCGCACGAGACGTCCGGTGAACCGAATCCTCTGCGAGCCCTCACTCTCGACCACCTCCGCCGCCGCACGAGCATGAAGTGGCGCACCTATCCCGAGGACGTGCTGCCCCTGTGGGTGGCCGAGATGGACGTACCGCTCGCCGAGCCCGTCGTGCGGGCCGTCACCGACGCCCTCGACCTGGGGGACACCGGCTATCCCGCCGGCACGGCCTACGCGGAGGCGCTGGCCGCCTTCGCCGAGAAGCGGTGGAACTGGGACGGGCTCGCCGTGGAGCGCACCGCGATCGTGCCGGACGTCATGCTGGGCGTCGTCGAGATGCTGAGACTGGTCACCGGGAACGGGGACGCGGTGGTCGTGAACCCGCCGGTGTACCCGCCGTTCTACCAGTTCATCGCGCACATGGACCGGCGCGTGGTGGAGGCCCCGCTCGGGACCGGCGGGCGTATCGACCCCGTTGTCCTGGAGGAGTCCTTCCGGCAGGCCGTTGCGTCCGGGGACCGGGCCGCCTATCTGCTGTGCAGCCCCCACAACCCGACCGGCGTGGTCCACACGGCGGAGGAACTGTCCGCCGTCGCCGCGCTCGCCGAGCGGTACGGCGTGCGGGTCGTCGCCGACGAGATCCACGCGCCGCTCGTCGTCGGCGGCACGGACTTCGTGCCGTACCTGAGCGTGCCGGGCGCCGAGCGCGGCCTGTCGCTGATGTCGTCCTCGAAGGCGTGGAATCTCGCCGGGCTCAAGGCCGCCCTCGCGATCGCCGGGCCCGGGGCCGCCGCCGACCTGGCCCGGATGCCCGAGGTGGTCGGGCACGGCCCGAGCCATGTCGGCATCATCGCCCACACCGCCGCCCTGCGCGACGGCGTAGCCTGGCTGGACGCCCTGCTGACCGGCCTCGACAGCAACCGGCGGCTGCTCGCGGACCTGCTGGCCGAGCACCTGCCCGCGATCCGCTACCGCCCGGGCGACGCCACCTACCTCGCCTGGCTCGACTGCCGCGCGCTCGGCCTCGGCGACGACCCGGCGGACGTCTTCCTGCGGCGCGGCCGCGTGGCCCTCAACTCCGGCCTCCCCTTCGGCACCGGCGGCGCCGGTCACGTCCGCCTCAACCTGGCGGCCTCGCCCGAAGTGATCACGGAGGCGGTGCGGAGAATGACCGCCGCGCTGCGCTGACCCCGGGGCGCGCGCCGGGCAGGTAGCGCTCGTACACTGCCCGCCATGGACGACAGTGCGCTGGACGAACTGGGTGCGGGCAAGTACCTGCTGATCACCAGCTACCGCAGAAACGGTACGCCGGTCGCCACCCCCGTCTGGGTGGTACGCGACGGGGACGCGCTCGGTGCCTGGACGCCCGCCGGCTCCTGGAAGGTGAAGCGGATCCGCAACCGCGCCGACGTCCTGGTCGGCCCCTGCGACCTGCGCGGCAACCCCACGGGTGAGCAGCTGCCCGCGACGGCGGAGATCTGCGACCCCGCCACCACCGCCCGCTACCGGCAGCTGATCGCCCGCAAGTACGGCCTCACGGGCCGGCTCACCCTGCTCGGCAGCCGGCTGCGCCGGGGTCTGGACGGCACCGTGGGCATCCGCGTCACCCTCACTCGCTGACCAGAGCCTCGGCAAGCGCTTTCGGCGCCGGGGGAGTGGACCGCCCGCCCCCGGGAAAGGCCACCTGCCATGAGCCGAACTCCCGTCCTGCGCGCAGCCGTCGTCGGCACCGGCCACCGGGCCCAGTTGTTCACCCGGGGTCTCACCGAACGCCCCGGCCACCTCGTGGCCGCGCTCTGCGACCCCAGCCCCACCCGGATGGCCTTCCACAACCGCCTGCTGACCGAGGCCGGCGCACCCGCCGCCACCCTGTGGGAGCCCGACCGCTTCACCGCCCTGCTCGCCGAGGAGGACATCGACGAGGTCGTCGTCACCACCGTCGACGCCGCACACGACCACTACATCGTCCCGGCCCTGAAGGCGGGCTGCCGGGTCGTCACCGAGAAGCCGATGACCGTCGACGCCGAACGCTGCGCCCGCATCCTCGACGCCGTCCGCGCAACCGGCAACTCCCTGACCGTCGCGTTCAACTACCGCTTCAACCCGGTGCACGAGAAGGTGCGCGCACTGCTCGCCGAGGGCGCGATCGGCGAGGTGCTGTCGGTCCACTTCGAGTGGCTGCTCGACGTACGGCACGGCGCCGACTACTTCCGCCGCTGGCACCGCGAGAAACACCACAGCGGCGGCCTGATGGTGCACAAGTCCTCACACCACTTCGACCTGGTGAACTGGTGGCTCGCCGACGAGCCCCGGGAGGCCTTCGGCTACGGGCGGCTCGGCTTCTACGGCCGTACGGCGGGGGAGCGGCACGGGCTGCGCCGGGAGTACGACCGCGCCCACGGCGCCGAGCGGGCCGCCGACGACCCCTTCGCCCTGGACCTCGCCGCCAACGACACCCTGCGCGCCCTCTACCTGGACGCCGAGCGGGACGACGGATACCTGCGCGACCGGAACGTCTTCGACGGGCCGATCACCATCGAGGACGACATGTCCGTCCTCGTGCGCTACTCGCGCGGCGCGACGATGACGTACCACCTGACCGCCTACTCCCCGTGGGAGGGCTACCGGGTGATGTTCAACGGCAGCGCGGGCCGACTGGAACTGGAGGTCGAGGAGAGCCGCTGGCAGCCGGCCCTCACCCGGGTCACCTCGGCCGCCGGCGCCCTGCACGGGGACACGGCAGCCGAGCACGCGGGCGGTGCCCGCCTCACGCTGCGCCCGCTGTGGCAGCCCCCGGTGGACGTGCCGCTCGCGGTCGCCCGCGAGGCCCACGGCGGTGGCGATCCGCGCATGCTCGACGCGCTGTTCGGACCCGCCGACCCCACCCGCCCCGCGGACACCGCGGTGGCGGACCATCCCACGGCCACCGAACGCGACGGAGCGCTGGCGCTGGCGGTCGGTCTGGCGGCCAACCGGAGCTTCGAGACGGGACGGCCGGTGCGCACCGGCGAACTGTTCGCGGGCTGACGGGCCGCCTGAGAGGGAGTCAGCTCCAGGCCCGGTACGGTTCGTCCAGCAGCTGGAAGACCGGCTCGCCCCGTACCGGGTCCTTGGCGGTGGACAGCCGCACCCGGTCCCCGCTGTGGATGCCGATCGGCGGGCCCATCACCCGGCCGCGCACGACGAACCCCTCGGCCATCTCGATCATGGACACATTGCGCGCCGCGGGCGTGTTGCGGTGCACCACCGTGGAGTGGCGCACCGTGCCCGCGCCCTCACTGCGCTCCGTCCGCAGGTCGCTGCCCCGGCAGACCGGACACAGCAGCCGGTGGAACATGGCGGTGCCGCACCAGGTGCAGCGCTGGAAGAGGATGGCGTCCGTGTCCTGGCCCCTCGGATCGAGGAGGCCCGTCGAGGAGCCGGCTGTCTGCTGAGTCACGCTTCCTGAGTGGTGGTACACGCTGGTCAACTCCCTGCACTCGGGCGGAATCCCGGGTGCGCGGTCACCCGCGCACAGGTGTGCCCGGTTCACCGTGCCACCGTGCACGCAGCACAGCGTATGGCACTCAGTGCCACTCGTAAAGGCACTCCGTACCCTCAAATGTGTGGGCCTTCAGGCCGCCCCAGCGTCGACTCGATCTCCTGCACCACCCGCCACAGAGGTGCTCCGCGTCGCGAGACGACCACCACCACGTCCTCCGGCTGCGGTTCCGCGACCGGCGCCGGCGCGCCGCCGAACGCCAACTGCACGTACGCCAGCGCGTGGTCCACCGTGGCGCTCGCCTCGTCCTGTCCGTCCGAACGCAGCCAGGAGCGCAGGGCGTTGTTGTGTGCCGCGACCACCGCCGCGGCGATGACGTCGGCGTGCAGGGTCCCGTCCCGGCGGGCCGCGAAACGGCGGCGCAGGTACTCGGCGAGGGCGCGCTCGTAGCGCCACACCACCGACAGCTCGTAGGCGCGCAGCCCGGGGACCTGCTTGGTCAGGCGGTAGCGCTGCACGGAGAACGTCGGGTTCTCGGCGTACATCCGCAGCACGAGCCGGGCCGCGTCGCAGACCCGCCGCACGGGCTCCTCGTCGTCGGAGCCGTCCGCCAGGAAGGCCGTCATGTCGGCCAGGCACCGCTCGTGGTCCGGGAAGACCACGTCCTCCTTGGAGGGGAAATAGCGGAAGAACGAGCGCCGTCCGACGCCGGCGAGCGCCACGATGTCGTCGACGGTGGTCTGCTCATAACCCCGCTCGAGGAACAGCTGGAAGGCGGCCGCCACCAGGGCGTCCCGCATGGGCGGCTTTCCGTTCCCGAGGTCGGCTTTCTCGGAGCTCATGGGCTGGAACGTAGCACCCGAAAGGCCACGGATGGCACTCAGTGCAGTCGCGGGGAGGAACTGAGTGCTCTCTGAACTCCTGGCGCGGCAGCCGCGTATCTAGCGGCGGAACGATCCTCGAAGACGGGCGCCTCCGAGCCCGGACGGAAGGAGAGCAACGTGTCGACACCGTCCGAGCCCCGGCAGCCGTACGACGGCCCGGCCCTCGAACCCATCCGCGTCCTGCGGCCCCGCCGCACCGACGCGCTGGCGGAACTGATGCGGGAGTACCGAGAACAGACCGCCGCCGCCTCCGGCTCCGCACCGGGCGGTCCTGAGTCCGGCGGCTATGAATCCGTCGCTCTGCCGGGCCCGCCGCCAGGCTCCGAGGCCCTGACGCAGGAAATACCGCCGGTCGCTCGCGCCCGCCGTGACCGCCATGCCGTACGCTCCGGATCCGGACTGCGCCGCGCCGCCGTCGCGGTGGCGGTCGTCGCGGCGGCGGTGATCGGTTTCGGCGGTGCGCTGCTGCTCCGCGGCGGCGAGAAGACCGAGGACAGCGCGGCCCCCGCCCCCCGCCCGACCGCGTCCGCCCCCACACCGACACCCACCCCACCGGCCGCGGCTCCGGCCGACCCCGACGGCCCCGGCACCCTCCGCGAGGGAGCCACCGGCCCCGAGGTGACCGAACTCCAGGAACGCCTCCTGCTCATCCCGGACGTCTACCGCGACGGCTCCACCAGCGGCAGCTACGACCCCACCCTGACCGCGGCGGTCGCCCGCTTCCAACTCTGGTACGGCATCCGCGGCGACGAAACGGGCGTCTACGGCAACGACACCCGCACGGCACTGGAATCCCGCACAGCCCCGAACACGAGCTGACGGGCGTCGCCTCGCGGTTGGGCCGTGTGCTGGACGGGGCTGGGGGCCGGTCGGCCGCTTGCCTCGGCCGGGTGATCTGGCGACCCGTCGGTGCGCAGCCTGGCACCACTGGTTCATCGGGCCGCTCGCCGCTCGGTCGTGTGGCCAGGGTGCTGCCCGTGAGATGGTCCGCCGACGGCCGCTCGCCGGCCGGCGGCTTTCGCGTCGTCGTCCGCCCAGTGGCTCACCGGAGGGTTGGCCAGGTGCTGGATGGTGCCGCCGTTCGATGGTCCGCCTGGCGGTGGGGGCGCTCGCCGGTCTCCAGCGGCCCCGAGTGGCTGTGCTCACCGGACGGCACCTGCCCACCCGGTCGGCAGCATCGCCCGGCTGCCCCACAGCCGGCGGTGCGCCGGCCTCGCGGCGTCGGTCCGGAGGGCGTGGCCCGTCCGGCCGCGTCGGCCGTCAGATGGCATCGGTCCCTACGGCGGCACCGTGTCGCGAGATGGCACCCCCATCCCCGGCATGGTGAGGTGATGCCGAGGGGCGTCGGACGTGGTGGTGGAGGAGTGAGTGGTGTGGGCATGGACGCGTTCGTCGGGCGGCTGGATCCCGACATGTGCGTGGTCACGGCCGTGGCGGGGGGCGAACGGGCGGGCTGTCTGGTCGGGTTCGCCTCACAGTGCTCGATCCGGCCCCCGCGGTTCGTGGTGTGGCTCTCCGAGCTCAACCACACCTTCCGGGTGGCCCGGAACGCCGACGTGCTGGCCGTGCATCTGCTCGACCGTGAACAGCGCGGCCTCGCCGAGTTGTTCGGCGGGCGGACCGGTGACCGGACGGACAAGTTCGAGGGGCTGCCGTTGCGGGAGGGGTACGGCGGGGCGGCAGTACTGGAGGACGTCCCGGCCTGGTTCGTCGGCCGGATCGTGACGCGTGCCGGCGGCGGAGACCACATCGGCTTCGTTCTCGACCCGGTCGAGTGGGGCGGACGGGAGACGTACGACGGGCCCCTGCTGCGCCTGTCCGACGCCCACACCATCGCGCCCGGTCACCCGGTCGACTGATCCGGCGCCCCGTAAATCGAACGCCGGGCAACGGCTGAGAAAAGGAGCGGGACGGTGGCGCCGACGGGCCTCACCCTGGCCCGGGGCGATGAGTGAGCTGCCCCGTCCGCCGAGAACCGAAGGCCATGCCCATGAACGGCTCCCGCATACCGGGCCTGGTGCTGCCCACCGTATTCCTGCTGGCCCTCCTCGTCGGCCTGTGGTGGTACTGGCGGCACCGCGGTGACTCCTGACCCGGGACGCGTCCCGCCTACCGCTCCGGCACCCTCGGAACCCGGATGTCCACGACGCACACGTCGTCCCGCCGCTCGTCCGGAAGCATCCGCGCGAGCAGCGGCCCGAGCGACGCGGGCCCGTCGGTGTGCGGGGCCGCCACCGCCTCGGCGAGCCGCTCCAGCCCTCGGTCGATGCTCTCCGGAGGGTGCTCGACCAGGCCGTCGGTGAAGAGGATGAGCCGGTCGCCCGGTTCGAGGCGGCAGTCCGCCTCTTCGTAGACCGGCTTGGAGGATGCCCCTAGCAGCATGCCGCGGGGCCGGCGCAGATACCGCGCCTCGCCGTCCCGCAACAGCAGGGGCGGGGGATGTCCGGCCTGGGCCCAGACCAGGCGCCGCTGCCGGGGGTTGTAGCGGGCCAGCACCATCGTGGCCGTCGCATGGGAGTCGCGGGAGTGCAGCAGCAGCGTGTTCAGCCGGGCGAGCGCCCCGGTCAGCGACGAGCCGGTGATCACCATGCCCTTCGCGGTGAAGCGGAGCTGCGCCATCGTGGCGACGGCGCCGACGCCGTGCCCGGCGACATCGCCGACCACCAGCAGCGCGCCGTCGTCGGGCAGTTCCACGGCGCTGAACCAGTCGCCGCCGACGTGCACACCCGACTGGGCGGGCAGATAGGCGACCTCGACGCGCAGCCCCGCCAGTTGCACCGGCCGGTTGGCCATCGGCAGCAGCGCGTGCTGAAGCCGGGACGCCAAGGTCCGCTCGGCCCGCAGGACGTCGTTCTGCGTGAGGATCGCCTGCTCGCTCTCGACCAGGGCCAGCTCCGCCCGCCGCCGGGCGGTCAAGTCCTGCACGACGCCGTGCACTTCGACGGGTGTGCCGTGCATGTCGGCCACGGTCTCGGCCACCAGCCGCAGATGCCGGATGACGCCGGACGTCCTGATGCGGAACGGCAGGTCGAACGCCCGCCCGTCCTGGACGAGGGCGCGGACGGCACGGGTCAGCGCGGGCGCGTCCTCGGGCAGCGCGAGCTCCGGAAGACCGGCGAGACCCACCGGCCCCTCCGCGGGGTCCCGGCCGAAGATGGTGAACACCTGGGTCGACCAGGAGGCCTCCAGCGTGGCCAGGTTCCAGTTCGCCCAGCCGAGGTTGCCCAGCCGCTGGAGATCCGCCAGCCGCTGCTCCTGCCGGTCGGAGGAGCCGTGCCTGACCCAGCTGACGACCAGCGCGTCGCCCAGCAGCGCCACCCGCGCCGAGTAGGTGGAGAGCGCGGCGATGCCCGCCACGACCTCCTCGTGCGCGAACGGCTCGCTCTCGTACGGCTCCCCTGTGGTCAGCGTGTGCACGCAGCCCCACCACAGCGGCTCGCCCGCCAGGGCGGGCCGGAACTCCAGCAGCCGCCGCCCGGCCAGCTCCTCGCCGGGACGGCCCAGCAGGTCGCCCGCCTGAGCGGTCGCCGCCTCCACCCGGAAGTCCTCGGTCTCACCCGACGGGGCGCTCAGCGGGGTGAGCAGCATCGCCGCGAGCGGCAGCGCGTCGAACAGTTCCTGCACCGCGTCCGTGGCGGGGTCGGCGGTCCGCTCCGGCGGTGCGTCGAAGGCACGCATTCGGCCGGCGCACAGCCCGGTGACGCCCCGCAGCTGAGCGCGGTCGCGGGGCGTGAACGACCCGGCTCGGCCGCGCAGCACACCGAGGCAGACCTCGGCCGAGCCGGCCGTGAACACCGGCAGCCAGGCACGTGACCGCCACCGCTCGGGAGGCTCCCCGATCAGCAGGTACCGCCGGGCGTCCGAGGCGAAGTCCTCCAGCCAGCGCGGCTCGCCCGCCCGCAGCGCGTCCAGCGCCGCGATGCCGCTCAGCGGCGGCACCTGGTTCCACTGGGCGGCCAGCTGGTCCTCGATGCCGGCGTGCCCGATCAGCTCCAGACCGCCGTCGGGCCTGCGGGCGTAGAGCATGATCGCGTCCGCCCCCATGTCCGGCGCGAGATGCTCCAGCAGACACCGTGCCAGGTCGTGCGGTGTAGTCACCCGAACGAGGGCCTGGCCGATACGGGCCAGTGCGGCTGCGACGTCGTCCGGCGCGGCCGTCTCGGCCAGGGAACCGGGGCCGGGGGCGCCGGTGCCGACGGGAGCGGTGGGCGCACCCGGGGCGGGCGCGGCCGGCGCCAGACTCCCGAGCGTGATCCAGCACTCCTCCAGCAGGGTGTGACGTGCCGCCTTGGCCCGCTGGAGCAGCTGTTCGCCGGCGGCGTCCGCGGAACACCCGGTCAGGGCCATCTCAGCGCCCGTGGCCCGCTCCACGACAGCGGACATGGCCGCCTGGTCGCGCAGCCGGTCCAGCTCGGCGCGCTGCCGGGCGACGATCTTGGCCAGTTCGACCAGGTCCGGTGCGACACCGGGCTGCGCCGGCGTCACAGGCTCGCTCGTCACGCCTTGAGCATGGCACACCCGGGCCCGTTCGAAGACCCACTTGTGCGCACGGACCGCCCGCGGATCCGCGGCCTCCCGCACGTCGGGCCCGGCTCCCCGCGCTGGTCAGCGGCTGTCGCGCGGATACAGCCACAGCCGCAGCAGCCGGCTGAGCCGTGGCATCACCAGATAGGTCAGCACCGGCAGCAGCACCAGGGGGAACACGGCAGCCCGCAGCGGCAGCGGCCAGCCGGTGGTCTGCGGTGTCACCAGCCACTGGATGAGCAGGGTGAAGGGGTAGGCGCCGAGGAACGTCGTGAGGACCATCTTCCACCGGGGCGGGGCCTGCACGGTGGTGCCCGGCAGGCTGAACCACGTCTCCATCCCGGTGGTCGACTGGCGCTCGCTGCTGACCTCGGTGGCGATGTCCTCGATCTTCCGGTGCCAGTGCGCCCGCTCCTCGGACTCCAGCCAGGCGGCGAGCCGGTGCTGGTCGGACCAGCGCAGGACCGCGTGGAAGCGGTGGCCGTCCTCCGGCGTCAGCCAGGAGACGCCCTCGTTGCCCGGGAACTGCCTGGCGCAGCGGGAGATGCCCCGCGTCCACTCCTCGAACTCCCGCTCATGGCCGGGGCGCACCTGCCAGGTCAGGACCGTGGTCACCGGCTCCGCGCGCCGGACTTCGGTGGTGCTCATTCCCTCACGTGTGCCACGCACGGCTCGGGTCATGCCCCCGGGGGCCCCGGGATCACGGCTGGCGGTTGGCCTCCACCAGCGCCTGGGTGACCGCCCGGACGCTGCGCGCGATGTGCTGCAACTGCATGACCTCGGCCGCGTACAGCTTGATCGTGTGCTCGATGACGCCCTCGTGCAGGCCGAGCCCCGGCAGGTCGGCGCGAGCGGTCTGCAGGGCGGTGCGGGCCACCCGGATCTCCTGCTGGACCTGGATCTGGGCGTGCCGGGCGAGGAGGACGGGGTGGCGGATGAACACGGGGTAGCCGGCGTAGCGCGTGGGCACCAGCTCGCGCAGCCACTTGGCCGCCGAGCGCTCCCAGTCGTAGCTCCCGGGGGTCTTGACCTGGCAGGGCCAGTCCGGGCTGATGCGCGTGGTCGTCAGGGGCATGATCATCGCTTCCGGGTGTGCGGCGTCGTGAGGGTGGACGACGGGTCGGGGCGGCCCCGGCCTAGGGGATGGCCAGGGCCGCCACGGATACCCGGGACGCCGGAGTGGGTAGGCCTCGGCCTCCTCGGGTGCGGAACGGATCCGGCAGGCCGGGTCGCGATCCGTGAGCAGTATTTATATATGCCATCCGGTTTGCAAGGAGCATGAAAACATTCATGCGCGCTTTGTTGTGGATGATCCCTTTGTCTGGTCCAGTGCCTGGTCCGGGGCGGGTGCGGCCGGCTGTCCCTCAGTCCCGGAGGAAGAAATGGTGCTGGTCGGCGACCTGTTCGTACTCCTCAAGACGGGCCTGCGTCCGCTCCGGGTCCGCGTCCGTCATGGCCTGCAGCAGCGCCGAGCACATGACGCCCGGGGCCGCGTAGGAGTCGAAGACCAGGCGTGATCCGGTGCCGGTGGCGAAGGCGACGTCGGCCTCGTCCGCGAGCGGCCCGAGCGCCAGGTCGGTGATCAGGGCGACCTTGAGCCCGGCACCCCGTGCCACGCGCACGGCCGTCAGGGTCTCCTGCGCGTGCCGGGGCATGGAGAACGCCAGCACCCAGGTGCCGCCCGCCTCACGCGACTGCAGCAGCGCGTCGTAGGCCACGCTGCCGCCACGGGTCACGAGCCTGACGTCCGGGTGGATCCGCCGGGCGGCGTAGGCGAAGTACTCGGCGAGCGAGACGGAGATGCGCAGGCCGAGGACCGTCAGCGGGGCCGACGACGACAGCTTGCGGCCGATGTCGATCACCAGGTTCGGATCGGCGAGGTCCCGCCGCAGGTTCTCCAGGTTCTCGATCTCGGCGTCGACCGCCGCCTGCAGCTCGTTGCCCCGGATCTCCTCGGCCGGACCGCCCGCGAGGGTGCCGAGCGCGATCGACTGGAGCTTCTCCCGCAGCGCCGGGTACCCGCTGAAGCCGACCGCCGAGGCGAACCGCGTCACCGAGGGCTGGCTCACGCCGACCCGGTCGGCCAGATCCGTGATCGACAGGAACGCCGCCTCGGTGATGTGCTCGATCAGGTACTGGGCGATGCGCCGCTGGCCCGGGGACAGCCGGGGACGGTCGAAGAGCGTGCGCAACTGGGAGGACGGGGAGACCTCCGCTTCGGGTGCGGCCTTCCCCGAGGTGATCGCGGATGCCTGGGCGCGTGCCTGCTGCGGCGATGGCACCGGTGTGCCTCCTTCGTCTGCCACGAACGTTCAACATAGCTCACGCACCGAGGTGACCAGGGCTTCCTCGGACAGCACATGAGGTGCCCGGCGCGGGGATACCCGGACGCCGGGCGGGAACCCGCCGCCACAGATCATCCCGAGAGGAGCCACCGTCATGACCGTCCCCGAGGAGAACCGGCCGAAGACGGAAACCACGGACCAGATCCTGGAGCACCAGGACGATCCCCGGTCCCGACCGCCGGGCGCCACCGGCCGCACGCTCCGCGAGGCCCTGGAGGAGGCCGAGGTGCGGCCCGACGACTTCGACGAGCGGTAGCCGGCACCCAGCCCCCCCGACCCCGACCGACCCGACGACGTTCCGGCAGGTGACACCGTATGGGCGCGCTGAGTGCGCTGGAAGAAACCCTGGAAAACCGATTTGACGCCCTGTGGGCCCGGGTCCGCGACAAGGACCCGGTCGAGGTCGTCGACGCCCTGCGACGCGAGTGCGACGACAACGCCGTGGTGTGCCGGGAGGGCCGTGTCATGGTCCCCAACGCCTACGACGTGGAACTCGTCGACGACATCCACGACCGCCTGGGCAGCCACAGCACCCATGTGTGCCAGGCCCTCACCGACGCCCTGGCCCGCCACGCGGAACGCAAGGGCTACGAGTTCGCGGGCCCGCTCGCGGTCCACGTCGCCAGGTGCCCCGAGGTCCCCAACGGCCGCTACCACGTGGCGAGTCGAGTCATGGAGCACGTGAGCGTGGACGGCTTCTTCCACGCGACCCATTGAGAAGCGCTCAACGACGATAGATCGTGATCGAGTGCCCCACGTCGTCAACGGGGCGGCTGCTGCCGATCAACCCGGCCAGCCGCCCCGTCGCCTTCGCGGCAGCCGAGTCCGACACCACCAGCAGCCCCCGCACATCACCGTCGCGCACCGCACGCGGATCCCGGGCCTCGATGCCGTACGCGGCCGGCACCCCGCTGCCCTTGTACACCAGCCACACCCGCTCATCCGGATACCGCTCCCGCAACCGCTCGGCGAGCCGCCCGAGGTCCTGCCCCCAGTCCACGTTGGAGTCGTGCAACCGCTCCCGGGTCCGGCCCGGCCCCCCGAACGCCTCGTTGGAGTACGGCAGGTAATAGGGGTACGTACGCAGCGAACTCACGGCGACGAACACCACCAGCACCCCCACGACACCGGCGACCCACCGCCGCCGCAGCAGCGGAAGGCACCCCGCGGCCACCGCGAGAAACAGCGACAGGAACACGGCGTAGCGCGTACCGAAATCCCGTGCCCCCTGCGTGGCCGCGGCCAGCAGCACCACAGGCGCGGCGAGCACATACGGCGCGGCCGGCCGCAGCCGGCGTACCGCGACCACGACGGCGGACCCGGCGAGCCACAGCGCGAGCATCCCGAGCGGCGTCTTCACCAGCAGCGCGGCCGGCAGGTAGTACCAGAGCGAGCCCGAGTACAGCCGGCCGAACAGAAAGCCCTGCCACGGCCGGTTCTCCAGACCGAACTGGACCCGCATCCCGTCCCGGTACGCCTCGGGGAACGGCATCAGCTCGACCAGCAGCCCCCGCAGCCCCCGCACCTGCGGCACATGCTGCTCGGGAGCCCACCGCAGCCGCGGATCGACCATCACATACGCGGCCCACACGACCGCGACCGCGGCCAGAGCCACCACACCCGCGCCGGCCACCGCCCGGATCAGGACCCGGGCCCGGGTGCCCGCCGACGCGTGCCACACCGCTACGGCGCCCAGTGCCATGAGTACCGGTACGGCGGGAAGCGTGCTTATCCTCGTCGCCAGGGCCGCCCCCAGCGCCACCCCGGCGAGCGGCAGGTACAGCCGAGGCCTGCGGCGGGCCCGCCACAGCAGCCACACCGACGTGAGCACGAACCCGGCGGCCGGCACGTCGAGCGTGGCGAGTGAGCCGTGGGCGATGACGTCGGGGGAGAAGCAGTACAACGCGAGTGCGGTCAACGCCCCTGCCGTCCCGGCCAGTTCATGGGCGAAGACGAACACGACCAGACCGAAAAGCAGCGTCAGCGCGATCACGGGGAGGCGGGCCCACAGCATCAGCCGCCAGGGGTCGTTGCCCGACTCGTAGAGCAGGTGCCGTCCCAGCCTGCCCTGGTCCCCGGCGAAGGAGGGGTCGATGTGCGGCTCCGCGAGGGCCACCCCGGCGCCGATGAGCAGCTTGCCGAGCGGTGGATGCTCGGGGTTGTGGCGCAGCCGGTGCTCGTGCACGTACTCGGCGGCCGCGCCCACGTACACCGGTTCGTCGATGGTCGGGGTCTGCCGCACAGCGGTCGTGACCATCGCGAAGGCCATCTGCCCGAGCAGCGCGACCATCAGGAGCGGCACCCACCACCGGCGGTCGGGCCGTCGCACGGCCCCGGCCGGTGCCGGGGGAGGGAGCGGCACCGGCCGGGAAACGGCGGGAGCGATCCAGAGGTCCCTCATGGACCCACTCTGCATCAGCCCCCGCCGCGCACGGCGTCACCGCCGCACGAGTCGCACCGACAGGCCCTCCGACGTGTGCACGGGGACGGCCCGCAGCGTGTCGGAATCCAGCTCGACGCGGGCGAACCCGCCGCGCAGTGACGGAGCGGACAGGACCGGGACGGTCGTCCCCGCGACGGGCGGGCGCTCGGTGTCGAGCCGCAGCGACAGCACGCTGTCCCGGCCCAGCAGGACCCGCCGGCTCACCGTGAGCGCCGGGCCGTGGTTCTTGCGGAGCAGCAGCTCCAGCGTCGACTCGCCCTCCTGGACGTAGGAGCCGCGTACCCGCAGGACCTTGCCGGCGCGGAGCGTACCGCCCGTGACCCGGACGTCACCCTGCCCCAGGGCGTTGGGTGACGCGGCGACCAGCAGTCCGTCCTCGACGACGGTCCCGCCGTGGTAGCGGTTGTGGCCCGTGAGGGTGAGCGTGCCGGTGCCGCGCTTGGTCAGTCCGGCGTCGCCCTCGATGTCGTTGCGCCAGCTGTCCGCCGCGTGGAAACCACCGGCCGCCGCGTCCAGCGTCACCGATACGTCGTGGTCGAAGGCGCCGTACCCGTCCGCGGCGGCGAACAGGTTCAGCCGCCCCCACTGCTCGAAGCCGTCCAGCAGGACGTACCCGGAGGGCAGCGCGGTCGTCCGCAGCACCTCGCGCCGCTGGGCCGCGTCCAGGTAGGGCAGCCTCGTCTCCAGCAGGACCTCCGCGCCCTTGGGCACGGTGAGCGGCCGGTCCTGGCCCCGCCGGGGCAGGATGTACGTCAGCCGGGGCCGCACCGCACGGGCGTTGGCGTCCCGGTCGGCGTAGGGGTCGGTGCCGGTGTCCGCGGAGTGCGCGTACGCGTACAGGGTGTCGGCCGTCGTGCCGGTCTTCTCCGCGAAATAGGCCAGGGCCTGGGCGCGGGCCGCCGCCTTGAGCCCGGCGTTGGCCGGGTCCGCCAGAGTGGCGGCGGCCAGCGCGGTGGCCATGATCCGGCCGCCGAGCACGTCGACGGGGGAGTGCATGCCGGCCACGATCCGGGTGTGGGCGAGTTCCAGGGCGCGCGTCACCAGTTCCTGGAAACGTTCCGGAACCGCGTACGCGTAGGCCAGCGACGCCAGGTGCAGGGCGTTGGTGTGGCCGCTGGGGAAGCCACCGTCCTCGGCCGGCTTGTCGCCGCGCTGGCGCAGCAGCTGAGGGGCGACGACGACCTTCGACTCGTACACCGGGAAGCCGAACTCGTCCGTCCTGCCGGTGTCGACGACCTCGCTCTCCCCGTTCATCCGCCACGGCCGCGGGTACTGGTAGGCGAACTTGGCCGGGTTGCTGGAGGCCCAGTTGCCGCGCAGGGTGTCCACCAGCCGGGCCACCTGGCCGAGTTCGGAGTCGTACGAGCCCGCGCCCAGCGCGGAACCGGCCGGGGCGTCGGCGGGCACGGCATCGTTGATCTTGGCCGGCGGTGTGCCGTCCGGTGCGCTGGTGATCGACGTGACCGCCTTGGCCCCCGCCTTGTAGAGCGCGGCGAGCGGACCGAGGCCGTCGATCATCGAGTAGCTCTGGTGCTGGCGGTCGATGACGAAGGCTTCCCTCGCCTCCGCGTCGGTGCGCTCGGCGGTGATCCGCTCGCAGTAGCGCACGTTGGCGCGCAGTACCTCCGGCATGAGCGGGATGCCGGTGTTCCAGGAGCCGGTCTTCCACACCTGGGCGAAGCCCCCCAGAACCCGGACGACCGCGTTGGTCTCGGGGGTCTGGTTCGTCAGGACGTTGGACTTGTAGTCGTCGACGAACGCGACGGGCCCCGTGGCGGCCTTCGCGTCCGCGGCGGCCAGCCACGTGGCGAAGGTCGGCGCGGCGAGCAGCCCCGCGGAGGCCCCGAGGGAGGTCCTGAGGAAGCCTCGCCTGTCGACGGAGAGGGTGGCGGGACGCCCGGCTGATGACGGCATGGGTGGGCCTCTCTTGAGTTCTGCGACGAATGCTCCGGCCGTACGGCCGGGAAGGTGGTGCGGCGTGTGCGACTCAGGGTGCCTCTGTCGACTTCTGTGGCACCTGTTAGCTACGAGACGAAGATCTACGGCCGTGTTGTGACCCTTCGGAGAGGGAACGGCCACGGGCCGGTGTCCGGAAGGTGAACGGCGCCCGCCCGGCTCACAGAAGCGAACGGGCCAGCGCCACCGCGCCCTCGACGGGCGGCACGCGCAGCGGCTGCGGCCGGGCCCCGGGCAGGACTTCGGCGAGCGCGGAGGTGAACGCCGCGTACAGCGCGGGCTGGGCGAGAACCGTGCCCCCCGCCACCACCACGTCGTCCACCGCGACCCCGCGCCGGGCGAGCCGTACGACGAGCCCGGCGAGTGCCCGGCCGCCCTCGGCGATCACGGCCCGGGCGAGCGGGGAGCCCGCCTCGGCGGCGGCGAACACCACGGGGGAGTGCCGGCCCCACTCGGCGGAGACGTCCGTGGCGGCCTCCAGCGCCGCGCCGAGCGCGGGCACCTCGGCCACCTCGAACGCGGTGATCAGCCCGGTGGCCAGCGCGTCGGGCTCCGCGCCGCGGTCGTGCGCCGCCCAGACGGCCCGCGCGGCCTCGCGGACGAGTCCGGCCGCGCCGCCCTCGTCGCCGAGCACGGCGCCCCAGCCGCCGACCTGCACCGGATCGCCGTCGGGCAACCGCCCCACCGCGACCGAACCGGTACCGGCGACCAGGCCGACGCCCTTGTCCAGCCCGGCGGCGGGCACGAGCAGTTCGGCGTCGCCCACGACCAGACAGGGCACACCCAGCCGCTCCTGAAGCGCGGCCCGGATGCCCTCGCACTGGCGGGGTGTCTCACAGGCGTGACCGCCCACGGCGAGCGCGGACGGTCGTACGGAGGGCGGCAGGGCGTCGTCGACCAGAGCGGTCAGCCAGTCGGCGGCGGCCCCGGGGTCGTGCGGCCGCCAGCCCGTGCTGGCGCGGACGCGGTCGACGACGATCTCGCCGCCCGCGGGGGCACGCAGCTGGGTCTTGGTGCCGCCCACGTCGATACCGACCGCGAAAGGCGTGGAGTCCTGCACGGGTCCTCTTTCGGTGTTGCGCGGCCACGGCGAACGGCAGGCGAACCGAGCGTCGGGCCACGGCAGTTGAAGAGGTAGGGAAGCCCCGGGACGGGCTTCTGCGGAGCACGGCAGGCGAGTACCGTGAAGTTCGTTAGGAAGTTAACTAACGAAGTAGGGTGCGTCAAGAGGCACGGAATTCCCGATGCCGCGCCACCCTCGCGGCCGCCCGCTCGGCCGCAGCACGACCTGGGGAGACCATGCACCTGAGTGACCTGGGGAGACCATGCACCTGAGTGAGAGTGCCCGTGTGGTGTTCGACGTACTGGCCGGGGCGGGCACGGCCACCCGCCCCCAGCTGGCGGCCGGTGCGGGCCTTTCCAAGCCGACCGTCTCCACCGCCGTCGCCGAACTCGAGGCCGTCGAGCTCGCCGCCCACTCCGGGCGGGCCTCCGGCGGCACCGGCCGCAGCGCCGCGGTCTACCGGCTGGGCCCGGCCGCCGGCGCCGTGCTCGCGGTCGATCTCGGACCTGCCAAGACGCGGGTGCGCGGATGCGCCCTGGACGGCACGCTGCTCGCCGAGGGCACCGGGTCCCGCCCGGAGGCCGCCGACACCGTCCGCAAGGTCCGCGACGCGCTGCCCGTCGGCGCGCCGCTGAGGGCGGTCGTGGTCGCCGTGGGTGACGTCACCACCCGGGACGGAGAGGGCGCCGGGGAACGCCCCGCGACCGCCAAGGCCGGCCCGGTCTTCGACGCCATGGCGGTGGCGCTGCCCGAAGGCGTCCCGGTCCACCTGGAGAACAACGTCAACTGCGCCGCACTCGCCGAACTGCACGAGGGCGCCGCCGTCGGCCGCGACACCTTCGGCTATCTGCGCATCGGCGTCGGCATCGGTCTCGCCGTCGTCATCGGCGGCCGCGTGCTGCGCGGCGCGAACGGCGCCGCTGGTGAGGTGGCCAGACTGCCCTATCCCTGGGACGACCTGAGCGCCCCCCGCCACGAGGGCCTGGAGCAGCGGATGGGCTCGCGCACCCTGCTCCGCCGTGCCGCCGAGACCTGGCAGGACACCGACGGACCCCGCCCGCGCACCGCCGAGCGGCTCCTCACCCTCGCCGGGCAGGGGCACGCCACGGCCCGTGCCGTCCTCGACTCGCACGCCGCCGACGTGGGCAGGCTCGCCGCCGCCGTCGCCGCCGTCATGGACCCCGGGCTGATCGTGCTGGGCGGCGGTACCGGCGCGGATCCCCAGCTCCTGCCCGGTGTACGGGCCGAGCTGGCCCGGCTGAGCTGGCCCACCGAGGTGGTCAGCAGCGTCGTGGGGGACACCGGCACCGTCGCGGGCGCCAGCAGGCTCGCGGTCGCCCATGGAATCCAAACCGTGACCGGAGCTGTGCGGGCGAAGCATTGACGGCTGCGTCGTCGGTCTGCCAATGTCCGGACAAGCGCTTTCTGAGTCGGCCGGGACGCCGACTCCGGGTGAGCCTCCCGCACGTACGTGAAGTACGGCAGCCGCACGAGGGCGTGCTTGTGCGACGTCGGCCGTCATGGCCGGGGACCCCACCCGTCAGGGCGACGCGGCCGGGCGAGGCCGTGCCCCCGGAAAGCGAAATTTCCTGCAAAATGCACCCGTGCCGCCTCGGCTGGCGCCGTGCTTCTTCCGCTACGACGAAAAGGGATTGAAGATGACCAGTCTGGGTGTGCGGCGCTCGCGCCGGCTCGGCCGCGGTGGCATACGCCGCGTTGTTCCCCTCGCTGCCGTGGCGACGGCAGGTGCCCTGCTGCTCTCCGCCTGCGGGTCTGATTCCGGCTCGGGCGGGACCTCCAAGTCGCTGACGTTCTGGATCTCCACGGTTCCGGGGCAGGACGCGGGCTGGAAGAAGATGGTGGCGCAGTACAAGAAGGAAACCGGCGTCAAGGTCAAGCTCGTCAACATCCCCTACGACGGCTACGACGCGAAGCTCCGCAACGCCGCGCAGGCGAACTCCCTGCCCGACGTGGCGGCAGTGCCGAAGCTGGACCCGATCTGGGCGAACAAGCTGATCGACCTCGGCTCCATCGCCAACAACAAGAGCAACAAGATCAACAAGAACTTCATCGCCAAGGACTCGTCCGGGAAGGTGCTGTCCATCCCCTCGGACATCACCGCGTCCGGCATGTTCATCAACAAGTCGCTCTTCGAGAAGGCCGGGGTCTCCTACCCGACCTCGCCCGACAAGACCTGGACCTGGACCGAATTCATCAAGGCGGCGGACGAGGTCCGGGAGAAGACCGACGCCAAGTACTCCCTGACGTTCGACCCGTCTCCGTCCCGGCTCCGCGCCATGGTGTACGAGATGGGCGGGAAGTACGTCCACGCCGACGACTCCGGCAAGTTCTCGGTGGACGCGGCGACCAAGAAGGCCGTGAACACCTTCGTCGGATGGAACGACGACAAGACCATGCCGAAGTCGGTGTGGACCAGCGAGGCCGACCCGTCGGCCATGTTCCAGAGCGGTGACGTCGTCGCCTACTGGTCCGGCGTGTGGCAGGTCGCCGCCTACGCGGAGAGCATCACGAAGTTCGAGTGGGCGAGCGTCCCGACTCCCGCCGAGCCGGTGCAGGCCAGTGACGTCAACAGCGGCGGCATGACGGTCGGCTTCAACAACAACGCCGACGCGGCCGCCGCCGCGGAGAAGTTCCTGTCCTGGCTGTACGAGCCGGCCCACTACCAGGCGCTGTGCGAGGCCTCCGGGTTCCTGCCCGTCGAGACCGGTCTGAACCCGAAGTACCCCTTCAAGTCCGAGGCGGCGCAGGCGGCGTTCAAGCTGTACAACGAGTCGATCCCGCTCTACGACCCGATCTCCGGCTACTTCAACCGCGCGCAGACGCAGTGGGCGCTGAAGGGCAAGAGCATCACCGAGGACCCGACCCCGACGGAGCTCGGCAAGGCGATCAACGGCCAGCAGTCGGCCGACAAGGCCCTGGAGAACATCGTGGCCGGCTACAACCAGCAGGTCGGCGGCTGATCGTGGGCCGGCGGGCCGGGCGGCGGGGGCGACACACCGCCGCCCGGCCCAGGGCCTGTCTGACAAATCCACGCCTGCTCCGCGACGCCCGCCCTTCGGGCGGACGACGGGGATTTGTCAGACAGGCCCTCGGCCCCACGCGATGCCGTGCTCATGGCCTTGAGCGCACAGGAACCCATTCCCCCAGCACGGAGTCAGAAAGATGACCCAACTCGCCCCGGACGTGTCCGCGAGCCCGCCCAGGAGACGCAGTAAGTACACCCTTGCGCCGCTGGTCCTCATCGCGGCCAATGTCGTGCTCTTCGCGCTGTTCTTCGTCTGGCCGGCGGTGATCGGGCTCGTCTACTCCTTCACGAACTACACGGGCGTGGGGGCGTTCCAGTTCGTCGGACTGGACAACTACAGCAACCTGTTCGGGGACTCCACCTTCTTCGACGCGCTGACCCGGACGCTGCTGTACACCGTGCTCTTCGTTCCGCTGAACTTCGTGTTCTCGCTGCTCATCGCCAACGTGCTGGTGAGCAAGAACGCCAAGGGCGTATCGGTCGCCCGCGTCTTCTTCTTCATCCCGTGGCTGCTGTCGCCCATCGTCGTGGGTGTCCTGTGGCGGTGGCTGTTCGGTGAGAACTTCGGACTGGTCAACCACCTCATCGAGAAGTTCGGCGGAAGTGCCGTTCCGTGGCAGTCGAACGCGGACCTGTCGCTGCTGGTCGTGGTGGTGGCGGCATCCTGGGCCTGGACGGGCTTCTCGATGCTGCTGTTCATCGCGGCGATCAAGAACGTACCGCAGTCGTACTACGAGGCGGCCGCGCTCGACGGCGCCGGTCCCTGGCGCCAGTTCATCAGCATCACCCTGCCGAGCATCGCGCCCACTTCCTTCATCGTCATCCTGCTCAACACGATCCACGCGATGAAGGAATATCCGCTGTTCGCCTCCCTCAACAACGGCGGACCCGGAACGTCGAACAACCTGCTTGTCCAGTACATCTACCAGACCGGCTTCAAATCGGGCCAGATCGGCTACGCGAGCGCCGCGTCGTTCGTGCTCATGCTCATCCTGATGGCCGTCGCGATCATCCAGCTGGTCGTCAACCGGCGGGTGGAGAACCGATGACAACCACAGACATGCCGCGCAAGGTCGATGCCGATTCCGTACGGGCCGTCTCCAAGAAGCGTCCCCGCGGCGCGGCGAGCGGTGGGCTTCGGCGCGCTGTGCCCCCGACGACACTGCTGTGGGTCCTGGCGGCCATCTACGGATTTCCGGTGCTGTGGTTCGTCCTCAGCTCCTTCAAACCGGCGGGAGACTTGTTCTCCTCCCTGTCGCTGTTTCCGGACGACCCCACCCTGTCGGGCTACAAGGCAGCGTGGGACGGCGCCAACTTCTCCGGGTACTTCATCAACACGACCATCGTGTGTGTGATCGCGACGATCCTCACGGTGGGAGTCAGCTGCTGCACGGGGTACGCGCTGGCCAAGTACGACAACAAATGGCTCAAGGTCTTCTTCATCTGCATCCTGGCCACCACGATGCTGCCGTCCGAGGTCATGCTCGCCCCGCAGTTCCTGGTGGTCCGCGACCTCGGCCTGTACAACCAGCTCGCCGGCATCATCCTCCCGGCGGTGCTCACCGCGACCGGGTGCTTCATGTTCCGCCAGTTCTTCCTGACGGTCCCCGACGAGCTCATCGAAGCCGCCCGCATCGACGGGGCGCGTGAACTGTCGATCTTCCTGCGGATCATGGTGCCGATCTCCCGGCCCATCATGCTGACGCTCGCCATCCTGTCGTTCCAGTGGCGGTGGAACGACTACATCTGGCCGCTGCTGATGCTCAACGACCCCAACAAGTTCACCGTGCAGATCGGCATCCAGAGCCTCGTCGGGGCGCAGAACATCAACTGGTCGGTGGTGCTCGGCGGCTCGGTCATCTCCATGGTCCCGCTGATCGTCGTCTTCCTGGTGTTCCAGCGTTACGTGATGAACGCCAACATCAACGCCGGACTGAAGGACTGACCTTGCCCAGCCCGCTCGACCAGGAGTTCGTCCGCGCGGTGGCCCGCGCCGCCGACCGGTCGGTCGCCCCCCTGGCGGCCGGCCCCGACGAGGAACCCGCCGGTCTGCACCACCGCGCTCTGGCGCGCCGGGTGAAGACCCTCGTCGCGGCGTACCGGTCCCCGGACTCGGCACTGCACGGCGACAGTGGGGCCGTCGCCGCCGCGACGACCCACCTCCGCGCCCTGCGGGCCGCGCAGACACCCACCGGACTCTTCGCCGGCGGCGACAACGTGCAGTCACCGCCGGACTCCGGGTTCACCGTCAACGACGTGTGCGACGCGCACGTCCTCGCCGCCGGCGCCGGGCCGGAACTGCACGACGTGACGGCGGCGCTCGCCGAGATCGCCGGCGCCGCCAGTGGCAGTCTCCTGACCGGTGGGGTGCACACCCCGAACCACCGCTGGGAGCTGTCCGCGGCGCTGGCCCGGCTGCACCGGTCGTTCCCGGACGACCGGCTGCTCGCCCGCATCGAGGAGTGGCTCTCCGAAGGCGTCGACATCGACGCGGAGGGCCTGTACTCGGAACGCAGCGCCAACTATGCGGCCCACGTGTCCAACCCTTCGCTGCTGCTGCTGGCCGACGTACTCGGCCGCACCGACCTGCTGGACGCCGTCGAACGCAATCTCGCCACCACCCTGGACCTCATCAGGCCGGACGGCACGGTCGAGACCGTCCTCTCGCGACGGCAGGACCAGAAGCACCCGTTCCCGCTGGCGCCCTACCTGCCGCACTACCGGCTGCTCGCGATCCGCACCGGCCGGGGCGACTTCGCCCGGGCGGCACGGCTGGCGGCCGCCGGCGGCATCGACGACCCCGACCTGCTCGCCGAGACCCTCCTCACGCCGGACCTGCGCCGCGTCCTGCCGGCACCGGAGGCGGATACCCTTCCGCGCGACCGGTACATCACCACCGCCCGCCTCGCCGCACGCGCCTCGGCCACCGCGCACACGGTGGTGTACGGCGGCTCGGACGTGCCCGAGCACCGGCGCATCCGCTCGGGCCTCGCCTGCAATCCCACCTTCCTGCGCCTCTTCGCCGGCGACGCGGTCCTCGACGCGGTCCGTCTCTCGCGGGGATTCTTCGACCTGGGCCCGTTCCGCGCCGCCGGCATGGAGCGGCTAGCCGACGACCGGTACCGGCTCACCGAAACCCTCACGGCGTCCTACTACCAGCCGCTGCCGAAGGACGAGAGGCGGGACGACGGCGTCTACCGGCTGGTGGACGACGGACGCTTCTCGGCCTCGATGGCCTTCCCGGAGCGGCCGCGGGACGAGGTCTCACACACGACCCGCGTCGAGGTGGAGCTGAGGGACGACGGTGCCGACCTGCGGATCGACATCAGCGGACCACGGGTGCCCTGGGCCCTCGAACTGACCTTCCGGCCGGGTGGAGTGCCGGAGGGCGCCGTACCGGTCGGCGACGGGCGCTGGTGCCTGACGACCGGGCCGATGACCTACCGGGTCGGTGACGACGAGATCCGGATCGAGGCCGACGTCGAGGCGGGCGAACCGCCGGCCGGGCCGGACCGGAGCGACGTACTGCGGTACGACCCGGGGCAGGACTACACCGTGGTGGGCGGGACCGACGCGACGAGCGGGAACCGCGTCTACATCGGGGGGCTCGGCCCGCACACCCTGACCGTGGCGCTGCGCGCCCGCCGGTCCGTACCCGTCGTGTGACTCCTGCCCGGGGCGGCCCGGGGATCACAGGGGCAGGCCGACCAGTCCGTACCCGCGTCGTCCGGCCTCGGTCACCACCACACCCCACTCGCGCAGCAGCACCGAGAACTCGTCGAAGTCCTCGATCCACCGCCCGGGGCACGCGGCATGGGTACCGTACGGTTCGCGCAGGCCCTCCAGCAGGGGCTCGGCCCGTGCCCAGTGCCCGGCCAGCGTGGACACGGTCGCGGGCGGGCAGGCGAGCAGGGTCCGGGGGTGCCAGGGGTCGGGGTCCGCGGGGAACAGTCCGCAGACGGGGGCGTCCTCGGCGCCGGTGTCCCAGATCAGGTCCCGCAGGAAAGCGTCCAGGTGCTCACGCGGCTCCGGGCCGGCGTGCTCCCGTACGTCCTCCCACGCCTGCCCCGCCCAGAAGTGGGGCTTGTAGGAGCCGGGGGTGCTGTGGAACTCGTAGCGGCCGCACCAGGGGACGTTCGGCGCGGCGGGCCACACCCAGCCCCGCCGCGGCTCCGCGTACCGGTCGAGCTCGTCCTCGGGCAGCGCGGCATCCTCGAGCAGCGCGTACCGCTCCCCGAACGGCGTCCGCTCCAGACGCTCCCAGTCGACCGCCAGCACCGTGATGTCCAGGCCCATGGTCACGTCTCCACGCGCGGCAGCGCCGAATCCGGCACCACCAGATCGGCCCGGCCCCGGGTCGTGGCGACCAGCTCGGCGTTGGGCCGGTCCGAGCGCGACACCCACGCCACCGCCTCCTCGTGGGACTTTCCGAACCGCTCGTGCCGGGCGACGAGCCTGCGGACGCGCTCCCGCTCCGGGAGTTCGCAGAACCACACCTCGTCGAGCCGCTGCCGCACCCGGGCCCAGGCGCCGTCGTCCAGGAGCAGGTAGTTGCCCTCGGTGACGACGAGCCGGGCCGACGGCGGCACCGGGATCGCCCCCGCGAGCGGCTGCTCCAGGACGCGTTCGAAGCCCGGCGCGTACACGACGTCGTCGTGCCTCTCCTCGCGCAGCCGCCCCAGCAGCGCCGCGTACCCGGCCGCGTCGAACGTGTCGGGCGCGCCCTTGCGGTCCCTGCGGCCGAGCCGCTCCAGTTCCGCGTCGGCGAGGTGGAAGCCGTCCATGGGGACGTGCGCGACCCAGGGTTCGCCGGACCCGTTCAGTTCCCGCACCAGGTGCTCGGCGAGCGTCGACTTGCCCGCGCCGGGGCTGCCGGCGATGCCGAGGATCGCGCGCCCGCCGCCCCGGGGGAGAGCGCGGGCGCGGTGGACGAGGTCGTCGAAGGTGAGCGGCACACCGCAGAGTGTGTCACCCCGTGCCAGGGCCGTCCGGGGCGCGTGTGTGGCGTGCGCCACTCACTGGACGCCTCCGTGCGGGGAACCGGTCCTGTATGACGCAGCTCGGTCTCCCCGAAGACATCCACGCCTGCCTCTTCGATCTCGACGGCGTCGTCACCAAGACGGCCGTCGTACACGCCGCCGCCTGGAAGGAGATGTTCGACGCCTTCCTGCGCGAGCGCGACGGCGAGGACTTCCGGCCGTTCGACGCGGCGTCCGACTACGACGAGTACGTCGACGGCCGGCCACGCGCCGACGGCGTGCGCACCTTCCTCGCCTCCCGGGGCATCGACCTGCCCGACGGAGACCCTGACGACCCACCGGGCGCGCGGACCGTGCACGGGCTCGGCAACCGAAAGAACGACCTGGTCCTGGAGAAGATCCGCACCGACGGCGTCGAGGCCTACGACGGCACCCTGCGCTATCTGCAGGCCGTCCGCGCCCACGGCCTGAGCACCGCGATCGTCTCGTCCAGCGCCAACTGCCGGGACGTGCTGCGCGCGATCGGCGCCGAGCACTTCTTCGACGTACGGATCGACGGTGTGGTCGCCGCCCAGCGCGAGCTGCCCGGCAAACCGAGCCCCGACACGTTCCTGGCCGCCGCCGAGGACCTGGGCATCGAACCGGCCGCGTCCGCCGTCTTCGAGGACGCCCTGGCCGGCATGGACGCCGGCCGCGCGGGCCGCTTCGGGTACGTCGTCGGCGTCGACCGCGTCGGACAGACCGACGCGCTGTACGCGCACGGCGCCGACGTGGTGGTGAAGGACCTCGGCGAGCTGGGAGGCCGGGAGTGATCGAGCAGCGGGCGTACGCCGTCGAGCCGTGGACCGTGCGCGAGACGGAACTCAACCTCGGCCTCCTGGCCCAGAGCGAGTCCGTGTTCGCCCTGTCCAACGGGCACATCGGCTGGCGCGGCAACCTCGACGAGGGCGAACCGCACGGTCTGCCCGGCTCCTACCTCAACGGCGTCCACGAACTGCACCCGCTGCCCTACGCGGAGGCCGGCTATGGCTACCCGGAGTCCGGCCAGACGTCCATCAACGTCACCAACGGCAAGGTGCTGCGCCTGCTGGTCGACGACGAGCCGTTCGACCTGCGCTACGGCCGGCTCGTCACCCATGAGCGGACCCTGGACCTCAGGCGGGGGGTGCTGGAACGGGTCTGCGAGTGGACCTCCCCGGCCGGCTCGACCGTCCGCGTGCGCTCCACGCGGCTGGTGTCCCTGACCCAGCGGGCGATCGCCGCCGTGGCGTACGAGGTGGAGCCCGTCGACAGCCGGACCCGCGTCGTCGTCCAGTCGGAGCTGGTCGCCAACGAGAGTTTGCCCGAGCCGGACGGCGACCCGCGCGCCGCCAAGGCCCTGAAGTCGCCGCTCGAACCCGAGGAGGACCTCGCCTCGGGCAGCCGGCTGCGCCTGGTCCACCGCACCCGCCGCAGCGGCCTCCGGGTCGCCGTGGCCGCCGACCACGTCGTCACCGGCCCCGAACGGACCACGACGAGCAGCGAGAGCAACGTGGACGTGGCCCGGCTGACCGTCACCTCCGTGCTGGAGCCGGGGGAGCGGCTGCGCGTGGAGAAGCTGGTCGCGCACGGCTGGTCCGGTGTCCGCTCCCGGCCCGCGATGAGCGACCAGGTCGAGGCGGCGCTGGCGGCGGCCGCGCACAGCGGCTGGCGGGGGCTGCTGAAGGACCAGCGGTCCTACCTCGACGACTTCTGGGGCCGCGCCGATGTCGAGGTCGACGGCGACGAGGAGATCCAGCAGGCCGTCCGCTTCGCCCTGTTCCACGTCCTCCAGGCCGGCGCCCGCGCCGAGCAGCGCGCCATCCCCGCCAAGGGGCTCACGGGCTCCGGTTACGACGGCCACGCCTTCTGGGACACCGAGGCCTTCGTCCTGCCCCTGCTGACCTACACAGCGCCGCAGGCCGCCGCCGAGGAACTGCGCTGGCGTCTCGACACCCTGCCGGCCGCCCGGGAGCGCGCGGCCCAACTGGGCCTCAGCGGCGCCGCGTTCCCCTGGCGCACCATCGAGGGCTCGGAAGGCTCCGCCTACTGGCCGGCCGGCACGGCCGCCTTCCATGTGGGCGCCGACATCGCGGACGCCGTCGTGCGGTACGTGGCGGTCACCGGCGACGAGAGGTTCGAACGCGAGGTCGGCGTGGAGCTGCTGGTGGAGACCGCCCGCCTGTGGCGCTCCCTCGGCCACCACGACGACCGGGGCGCCTTCCACATCGACGGCGTCACCGGACCGGACGAGTACAGCGCGATCGCCGACGACAACACGTACACCAACCTCATGGCCCGCGCGAACCTGCTGGCCGCCGCCGACGCCTGCAAACGCCACCCCGACGAAGCGGCCCGGCTCGGCGCCGACGAGGAGGAGAGCGCCGCCTGGCGGGACGCCGCCGAGGCCATGCACGTCCCCTACAACGACGAACTCGGCGTGCACGAACAGCACGCCGGCTTCACCCGCTACCAGCGCTGGGACTTCGCGAGCACGGGCCCGGACCAGTATCCGCTGATGCTCCACTTCCCCTACTTCGACCTGTACCGCAAGCAGGTGATCAAGCAGGCGGACCTTGTGCTGGCGATGTACACCTGCGGCAGCTACTTCGAGGAGTCCTTCGACAGCCGCGCCGAGGAGCAGATCGCCCGCAACTTCGCCTACTACGAGCCGCTGACCGTGCGGGACTCCTCCCTGTCGGCGTGCGTCCAGGCCGTCATGGCCGCCCGGACGGGCCATCTGGACCTGGCCTACGCCTACACGGCCGAGGCCGCGCTGATGGACTTGGGGGACCTGGAGCACAACACCCGCGACGGACTGCACATCGCCTCGCTGGCCGGTACCTGGATGGCGCTGGTCGCCGGGTTCGGCGGCATGCGGTGCGCCGACGGGACCCTGCGGTTCGCGCCCCGGCTGCCCGAGAGGTTCAGCCGGCTGGCGTTCACGGTGGGGTTCCTCGGCCGGTGCCTGCGCGTGGAGCTGGCCGCCGACCGCGCCACCTACACCCTGAGCGCCGGCCCGCCCTTGACACTCCATCACCACGGCACCGAGCTGACGGTGAGTGAGGATGCCCCGGTGACCCGGACCGTGCCCCCGCTGACACAGCGTCCGGCCCCGAGCCAGCCGCCGCACCGGGCCCCGAACGCCCGCTGACGCTCACTTCGCGTCAGGCACTTGGCCGTATTCCGCCCTGCGTTCCTCCATGCCGCGGGTTAGTTTGTCCATGTTTGTCAAGTTTTAGGACAATGGGACAAGGGGCGGAACATGACCGACGGCTCCAACGCCATCCTGGTTCGCAGGCGAAGACGCGAACCGACGGCCGGGCCGGGCGCGCCCCGCGGAGTCCGGGGGAACCGGGCGCTCGCCGCGGTGGCGGCCGTCTTCACGCTGGCTCAACTCGCCCTGGTCCGGCCCGTGCTGGGTCTCGGCTGGGACGAGATCGTCTACGTCAGCCAGGTTACCTCCCACACCCCGGCGGCCTTCTTCAGCGCACCGCGATCCCGGGGCGTCTCGCTGCTCGTGGCGCCCGTGGCGTCCTGGTCGACGTCCGTCCCGCTGCTGCGCGTCTATCTCGCCCTGCTGTCCGGGCTCGGCCTCTACCTGGCCCTGCGCGCCTGGCGGGGCCTGTTCCCGACCCGTGTCCTGGTCGTCGGCGGCGCCCTCTTCGCCTCCTTGTGGGTGACCCTCTTCTACGGCCCCCAGGCCATGCCCAACTACTGGGTGGCGATCGGCGCCCTGATCTGCGCGGGCTGCTTCCTGCGGGCTCGGAAGGAACGTTCCGCCCGGGCGGTCCTGTGGGGGGTCGCCGCCGGCGCCGCGCTGATGGCGTGGATGCGGCCCACCGACGCGGTCTACGTGACCGTGCCGCTGCTCGTCCTCGCACTGGCGCGCCGCCACCGGCGCCTGCTCCTCGCCCTCCTGGCGGGCCTCGCCGCGGGCGCCGTCCCGTGGGTGATCGAGGCCTACGCCGGCTACGGCGGCCTGGGGGAGCGTCTGTCGGAGGCCTCGCGCATCCAGGGCGGACTGGGCTGGTACTTCGCCGTCGACGACCAGCTGCGCAGCCTCGGCGGCCGGGCCCTGTGCCGGCCGTGCACCGGCTCGATGCCCAACCCACTGGTCCTCATCTGGTGGTTCGTCCTGCCCGTACTGGCCGGCCTCGGACTGCTCGTCGCGGCCCGGGCCCGGCGCCTGGGGCGGACCCTCGTCCCGCTGACCTGCGCCGCCACGGCCGCCCTGCCGTACCTCTTCATGATCGGATACGCGGCGCCCCGCTTCCTCACACCCGCCTACGCCCTGCTCGCGATCCCGGTCGCCGACGCCCTGTGGCACCTGGTCAGGACCCCGGGCGGGACATGGCGGCCGGTGGCCGCCGCGCTGGTCGCGCTCGGGCTGGCCGGCCACCTGGCCGCGCAGATCGCCGTCCTGGAGGGCGCCGTGTCCCGCAACACCGAGAGCCGCCGCGACTGGGGCCGCACGGCCGACGCCCTGCACCGCCTCGGTGTCCGCCCGCCCTGCCTGCTCACCGGGCACGAGGCCATCCCGATCGGCTACTACACGGGCTGTTCCTCGGGAGCGACCGCCGGCAACAACGAGAACACCACCGCGGGAGCCATCCTGCGCACCGCGGACCGGCTCCCGGTCGCCCACATCGCACCGGCCGACGGCACCCCGCCCCGCTACGCCCGCGCCTGGCCCGTCCACCGGATCTCGGACCTGGACGTCCGGGTCGCACCGCGGCCGCGGCGGGAGGGCCCCTGACGGACTGAGCACGCGCCGGATCGACGGTGCGGCGGGACGCGGCGGCGGACGCCGAGGTTACGAGCCCGCCGATCGGGAACGCGGAACGGGCACCTGAGACCGACGAGTCGCCGCAGCGCGCGACAGGGAGGCAGAAGTGATGGGCACGGAACCGATGCGCCCCGAACCGATGGCGGACGACGCGTACCAGCCCACCGGGACCAACGAGGAGCAGGCGGACGCCGCACCGCTGGATCTGCAGGACGCCGTCGACGAACGGACCTACGACGACACCCTCGACGAGGGCTACTCCCCGCCGGAGAAACCGCTCGGCGTCAGCAAGAGCGGCACCACCGCCGCCGAGCAGCACAAGGGCGAGACCCTCGACGAGCGGCTGTCCCAGGAGGTCCCCGACGTGTCGGCCGAACCGGCCGGGGACGGAGTGGGCGACAGCCCCGACAGTGACGGCGAGCCGGTGGACCCTCAGGCTGGCACCGCCCGCGCCGGACGCCTGGTCGCCCCGGACGAGGGCGCCCACGCCGACACCACGAAGGAGACCGTCGCGACCGACATCGGCATCGACGGCGGCGCGGCCGGCGCGGAGGAGGCCGCCGTGCACGTGGTGGAGGACGACAGCACCCTGCCCGGGGACGACGACACGGCGTGAACCACCGGCGGCCGGGAGGCCGGCCCCCTCGGCGGACACCGAGGGGGCCGTCGGCTACGGCAGCAGCTTCTCGAGCGCGGCGGGCCCCTCGGCCGCCAGCTTGCGCCTGGCCCATTCGAGGTTGTGCGGGGTGAGGTCCTTGCCCGAGGCGAGGACCAGGTCCTCCGGCGACACGTCGGTGCCGGTGCGGGCGTGGAGCAGGCGGTCCGGGGTGGCGCGGTCCTCGGGCGGCCGGGACGCGTGGGGCTGTGACGTCGACATGTTCTCTGCTCCTAGGGTCCGGATCGCTGGTGCGGCCCCGGTGCTGAAAAACGGGTCCGCTATCACCATTCCCCGCGGGAGCGCGGCGTGCATCCGGAGGGCGCGGATCCGGCCCGGGAAAGCCCCTGCCCCCCGTTCGGACGCCCACCGATGTTGCCGTGCCGCACCCCGGGCGACGGTGGACACACGTGTCCCCTTCGACCGACAGGAGCTTTCCCATGCGCACACGTGTGACCGCCGCCTTCGGCCTGGCCTGCGCCGCCCTTCTGGCCTGTGCCGGTACCGCCAGCGCCGACGCGGAAGCCGAAGCCATCGCCGTCGGCAGCCCCGGCTTCCTTTCCGGCAACGTCGTACAGATCCCCATCGACATCGATGCCAACATCTGCGGCAACTCGGTCAACTTCATCGGCGCGTTCAACCCCGCTATCGGCAACAAGTGCTCGATCAAGGACTGATCCACCGGTCGTACAACCGCCGGCGGCGGTTCGCGAAGCGTCGCGGGCCGCCGCCGGCCGCCGTCAGGGCCCGCTCCGCGGACAGGGCGCGAGCACGAGCATCGTGACGTCGTCCCGTACGTCCGGGCAGTGCCGGACGAGGTCGGCCCACACCCGCTCGGCCAGGGCGGCGGGCTCCTCCTCGGCGAAGCCCGGCAGCCGCTCCGCCAGTGGGTAGAAGACCCCGTCGGAGTCCCTGGCCTCGGTGACCCCGTCGGACGCGAGGAACAGCCGGTCGCCGGCGCGCAGCCGCACCGAGACGACCCGGGGCGCAGTCGCCTCGGCGAGGCCGAGACCGAGCGGTGTGCACGGCTCGATGTCCAGCTCGACGGCACGCCCGTCGCGCAGCAGCAGCGGGCCGGACTGCCCGCACGCCACGATCCGCACCACACTCGCGTCGGCGGAGAAGCCGAGCAGCACCGCCGTCGCGAACAACTCGGCGTGCGGTTCGCCCGCCGAGTCCGTCACCAGCCTCCGGTCGAGCCGGGCCGCCACCGCCTCCGGATCCGGCTGGTCCAGCACCGCCTCCCGGAAGGCCCCCAGCAGCGACGCGACCGTGGCCACGGCCGAAAGACCGTGTCCCTGGACATCGCCCATGACCGCCCGTACGCCGTCAGGTCCCGCCCGTACGTCGAAGAAGTCGCCCCCGACCAGCGTCCCGCTCTGCGCGGCCCGGTACAGCCCCGCGCACCGCACCGGCCCGACCCGCTCCCGCAGCGGCGGTACGACGGCCTGCTGGGCGGCCTCGGCGACGGCCCGCTCGGTGACCAGCTGGGCGTCACGCCGGCTGCGGACGAACGACAGCAGCACGCTCAGCACCGCCACGAAGCACACGGTGAGTAAATCGGTGCTGCCGGGGTCGTTCAGGCTGAAGACCGGGATGGTCAGCACGACCACCACCAGTGCCCCCAGCACCGCCGTGGCCGCCGGTCCGTGCGCGAGCACGGCCAGTGGCGGAATGGCGCCCAGCAGGAATCCGATGTCGAGCGGCTCCGGGCTGATCAGCTCCGCCGCGCACACGCCCGCCAGCAGCGCGGACGGCAGGACCCGCGCCCAGCCCGGCGGGGGCGCGCCGCGCAGCCAGCCACGCCGGTCCCGGCGCCGCAGCCGGTCGCGCACACTGCTCACACCACCACGCTGCTACGCCCGACCGGGCGCCGCACGCCGGGCCCGCGCAGGCGTCCAGGGCCGGTCGGCAGGGCGTGAGCGTGGGCCGGGCGTAGTGATCGGTCAGGCCGGAGGGCTCCCTGAGCCGGGCCGGAATTCGATGGACGGTCCGTCGGTGCCCCCGTAGCCTGTGGGGCGCCACGCCCCGAGACCCGTGGAAGGAGGGCTGAACCGTGCAGTTCACACCGTTCCAGCGCTCCCTGCCCTCGTCCCCGGCGTGTCTCGACCGACCTGACCGGGAGCGCTCCTCACCGCATGCTTCCCGGAGGAAGTCCATGACCGACGTGGTCATCCGCGCGCTCGACGCGAGCGCCACCGATCTCTTCGACACCCTGCCCGACCCGCTGGGCGCCCGCGAGGGCCACCGCCTGACCCGGCACCGCCCCGACTGGAAGCGGGTGGCCCTGCGCGACGGCAGGGTCGTCGCCCGTGGTGCCTGGTGGGGCGGCCCCGACGACACCGAACCCCTCAGCCTCAACTGGTTCGACGTCGCGGAGGGCGAGGAGGAGGCAGGCGCCGCACTCCTGCGCTCCGCGCCCTGGCAGGTGGAACTCGAACTGAACCTGCCCGCCGGCTGGCGCGACGCCCCGGCCCTGCGCACCGCCGCCGAGACCCGCTTCGCCGCCGCGCGGAAGGCCGGTTACGACCTCCTGGTCGAACGCCTGCTGTACCGCTGGACCCCCGGGCACGGCCTGCCCGAACGGCCCGGGCGCCTGGTGTTCCGCCCCGAACCGGACGACGCCGTGTTCTTCGACGCGCTGCGCCGGATCCACTCCGTCACCCTGGACGCACACGCGCTGAAGGCGATCGAGGAGGGCGGACTCGACCGGGCGGCCCAGGAGGAACTCGACTTCTTCCACTGGTGCCCCTCGCCACGCGAGTGGTGGCAGATCGCGTACACACCCCGGGGCGAGCCGGCCGGCATCCACATCCCGGCCCACAACCCGACGGGCCCGTGCATCGGCTTCATCGGGGTCCTGCCCGAACAGCGCGGCCAGGGCTACGCCTACGACCTCCTGGCCGAGTGCACCCACTTCCTGGTCGAACAGGGCGCGGAGTTCGTCGCCGCCGCCACGGACCAGGGCAATTTCCCCATGGCCGCGAACTTCGCCAAGGCCGGTTTCCCGGTGGTCAGGGAACGGTTCAACTTCCACCCGGTGTAGGCGGTCGTACGGCGGCGCCGCGGACTAGCGTGCGCCGCCGTTCAGCAGGTCGTCGGCCGCCGTGAGGATCTCCGTGACACGGAGGCCGAACGCCGCGTCGCACGCGTGCGGGCGGCCGGTGCGGGCCGAGGTGAGCAAAGCGTCCACGGCCCGCATCAGGGCCGGCACCGCTCCGTCGGAACTCTCCGGCAGGACAGCGACCCCGGCCTCCCCCCTCAACTCCAGTGCGGCACCGGCCGCCGCGGGCGGCGCCGTCAGGCTCAGGGTGAGGGTGCTCGACGCGCCACCGGCGTGATCGAGGACGACATGCGCCGTGTCTCCGGGACCGTAGGCGGCGGCCGCCACGCGCCGCACGTCGCCCAGCACCGGCAGCAGCACGGACAGGGCGTGCGGCCCGACGTCCCACAGGGCGCCCTTCTCCCGCCGCCACGGTGTCGCGAAGGGGCTCTCGCTGGTGAACACGGCCCCGAGCCACTGCGCCCACCCCGTGAACCAGCCCGGCACTCCCGCCTGCTCGGTGATCCACGCCTCCGGCCCGGGCTGGAAGCGCGTCGTGAAGAACACGACCGAGGCGACCCCCGCCTCCTCGACGGCCTCGACCACGGCCCGCCCCTGCTCCACAGTCGGCGCGAGAGGCTTGTCGAGCAGCAGATGGCACCCCGCCCGGGCCGCACGCGCGGCCAGCCCGGCCTGCACCTGCGGAGGCAGCGCCACGGCGACGGCGTCCACGTCGGCGAACAGCTCGTCGGCGTCGTCGTACGCCCGCACACCGTGCCGCTCGGCCAGCTCCTTGGCGGCTTCGGGGCGGCGGCCCCACACCCCGGCGAAGTCCAGCTCCTCGTGCCCGCTCAGTGCGGGCGCGTGGGCCATCCGCGCCCACGGTCCGGTGCCCAGCAGTCCTGTCCGCATGCCGCCGCCTCTCCACGGGTGCCTGAACGAAGAGAGTGCCACACGGAGAGGACGGGCGGCCGGGAGGGCCGCACAGCGAGAAAGGCAACAAGAAAGGCAAGGAGTCGTCTCCTTGCCACTCTCAACTTATAGCGCACGGGGGGTCTTGCGGCAAGGCCCCCATGGTGCCGCAAACTGTCCGGCCTGAGCCCAGGACCTGCGGAAACGGGAGCATGACGTGACCCCCCTGACCACGAGCGCGTTCGATCTTCCGGACCGCCTCTCGCACAAGGCCGACCCCGTGCTGATCGCCGGGGACGAGCGGCACTTCGCCGCCGTCGCCGAGTGCTTGGAGCAGTCGATCGCCGAACTGACCGACCGGCTGGAGGCCGAGCGCAGGGCACCCGGCGGCAAGGGCAGGCAGGCGATGGACCGGGACGCGGAGATCCACCGGCTGACCACCCGCCTGCGCGCACTGCGCCGCTTCGGACTGGACGTGTGCCTCGGGCACATGGTCGGGGCCGACGACTCCGAGCCCGTGTACGTGGGACGACTCGGCCTCACGGACAGCGAGGGCCGCCGGCTCCTGGTCGACTGGCGTTCCCCCGCCGCCGAGCCGTTCTTCGGAGCCACCCACGCCGACCCGATGGGCCTGGCGAGCCGCCGCAGGTACCGCTGGACCGGCGGCCGGATCAGTGACTACTGGGACGAGGTGTTCACCGCGGACGGCATCTCCGGGCACGCCGCGCTCGACGACCAGTCCGCCTTCATCGCCAGCCTCGGCACCGACCGCTCACCCCGGATGCGGGACGTGCTCGGCACCATCCAGGCCGACCAGGACGCCATCATCCGCGCGGGCTCCCGCGGTGCCCTCGTCGTCGACGGCGGCCCGGGCACCGGCAAGACCGTCGTCGCCCTGCACCGCTCCGCCTACCTCCTCTACTCCGACCCCCGCCTCGGGCAGCACCGCCGGGGCGGTGTGCTCTTCGTCGGCCCGCACCGGCCCTATCTGTCCTACGTCTCCGACGTCCTGCCCGGCCTCGGCGAGGAGGGCGTGCAGACCTGCGTCCTGCGGGACCTCGTCGACGAGGGAGCCGAGGCGGGGACCGAGACCGACCCGGACGTGGCACGCCTGAAGTCGTCCGCGGACATGGTGAGGGCGATCGAGAAGGCCGTCACGTTCTACGAGGAGCCGCCCACCGAGGCGATGACGATCACGACCCACTGGTCCGACGTCCACCTCAAAGCCCGCGACTGGGCCGTGGCCTTCGCAGCGGCGGAACCCGGCACTCCGCACAACGAGGCGCGCGACCAGGTCTGGGAGGAACTGCTCACGATCCTCCAGGACAAGCACGACGGCGACGTGCCGGCGGACCTCCTGCACGGATCGCTGTCGCGGAACAGGGAACTGCGCACCGTCTTCGACCGCGCGTGGCCGCTGCTCGAAGCGGCCGACCTCGTGTCGGACCTGTGGTCGGTGCCCGCCTATCTGCGGATGTGCGCGCCCTGGCTCAGCCGGGACGAGGTCCGGACACTGCAGCGCGCGAACGCCCGGGCCTGGACCGTGTCCGACCTGCCGATCCTGGACGCCGCACGGCAACGGCTCGGCGACCCGGAGGCGTCCCGCCGCAAGCGCCAAAACGACGCCGTCGTGGCCACCGAACGCGAGCGCATGGGCAGGGTCATCGACGATCTGCTCGAGGCCCACAGCCATGACGACGGCGAAGGTGTGCTGGTCATGCTGCACGGACAGGACATGCGCAACTCCCTCGTGGACGAAACCGCCCTGGCCGCCGCCGACCCGGACCGGCTCGCCGGCCCCTTCGCGCACATCGTCGTGGACGAGGCACAGGAACTGACGGACGCGGAGTGGCAGATGCTGCTGCTGCGCTGCCCGTCCCGGAGCTTCACCATCGTCGGGGACCGCGCCCAGGCCCGCCACGGCTTCACGGAGTCGTGGCGGGAACGGCTCGAACGGGTCGGGTTCGACCGGATCGACCTCGCCTCGCTGAGCATCAACTACCGCACGCCGGAGGAGATCATGACGGAGGCCGAGCCGGTCATCCGGGCCGTGCTCCCGGACGCCAACGTGCCGGCCTCCATCCGCAGCGGCGGCGTCCCCGTCGTCCACGGAGCCGCCGCCGAGCTGAACTCGGTCCTCGACACCTGGCTGGCCGCCCATGACGACGGGATCGCCTGTGTCATCGGCGATCCCGCCTTCCGGCCCCCTTCGTCACGCGTCCGGTCGCTGACCCCGGAGCTGTCGAAGGGGCTGGAGTTCGACCTGGTCGTCCTCGTCGACCCGGAGGACTTCGGCACCGGCGTCGAGGGAGCGGTCGACCGCTATGTCGCGATGACCCGGGCGACCCGGCAGCTCGTCGTCCTCACGAGCCCGCGAGTTCCTTCCGGATCCGGTCCAGCATGAACGCCGACGATTCCCGGGCCCGCTCCTCCCAGGCGAAGACACAGGACGTGGCGACACCGTCGAAGCCCAGCTCGCGCAGAGTGCCGAAGAAGGTGTCCCAGTCGACCTCGCCCTGACCGATGTCGAGGTGCTGATGGATCCGGGCCGGCGTGCCCGGCGGGTTGAGGATGTACCGCAGACCGCTGGAGCCCTTGTGGTTGAAGGAGTCCGCGACATGCACGTGCTGGAGCCTGTCACCGGCGTAGCGCATCATCGCCGCGATGTCCGCCGTCGGGTCGGAGCCCGAGAGATGGAAGGTGTGCGGGGCGCAGTACAGGTAGTTCACCCACGGCTTGTTGATCGCGCGGACGAGATCGACGGCCGGGGTGTTCTCCTCGCAGAAGTCGTCCGGGTGGGCCTCCAGGTTCAGGGCGAGGCCCTCCCGCTCGAAGACCGGCAGCAGCTCCTCCAGCGAACGCCAGAAGGCGGACTCGCTCTCCGCGGCGCGTTCGGGCCGGCCGTTGAACTCCGAGTTCATCAGCGGGCATTCGAGATCCACGGTGATCTCGATCATCCGCTTCCAGTAGCGGACGGCCGTCTGCCGCTCGGTCTCGTCCGGTGAGGACCATTTGTACAGCGGCAGTACCGAGGACAGTTGCACGCCGTGCCTGCGCAGCGACTGCTTCAGCTCCGCCACCCGCGCGTCGTCCGCCCGCGGGTGCAGGAAGAACGGCATGAAGTCCTCGCGGGGCGACAACTCGATGTATTCGTAGCCGAGTTCGGCGACCGTGCGCACCATCTCGTTGATCGGCAGGGCACGGAACATGTACGGGTCGAGGGCGATCTTCACGCGGTGCCTCCGTAGAACGCGGGGCGGGGCTTCATGTCGACGGTGACGATCTCTCCGCCACCGGACTCCAGGGACCGGACGGTGGCGTCGGTGATGACGGTGGCGGCGTAACCGTCCCAAGCGGAGGGGCCGGTGGGCTCGGTACCGGCCGCCACGGCGGCGACCCACTCGCGGAACTCGGTGTCGAAGGCCTCAGCGAACCGGTCCTTCCAGTCCTGCAGCACGCCCGTGCCGTGCCGGGCCGCGGTGCGGATCCCGACGGCCGCCGGGTCCGGCAGCCGGACCAGGCCGTCCTCGCCCACGACCTCGCACTGGATGTCGTAGCCGTACTGGCAGTTGACGAAGACCTCCAGGTCGATACGGACGCCCTCGCTCGTCTCGAAGACCATGATCTGCGGGTCCTTGAGGTGCCCGAACCGCTTGCTCGTGGCGCGCGGGGTGACCACCTGCGCGGAGACGATCTCGTCGTCGAGCAGCCAGCGCAGCACGTCGATCTCGTGCACGGCCGTGTCCTGGGCGGCCATCGCGGAGTGGTACGACTCCGGGACGGTCGGGTTGCGGTGGGCGCAGTGCACGATCAGCGGGGCCCCGAGCGAACCGGTCGACAGGACCTCCTTCATCTGCCGGTACCCGGCGTCGAAGCGGCGCATGAAGCCGACCTGCACCAGCCTGCGGCCGTGCGCCCGCTCGGCCTCGACGATCCGCAGACAGTCCTCCGCGGTCGTGGCCAGCGGCTTCTCGCAGAACACCGGCTTGCCGGCCGCGATCGCGTTCAGGACGTGCTCGGCGTGGGTCGGCCCCCACGAGGTGACGAGAACGGCGTCCACATCGGGGGAGGCGACCAGATCAGCGCCGGTGGGCACCGCGGTGGCACCGAGCCGGGCCGCCACCTCGGCGGCACGCCCGGTGTCGACATCGGCCACCGCCGTGACGGCCGCCCCGGTGACGACCTCGGTGAGCCGCCGGGCGTGGTCCTGGCCGATCATTCCGGCGCCGATGACGCCTACACGTACGGTCATGAAGAACTCCTCGAAGGATGATCAGGAAAAGCGCGTCCGGAGCTCGGCCTCGAGCGACTCGAGAGTGCGGCCCTTGGTCTCGGGGACGTAGAGCTTCACGAAGGTGAGGGACAGCAGGCCCGCCACCACGAACAGGAAGAAGGTGTTGGAGATCCCGATCCCGGAGACCAGGGACGGGAAGACGAGGCCGATCACGAAGTTGGTCAGCCACAGCACCACGGCCGCGACACCCATGCCGAAGCCGCGCATCCGCATCGGGAAGATCTCCGACAGCATCAGCCAGGTCACCGGCGAGATCGCGCCCTGCTGGAAGGCGAGGAACGTGACCGTCATCGCGAGCACCGCGAACGCCCGCGGATCACCGGAGGGCAGCACCAGGGAGAACACGCCGATCAGCAACAGGGCCACGGTCGTGCCGAGCTGACCGGTCATCAGCATCGGCCGGCGATTGACCCGGCCGAGCAGCCAGATGCCGACGAAGGTGGCCAGCACCGAGATCACACCGTTGGCGATGTTCGCCGTCAGCGCGCTGTCCGCGGCGAAGCCGGCGTCGGTGAGGATCTGCGTGCCGTAGTACATGATCGTGTTGACGCCGGTGATCTGCTGCACGATCGCGATGCCGAACCCGACGAACATCAGCTTCCGCACCCACGGCGTGCTCTTGATGTCCTGCCAGCCGCCGAGCTTCTCCTGCTCGTCCTTGACGGCGAGCGCGGAGACCTCCTTCAGCTCGGCCTCGGCCCGGGCCTGCGACCGCACCTGCTTGAGGACTTCGAGGGCCTCGCCGAAACGGCTCTGGGAGGCCAGCCAGCGCGGGCTCTCCGGCATCACCAGCATGCCGAACCAGAGCACCACCGCCGGCAGCGTGGCGATGACCAGCATCCAGCGCCACACCCCGCCGGACTCGCCGCCGAGCCGCGCGATGATCGCGTTGGACGTGAAAGCCAGCAGCTGACCGGAGACGATCATCAGCTCGTTGCGGGTGACGAGAGCGCCGCGCCGCTCGGCGGGCGACACCTCCGCGAGATACACCGGCACCGTCACCGACGCGCCGCCGACCGCGAGACCGAGCACGAAGCGCGCCACGATCATCACCTCGGTCGTCGGGGCGAGCGTGCAGCCGAGCGCGCCGACGAAGAACAGCACGGCCAGCAGCAGGATGTTGCGCCGCCTTCCGCGCGCGTCCGACAACCGGCCGCCGGTTACCGCGCCCAGCGCGGCACCCAGCAGCAGCGAGCTGGTGACCATGCCCTCGGTGACCGGGGTCAGGCCGAGGTCGTCGGTCATATAGGGCAGGGCGCCGTTGATGACACCCGTGTCGTAGCCGAAGAGCAGACCACCGAACGTGGCGATGATGGTGATCATCCGCAGCCGCCGGGAGACCGCCGGCGGGGTCTCGTCCGCGACGCCGGTGGCCGGGGCCGGGTCGGAGGATGGTGTCGTGTCGTCCCTGACGTCCATGGCCGCTCCTTACCTGTCGATGGCGGGGCGGCGGGTACCCGAAAGACCGCAGCCGGCCAGGTGCTCACGGGTGCTGACCGCGATGGGCAGCGGCACCTCGGGAGCGCACGGGTACAGGTCCTGCTCGACGATCACGAACAACTCGGCGTCGAGCCCGGCCAGTTCAGCCACCACCTCGGCCGGGTTCGGCACCCCGGCCGGCGGCGACACGCACACCCCGCGCTGCACGGCCTCACCGAAGGACAGGTTCTCGGCCGCGACCTGCGCCAGGATCTCCGGATCCATCTGCTTGATGTGCACATAGCCGACCCGCTCACCGAACCGGCGGATCAGATCGAGGTTGTCCCCACCGCCGTACGCCACGTGCCCCGTGTCCAGACACAGGTTCGTGTACCGGCTGTCGGACTCGTTGAGCAGCCGCTCGATCTCCGCCTGCGTCTGGATGTGGCTGTCGGCGTGCGGATGGACGACCAGCCGTACGTCGTACTCCTCCAGCAGCAGCCTGCCCAGCCGGTCGGCGGCCCGGCCGAACCCGGCCCACTGCTGGGCGGTCAGCTCGGGCGGCTCGGTGAACGCGCCCGTCTTCTCGTCCCGGTACATGGGCGGGATGAAGACGAGATGATGTGCCCCCGCGGCAGCGGTCAGCGTGGCGACCCGCCGGACATGGGCGAGCATCTCGTCCCACGCCTCGGGCCGGTGCAGCGCGCCGAACGCGGTACCGCCGGAGACCTTCAGGCCCCGGGCGTCCAGTTCGGCCCTCAGCCGCTGCGGATCGGTGGGCAGATAGCCGTACGGGCCGAGCTCCAGCCACTCGTAGCCCGCCTGGACCAGCTCGTCGAGGAAGCGGGTGTACGGCACCTGGTGCTCGTCCTCGGGGAACCACACCCCCCAGGAGTCGGGGGCGGAGCCGAGGCACAGGTTGCCGACAGTGGTACGGAGGGGGACGGGCGCCGTTGCCATGGTCAGTGTCCTTGAGGGAGAGGGGGAGGGTGCCTGAGCGATGTGACGCGCGCTACTAGCGCGCTCTAGTCGAGTACGATGACCCCTGTCCAAATGTCATGTCAATAGGTTGTTGCTGGATGATTGCGGGGCCCCATGGCCGGATCCCCGCGCGGGGCACCCCGTAAGGTGGGCGCCGTCGGAGGGTGGGTTCACAGGTGGATGCATCGGGCAAACAGCGGCCCACGATGGCGGACGTCGCCGAGAAGGCGGGGGTCTCCCGCGCGCTCGTGTCGATCATCTTCCGCAACCAGGCGGGAGCCGGCCGGGAGACGCGGGAGCGGGTCCTGCGCGTGGCCGACGAGATCGGATACCGGCCCGACAGCGCGGCCCGGCTGCTGGCCCGTGGCCGCAGTCGCACGCTCGGCGTCATGTTCGCCGTGCACCAGACCTTCCACACGGATCTCATCACCGGCATCTATCCCGAGGCCGAGCGGCTCGGGTACGACGTCCTGCTCTCCGGGTCCACCCAGGGGCGCAGCGAGGCGAAGGCGGTCGAGGCGCTGCTCAGCCACCGCTGCGAGGCGGTGATCCTGCTCGGCCCGGACGCCCAGCCCGGCTACCTCGGCGAGCTCGGCCGGCGCACGGTCACGGTCTCGGTCAGCCGCCGCGTGCCCCAGGCGCAGGTCGACTTCGTGCACTCCGCCGAGGGCAAAGGCGTCCGGCAGGCCATGGACTATCTGGTGGAGCTGGGGCACCGCCGGATCGTGCACATCGACGGCGGACGCGGTCCCGGTTCGGCGGAGCGGCGGCGTGCCTACCGTGCCGCGATGCGCCGCCACGGGCTGGAGGCCGGGGCCCGGGTGATTCCCGGCCGTCACACGGAGGAGTCCGGTGTCGAGACCGGCCGTCTGCTGCTGGCCGAGCGTGACAGCGGACGGCCGTTGCCGACCGCGGTGCTCGCCGGCAACGACCGCTGTGCGATGGGTCTGCTGATGTCCCTCACCCGGGCGGGCATCGAGGTCCCGCGCGATCTGTCCGTCGTCGGCTACGACGACAGCCACCTCTCCCATCTGATGCCGATCGGCCTGACCACGGTCCGTCAGGACGCGGTCCTGATGGCCGAACACGCCGTCCGCTTCGCCGTCGAGCGGCTGGAGAACGAAGAACTGCCGCCGCGTGAAGCGGTGCTGGACCCGAAGCTGGTGGTACGGGGAACCAGCGGGCCGGCCCCGGCGGAGTAGGTACGCCGCCAAGGCCGCCCAGGGCCGCCCAAGGACCCGCCCGCTCTAGCGCGTCCCCTTCTTCGCGAACTCCGCGATGGTGTCGGCGTTGTCCTTCGTGATGAACGCGGGGCCGGTGAGTACGGGGGCCGTGCCGCCGCCGCTCAAGTTGCCGTTCGTCCTGTACAGCCACAGTGCGTCGACGGCGAGGTAGCCCTGGAGGTAGGGCTGCTGGTCGACGGCGAACTCGATGTCGCCGCCCTGGACGGCGGTGACAAGGTCCTTGTTGAGGTCGAAGGTGGCGACCTCGGCCTCGCTGCCCGCGTCCCGTACCGACTGCACGGCGGTCAGGGCGATCGGGGCGCCGAGCGTGACCACCTGGTCGATGGTGGAGTCCTTCTGGAGCTTGGCGGTCAGGGTCGACTTCACGGAGGGCATGTCGGTGCCGTTGACGTACAGGTTCTCCGTGGTGCCATTGAAGCCCTTCTTCAGGCCGGCGCAGCGTGCCTCCAGCGCGACCTGGCCCTGTTCCTGGATCACGCAGACGGCGTGCTTGGCGCCCAGCTGGTTGAGGCGCTCACCGAAGGCCTGGCCGGCGATGTTCTCGTCCTGGCCGAAGTACTCGAGCATGCCGAGTTCCTTCCAGTTGTCCAGGCCGGAGTTGAAGCCGACGACGGGGATGCCGGCCGCCTTGGCCTTGGCCACCGCGCCCTTCATGGCGTCCGGCTTGGCCGCGGTGAGCGCGATGCCGTCGACCTTCTGGTCGATGGCGTTCTGCACCAGGTTGGCCTGGTTGCCCGCGACGGGGTCGCTGGAGTAGACGAGCTTGATGTTGTCCTTCGCGGCAGCGGCCTGCGCGCCCTTGCGGATCAGGTCCCAGAAGGTGTCGCCGGGTGCCGCGTGAGTGACCATGGCGACGGTCATCCGCGGGGTGGTGGCCTTGCCGGCCGCGGCGTCGGTGCCCCCGGTCTCGGACTGCTTCCCGCCGGAGCCGCTGGAGCAGCCGGCGGCGAGCAGCGCGCCCACGAGGGCGGCGGCGGTCAGGGCTGCGGGTCTGTGGTGTCTGCGCATGTCGGGTGCACCTCACTGTGCGGGGAGAGGGTGCCGCGCCCGGTCCGGGGAGGCGGGGTGGTGCATGGGTGTCCTGGGCGGCGGCGGTATCGGGGGCCGCGGTGGTCCTGGGTGCGGACTCCTGCGTACTCGGTGGCTGGAGCGCGTTACTAGCGCGCTCTAGTGGCAGGTACTATGCGGCCGCCTTCGGGCGATGTCAACAGCTTTGTCAGGACGTACCAACAAAATGGGGGCGACGGGCATGGGGCGGGCCTGCGCGGGGCCCGGCACGGCGGAGCCGCCCGCGCGCGCCGGACTGGGGGCGGCGTGCGCGGGCGGCCCGGGGCGGACGGTCCTGGACCGTCCTGCTCGGTTCCGCTCAGCTCTCCGGGCTGCCGATGTTGACCATCCACGGGGTGCCGAAGCGGTCCGTGCACATGCCGAACTCGTCGCCCCACATCTGCTTCTCCAGCGGCACCGACACCGAGCCGCCCTCGGACAGCTTCTCCCAGTAGCCGCGCAGCTCCGCGTCGTCGTCACCGCTCAGGCTCACGGAGAAGGGGTTGCCCGGCGCGGACTCCATGCCCGGCGGGTTGTCGGCGCCCATCAGGGTGAAGCCGCTGGTGGTCTCCAGCATGCCGTGCATGATCTTGTCGGCGTTCGGGGCGTCCGCCTGGCCGAAGTCGCCGTAGCTGTTGAGGGTGAGGTTGCCGCCGAAGACCTCCTTGTAGAACTCCATCGCCTGCCGGGCTTCGCCGTTGAAGGTGAGGTACGGATTGAGGCGCGTGACCATGTGAACCTCCCGGAGGGGCAAAAGGGGCATTTGCGCGCAGCGTAGCGCCGGGCACCGACAATGGCTCGCCGAGCGCAGCGCGCAGGGGGCGGGGGAGCGGTGTGCGAGACGGGCCCCGGAGCCCGGAGTGGACGCCAACCGACTTGTTAACGTTGGCACTTGAGCAGACGGGGACGGAGACGGCTCATGACATCGACCACCTTCCGCATCGGCGGGGATCTGGACGTACGCCGGCTCGGCTTCGGAGCCATGCAGCTGCCGACCGAGCCCGGGCCCGACCGGGAGAACGCCCTCGCGGTCGCCCGGCGGGCCGTGGAGCTGGGCGTCACCCTGATCGACACGGCCCACCTGTACGGCGAGGGAGCCAACGAGGAGCTGCTCGCCGAGGCGCTGCACCCCTACCCGGAGGGGCTGCTGATCACCACGAAGGTCGGTGTCGCGCGTACCGGCCCGGGAGGCGAGTGGAAGTTCGACGGGCGGCCCGGGATCCTGCGCGACCAGGTCGAGCAGGCCCTGCGCCGGCTGCGGGTCGAGCGGATCGAACTGCTCCAGCTGCACCGCATCGACCCCGACACGCCGCTCGCCGACCAGCTCGGCACGCTGCGGGAGCTTCAGACCGAGGGCCTGGTCGGACGGATCGGGCTGTCGGAGATCACCGTCGACGAGCTGGCCGAGGCCCGGGAGATCGTCGACGTCGTGAGCGTGCAGAACCGCTACAACCTGCTCGACCGGGAGCACGAGCCCGTTCTCGCGGCGTGTGCGGCGGCCGGTATCGCCTTCCTGCCGTGGCGGCCCGTGGCGTGGGGGAAGGCCGGGGCCGAGGCCGAGATCGCCGCCGTGGCGGCCGAGCTCGGGGCGACGCCCACGCAGGTCGCGCTCGCCTGGCTCCTCGGCCGTGCGCCGGTCGTCCTGCCGATCCCCGGTACGGCCCGGATCGAGCACCTGGAGGAGAACCTCGCCGCGGCGGCCCTCGACCTGACACCTGCCCAGCGCGACCGCCTCGACGGGTTGGCCGAGGCCGGGTCGGACGAGGATCCGGGGCCGGCCTGAGCAGGCTCACGCCTCGTCGGACGCCCCGTTGTTCCAGTCGTACGGGCCGCCGCCCTGCCACTCGATCAGCTCGGTGTCGTCGACGGCCGTGTCGGCCGTGGGCAGGCCCTCGCGGTGCAGCAGGTCCAGTACGTCGAACAGGCTGTAGGCGACGCCCATGCGCTCGCCGTGGATGGTCACCAGTCGTCCGCCGTCCGTCGCGGGCGGCTGCACGACCACAGGGGGTTGACCGTCCATAGCCCCACCATGCTCCCGAAACGGCCGGTCCGCAGCTCGGTGGCGTCCAGAAGCGGTACGGACCCCTTCTCGCGCCGGGGGCCGGACGCGCTGTGCGCCGGTGACAAGCCGCCATCCGGAAGCTGAGTTCTCATCAGCACTCCCTGAGAGTGGCCGTGCCACCGCCCTAGCGTCCGTGGCATGGACATGAATCGTAGGAGCAGTCGGAGCAGAGGGAAGTGGCGCGGTGCCGCGCTCGCGGTACTGCTGACCGCCGGGACACTCACGGCCGCCGCCCCGGGTGCCCGGGCCGAGGGGGCGCGGACCGAGACGCCGGTCGCGTCGACGTCCCCCGTCACCGGGGTGACCGAGACGGTCGTACGGGTGAAGGTACCGCTGCCGGAATCGGCCGGGCCCCGTCCGGCCGCGTGCGACTGGCTGTCGTATCTGCGCTACCGCTCGGCCGGCGGGCCCGCCGAGTCGGCCGGCGCGGACCGGATCCTCATCGCCCAGCCCGGCATCCTGGAAGGAGCCGGAGCGTTCGACAGCGTCGCCCGCAACACCGTCACCAGGGCCGCCGAGCAAGGTGCGCACATCGAGTTCTGGGCCCTGGACCGGCGCTCCAACTGCCTGGAGGACCGCACCGGCATCGCCTCCGGCGACCAGCACAGCGCCGTCGACTACTACTACCGCGGCAAGCAGGTCGACGGCCGGACCTTCGACGGCTACGTCGGCAACGGGCAGCTGGGCTGGATGGCGAAGCTCGGGATCGAGCAGACCGTACGGGACCAGTACGACCTGCTCGCCGCCGAGTTGCCCGACCAGGGCCTGCGCAAGCGGAAGTTGCTGTGCGGCGGGCACTCGCTGGGCGGAATCATCACCGGGTACTTCGCCGTCGCCGACTTCGACGGAAACCGGGCCACCACGGCCGACGCCGGGTACAACCAGTGCGCCGGCTACTTCGCCCTCGACACGACCGTCTCCACCTCGCTCGCCGACCTCAGCGGCAGCCTGCCCGACGACATCGACCTGCCCGACATCGGCCTCGGTTACGGCGTGGTCCAGGCCGGTCTGGACAGCGGACTGCTGTCGCGCACACTGTCCGCGCCGGTGCTGCTCAACCCCGAGACCATGACCCTGCTCGGCATCGCGGGCCTCGGTGCCCTCAAGGATCTCGACGGTGAGGCGGACCTGCCCCGGTATCTGCCCTCCGACCTCAACATCGAGGCCACCAACCGCTTCCTGTTCGCCAAGGACACCGCCGCGTTCCTCAGCGGTACGCCGTCCGTGAAGGACTTCCGGCTCACCAACGGGGCGGTGCTCGGGGCGCTGCTGGACGACAACTCCGTACCGCTGGCGTTCCTGCAGACCAGCGTCGGCTTCTTCGACGGCGGGCCCATCGCCGACAAGAGCTTCCCCGTCGCCAACGGCGGTGCGCGGCAGCCCGGTCTGTACGGCACCGCCTACAAGGCCATCCCGGACCGGCCCCGGGGCCCGCTCTACACCTGGCGCAACTACGACCGCGTCGGCGACCCCGACGACCCCGGACACCGGTCGGCCGACGGCACCCCGTTCACCGGTGCGGGCGAGGAGGTCACCGACGTACGGCAACTGGCCCGCAGCCTCGCCGAGCAGCCGCTGGACTTCACCGAGCAGTACTTCCCGACCAAGCTGGTCACGGACATCCAGCTCGGCACCTCGCCGCAGGTGAAGAAGCTCCTCGTCCATCCGGGCGGGCTCACCGCCAACCCGGTGCTCACCGTCCTCGCCGGCGAGGGACTGCTGGCCGGCCGGGTGCCGCCCGAGCTGCGTCCCGTGGTCGCCGACGGCTACCAGCACCTCGACGTGCTGACCGCCGCGCCCACGCAGAACGACGGCGGGCCCGAGATCGTCTCCACCAGCCTCGCCGGGTTCGCCCGGTCACCCCGCTAGACACCGGAACGGGGCCCGGGAGGAGTTCCTCCCGGGCCCCTCGGTGCGCCGGTGAAGCTCAGAGCCTGCCCGCGGCGAACGTGGCGGCCGCGTCGGCGTCGTCGCGGTAGCTCAGATGCGCCCCGACGTCACCCCCGCCGTTCTCGCAGACGGGGTCGCCCTGGGCGCACAGGTCCAGGGTGCGGCTCTGGTAGGTGCCGGTGACGCTCTTGCCGAGGGCCCGGATCGGGTTGCCGAACAGCAGCACCGCGGAGACCTTCGGCTCGACCGCGGCGGGCAGCGTGGCCACGATGGGGCTGCCGACCACCGCGCCCGCGCTGCTGATGCCGATCGAGTTGTCGACGACGTTCGCGCCCTGCGAATAGCCGACGAGAACGAACTTCTGGTTCGGGCAGGCCGCGGCCTGGCTCTTCACATGGTTCACCAGATCCATATTTCCCTGCGCCGCGGACGTCGGCGAGAGGTCCGCGGGATAGTTCACCTTGTAGCTGGTCAGGCTTTTGCCCGCTACTTTCTTCTGCAGCGCGGAAAGCACCGGGTCGCCGACGATGAAGCCGAGCGTCCCGGGCTCGAAGGTGCCGCGTGCCGAGACGAGTTCCACGTCGGAGCAGGCCGCGGCCGAGGCCGGGGGAGCCGCGAGGGTGACGAGCCCGGACCCGCCGGCCAGCGAGAGCGCGGCGAGACACAAACGGATACGCATGGGGGATCCTCCGCGTGTGAGGCGCGTGCAGCGCCTGCGAAAAAGGACGGCCCGAACGTATTCGCTTTCCCCTGCCGGGAGTTATGGGCGGGATTATGGAATCCCCGCTGTTTTTTGTCGCCGATTGAGTACGCCGCTGAATGCGGGAGTCAGTTCTGCCGTGTGTGCAGGGATTCCGCGCGCAACGCGAGAATGAGGTCGAGGCGGATGCCCGGATCGTACAGGGCGTCCCCGAAGAGCTTCTCCAGCTGGCGCAGGCGGTAGCGGACCGTCTGCGGATGGATGTGCAGCCGTGCGGCGACGTCCGGCACGTTGCTGCCGCTGAGCAGCCAGGCCAGCAGGGTCTCGGCGAGCCGCTCGCGCTGCCCCGCCGAGACCGTGTCGAGCGGCGCGAGAACCCGCGCCTGGAGCCGTTCCAGCAGCGGCTCGTCGCCGTACAGCAGCAGCGTCGACAGATGGTCGGAGCAGTGCTCCACGCCCTGGCGGGGCAGGATGCCACGCCCCATCAGCCCGAGCGCCCTGGTGGCCAGGCGCAGCGACCGCGCGGCCTCCGTGACCGCCACCGTCGGGCCGATCGCGGCGGGCCGGCCGCGCAGGGCGAGCGTGAACGCCCGGCCGAAGCGGCCCGAGGCGTCCGGGTCGGGCACCAGCATGCGCGGCGGCCGGGACCCCATGTCCACCAGCGCGCCCGCCGCGGCCAGCGGCCGGTCCTCCTCCCGCCGGTCCGGCGCCGCCGCGAGCGCCACCACGGCGACCGTCCGGGGCACCGGCCAGCGCGCACCGTGGGCCAGATCCTGGACGGCCTCCAGCGCCACCGGGCCGTCCTCCAGCAGCAGATCGAGCAATCGCCTGCGGCGCCGCTCCAGCTCGTCGGTGCTGCGCAGCTGAGCCTCCGCGTAGCCGGCCGCGGCCGCCTGGGCGACCTCGTGCACGGTCCGGAACGCCAGTTCACCGAGCGCGGCGACGACAGCGGAGTCGAGGCCGAGCTGCTCCGCCGTAGAGCCCATCAGCCGCCAGGCGTGCAGCCCGCCCACCCGCAGCGCTGACTGCAAGGCGTCCAGGCTGCGGCCCTCCAGGGCCTCGCCGCGCCCGAGTTCGTAGTACGTCGCCGCGATCGCGCCTCCGTCGTCGCGCGGGTCGGCGATGTGGTCGACGAACAGGGTGAGCGCCTGCACCACCCCGGACCGCAGGTTCTTGCGGTACGTCCCGTCGGCGGGCCGCGCGTACTCGGGCACCTGACGGCAGACCTCCTCCTCCACCAGGTCGGCGACGGAGGCCAGTTGGGCGCGCAGCAGCTCCGCCAGCTCGGGCGGCACCGGCGGCGTACCGGGACGGTCCGGCACGCCGTGCGGGGTGGGCACGGCCATCACGGACACTCCTTTCGACCGGAAGCGGCTCACCCGCGGGCTGTTGCCGGTGGGACGAGTGGGAAGTCCAGTGTTGGACGGACGTCCCCTCCGCTCCGTTCCGTGCCCCGACGGCACCCCCGTCACGCCGGCACGCCCAGCGCAGGGGCGAGCATCGGCCACGAGGCGGTGAACTCCCGCTTCCAGTAAGGCCAGTCGTGTCCTCCTCCCGAGTAGAAGTGCGTGGTGGCCCGGATGCCCAGCAGGGCCAGCGCCCCGGCGAAGCCCTGGGCGGAGGGCCACAGGGCGCTCTCCAGCACCCCGGGCAGCGGATCGCCGCTGCCCGGGCCCACTCCGCTGCCCTGCGAGATGTACAGGGCGGTGCCGCGCAGCCCGGTGGCACGGGTCCGCGGGTTGAAGTCGCGCCAGGTCAGGGCGTTGAGCAGCGGATGACCCCACAGGGATCGGGCCGGCAGGTTCTCCCGGGCCACGATGGCGTCCATGAGGGCGGGAACACCGGGGGCGGTGGTGTCGAGGATGCCGCTGTAGGAGGCCGCGGCCTTGAACACGCCGGGATGGCGGGCCGCGTGGGCCATCGCGCCGTAGCCGCCGGTGGAGACCCCCGCGACCACCTGCACCCCGGAGGCCCGGTAGTCCCGGGCGAGCAGCGCCGGCACCTCCTCGACCTGGAAGGTCTCGTAGTCGGGGCCGCCGCGCCAGACCGTGGGGATGCCGGTGGGGCCGGCGTCCGGCATCGCCACGATCAGGGCGCGGCCCTCGGTGAAGGCCTCGATGTCCGTCTCGCGGGTCCAGGACGTGTAGTCGTCGTGGGCGCCGTGCAGCAGGTACAGCACCGGGTACTTCCGCTCCGGCCGCGTGCCGAAGTCCGACGGCAGGATCAGCCGGAGGGGCGCGCTGCGGCCGAGCGCGGCGGAGGGCACGGACACGTCGAGGGTGCGCGGCCCGAGCCGGGTGGCCGCCCCGGCACGGGCCGTGCCGCTCGCGGCCCCGAACAGGGCGGCGAGGCCGGCGGCGGCCGTCGCTCTGGCGACGGTGCGCCGGGACACTCCGGCGGCGGGCTTCGGCGACAGGTCGGACATGGCGGCTCCTCGGGTTCCGGTTCAGGGGGCCCGCTCGGCGAGCACCCGGCTCAGATGGACGGCGATCTCGTCGACGTGCGGCGGGTCGAGCAGCGACAGATGGTGACCGGACACCGGCACGACCTCCAGGCGCGGGCACACCTCGTCCCAGCCCAGCGCCTCGTCGTCCCGCTCGTACGCCGGGTCGCGCACCGTGTGCGGCGCGGGCTCGGCGGCCCGGTAGAGGACGACCGGCCCGTCATGGCCGCCGGGCCGGTGCGACTCCCCGATGCCCAGGTCCAGATAGGAGGCCCGCTGATGCTCCAGCGCCGCGGCCGGCACATCGGCGGCCTCGCGCAGCGCCCGCAGCACGGTGTCGATACGGGAGCTGTCGTCGTCCATGGCCACCAGGTCGTCGTACGGCAACTTAAGCCGCACGCCGTAGGTGTCGGCGACGTGGCGGGCGAAGCCCTCGAAATGTGCCCGGATCCGATCGGCCCGAGTCAGTCCCGGACGGGGGAGAGGGCGTACGGAGTCGATGAGCACGACCAGCCGCACCTCCCGCCCGGCGGAGGTCAGCTGCCGCGCGGTCTCCTGGGCGACGAAGCCGCCGAAGGACCAGCCGCCCAGCACGCAGGGCCCGTCGGGGTGAGCCGCGTCGATCGCCTCGGCGTAGCGGCGCGCCTTCTCCGGCACGGTCCGGGCCTCCTCGATCCGCTCCAGCCCGTACACCGGCTGGTCGTCCCCGAGCCGTTCGGCGAGCGCGCGGTAGACGGCGACCGGACCGCCGGCGGCGTGGACGAGGAACAGCGGGGGCAGCGAACCGGTGGCACGCAGCGGGCGCAGCGGGGTGTCCTCGCGGGGGAGGGCCTGCCGGATCCGGTCGGCGGCGTCCTCGACGGTGACGGCGGCGAACAGGTCGCGCAGGGGCAGCGCGACGCCGAAATCGCGCTCCACCGCGGTACGGACGCGGACGGCCATCAGCGAGTCCAGGCCCAGGTCGGCCAGGGCGGTGCCCCGGGTGACCCGGGCGGGCGGGTGGCCGGTGACGGCGGCGATGTGCTGGGTCAGCCGGGCCAGGACCGAAGAGGGCTCCGAGGGCGGCGCTTCGACGGGTGGTTCCTCCGTGACCGGCTCGGGGTGTGCCCGGCCGTCCGTCCACCAGTGCCGTACGTGCCGCCAGCGGGGAAGGGGCAGGTCGACGACCCGGCCGGGCGGCACGGGCAGCCGCTGTCCCGCGACGTACAGGGCACCGAGCTGTCCCGCGAACGCCTCGGAACCGTCGGCGTCCCGGCGCAGGGTGGCCAGGGCGAGGGCGCCGGGCACGGTGTCGGCGACGGCCCCCGTCAGAACCGGATGGGGCGAGATCTCGACGAACGCCGTGTGGCCGTCGGCCGCCGCCGAGGCGAGCGCCCGGTCCAGCCGCACGGGCCGCCGCAGGTTGGCCGCCCAGTGGTCCGCGTCGAACACGCGGTCGTCGCGCGGGTCGTCCAGGACGGTGGAGTAGACGGGGACCTCCGGCCGCCGCCCCCGGATGCCGGACAGCGCGTCGACGAGCTCCGGCAGCAGCGGGTCCACCTGGGGCGAGTGCCCGGCACCGACGACCCGCATGGCCCGCGCCGCCCGGCCCTGCCCCTCCAGCCGGCGCACGAGCCCGGCCACCGCCGCTTCCTCTCCGGTGACGACCTTCTGCCGGGGCGAGGAGTGCACGGCGACATGCACACCCGGGAAGTCCCGCTCCAGGGACTCCAGTTCGGTGTCGTCCAGGTCCACCACGGCCATCGCGCCGCCGCTCAGGCCGCTCAGCAGCCGGGCCCGTACGGCGATGACACGCGCCCCGTCCGCCACGTCCAGCGCGCCCGCGCACACGGCCGCCGCCACCTCGCCCATGGAGTGGCCGATCACCGCGGCGGGCTCCACCCCGTACGAACGCCACAGCTCGGCGAGCGCCAATTGCAGCCCGAACAAGACGGGTTGGGCGACCTCCAAGCGATCGAGACCGGCACCGGACGACAGGTGGTCGTAGAGGGACAGGCCGCACTCCGGGGCGAGGTGCGGGTCGAGTTTCTCGACGGCGGCGGCGAACGCGGGTTCCTCGGCCAGCAGCCGGCGCCCCATGCCGGGCCACTGGCTGCCGTAGCCGGAGAAGACCCACACCGTGCCGTTGCCGACGCGGTCGCGGTCACCGGTCACCAGCCGCGCGTCCGGACGCCCTGTCGCCAACGCCCCGAGACCATCGACGAGTTCGGCACGGTCCCGGGCGACCACGGCGGCACGTACGGGACCCCGGCCCGTGCGCCCCGCCAGGGTCCGGGCCACGTCGGCCGGGTGCGCGGCGCTGTCGCGCAGCCAGCCGGCCAGCCTGCCCGCCGTGTCGCCCAGGCGCTCGGCGTCGAGGTCGGAGAGCAGGTGCAGGCGGGCCGCCGGCTCCTCGGCCGGTCGGGCCGGGAGCAGGCCGGGCGGTCCTTCCTCCAGCACCACATGCGCGTTGGTGCCGCCGAAGCCGAACCCGGAGACCCCCGCGACAGCGGTGCCGCCGTAGCGCGGCCAGGGCTCCGGCTCGGTCACCACCCGCAGCCGTTCGTCGGCGAGGGAACTGCCCTCCGCACAGTGCAGCGAGGGCGGGATGCTGTCGTGATGCAGGGCCAGCACGGTCTTCACCAGGCCCGCGATGCCCGCGGCCGACTCCAGATGCCCGAGGTTGCCCTTCACGGAACCCAGCAGCAGCGGCTGGTCCGGGTCACGGTCCGGGCCGAGCACCGCACCGAGCGCGTCCGCCTCGATCGGGTCGCCCAACGGGGTGCCGGTGCCGTGCGCCTCGACATAGTCGACCTGGGCCGCGGGGAGCCCCGCCCGCGCGTACGCGCTCCGCAGCAGCGTCCGCTGCGCGGCCGGGTTGGGTGCCATGAGCCCGTTCGAGCGGCCGTCGGAGTTGACGGCGGTGGCCCGGATGACGGCCAGGACCCGGTCGCCGTCCCGCTCGGCGTCGGACAGCCGCTTGAGGATCACCGCGGCGCAGCCCTCGCCGCGCCCGATGCCGTCGGCCGCCGCCGAGAACGGCTTGCAGCGCCCGTCCGGCGCGAGGGCCCCCGCGCGCCGGAAGGCCACCGAGACGGCCGGTGACAGCAGCAGGTTGACCCCGGCGGCGATCGCCGTGTCGCTCTCGCCGGTGCGCAGGCTGACACAGGCGTGGTGCACGGCGACCAGCGACGACGAGCAGGCCGTGTCGACGGCCATGCTCGGCCCCCGGGCGTCCAGGACGTAGGAGAGCCGCCCGGCGGCGACGCTCAGGGCACCCCCGGCCGGCGCCCAGGGATCGACGGCGGCCGGGTCGGCGCCGGTGAGCTGCCCGTACTCGGGGGCGGAGACGCCGACGAACACGCCGGTGGCGGTGCCCGCCAGTGACCCGGCCGGTACGGCGGCGTGGTCGAGCGCCTCGTGCACGACCTCCAGCAGGATCCGCTGCTGCGGGTCCATCACCGCCGCCTCGCGCGGGGTGACGCGGAAGAAGTCCGCGTCGAACCCGGCGATGTCGTCGAGATAGCCGCCGTACGGGTGCGCGTCCGCGGGCGGGAAGGCGGTGAAGTCGCGCCAGCGGTCCTCCGGGACGCGCCGGATCGCGTCGACGCCCTCGCCGAGCAGGCGCCAGTAGTCGTCCGGGCCGTGCACCCCGCCGGGCAGCCGGCAGCCGATCCCGACGACCGCGACCGGCTCGGCCGTACCGCTCGGCAGTCCGGCTCGCGGCATTGGATCGGTCTCGGATCCCGATGCTCCCGCGCCGCACAGCCGCGCCACCAGCGCCTCTCCGGTCGGCGTCTCCCACAGCAGGGTCGTCGGCAGTTGCTGCCCCGTGGCCCGGGACAGTTCACCGGCCAGGGCGACCGCGTCCCGTGAGGACATGCCGAGGTCGGCCAGCGGCCGGTCCATCGGGACTGCCTCGGGGGACGTGCCGCACCAGGCCGCCATCCGCTCGGCGAAGAGCCGGCGCAGCGCGCCCTCGTCGACGGGCCTCATCCCGCGGCACCCGCCGTCGCCGCCCGGGCCCGGCCGCCGTACGCGCCCTCCAGGTACCGGGTCCGGGTCAGCGCCCGCGACACCTTCCCGCTGGACGTACGCGGCACCGTGCCCGGCGGCACCAGGACCACGTCGGCGAGCCGCAGCCCGTGCCGGGCGGAGACGGCACCGCGCACGGCACGCACCACGGCCGGTACGTCGAGCTCGGCGAGGCACGCGGTGCGCGCGTGCTCCGCCACGACCACCACTCCCTCACCGGCGCCGCCCGGCACGGCGAACGCCGCGAGCCGGTCCCGGCGCACCGCCGGGTCCGCGTCCTGGGCCGTCGCCTCGACGTCCTGCGGATAGTGGTTGCGGCCGTCCACGATGATCAGGTCCTTCAGCCGCCCCGTGACGACCAGCTGTCCCTCCAGCACCGTCCCCAGATCGCCCGTCCGCAGCCAGCCGCCCGGACCGGCCGCGGCGTCCGCGAACTCGGCGCCGAACACCTCCCGCGACCCCCGATTCCAGTAGCCGCGCCCCACGTTCGGCCCCTGCACCCAGATCTCGCCGACCTCACCCTCCGACAGCAGGGCCCGCGTGACCGGGTCGGCGACCCGGACCCGCTGGCCCGCCGGGGTGCCACAGCCTGCCAGCAGCACGGCCCGGGGATCGTCCGGCCGCGCGGGCAGGGCCTTCCCGGCCGCCAGGGCGTCACGGTCGAGCGCGAAGCGGGTGAGCGGCTGACCCGGCCGGGCCGCGCAGACGAACACGGTGGCCTCGGCCAGGCCGTACGACGGACAGTGCGTCTCCGGCGCCAGGCCCTGGGCGGCGAACGCCGCGTGGAAACGGTCGGCCGTGCCCGGGCGGACCGGCTCGCTGCCGTTGATCAGCGCGGTGACCCTGTCGAGCCGCAGCCCCTCCTTCTGCTCGTCGGTGACGGTCGCGACGCAGTAGTCGTAGGCGAAGTTGGGCGCGGCGCTCACGACGTTCGGGTGCGCGGCGAGCAGCCGCAGCCAGCGCACCGGCTCGTGCAGGAACGCGGCCGGGTCCATGAGGACCGACAGGAGCCCGCGTGTCACCGGGGCCGCGATGCTCAGCACCAGCCCCATGTCGTGGTAGAGCGGCAGCCAGCCCACGCAGGTCAGTGGGCCGGCGTCGGGGGGCCCGTAGGCGGTCAGCGCCTGGCGGGCGTTGGCGACGACGTTGCCATGGCTGATCTCCACGCCCGCCGGGGCGCGGGTCGAACCCGAGGTGTACTGGAGATAGGCCGTCGCCTCGGCGTCCGGCGGGGCGGGCCGCCAGTCGCGGGCGGCGTCGTCGGGCACCTGGTCCGCCAGGACGATCCGCGGTCCGTCGGAACCGAGGAAGTCCCGCACCTCGTCCTGGGCCCGGCTCGTGGTCACGACCACCGAGGGCCGGGCATCCGCCAGGACACCCGCCAACCGGTCCGCGTGCCCGGGCAGGTCCGGCGGATACAGCGGTACGGCGACCAGTCCCGCGGCCAGGGCCGCGAGGAAGGCGGTCACGTACTCCGTGCCCTGCGGGCACAGCAGCGCGACCCGGTCCCCGGGCCCGGCCCGCTCGGCGAGGCGCGCGGCCAGCGCCCGCACCCGCACCTCCAGGCGGCGCCAGGTCAGGGTGCGGTGGACGCCGCGCGAGTGCTGTGCCGGATGCTCGACGAAGGTGAACGCCCGGCGGTCCGGGGCGGTTTCGGCCCAGTGCCACACATGTTCCGGCAGCGTCGGGCACACGGGCGTGAGCAGGGGGCGGCGACTGTCCATCAGGCGGGGCTCCTCACGGCGCGGATCGGCCTACGAGTCGAAAAGGCGAGGTCAGAGCGGGATGTTGCCGTGCCGGCGTTCCGGCATCGGCGCGCGTTTGCCGCGCAGGGCGCGCAGCGCGCGGCAGACCTGCTCCCGGGTCTCGCGCGGCGCGATGACGGCGTCGACATAGCCGCGCTCGGCGGCGAGATACGGGGTGCCGTGGGTGCGCTCGTACGCGGCGAGAAGGCGGGCGCGCAGCGCCTCCGGGTCATCGGCCGCGGCGAGTTCGCGCCGGTGCAGCACGCCCACGGCCCCCTCGGCGCCCATGACGGCGATGCGCGCGGTGGGCCAGGCGAGGTTGACGTCGGCGCCCAGATGCTTGGAGCCCATCACCGCGTATCCGCCGCCGTAGGCCTTGCGCACCACCACCGTGACCTTGGGCACCGTCGCCTCGGCGTAGGCGTACAGCAGTTTCGCGCCGCGCCGGATGATCCCGGCCTGCTCCTGCCGTACCCCGGACAGATACCCGGGCACATCGGCGAAGGTCAGCAGCGGGATGCCGAACGCGTCGCAGAACCGCACGAACCGCGCCGCCTTCTCCGACGCGTCGATGTCGAGGACACCGGCGGCACGCAGCGGCTGGTTGGCGACGACGCCCACCGAACGGCCCTCGACCCGGGCCAGGGCACAGATGATGTTCGGCGCGAACAGCTCCTGCACCTGGAGCAGTTCACCGTCGTCGACGACCGCGTGCAGGATGTCGCGCATGTCGTAGGCCTCACCGAGCCGGTCCGGGACGACCTCGTCGAGCCGGGCCCCGGGCGGAGCGTGCCCGGGTGCGTACTCCGGGGGCCGCTCCAGGTTGTTGGCCGGGAGGTACGACAGCAGGTCGCGCACGGTGTCGAGGGCGTCCTCCTCGTCGGCGGCCAGGAAGTGGGCGTTGCCGTTGACGGTGTTGCTGGTGCGGGCGCCGCCCAGTTCTTCGGCGGTGGTGCGCTCGCCGGTGACCGTCTCGATGACGTCGGGGCCGGTGACGAACATGTGCGAGGCGCCGTCCACCATCACCGTGAAGTCGGTGATCGCCGGGGAGTAGGCGGCGCCGCCCGCGCACGGCCCCAGGACGACCGAGATCTGCGGGATCACCCCGGACGCCTTGACGTTGCGGCGCACCAGCTCGGCGTAGAGGGCGAGGGCGGCGACACCCTCCTGGATCCGGGCGCCGCCGGAGTCGTTCAGGCCGATCACCGGGCAGCCGGTCTTCAGGGCGAGGTCCATCAGGGCGACGGTCTTCTCCCCGAAGGCCTCGCCCATGCTGCCGCCGAACACCGTGGAGTCCTGGGCGAACACGCACACCGGGCGGCCGTCGACCGTGCCGTACCCGGTGACCACCCCGTCGCCGTAGGGGCGGCGGGCGTCCTGACCGGCGGGCCGGGCCCGCACGAACAGGCCCGTCTCGGTGAAGGAGTCCTTGTCCACGAGCCGTTCGATCCGCTCCCTGGCCGAGAACTCCCCGCGTCTGCGCGGCCCGCCCGGCGCCACCGCCCGGTCCCGGCGTGCTGCCAGGCCGGCGACGCGTCCCGCGGTGCTCCCGCTCACCTCTGTGCTCACAACCACCTCCGGAGGGGCTCTCGACTATGGCAGCGAGGCGGGAGGTGCCGGGCGAATCACCGTTCTGTGTGGGGGAGTTGAGTCCTTCGGCAGGGGGTTTCATCCCCCGGTGACAACAGACCGATCAATTCCAGTCATTTCCACCCTGCGTGAGTAAAACATGTGAATGTTTCCGCGTGGTTCGGGCATACGGAGCGAAAAACAGAGAGAGGGGCGCTACGTGCTCGTACCGGACCGGAAGGTCGTCAGGGAGTTGCTGACGCGGTACGCGTCGCTGAGGATCGCTCAAGCGGAGAGGCACGTGCCGACGGCGGCACGCGAGCTTGAGGACGTCAGCTACACGCTGTGCGTGATGATGGGGAGGTCCGTCATCCACGACGCCATCGCCAAGGCGGACGCCCTGCTGCTCACGAAGGGGCGGTCCGAGGCCGCGGAGGCGGACGGGGAGAGTGGCTTGACGCTGGTCGGCTGACATCGCGTGAGGCCCGGCACACGGCCGGGTACCGCCCCGGTGGCCTATGGACGGGCCGCCGGGGCGTTCGTCTTCCCGTGGAACGCCGTGCGGTACGCGTACGGCGTGGTGCCCACCACCTTGCGGAACCGCTCCCGGAACGCCGTCGGCGAGCCGAACCCGGCCTGGCGCGCGATCCGTTCGACCGAGTGATCCGTGTTCTCCAGCAGGTACTGGGCGCGCCGCACCCGCGCCCGCAGCAGCCACTGCAACGGCGTGGTGCCGGTCTGCTCGCGGAAGCGGCGGCTGAAGGTCCGTTCGCTCATCCCCGCGCGCGCCGCCAGTGTGCCCAATGTCACCTCGTGCGCGAGATGGTCCTCGATCCACTCCAGCAGCGGCTCGAACGCCGACCCCCGGGGCACCGGCGGGTGCTCGTGCACGATGAACTGGGCCTGCCCGCCCTCCCGTTCCAGCGGCATCACCGACATCCGGGCGATGTTCGCCGCCACGGCCGACCCCAGATCCCGCCGGATCATGTGCAGGCACAGATCCAGCGCCGCCGCCGCACCGGCCGAGGTGAGGATCTGCCCGTTGTCCACGTACAGCACGTCCGGCTCCACCTCGACCTCCGGGAACCGCCGGGCCAGTTCGCCGGCGGCCACCCAGTGCGTCGTGGCGCGCAGCCCGTCCAGCAGCCCGGCCTCGGCCAGCACGAAGGCGCCCACGCACACGGACGCGATCCGGGTACCGGACTCGGCCGCCCGCCGCAGCGCCGCCAGCACCCGGGCGGACGGCGGCGCGGCGTCGGGGGAGCAGCCCGGCACGATGACGGTGTCGGCCTCCGCCAGCGCCTCGAGCCCCTGGTCGATGCGCAGGGTGAAGCCGCCGTCGGCGCGCACCTCCGGTGTCTCGGCGCACAACCGGACCCGGTAGGCGGGACGCCCGTCCGGCATATGGGTCCAGGCGAACGTCTGCTGGGGCGCCGCCATGTCGAACGGCACCACTCGGTCGAGAACCAGGATCGCCACGGAGTGCATGCCCGTCACCCTAGGCGGGTTCCCGCCAGCGGTGTGACCCGGGGACGGGGTGGCCCGTGAGGGGAGAGCGCAGGTCGGACCAGTTGGCGAGAACCCGTTGGAAGCTGTCGTTCCAGCCCCTGGGAGATCACGTCCCGGCTCCCTAACGTGAGCCCGGCATCGTCGATCGCGTCATGGAATTGGAAAGAGTCCCGGTGACCAAGATCCTGCTGTCCCTCCATGTGCTGGCCGCCATCGTCGCCATCGGTCCCGTGACCGTAGCGGCCAGCATGTTCCCGCCGGCGGCGCGTCGTGCGGCCGCCGCGCCCGGCGAGACCCCTGGCCCCTCGGCGGTCGGCACGGTCGCGCTGCTGCACCGCATCTGCCGCGTCTACTCCGGGGTCGGACTGACCGTCCCGGTCCTCGGGTTGGCCACCGGTGCCGCGATGGGTGTCCTGGGCAGCGGATGGCTCGTCACCTCCATCGCGCTGACCGCGGCCGCCGCCGGGATCCTGGCCGCCTTCGTGCTGCCCCGCCAGGAAGAGCTCCTCGACCGGCTGACCGGCGAACAGGCCGTCGATCACCGGAACACCGTGCAGCTGGCCATGTTCACCGGCATCTTCAACCTCCTGTGGGCGACGGTCACCGTCCTCATGATCGTTCGGCCGGGCTCCACCACGGGAGCGTGAGAGCCCCACCACTTCGCCTGGCACAGATGTCCTTTCTGCGTCAAGTCATCCCAGGGAATTCACACTCCGGGATACCGGGCCGCCTAGACTTCTCAGTCTTGCCCCCGCACGGGGACGACGAGCAGAAAGGCACGTTGCCAGGTGTTCCAGGATTCCCCCATCTACGACCGACTCATCGCGGAGTGCGGCGATGTGCCCACACAGGTTCGCCGCGAGGCCGAACGCGTGAGCAGGGAACTGGAGCTGGTCATGCGGCCCTCACAGTCCCCCGGCTACGACCGCCCGCAGGCCCCCGGCACGGGCTGGCAGCGCACGGCCATGCTCCCCGCCCCGCGGCAGCCGTGAGCCGGGAGGTCATGGTCGTGAGACGGCCCGGGACCGGCGCGTGGCCGGACCCGGCGGTCAACGGACCGTCGTGCTCGAGCCGTTGACATGCGGCGACTGCCCGGGGACCGGGCGGGCCAGCCACTCGGCGATGGTGCGCGCGATCGGCTGCCCCGTCTCCACCTCGACGAACCCGAACTGCCCCGACTGGTTGCACTCCAGGAACCACCAGGTCCCGTCCGCGTCCTCGACGAAGTCGAAGGCACCATAGGCCAGTTCGGCCTCACGCAGGTACGCCTGGACACCCGCCGCGATGCACGACGGCACATCGGTGGGCCGCCACGGTGAGCCGGGCGCGGCGAAGCGCACGTCGACGTCGTCCGGGTCCGCGTCCGCGGCGGTCGCCTTGCGGGCGGCCAACGGCTGCTCACCGACGACGGTGAGACGGATGTCGGCCCGCTTGGCGACCCGCCGCTGCAACAGCGTCGGCCCGAACGCGACGGCGGAGAAGTCCGTGTCGGGCGCCACCCGGCTGGTCGGCACCGCCCGGGGCGGGTCCTGCGGATGCGCGCCCGACACCGGCTTGACCACCAGGTCCGGATAGCGCTCGGCGAACTCGCGGGCGGCCCGGGGGAACGTCGTGATCAGCGTCGCCGGCACGGGCAGGCCGCACCGCTGGGCGAGACGCAGCTGCCACGGCTTGTGCCGGGCCCGTCGGGCCGCGTCCGGGTGGTTCATCCAGCGCGCGTCCGAGCCCCGCAGCATGCCGTAGAGCGCCTGAGCGGCCTCCTCGGTCAGCCACGCGGACGGCTGGGCCGCCCGCCCGGCCGGGATGCCGGGCCGGCGCACCCAGACCGAGCGCAGTCCCCCGATGCTCACCAGCCGTCCCCCGGCGGACAGATGGCCACGGAAACGGCCGTGTACGAACTCACCGGACAGCGCGACACCGCCGGTCAGGTCGGCGGGATCGACCCGGACCACCGGAACCCCCGTCGCGTTCAGGTGCACGACCACCATGTCCGCGGTCACGTCCTCCTCACAGGTGAGGATGAGTACGGTCATCTTCGGCGGCCGGTCAGTCGTCGAAGTGTGTCTTGGAGCCTGCGGTGGACGTCGTGGTGCCCACCTCTCTCAACAGGCCGAAGTCGCTGGCCGCGATACGGCCGTCGAGGAGCACGTTCAACTGCAGTCCGGTGTCGTACACATACGGAATAGCAGCTTCCAACTCCACTGCCGGGCGCGCGTAGTTGAGCGCGAACGGTTGCATCGTCTCTCCCTCGTCGGTACTGCGCCGACCAAGCGTTGGTCATTGGGCGCGGCCCCCCGGCCGCTCGCTTGTTTCGGCTTCCAGAGACTTATACGAATCGAACGGGTGGTTGGTTTCCTTACTCTCCGTAGTTATTTCGCGGGTTCCTGGTCAGCCCGGCGTGTCGGCCTGCGATCCCGCTCGCCGAGGGAGCCACGGACGGTACGCAGAGCGAGCAGCAGGACACCGATGTCGTCGAGGTACACCGGGTCGGGCAGCACGTCGGCGGGCAGGACGAAATAGAGGACCGCACCCCAGAAGACCCAGCGCGGCCCCGTGGGCAGGCCCGCGGTCCGCAGATCGCGCCGGGTCCGGACCAGTCTCAGGAAGATACGGACGGCGAGAACGAGGACGAAGGCCGCGAGAATCGCGGCCAGGATGATCACCGTTGTGGTCGTATCCACGGGTTGCCCTCCTCCTGGCATGCCGCGACACGGGGTGTCCCTACCTGGATTCCCGTTTCCGGCGGCTGTATTGCGGCCGGGGCCCGACATGTCGGCGAGTCGGCGGATTTTCCCGTGCGGGTGGTCATCCCGGTGGCTCACACGAGTGGCACGGGGTGAAGGGGACGCCTAGTAATGGTCAGCGTAACGTCGCTCGTCACACGACGGGGGGCGCAGGAGCGGCCGCACTCTTCCCATGGAGGCGAGTATGACCACCTGCTCTTCATCACCCCGCTCGAACGGGTCCGCCATAACCGGCGAGTCGAACGGGTCCGCCCAGCCGTCCGCCGAGACCACCGCCGCCACCGGCGGGTACCAGGTGGAGCAGACGAGCACGCAGCCCGCCGCGCCCTCGCACGAGACGTACCGTGCGGGCACCGAGCCTCCCGCCGAGTCCCACCTGGCGGGCCCGCCGGGCACGGAGCCGGCTGTGTTGTCCGCCCTTGCCGATGCCCCTGCCGTGAACGGGGCGGAGCAGGTGTCGGCGCCGCCGCCCGCTCCTGGCGTGGACGAGGTGGCTCTGCCGTCTGCCGGGCCTGTCGCCCCTGTCGTAAACGGGGCGGTTCCGGCGCGACCGGCTGTCTCCGGTGCGGACGAGGCCGCCCCGCCCGCTGTCCAGGCTGTCCCCGCTGTGGCCCCGGCGGACCAGGAGTCCGCGCGGCCGGCCGCCCCGGACTCGATCGAGGCGGATGTGGCCTTCGACCGCCCCGCCACTCCCGGTTCGGGCACCGCGACCGAGCGGTCTGCCGTCCGCGGCCCCGACCGGGCGGCCCCGGAGCCCGCGCGCCCGGCCGAGCTCGACCCGGACGACACGGATCGGCCGGCACCCACGAGCCCTCGCCCGCACCCGGCGAGCCCGCCGCCCGCCCAACCCGCAGCGCCGCACCAGGCGGATCGGCCCTCGGCTGAGCCCACGGCCTCCCGCTCGAACACGGTGAGTCCGTCGTCCACCGAGCCCGTTGTCTCCGGGCCGCATCAGGCGGACCGGCCGTCGGCTGAGGCCGCGGCTTCCGGCTCGAACGCGGTGAGCCCGCCGCCGGTTGAGCCCGCCGGCTCCGGGCCGCATCAGGCGGATCGGCCCTCGGCCGCGTCCGCTGGCCCTCGCCCGAACGCGGTGAGCACGCCGTCCGGTGAGCCCGCCGGCTCAGCGCGCCGGCAGGCTGCCCGGCCGTCCGCGGCTCTTCGCAAGGACCAGGTCGCCCCCTCGCCCGGCCGGCTCGCCGGTCCCGGCCCGGACCGGGACGAAGCGGTGGGTGAGGCGGAGCGGTCGGGTGCGCGGCCGTTCGTGATCCGTTCGCTGGACGACAATCAGGTGGAACTGCGGCCCGGTACGGGGCCGGCCCCCGCGCCGTACGGTGACGCCGTCAGCGACCTGGTGCACGCCGCCGTGGCCGACCGGCCTCTGGAGGAGGTCGTGGCCCTCATCACGTCGCTGGAGAAGTCGCCCGACCACGCCGAGGCGATGGTCGACGCACTCCGCACGGCCGGCGTGGAGCGGCGCGTGGAGGACGTGAGCCGGATGATCGCCCTGCTGACGAAGCCCCCGCGGGACGCCGACAGCGCGGACGAGGCGATCCGGGCCGCGGCCGCCCACCGGCCGGTGGAGGAAGTGACCCGGCTGGTGACCCTGCTGCACAAAGAGCCGCACATGCCCCACGTCCGCGAGGAGGCACTCCGCGCGGCCGCCACCGGCCGGTCCGTCGGGGAGCTGGTCGAGCTGATCGACCGCCTCGGCCTGGAACGGCTGGACCGCAACGGCCGCGTGCCGACCGGCCCCACGCATCCCGAGGCCGAGACCACGCAGCCCCTGACGCCCGTCCGGCCGGCCCGGCGCCGCGAGGCCCGCCGGACCCTCGACTCCTCGCCCTCGGACCGCGACCGCGCGACGGAGCGGCTCACCAGGTCCATGGCGTGGTCGAGTTGGCTCACGGCTCTGGCCCTGGCCGTGTGCGCGGTGGCGCACTTCCCGCTGCAGCGCGGCGGGGCGTCCCTGGACCTGCACGCCATAGCCCTCGGCCTGTCCGTGCTCTGCACGGTGCTGGCGCTGCTGCTGGCCCTGCGCCCCGTCGCGCCGGTACTGGTCGGGGCGGTGGTGGTACCCACGGTGCTGGCCGGGGCCCAGGCGTACGGGAGTTCCTTCCCGTCGGCGTCCCTGACCCGGGCCGTGGACCTCGCCCTCGCCCCGCCGTGGTTCGCCGCCGGTGCCGCCGTGTGCACGGCGCTGCTGGCCCTCGTCGCGCTGGTCTTCCGCGCGGTGGCGCCCCTCGTGAGCGGACAGTGGTCACCCCTGCCGGCGACCGAGGCACGCGGTATGGCGGAGTGACGTCTACGAGTTCCGTGCCGGACCGGATCCGCTCGCAGCGGGTCCGGTCCGGACGTCGTTCGCCCCACGGCGCTCGAGCAGCCCGGCCAGCACCCGGTCCGGTGTCAGCGGCAGTTCCCGGAAACGGACACCGGTGGCGTGGTGCACGGCGTTGCCGATCGCCGCGGCCGTCCCGACGATGCCGATCTCCCCGATGCCCTTGCTGCCCATCGGGTTGAGACGGGAATCGTCCTCGTCGAGCCAGTGCGCCTCGATCTCGCCGGTATCGGCGTGCACGGGCACGTGGTACGACGCCAGATCCGACTCGGTGAAGTCCCCGAACGCGGCGTCCATCGTGCTGCCCTCGGTCAGTGCCATGCCCAGCCCCATCGTCATGCCGCCGACGAACTGGGAGCGTGCCGTACGGGCGTTGAGGACGCGCCCCGCGGCGTACACCCCGAGCAGCCGGCCGACGCGCACCTCGCCGGTGACCGTGTCCACCGCGACCTCGGCGAAATGCGCCCCGAAGGCGTGCCGCGCCCAGGCGCTCTCGGCATCCGCCGCGCCCCTGGTGTCCGCGCGGGCGTCGAGGCCCTGCCCGGGCAGCGGCCCCGAGTGCCCGGCCAGCCGTCGCGCCAGCAGGGCACAGGCCTCGTGGACCGCCCAGCCCCAGGAGGCGGTACCGGACGAGCCGCCGGCCAGCGGCGCCGACGGGAGCTCACTGCTGCCGACCTCCGTCCGCACCCGCTCCAGCGGCACCCCGAGGGCGTCGGCGCCGACCTGCGCGAGGACGGTCCTCGCCCCCGTACCGATGTCGGTGGCGTTGATCCGCACCAGGAACGTCCCGTCGGGCAGGGCCCGGGCCGTCGCCGCGGCGGGCCACACCATCACGGGATACGTCGCCGCCGCCACGCCGGTCCCCAGCAGCAGCGGCCCTTCCCGGCGGGAGCCGGGTCGGGGATCGCGCCCGGCCCACCCGAAGCGCCGGGCACCCTCGCGCAGACACTCGACCAGGTGCCTGCTGCTGAACGGCTTGCCGCTGTCGGGTTCGACGTCCGGCTCGTTGCGGACCCGCAGCTCGACCGGGTCCATGCCCAGCTCGCCGGCGAGTTCGTCCATGGCGGACTCCAGCGCGTACATCCCCGGAGCCTCGCCCGGCGCCCGCATCCACGACGGCGAGGGCACGTCCAGCGCCGCGACCCGGTGCACCGTACGGCTGTGGGGCGCGGCGTACATCACGCGCGCGGGCACCGCCGCCTGTTCCACGAACTCCTTGATGCGCGAGGTATGGGTGGTGACCTCGTGCACGACGCAGGCGAGACGCCCGTCCGCGTCGGCACCGAGCCGCAGCCGGTGCAGGGTGGGAGCGCGGTGCCCGACGACGGCCGGCAGATACCGGCGGGGGAGGGCCACGGTGACCGCTCGCCCGGTCCGCCGTGCCGCCATGGCGGCGAGCACCACGTCGGGCCGTGGCGTGCCCTTGGACCCGAAGCCGCCGCCGACGTGCTCGGCGGTGACGACGATCCGCTCCTTCGGCAGGGCGAACAGCCCGGCGAGCACGGCTCGTACGGCACCGGCGCCCTGACTGGACGTGTGCACGGTCAGCCGGCCGTCGTCCCAGCGGGCGGTGCTGGCGTGCGGCTCCATGGGGTGGTTGTGCAGCGGCGGCACCCGGTACCCGACGTCCACCCGGGCCGCCGAGGACCCGAAAACCCCGTCGGGGTCGCCCTGTTCACGGACGGCCGGATGACCGCCGTTGGCCTCCTCGGGCACGTACACGCCCGGGTGCGAGGCGGTGAGCTCCACGTCGTGTGCTTCGGCGTCGTAGGCGACGCGGACCTCGGCGGCACCGGCCCGGGCCGCCTCCAGGGTCTCGGCCACCACCAGGGCCACGAACCAGCCCCGGTGCGGGACCCGGGGGTCCTGGAGCACGGCGAGTGTCGGATCGTCCGGCTCGGTGAGCCGCGGCGCGTTCTCGTGGGTGAGGACATCGAGGACACCGGGCACGGCCAGGGCCGCCGCCGTGTCGACGCCGGTCACCCGCCCCCGGGCGACAGTCGCCGGCACGGGCCAGGCCTGAGCCCGTCCGGGAAAGTGGTACTCGGCGGCGTAGCGGGCGGTTCCGCTGACCTTCTCCCGTCCCTCCCGGCGCTCGGCGGGAGCGCCCACGCTGCCGGTCATGGAGTCCTCCTCGTGAGCGCCGGGTCCGCGAGCCGGGACAGCACGTCCACGGCGAGACTCCGGGCCAGCGGCACCTTGTACGCGTTGTCCCGCAGCGGCTGGGCGGCGGACAGTTCGAGATCGACGGCGTGTTCGAACGCGGCGGCGGTCGGAGCCGCGCCCAGCAGCGCCTCCTCCGCCCGCCGGGCCCGCCAGGGCCGGTGCGCCAGCGCCCCGAAGGCGAGCCCGGCATGACCGACCACACCGTCCGACACCCGCAGCACGACCGCGACGGACGCGAGAGCGAAGGCGTACGAGGCCCGGTCACGGGCCTTGCGGTAGGCCGACGGCAGCCCGGCCGTGGCGGCCGGCAGCACCACACCGGTGACCAGTTCGCCGGGGCGGATCTCGGTGTCCTGCTCGGGCCGGTCCCCGGGCAGCCGGTGGAAGTCCGCCGTCGCGACACTCCGGGCGCCCTCCGGCCCGTACAGCTCGACACGACCGTCCAGAGCGGCCAGCGCCACCGCCATGTCCGACGGATGGGTGGCGACGCAGTGCGCGGAGTGGCCGAGCACCGCGTGATCGCGGTGGACACCGTCCCGCGCGCCGCAGCCGCTGCCCGGCTCGCGCTTGTTGCACGGCTTCGACAGGTCCTGGAAGTACGGGCACCGGGTGCGCTGGAGCAGATTTCCGCCGGTCGTCGCCGCGTTGCGCAACTGCCCCGAGGCACCCGCGAGCACCGCCTGCGACAGCGCCGGGTACCGGTCGCGTACGAGGGGGTGGGCCGCCAGGTCGCTGTTGCGGACCATCGCCCCGATCCGCAGCGCACCGTCCGGCAGCTCCTCCACGGCGTCCAGCGGCAGCCGGGTGACGTCGATGAGGGCGGCGGGCCGCTCGACGCCGAGCTTCATCAGATCGACGAGGTTGGTGCCGCCGCCCAGATAGCGGGCACCGTCGTGGGAGGCGTACGCGGAGGTCGCCTCCTCCACGCTCCCGGCACGGACGTACGCGAACTCCTTCACCGGATCACGTCCTCGACCGCCTCGGCGATCCGTGGATACGCGCCGCACCGGCACAGATTGCCGCTCAGCCGCTCCCGGATCTCCCCCCGGCCCAGCGGCACCGGCTCACCGGAGGGCGTCGCCGGGTCGGTGACGTGCGAGGGGTGACCGGCCGCCGCCTCGGCGAGCACACCGGCCGCGGAGCAGATCTGGCCCGGGGTGCAGTAGCCGCACTGGAAGGCGTCGCGCTCCAGGAAGGCCTGTTGCAGAGGGTGCGGCTGCTCACCGTCACCGGACAGGCCCTCGATGGTGGTGACCTCGCTGCCGTCCAGGGCGATGGCGAACAGCAGACAGCTGTTGACGCGCCGTCCGTCCACCAGGACCGTACAGGCGCCGCACTGGCCGTGGTCGCAGCCCTTCTTGGCGCCCGTGAGGCCGAGATCCTCCCGCAGGAGGTCCAGCAGGACCCGCCGGTGGTCGACGGTGAGTGTGTGGGGCTTGCCGTTGACGCGGAGAGTCGTCTCCGAGTGGTACTGGTCGTTGCCCATGTCGTGGAGGCCTTCCCGGGCGGGACGTACTGCCGTACGGACCGCGTATCCACCTGGCCACGACTGACACGTGCGCCCCGCGAGGAGGGTTTTCTAGTGCTCGTCCCGGGACGGGGTCACGGGACGCTGGGATTTGGGCTTGAAGCGTTCGAACGTCCGTGTGAGCTGTTGCAGCGGAGACCCGGCGGGAGCACCGGAGGGCTGCTGCCGCGCGGGAGCAGCCCCGCCGGATTCCTGGTAGGCGGTGAGGGCCTCGTGGGCGCGCTCGGCCGCCTCCCGGTACAGGTCACGCGACTTCGTCATGGCCTCCAGAGCCTCGGCGTACATGGCCACCAGACCACGCTGGCGGTCCAGCTCCTCCTGGAGATTCAGCAGGTGCCAGTCCTCGCGCAGCGCGGTCAGGGCCCCCTCGGCGCCGTCGGGCAGGGGCCTCGGCAGCGCGGCGAACCGCTTCACCGCCTCGACGAGGCCGGACGGCTCCGAGCCGTCGAGGAAGACCGCACGGACGGAGAAGGCCTCGGCGTCGTAGCCCTCCGGTGCCGGGGTGCCGGGCAGTACCACGGCGCCGCCGCGCGGCACCTGGACGCCGGAGTCACGCAGGGCCCAGTTGAGCCCCCGCGACTGCTGCGGGAGGGCGCGGTGCTCCACCACCCGGTGCCGCAGGCCCGGCGGCAGCCACCGGGCCACCGGCATGCGGCCCTTCTCGTCCGCGGTCATCGCCTCGTGGACGACCACGTGAATGTGCCATCCGCCGCGCACCGCGTTCCGGAGCAGGCGCTTGGTCTCCTTGTCGTCCTGGGGGAGCGGATTGACCTCCCGCAGGGACAGCTCCGTGGCGGGGTCCTGGTCCCAGGCGGTGTCCGGCTCCTGTGGCCAGAACAAGCCGGCCGGCGACGGCCAGTCGTCGCTCCACGGCTGCTCGGCCTCCGCGACCAGGATCCACTCCTGCCCCACGCCGTCCGGACCGGGAGTCACGCTCAGCCGGGCCCGCACGGTCACCCCGTCCCCGACCTGCCATCGCGCCTCGAAGACCCGCTCCGACGGGCCGGTATCGGCCTCGGGCAACTCCAGAAAGTCGTCGATGTCCTGACTGTCCTTGCGCTGCTGGAGCGAGCGCCGGAGCACGTCTTCCGCGGCGCCGGAGGCATGGCGGCCGCGCGCCAGCCACACCGTGGCGGGCGTATGGGGGCGGACGGTGGAGGAGATCGGCATGGGTCCATCTGTGAGCCGGGAGCAGGTGCGCCTGCCAGTATCGTCACCACGGGCCGACCGGGATAACCCGGGGTCACACACACGGCGTACCCCCGATGAGCGCTGCCATGTGAGGGGCGCCGCGCGCACGGGGTGTGCGCGCCGCGCGCACACCGACGCATCACACTCATGGCCCAGCCCGTCCACGATCCCGACAATGGTCCGCACGAGCAGGGCCCGCCCACCATCCGCATCGGGGCGGGTCCTGCTCGCCGCAGCCCGGCACCGGGGGCGCGGCCGAGCGTGTCCCCGCTCAGTAGAACTCGACGGTGTTCACCCGGTTGACCAGGTCCTGACCGTCGAGGAGCCGGGTGGCGTTGGCGGCGAAGAGTTCGGCGATGAGGCGGTCCTCCGAGGCGTCGAGCGCGGCGGTGTGCGGGCTGACCAGCACCCGGTCGTGGTGCCAGAGCGGACTGCCGGCCGGCAGTGGTTCCGTCTCGAAGACGTCCAGCGCGGCGAAGCCGACCCGGCCGGAGTCGAGCGCGTCGGCGAGGGCCGCCTCGTCCACGACGGTGCCCCGACCCACGTTGACCAGCGAGGCCCCGGGCCGCAGGGCGTCGAAGAACCGCTTGCCGAGCAGGTGTTCGGTCGCCTCGGTCCCGGGGAGCGTGTTGACGACGGCGTCCACGGTGGGGGCCACCTCGGTGATGCGGTCGGGACGCACCACGGCGGAGACACCGGGGACGGCGACGTCCCTTCTGCTCGTCCCGACGACCGTCGCGCCCAGCGCGTGCAGTGCGGTGGCCACGGCCCGGCCGATCCCGCCCAGGCCGAGAACGAGCACGGTCTGCCGGCTCACCTGTCCCATCGTCCAGCGTCCGCTCCATTCGCGGTCGCGCTGCTGGCGGTTGAGACGGGGCAGGTCCTTGGCTCCCGCGAGCACACCGAAGACGGCGAACTCGGCGAGCGGGCGTCCGTGCACCCCGGCCGAGGTGGTGAAGAGGACCCGGTCGAGCTCTTCGGCGTTCAGGCCGGCGGCCTTGACCTGGCCGCCTCCGCCCGCGGCCATGGTGTGCACCCAGCGCAGGCGCGGGTTGGCCCGGACGGCGCGGGCCAGGGCGGCCGGGTCCACGTCGGGGATCCCGTACAGGGCGTCGGCCGAGTCGATCGCGGCCTCGTAGGCGCGCTGCTGCTCCGGAGTGCGCCGCCAGCCCGGCTCGCCCGAGAAGTCCGCGGGCCAGCGCATCGGGGGCAGCAGGGAGTGGTCGACCACGAGGTCGATCCGCGGTTCCAGCCGCCGGACGAGCGCGCCGTTCTCCTCGGACAGCGGGGCGGCGACGGCGACGCGGAGGCGGCCCGGCACCTGGTCCCGGCCGGTCACCGGGAGGCCTGCGCGCGTAGCGCCTCGACCTCGGCGTCGAGCGCGGCCTCGCGGGCGACGATCTCGTCCACGGCCTGGAGTGCCTCCTCGGCGCGGTGCGGCGGGATGACGATGACGCCGTCCCCGTCGGCGGCGACGATGTCGCCCGGGTTCACCACGACACCGCCGACGGCGACGGCTTCGCCGATCGTGCCCGGGCCGTTCTTGAAGGGCCCGGCGGGAGTCAGCCCCCGCGCGAAGACCGGGACGCCGAGTCGTTCGATGATCGCGGCGTCGCGCACATAGCCGTCGACGACCGCGCCGGCGGCACCGTGCACGGCGAACCGCTGGGCGAGGTTGTCGCCGATGATCGCGCGGCCGTCGTAGCCGAAAGCGTTGATGACGAGGACGTCGCCGGGGCGGATGTGCTCGAGCGCCTCGATCACGGCTTTGTTGTCGCCCGCGACGGTGAGCACCGGGAGCGCCGTGCCGACGGCCGCGGCGCCGTTCCAGATGGGGGCGATGCCTCCGTCGACGATGTTCAGCCGGTCGAGGGCGTCGCCGAGGTTGGCCACGGAGTGGGCGCGGAACCGCTTGAGCACCTGCTCGTCGACGCGTTCCCACGCCGTGTTGACGCGCACGTTGTCCTGGGTCATCGCAGAGTCCCTTCAGGAAATGCGAAACCTTTCGCGTTTCGCGTCAGTCAGTGTGCATCCATCGATTGCGCGGCACAAGGGGTGGCTGAAGGCGCGGGCGGGGTGCGGGGAAGGGTTTGACGGGAAGGTGAACACATCCTTGACCCCTCGAGAATGCGAACCTATTCTCATTCGAGATTCCAGTCGCAACTCGGCTCCGGCGCTGTTCCGCGGTCCCCCACCGTGACGCTTCCGCCCGCACTCTCGGGCGCGGGCCCCCTTCGAACAGCGCCGTGGTCACCCGCCCCTGAGGCACTGTCACCGCTTTCCCCTCCTGGCCCCACCTTCATGGGCGCATCTCGGCGCATGAGCGATCACCGGCAGTCACTCCGCTCGGCGCACGATCCTTGAGGACACCGTCCCCGGAGTCCGCGACACCGAAAGTGAACGCGTATGACAACGTCAGATCGGCTCGACATCCCCTCAGACCGTGACGAGGCATCCTCGGAGAAGCCCGGCGCGGCAGCGGTCGACGTCGTCTCCGCCAACCGCAAGGTCGTCCGCAAGGCCACCGTCGCAGGCTCGATCGGCTCCTTCGTCGAGTGGTACGACTACGGCATCTACGGCCTGCTCGTCACCTATCTCGCGATCAACATCATGGGAGAGGCCGAGGCCGGAGGCCTCTTCCTCACCAACGTCGGCTTCCTGGTCAGCTTCATCGCCCGCCCGTTCGGCAGTGTGATCTGCGGCTACCTCGGGGACAAGCTCGGGCGCAAGGGGCTTCTCGCGGCCCTCCTGGTGCTGATCTCCGCCGCCACCGCGGCCATCGGGCTCATCCCCTCCCACGCCGTCATAGGCGTGGCCGCGCCCGTCCTTCTGGTGCTGCTCCGGGTGCTGCAGGGCTTCTCCGCCGGCGGTGAGGTGGCCGGCGCCATGTCCTTCGTCGGCGAGTACGCGCCGGACGCCCGCCGCAACTACATGATGAGCTTCATCGCCGTCGGCTCGTTCGTCGCCCTGATGTTCGGCAGCGCCTTCTCCGCCGTCCTCATCACGACCCTCGGCGACGACTCCATGACCTCCTGGGCATGGCGGGTACCGTTCCTGCTCGCCGTCCCGCTCGGCTACGTCGGCTTCTACATCCGCCGCCGGCTGGAGGAGACCCCGCACTTCAAGGCGCTGCGCGAGCAGAACACCGTCGTGCGCAACCCGCTCAAGGAGGCCTTCACCAGCCGGCGCCATCTGCGGGCGATCGTCCTCACGATCTTCCTCCCGGCCCTCAACGGCCCCGGCTACTACCTTCTCTTCGTCTACATGCCGACCTACTTGAAGACCTCGCTCGGCGAGCACAACTTCTCGATGCTGCGGGCGCTCACGGTCACCGCGGTCAGCCTGGTCGCCATCGTGATCTGCATCCCGCTCATGGCCCGCCTGTCGGACCGGATCGGCCGCAAGCCCGTCCTCGCCGGTTCGGCCCTCGCCATGGCCGCCGTCTCGTACCCGATGTTCCGGCTCATCACCACCGGCGAGTTCGGACTCGCCTGCATCGGCACCGTCGTCCTCGCGATCGCCTTCTCCGGGCACGCCGCCGTCGTGCACACCATGCTCGCCGAGATGTTCCCGACCACGGTGCGCTACTCCGCCTACAGCATCGGCTTCAGCGTCTCGACGATCATCTTCGGCGGCAGCGCCCCGTTGGTGATGACCGAGCTGATCGAGTCGACCGGCAACAACCTCGTCCCGGCGTTCGCCTCCATCATCACCGCCCTGATCACCCTGGTCACGGTCGCCTTCCTGCGCGAGACCAAGGGCCAGCCCCTCGCGGCCCGCTGAATCAACTCCCCCACCAGGAGAGATACACCATGGGAATCAACTCCGTAGCAGTCGTCGCCGACCTCGGCGAGAGCTTCGGCAACTACACGATCGGCGACGACGGCGCCCTGCTCGGCCTGGTCACCTCGTCGAACATCGCCTGCGGCTTCCACGCCGGTGACCCGCGCATCATGGATCAGACGGTCTCCGACTGTGTCGCGCGCGGCATCGAACTGGGCGCCCACCCCGGCTACCCCGACCTGGTCGGCTTCGGCCGCCGGCTCATCGAGGCGACCGAGGAGGAGATCCGTACCGACGTCCTCTACCAGCTCGGCGCCCTGGACGCCTTCGCGCGGGTGCACGGCGGCACCATCAGCCATGTCGCCCCGCACGGCCGGATGGGCTCGATCGCGCAGACCGACGCCAAGCACGCCCGCGCCATCACCGACGCGATCGCCGCGTACAACACCGACTACATCGTCATCTGCCAGCGCGGTCTGCTCGCGGAGGAGTCCCGCAAGCGCGGCCTGGAGGTGGGCTACGTGTTCCTCGCCGACCGCGGTTACGGCGACGACGGCATGCCGGTGCCGCGCTCCCACGAGGGCGGACTCATCCACGACCCGGAGCTGATCGGCGAGCGCTCGGCCCAGGTCGTACGGGAGGGGACGGTGCGCTCGGTCAACGGCAACGTGGTCCCGCTCGGCCACGACGCAGACGTCCTGCTGCTGCACGGCGACCACCCGTCCGTCCTCGCCAACGGCACCGCGTTGCGCGCCGCGCTCGACAAGGCGGGCATCCAGGTCGGTGGCCTGCGTGAGGTCCTGGCGCAGAAGGCGGAGGTCGCGCTCGCCGGCTGAGGGCGGGGCGCACCAGGTGATGACCACAGCACAGTACGGCGCCCTCACCGTCGAGCCCTACGGCGACTCGGCGGTGATGGTGACCATCCCGCATGCCGACCAGGCCATCCGCAGGGCCGGGATCGTGGCGTTCCGCGACCGCTTCCTGGCGCACCGCCCGTACGGTGTGCTGGACGTCGTCTCCGGTCTCGAATCCCTGCTCATCGAGTTCGACCCGCTGCTGACCGCGCTCGAGCACGTGGAGTACGCGGCGCGGCTCGTGGCGCGGTGGGCGCCGTCGCCCAAGGACGGACCGGCGCGTTCACGGCAGGTGCGGACGTTCGCCATCCCCGTCGTCTTCGACGAAGACACCGGCCCCGACCTGGTGTCCGTCGCCGAGGAACTGGGCCTGGCCACCACCGATGTGGTCGAGGCGATCGCCCGGTCCACCTTCACCATCTGCCTCCTCGGCGCGGCGATGGCCCCGATGATGGACGGGCTCAAGGTGCCCCGGCCGGTGCGCCGGCGGGCCGAGCCGCGCACGGACGTCGCCCCCGGTGCCGTCATGATCGCCGGGACCAACGCGATCATCCAGCCGTTCCCCGGCCCGACCGGCTGGCGGGTGGTCGGGCGGACGCCGCACACCATCGTCGACATCTCCCGCCCGGACCCCGTGTCGTTCGGCACCGGCGACGTCGTGCGCTTCGTCCCCGTCACGCGGGACGAGGCCGAGGCGCTGGGCGAGGGCTTCCTGCTGCCGACGGAGGTGGCCGTATGACGGCCGTGACGCTCGACTTCACCAGCACCGGATGGGTCACCACGTTCCAGGACCTCGGCCGGAGCGGCACGGAACAGCGCGGCGTTCCGACCGGGGGAGCGGCCGACCAGCACTCGGCGGCCGTGGCCAATCTCCTCGTGGGCAACCCCCGTGGCGCGACGCTGCTGGAGAACCTGGGCGGCGAGCTGGCCCTGGTACCCGACGCCGATGTGCTTCTCGCGGTGACCGGCGCGCCCGCCCGGGTCACCGTCGCGGGCTCGCCGGCCGACACCTGGTCGCCGCTGATCGTGCCCGCGGGCCACGAGGTGCGGATCCGGGCTGACATGAGCCTGGGGACCCGCACCTATCTGGCGGTGAACGGAACGCTGAGCACGCAGAGGCTGCTGGGCAGTGCCGCCCCGGACGCCCGGATGGGATTCGGGCAGGCCGTGGTGCCAGGGGCGCGGGTCCTGCTGGAGACGGCGTTCCGGGGGTTCAGGCACCGGCCGTTCGAAGCGCGGCTGTTCCGGCTTCCCGTGCCCGTACCGCGCTTCGACGACGGACCGTGGATCGTCGACGTCGTCCCCACCCCCGGCATGCGGACGATCGCGGGGATCCGCGACGTGATCGGGGAGGCGACCTACGTCGTCACACCGCGCTCCAACCATGTGGGGCTCAGGCTCGACGGGCCGGTGCTCCACCCGGACACAGACACCGAGATCGTGTCGCACGGCGTGCCCATCGGGGCGCTGCAGATCCCGCACGCCGACGAGCTGATCGTCCTCGGCCGCTACCGGAGCCTGACCGCCGGCTATCCCATCGTCGGCGTCGCCGCGCGGGCATCCCTGCATCTGCTCGGGCAGGCCGGGCCGGGGCGGGAACTCAGGTTCCGCTGGATCGACCGCGAGACCTCGCTGCGCCGGTTCGCGCAGCGCGAGTCCGAGGTCCGCGCGCTCGGGCGTGCGGCTGCCGAGGCGTTTGGCGCACTCGGATTCACCGCGCCCCTGCCCGCACCCACGCCCGGGATCCCGGCCCAGCCCTTGCCCCAGACAATCTGAGAATCTATTCTCATATGCAAGGTGACTCTCATGTCACCGATGGAGGAGAAACGGTGACCACATCGACCGGCACGACCGCGCTCATCACGGGAGCCGGCAGCGGAATGGGCCTCGAGACCGCGCGACTGCTCGCCCGGGACGGTGCCGCCGTGGTCCTGATCGGCCGCAGACAGGAGGCCCTCGACCGGGTCGCCGCCACGATCCGCGCCGAGGGCGGGACCGCTCTCGCCCTCGCCGCGGACATCACCCGCGCGGACGATGTGACCCGCGTCCTCGACCGGGTGCGGAGCGAACTCGGTCCGGTCGACGTCCTCGTCAACAACGCGGGCAGCTCCTCGTCGGTGCTCAACCCGCAGTGGCTCCCGCACGACGAGTGGCGCCAGGTCCTCGACGTGAACCTCACCGCCGTCTTCCAGCTCACCCAGGCCGTCCTGCCCGACATGCTCGACCGCGGCACCGGGACCATCGTCACCGTCTCCTCGCTCGCCGCGGTCAACCCCAACCTGCTCGGCGGCGCCGCCTACGGCGCGGCCAAGGCGGGCGTGCGCAACTTCATGACCTTCCTGCACAACACGTTCCGCAACCAGGGCCTGCGCGCGATCACCGTGCTGCCGGGCGAAGCGGACACCCCCATCCTCGACGACCGCGCCCGGCCCCCGGCGCCGGAGGAGCGCGCCGGCATGGTCCAGCCCGAGGACGTGGCCGAGGCCATCCGCCTGGCCGTCGCCCTGCCCCAGCGTGTCGTCCTCCAGGAGATCGTCGTCGCCCCGACCCGCCAGCGCGACGTCTCCGCCGACCTCGAGATCAGCCGCTGGGCGGGCGCCCCCGCCGACTCCGCACCGCAGGCCTGACCACCCCGTTTCCAGGAGGAGCGCATGCCGCCCACCGTCACCACCCAGCCGCCCCTGTTCGACACCGCCGCCGCGGTCGCACGGATCGCGGCCGCCTCCCGCCGGACGCAGCAGCCGCAGTCCCGGTCCGACCTCGTCTCCCTCGCGATGGGCGAACCCGACTTCGACACCCCGGAGCGGGTGACCGAGGCGGCCCACGCCGCGCTGCGCTCCGGACGCACCCACTACTCACCGCTGCTCGGCGAACCGGCCCTGCGCAAGGCCCTCGCCGCGAAGCTGGCCGTCATCGCCGGGACGCCGGTGTCCGCCGGCGACGTCCTGATCACCCAGGGCGGGACCGCCGGGCTGGCCGCGTCGATCCTGTCCCTCGTCGACCCCGGAGACAGGGTGGTCGTCCCCGACCCCACCTACTCCCTCTACGGCGACCTGGTCGCGATGGCCGGCGGCACCGTCGTCCCCGTCCCGCTCGCACCCGACCTGCACTGGGACCTCGACCGGCTCGCCGAGGCCCTCACCGACGCCAAGCTCTTCGTCTTCTGCAACCCCGTCAACCCGACCGGCATCGTGCACAGCCGCGAGGAACTCGAAGCGCTCGCCGCCCTGCTGGAGGGCACCCCCACCATCGTCATCTCCGACGAGGCGTACTCCGACCTCGACTACACCGGCCGCCCCTTCACCTCGGCCCTCTCCGTCGACGGCCTGCGCGACCGGACCGTCTACTGCCAGACGTTCTCCAAGAGCTACGCGATGACCGGCTGGCGCGTCGGCTACCTCTGGGGGCCCTCGCCGCTCATCCAGGCGGCCGCGCGCATCCACAACACCTTCAACGGCTCCGTCAACACCGTCGTCCAGGACGCCGCGCTCGTCGCGGTGGAGAGCTGCGACGACGACGTCGCCCGGATGCGCGCCGCCTACGAGGAGCGCGGCGAGCTCATGCGCGGGGAACTGGCCGCGGTCCCCGGCCTCACCCTCAGCGCACCGGAAGGGGCCTTCTACCAATTCCCGCGCTACGACATCGATCTGCCGTCCGTGGAGGTCGTGGCCGCGCTGCGCACCCACGGCGTCGCCGTCCGGCCCGGGAGCGAGTTCGGAGCGCGGGGTGAGGGGCACCTGAGGCTGTCGTACGCTGCCAGCCCGCAGTCCATCACCGAGGGTGTCCGCCGCCTGGCCGCCGGTCTTGCGGCCCTGCGATGAGCACCGTCCCGTACACGACGAGGAATCGACCCATGCGCAGTGACACCGAGCGCAACCGCAGGCACCTCATCAAGGCGGCCGCGCGACTGTTCGAGAACTCGCCCACGCCCGTCAGCCTCGCCGAGATCGCCAAGCACGCCGAGGTGTCCACGGCGACGGCCTACCGCCACTTCTCCTCCGTCGAGGAGGTGCTGCACGCCTTCCGCGCCCAAGTGGGCTCCGAACTGCGGGACTTCAGCGCCCGGCAGACCACCCGCGGCATGGCGAAACTCGAAGCGGTGTCCCGGCACTGGGTCTCCCTCGTCCTCGAACACGGCGGCGCGATGGCCCAGATGCGTTCGCACCGCGGCTATCTCGAGCGCCTGCGCGAAGGAACCGGCTACCTCACCCCGCAGGCCGAAGCGCTCGCCGAACCGCTGCGGCAGACCACCGAGGAACTCGGCATCGAGGACCTCGGCGACGAAGCCCTCTATCTCTGGAACGCGCTGTTCGACCCGCGCGACATCCTCGACCTCATCAAGAGCGGCCGCACCGAGGACGAGGCCGCCGGCCGCCTGGTGGCGGCACTGCGCGGCGCCCTGACCGGCTGGGCGGAGGCGGACAAACTCTCCCGAGACTGACAGGAAGACCCCGGGCGGCGGTTCCCCCGTCGATGCCGGACCACGCCGCGGAGCGCCCGCCGGTGAGTAATTCGGCGCGCTCACGCGTGGTGGTGGGTGTCCGCCATCGCGAACAACCGAGCATCCGGTCGGCACGAGTCCGGCCCGCACCTGAGCGAAGAGAGACGACGCACATGGACGTCAGCGCCCACATCGAGGCCGTCTACGACACCCTCCGCCGACGGGATCCCGGCGAGACGGAGTTCCACCAGGCGGCACACGAAGTCCTGCACGCCATAGGCCCCGTGCTCCGCGCCCACCCGGAGTACGCCGAGGCCCGGATCGTGGAGCGGCTCTGCGAACCCGAGCGGCAGCTGATGTTCCGGGTCCCGTGGGTGGACGACCAGGGCACGGTACGGGTCAACCGCGGTTTCAGGGTGGAGTTCAACAGCGCGCTGGGGCCGTACAAGGGAGGCCTGCGCTTCCATCCCAGCGTCAACCTGGGCATCGTCAAGTTCCTCGGCTTCGAGCAGATCTTCAAGAACGCGCTGACCGGCATGGCGATCGGCGGCGGCAAGGGCGGATCGGACTTCGACCCCAAGGGCCGTTCGGACGGTGAGGTCATGCGCTTCTGCCAGGCGTTCATGACGGAGCTGTACCGCCACCTCGGCGAGCACACGGACGTGCCCGCCGGGGACATCGGGGTGGGCGGCCGCGAGATCGGCTACCTCTTCGGCCAGTACAAGCGGATCACCAACCGCTACGAGGCCGGTGTCCTGACGGGCAAGCCGGTCGGATGGGGCGGTTCGCACGCCCGCACCGAGGCCACCGGCTACGGCGCGGTGTACTTCGCCCAGGCGATGCTGGCCACGCGCGGCCAGGACTTCGACGGACGCCGGGTCGTGGTCTCCGGGTCGGGAAACGTCGCCGTCTACGCCGCCGAGAAGGTCCACGCCCTGGGCGGCCGCGTGGTGGCCTGCTCCGACTCCTCCGGGTACCTGGTCGACGAGGACGGCCTCGACCTGGACCTGCTCAAGGAGGTCAAGGAGGTGCGGCGGGCCCGGGTCTCCGCCTACGCCGAGGCGAAGCCGGCCGCGCGGTTCTCGACCCGGGGGTCGGTGTACGACGTTCCGTGCGACATCGCCCTGCCGTGCGCGACCCAGAACGAGCTGGGCCCTCAGGACGCCGTCGCGCTGGTGAAGAACGGCGTGCTCGCCGTGGCCGAGGGCGCGAACATGCCCTGCACGCCCGAGGCGATCGAGGTGTTCCGCGAGGCGCGGATCCTCTTCGCCCCCGGCAAGGCGGCCAACGCGGGCGGGGTCGCGACCTCCGCGCTGGAGATGCAGCAGAACGCCTCGCGCGACAGCTGGACCTTCGAGCGGACGGAGGACCGGCTCGCGACCATCATGGGACAGGTGCATGCCCAGTGCCGCGTCACCGCCGAGACCTACGGCGGCGACGGCGACGACTACGTCCTCGGTGCCAACACCGCGGGCTTCCTCCGCGTCGCCGAGGCGATGACCGCCCAGGGCGTCGTGTAAGCCGCCCGCCGGCCTCACCGCCCGCCCGCTGACCCCACGGCGAGGACACGATCACGCAGGACGGGGAGTTCGGAGCGGATCCGGGCGACCTCGCCCATGTCGGCCTCCACCGTCACCGTCTCCGCCGCGGTGCCGGCCTCGCCCAGGACCGTCCCCCAGGGGTCGACGGCCACGCTGTGCCCGCCCTGCCGCATACCGCCATGGGTGCCCGTGGCGCAGCAGGCCAGCAGGAAGACCTGCTCCTCCAGGGCCCTCGTGCGGGTCAGGAGCCGCCAGTGGGCGAGCCGGGCCGCGGGCCAGGCGGCGGGCACCACGATCAGCTCCGCCCCCTCGTCGATCAGGCCCCGGAAGAGCTCGGGGAAGCGCAGGTCGTAGCAGATGGCGAGGCCGATCACCCCGAATTCGGTGGGCACGGCGACGATGTCGCCGCCCCCGCCCATCATGGTCGCCTCACCGGTGTCGAAGCCGTACCGGTGGATCTTGCGGTAGTGACCGCGCAGGTCACCGGCCCGGTCGAAGAGAAGGGCGGTGTTATAGAGGGTCCCGTCCCGGTCCCGCTCGACGATCGATCCGGCGTGGAGCCAGACCCCGGCCGCACGGGCCGCGGCGGACATGGCCTCGGCGGTGGGGCCGTCGATCCCTTCGGCGTCGCGTCCCCAGCCGTCGTACGCCCAGGCGCCGGCCGTCCACAGTTCCGGCAGGACCACCAGATCGTCGCCGGCCCGGCCGCGGACCAGCGAGGCCGCCCTGCGGCGGCGCTCCTCGGCGGAGTCCGTGGCGTCCACCGACAGCTGTATCAGCGAGGCTCGCATGACTGTCACCTCCGGGAGGAACCGTCCCCTACGAGCCTAAGGAGCCCGACGCGCGTCCCGCCTGTTCAGGGCTCGCACACCAGGCCGGCGATGTGCGCCGTGACCGTGTCGAGGATGCCCGACCAGGCGTCGTCGTCACCGAGCACGAGGTAGTTGAGGGTCAGGCCGTCGGTCATGGCGGCCAGGTAGCGCGCCAGGACCGGGGCGGGCACGCGCAGACGCAGGCCCATGCTCTCCCGCAGCTGGCCGATGAGCTCGAGGTACGTCTCCGCGTACAGCTCGTACTGCCGCCGCGCCAGATGTTCGAAGCCGGGCTGGCGCAGCGCGTACTGCGTGAGCTCATAGGTGAGCATGTGCTCGTCCGGGTGGGCGCGGACGTGCTCCCAGTACGCCTGGAAGCCCGCCCGGACGGTCTCCTCGAGGCCGGCCCTGGGCCGCAGGGCCTCCTTCACCACCGTCACGTAGTGCCCGGTGATGGTGGTGATGACGGACTCGATCAGCTCCTGCTTGGAGTCGAAGCAGTAGTGGAAGACGCTCAGCGAGACGCCCGCCTCGGCGGCGATGGACCGGGTCGTCGTCCTGGGGACGCCGTCCCGGGCCATCGCCCTGATCGCCGCTTCGGTGAGCTGTCGCCGCCGCTCGGCGGACGGCAACCGTGCCATGGAACCCCTCTCGTGGGTGTCAGCCGCCGTGGACTTTGACCTCGGAGAGGGAGTAGCCCCAGCCGGTGCCGCGCTCCAGCCCCTGGACACGCACGTACCTGGCCGGGGTGCCGGTGAACCTGGCGGTGTCCAGGCCACCGTCACCCGCCGTCGTGGACCAGGCGGTCCGCCAGTTCACTCCGTCCGTGGAGAGCTCCACGCGGTACGACTTCGCGTAGGCGCGCTCCCAGTCGAGAGTGACCCGCTCGACGTCGCGTGTGGACCCGAGATCGAGCTGATACCACTGGTCGTCACTCCAGTCGCTCGCCCAGCGGGTGCCGCCGTCGCCGTCGACGGCCCGGTGCGGCTCGTAGCTCGTGAACAGGCTCCATTCCGAGGAACTGGCCGACGCGGTGGAGCCGGCCGCGAGATCGACTCCGGCCTCGTGGTTCTCGGAGGCCCCCCAGGTGTCGAGGTAGGACTCGGCGCCGCGGAAGAGGTCGTCCACCACGTCCTGGCCGCCGACCCGGCGGATGTCCTCGATCCAGTCCGGGACGAGGCCGTAGTGGGCCGCTCCGTCGGTGTTCAGGTCCCAGGTGCGCTGACCGGTGGTCTGCCGGTCGATGACGGAGCCGCCGTCGACGCTCTTGAAGGGGTAGGTGACCTTGTTCGGGGCGTCCGCGCCGCGCGGGCCCGGCCACCCGCCGACGCCGTTCATGTCGGTGCCGTACCCGTAGCCCACGCCGTACTTGTCACGCAGGGCCTCCGTGCGCTTCGCCTCCGAGATGAAGCCCTCGGAGCCGTGCATGTACTGGGCGATGAAGCCGCCGAGACCGTAGACCCGTTCGGTCCAGTCCAGGTCCATCCAGCTGTGCGAGGAGAGCACGCCGGGGTAGCTCTCGGCCTCGAAGATGTCGAGCACCCGGCCGGTGGCCTTGACGCTCATATGGTCGATCTCCAGCATCATCCCGCGTTGCATCATGCCGCGGACGGCGTACTCGCCGAGTCCGGTGAGTCCTCTGACGTTGCACTGGGCGTCAGCGCTGTACGAGGGGACCTCCTCGCCCGCCGGGAGCTTCTTCTCGGCTTCGGCCGCCGAGGCGTTGCCGATGGGGTTGTCGGCTTGCGGTCCGGCGCACTTCTCCGTCTTCCAGTACGTGCCCGTCGACAGGAACTGGCCGACGTTGATGGCCGTTCCGAGCGAGCCCGAGTCGAAGCGGACACCGCACAGCGCGTTGTCGAACTTGTGGCACAGGAACATGCTGCGCACGCCCAGCGCGTGCAATTCGTCCAGGCCCTTGTCGATGTCGGCCTTGCTGCACTGCGCGATGTCGAGGATCTGCTTGCAGCCGAACGGCTCGGACGTCTCCACGCCGAGGACGACCGCCAGTTTGCCCTGCTCGACGACCTCACGTGCCTGCGCGCTGTCGGTGACGATCCGGAAGAAGCCCTTGCCGGGCCCGCCGTAGATCTTGTCGATGTAGGCCTGCATGTCGTACGACAGCTTGGCCTGCAACCGGATGGACGTCATCTCGTCGCAGCCGCGGTCCTTGAAGAAGTAGACCGAGCAGATCACGCCGTTGGTGACGAGGTCGTTCACCAGCACCCGCTGGCCGCCGCGCCAGGCCCGTTCCACCCAGGCGTAGTAGTTCTGCTGGTGGGTCAGCGAGTCGTGGGCCGGCCAGTCCTTGAAGGTGGGCCAGCCGTTCGGGTCGTGCTTGCCGTCACCGCCGTTGGTGATGAAGTCGAAGATCGCGAGCGAGCCGTCCGGGTAGTGCTCGGGACAGTCCTTGAGCGCGTCCGCGACGCCCTGCTCGGAGAACGGCTTTCCGCAGATCAGACGGCCGCCGAAGGCCTCGTTGGAGAAGATGTGGTCGTGCGCGTCGACGAAGCCGCGCACCTCGCCCCGGTCGTTGGTGCCGGTGAAGGGCTCCCCCGTGACGTTGACCCCGGAGTCCGGCGTGGGCCGCGCGGTCGGGTTCCACCAGTCGGTTCCGGCCGCCGAACTCGGTGTGGGTCCGAGCGCGAGGGACAGCACGAGCAGGAGGAGCGACACAACGGTGATGTTCTTGCGATACGGGCGTCCGGCAGTGGTCACAGCCCACGTCCCTCGGTCGGCGGGATGGCGGGGTCGACGTATCGGGCCGTCCTGGGCCTTGTGGGCCGGGGAGCGACAGCCCGATTGTCATGACCTCGCCCATGGTGCGACGAGGATGACCACTACCGCCTTACGAGTCAAGAGTCCGGGACAGATGACCTACTGACGAGGCATCAGGCCCGGGCCTCGGGTCCAGGCCCCGGGCGCGACCCGGATCCGCGTCGACCGAGCCGTCGGCGCAGGGCCGCCGCGACTGCGACCGGCGCCACGCGCAGCACCACGGCCCCCTTCGAGCCGCGGGGGAGCGGCTTGGCGTAGTACGGGCGGCCGAACCGGGCGGCGCGGAACCAGCGGGTGCCGGTCAGCCCCTTCAGGGGCGGGACGGGAATCCGGCTGTTCGGCTCGTCCGTACGGAGGGTCAGCGTCCACCGCCCTGGAAGCAGTTTCCTGACCGGCAGACGGGCGGTGAAGCCGGTGCTTCCACCGTCCGGTGCGTACCGCAGGGGCACGTCTCGCACCGAGCCCGAGTCGCCTTCGGCACGCAGGGCCGTGGGCCCGGGGCGGCCCGCGGCTTCGTCGGTGAGGCGTCCGCTGACGACGAGCGTGCCGGGTACGGACGTGTCCCAGGCGATCCCGGTCACACGACAGACCGGCTCGTCCTCGGGCCGCCGGACGTCCAGGGAGAAGTTCCCGTACGGAGTGAAGAACGGACGCACGGTGGTGGCCGCGGCCTTGCGGCGCGGCGGGGTCCTCCGGCCGTTCGCGTCAGTCCTGGCCTGCCGCAGCCTGACGGTCCGGCTGACTCCCTGGGCACGCACGTCCAGGTGGAGGTCCCACACCCCGGCGCGCAGCGGTCCGCCCGAGTCGACGGTGCTCAGGTCCACGTCGACGAGGAAGCCGGTGGCCTGGTCGTCGGGCTGGTGGGAGGCGGTGCGGAGGGTCACGGGCACGCGGATGTCCGGGTGCGGGAAGCCGCGCGGGCGCAGGACCAGCCGGGTGGTGGATTCGAGTGCGCCGAGGGATTCGATACGGGCGTGGCCGGCGAGCCGGAGCACACCGCCGTCGCCCGTCCATACCGCTTCCGCCAGTTCATGGCGGACCGGGAGCCGGTCGGTGGCGTCGAAGCAGATGTCCGGGATCGCCTTCGCCGGGTCCCGGAAGAAGGGGTGGCACCAGTAGACGCGGCCCTTGTCGACGACGTTGCCGCGCGCCGCGTCCTCCTTGGCGTGCCGGGCCACGCTGAGCAGGTCCTCGTACCGGTCCGCGCGCAGCAGGTGGACGATGAGCCGGTCCGGCGGGGCGAGCTGCTGGAAGACACCGTCGGTCACATAAGTCAGTGCCCAGTGCCGGAACTGCGGATAGAAGCGCTCCCGTGCCTGCTCTTCGCTCTCCTTGTGCAGCAGGCCGCGCAAGGGCCCGCACAGCTCCCACTCCACGTGGCGGCGCATGATCTGGTCCCGGCGCGGGCCTGGTTCCAGATACCGGGCGACCGTCTCGAAGCACAGCCGGGTGCCGTCCATACGGTGGACCAGATCGACGGCGGTGCGGGTGAGGTTGTTGCCGTTCTGCCGGTCGCGTGAGTAGTAGCAGTCGTAGTCGGCCACCACGGAGATGCCGTCGGCGTTGAGGAAGGCCGCGGCGGTGAACGGCTTGTCCTCGCAGTTGCGGTACGGCGGGAACCTCAGGTCCAGCCGCTCGATCAGCGACCGCCGGAACAGCTTCCAGCACCCCAGGGTGCGGTAGGCGGCGGAGGAGAAGACATCGGTCCGGGGCTGGTTGTGCGAGAAGACGGCCGTCGGCACGGCACGTCCGCCCACGGACACCATCTTGCCGAGGACCACGTCGGTGCGGTTCTCGTCCGCCATCGCGACCATGCGGCGCAGGGCGTCGGGGCCCAGGTAGTCGTCGGAGTCGAGGAAGAAGACGTAGTCCCCGCCCGCCATGTCCAGACCGGTGTTGCGCGGGCCTCCGGCTCCGCCGCTGTTGGGCTGGTGCACGACGCGCAGGCTGGGACAGGAGCGCGCGAGCCGGTCCAGCTCGTCCCCGGTGCCGTCGGTCGAGCCGTCGTCGACCGCGATGATCTCGATCCTGTCCAGGCCGAGCGTCTGCTCCATGACGGAGGTGACGCACTTCGTCAGTTCCGGCATGGAGTTGTACGCGGGGATGATCACGCTGACGCGGGGCGGGTTCGTACGGAGCATGATGACTCCAATCTCCTTGGAGCTTCCGGCGCGCCCCGGCCCGGCCGCCCCGCGAGGAGGCGTCCTGCTACGCCGACAGGGTGGGTGAACCACCCGTTCGGATCAGAAGGGTCTTCACGACTCCCGGTGCGCGTCCGCGTTGCGCACGAACAGCGCGTGCAGATCACGCACGGCACGGGGGACCGAGACGGCATGGCGGCGCTGCAGCACCAGCAGCACCTCGGTCTCGTCGCCCGCCAGCGGCCGTACGGTGAGGGTGCCCCGCCGCTCCAGGGGATCGCCGAGGACGCTGAAGTCGGGCAGCACCGTCGCCCCCAGACCCTCGGCGACCATCAGCTTGCCCATCTCGGCGCCGTCGGTGGAGTACGAGAAGGACGGTGTCCGGCCGCGCAGCAGCCGGTGGACGTAGCGGTGCATGACATAGCCGGACCGCATCACGATGAGCGGTTCGGCGAGGAGGCTGTCCACATCCACCGTGTCCAGGGCCGCCAGCGGGCTGTCCGGGCGTACGCACACCACCGGCCGCCCGCGCAACAGCTCGGTCGTCTCGAAGCCGGGCGGCATGTCGTCGCCGTGGAGATAGTTCACCAGCCCCAGGTCGAAGGCTCCCTCCAGCAGCCCGCGGTGGATGTCGGCCTGCTGCGCGCCGACCACCTCGACCTGGGTGGCCGGGTGCGCGGAGCGGAACTCCCGCACGGTCGGGATGAGCAGGGGAACGGTGGCCGTGTTGACCGTGCCGAGCCGCACCATGCGGCTGACGCGGTGCTGGTCGCCGGCCGCGCCGCGCAGCCGGTCCACCGCGTCCAGCACCGTCATGATGTGCGGCAGCAGTTCCCGGCCCTCGTCGCTGACCTTCGCCCCCGACCGTTTGCGCTCCAGCAGGTCCACACCGAGTTCCCGCTCCAGATTGCGCACGGTCTCGCTCAACGCGGGCTGGGACAGATGGAGTTCCTCGGCGGCCCGCCGCAGCGAACCGAACCGGGTGACGGCGGCGATGTATTCCAGCTGTTCTATGCGCACGACAGGAGACTGCGTCCCCGATGAGACCGGTTCAAGGGAAACCCTGTCACAACCTCGTGAATACCGACTCTCACCATGTGGAATCACCACCGGGTCTTCTTGACCGGCCGGACCCGCGCTTGGTTGGATCGTCGGCATGAAGCGACCGGACCTCACGCAGCGACGCCACGTCGATCTCGCGCGTGTCTCCAGCTCCTGCTGTCGCAGCCGCGTCTGAGCGCAGCGCACCCGAGGGAAACCCTCCCACGCGCTTTCCGCGCTCTCTCCGTATCTGAATTCCGGTCCCGGACGTTCTCCGTCGCGCTGACGGCCTTCCCGGGACCGTCGATCCAGCGCGCCTGAATTCCCCTGGCGAGCACGTTTCCGTGCCGACGCCCGTGTGTTTCGTGCGCCTTTCCGCTCTTCCCGGGAGTTCCCCATGCCCGTACCGCCCGCATCCGACCCCGTCCGTTTCGCCTACTGGGTGCCGAACGTCAGCGGCGGCCTGGTCACCAGCACCGTCGAGCAGCGCACCGACTGGGGCTACGACTACAACCGCGAACTGGCCGTCCTCGCCGAGAACAACGGCTTCGACTACGCGCTCAGCCAGGTCCGCTACATGGCAAGCTACGGCGCCGAGAACCAGCACGAGTCGACCAGCTTCAGCCTCGCCCTGCTGCTCGCCACCCAGCGGCTGAAGGTCATCGCCGCCGTCCACCCCGGTCTGTGGCACCCGGGCGTCCTCGCCAAGCTGGGCGCGACCGCCGACCATCTGTCGAACGGCCGCTTCGCCGTCAACGTCGTCAGCGGCTGGTTCAAGGGCGAGTTCACCGCGCTGGGCGAGCCGTGGCTGGAGCACGACGAGCGCTACCGGCGCGCGGAGGAGTTCATCACCGCCCTGCGCACCATCTGGACCGAGGACCACGCCGAACTCGCCGGTGACTTCTACCGGGTGCGCGACTTCTCCCTCAAGCCCAAGCCGCTGAACACCCCCGAGCGCCCGCACCCCGAGATCTTCCAGGGCGGTAACTCCACCGCCGCCCGCGCCATGGCCGGCCGGGTCTCCGACTGGTACTTCAGCAACGGCAAGGACTTCGCGGGCGTCACCGAGCAGATCGACGACGTAAGGGCCTCCGCCGCCGAGGCGGGCCGCACGCCCCCGAAGTTCGGACTCAACGGCTTCCTCATCGCCCGCGACACCGAGGCCGAGGCCCGTGAGCAGCTCCGTGAGATCGTCGCCCACGCCGACACCGAGGCAGTGCACGGCTTCCGCGACGCCGTCCGGCAGGCCGGTCCGTCCACCGCCGACGGCAAGGGCATGTGGCAGGACTCCGGCTTCGAGGACCTCGTCCAGTACAACGACGGCTTCCGCACGGGCCTCATCGGCACGCCCGAGCAGATCGCCGAACGGATCGTCGCCTACAAGCGGCTCGGCGTCGACCTCTTCCTCCTCGGCTTCCTGCACTACCACGAGGAGGTCGAGTACTTCGGCAAGCGTGTGCTGCCCCTCGTGCGCGAACTGGAGGCACAGGAACCCGACTTCGAGCCCGCCGCAGCCCAAGCCTGATCACCGTTCGCCCGAGCGACAGCCACGAAGGGAACACCCCCATGGCCACCATCCTGTCCGTGTCCGGCAGCCCCTCCGCCACCTCCCGCACCCAGCGACTGCTGCGCCACCTCGACGCCCGGCTCACCGCCCAGGGACACGAGGTGATCCCGCTGGACGTCCGGAGCGTCCCCGCCGAGGCGCTCCTCGGGGCGGACTTCCGGCACCCCGAGATCGTCCGGGCCACCGCCCTGGTCGAGCAGGCGGACGGGGTGGTGGTCGGCACCCCCGTCTACAAGGCCGCCTACTCCGGACTGCTGAAGTCCCTGCTGGACCTGCTCCCGCAGTACGCACTGGCCGGCAAGACCGTCCTGCCGCTCGCCACCGGTGGGTCCGTCGCCCACGTCCTGGCCATCGACTACGCCCTGCGTCCCGTGCTGAGCTCCATGGGCGCCGCGCACATCGTCCCGGGCTGGTTCACCCTCGACAAGGACATCGCCGTGAGCGACGACGGCTCCCTGACCGTCGCGCCCGGCTCGGCCGAGGCCCTGGCCCAGGTCACGGACCAGTTCTCCGCCGCGCTCGGCGGCCGTACGACACTGCTGGCAGCCACCGGATGAGCGCGGCCCATGTGATCGCCGGCGACGCCGAGGCCCTGGCCGTCGCCGCCGAACTCGCAGCGGACTTCCGCAAGGAAGCCGCCGAGCGGGACGTACGGCGCCGGCTCCCGCACGCGGAGCTGGAACGGCTCTCCGCCTCGGGCCTGTTGGCCGTGAGCGTCCCGGCCGGGTTCGGCGGCGCGGACGTTAGTACCGGGACGCTCGCCGAGATCTTCCGGCTGCTGGCATCGGCCGACGCCAGCCTCGCCCAGATCCCGCAGAGCCACTTCGTCTACGTCAATGTGCTGCGCCGCCAGGGCACGCACGCCCAGCAGGAGTTCTTCTTCGGCGAGGTGCTGCGGGGCAGGCGGTTCGGCAACGCCCAGTCCGAGGCCGGCACCAAGCACGTACAGGACATCCGCACCCGGCTCACGCGAGACCCGGACGGCTCGTACGTCCTCGACGGCGTCAAGCACTACTCCACAGGCGCGCTGTTCGCCCACTGGATCCCCGTCCTGGCCCGGGCCGGCGACGACACCCTGCACGTGGCGTACGTACCGCGCGACGCCCCCGGTGTGACGGTCGTCGACGACTGGGACGGCATGGGGCAGCGCACCACCGCCAGCGGAACGGTCCGCCTGGAGCGGGTGCCGGTCCCCGCCGACCGGGTCCTGCCCCACCACCTCACCTTTCAGGGTCCCCAACTCCACGGCTCCGTGGCCCAGTTGCTGCACGCAGCCATCGACGCGGGGATCGCCTCCGGTGCGCTGGCGGAGGCCGTGGAGTTCGTCCGTACGAAGAGCCGGCCCTGGTTCGAGAGCGGGCTGGAGACGGCCGCGGAGGACCCACTGCTGATCCAGCGGTTCGGTGAACTCGCCATCCGCCTGCGGGCGGCGGAGGCACTGCTGCGGGAGGCCGCCCGGGCCGTCGACGCCGCCCGGGACGACCTGACCGACGACTCGGCCGCCGAGGCCTCGATCGCGGTGGCCACCGCCAAGGTGACCGCCGCGGAGACCGCCGTCGAGATCGGCAGCGCCCTCTTCGAGGTCGCCGGCACCCGGTCGGCGCTCGACTCCCTCGGCCTGCACCGCCACTGGCGTGACGCCCGCACCCACACCCTGCACGACCCGGCCCGCTGGAAGGTCCAGCACATCGGCCGCTACGTCCTGGGCGGCACCCGGCCGCCCCGGCACGGTCTGCTCTGACCCGCCCCCCCAACCTCACGATCGGAGACCCCTCGTGTCCCTCACCTTCCACTGGTTCCTGCCCACCAACGGCGACAGCCGCCATGTCGTCGGCGGCGGCCACGGCACCCCCGCCACCGCGTCCGGCCGGGACCGGCCGCCGACGGTCGCCTACCTGAGCCAGATCGCCCGCGCCGCCGAGGACCTCGGCTTCGTCGGGGCCCTCACCCCCACCGGCGCCTGGTGCGAGGACGCGTGGCTGACGACGGCGATGGTCAGCCAGAACACCGAGCGGCTGAAGTTCCTGGTGGCCTTCCGGCCCGGCTTCGTCTCGCCCACGCTCGCCGCGCAGATGGCCTCCACCTTCCAGCGGCAGAGCGGCGGACGGCTGCTGCTCAACGTCGTCACCGGCGGCGAGAGCCACGAGCAGCGCGCCTACGGCGACTTCCTCGACAAGGACGCGCGCTACCGCCGCACCGGCGAGTTCCTGCAGATCGTGCGGGAGCTGTGGGAGGGCAAGACCGTCGACCTCCACGGCGAGCACCTCCAGGTGGCGGACGCGACGCTGGCCCGCGTGCCCGACCCGGTCCCCGAGGTCTACTTCGGCGGCTCCTCGCCGATCGCCGGAGAGATCGCCGCGCGGCACGTGGACGTGTACCTCACCTGGGGCGAACCGCCCGCGCAGGTCGCCGAGAAGATCGCCTGGATCAGGAAGCTGGCGGCAGAGCAGGGCCGCACCGTACGGTTCGGCATCCGGCTGCACGTCATCACCCGCGACAGCTCCGAGCAGGCGTGGGCGGAGGCCGACCGGCTGCTGGACGGCTTCGACCCGGAGACCGTGGCGTCCGTGCAGGCCGGACTCGCCCGCAGCGAGTCCACGGGGCAGCAGCGCATGCTCGCCCTGCACGACGGCGGCAACCGGGACGCCCTGGAGATCCACCCCAACCTGTGGGCCGGCATCGGCCTGGTACGCGGCGGCGCGGGCACGGCCCTGGTCGGCAGCCACGACGAGGTCGCCGAACGCATCAAGGAGTACGCGGCCCTCGGCATCGAGGAGTTCGTCCTCTCCGGCTACCCCCACCTGGAGGAGGCCTACTGGTTCGGCGAGGGCGTCCTGCCGAGGCTGGAGACGCAGGGCCTGTGGCAGCACCCCTTCCCGCGGGTCGCGGCCTCCGCCCAGGTCCCCTTCGCGGGTGCGGGAAACCCACGATGACGCAGGTGATCGCCGACGACACCCAGGCGGTCGCGGCGCGGCCGGACTGACCACGGAGTTCGCGCCACTGACCACGGAGTTCGCGTCGGGCTCGACGCCGCGCTGCTCGCAACGTGAGTTCAGTTTGCCTCAGGCGGCAGCCTCCGCGCCCGTCCGGGCGAGCCTCACTAGGGGACCAGTACGGCCCGTCCGCGTATCCCGCCGGCCCGCAGCGCGCCGATCGCGGCCGGGGCGTCGGCCAGCGGGAACAGGCTCGTCTCGACCGTGACGGCGCCGGAGCGCGCGAGCGCCACGACCTCCAGCAGCTCCGGCCGCGTCCCCCAGAACGGCAGTGAGAGCCGCAGTCCAGGAGGCAGCGCACCCGGCTTGCGAACCGTCAGTTCCCCGCCGCCGCTGCCGACCAGGGCGAGGTCTCCGCCCGGCCGCAGGGTCCTCACCGCCAGCTGGAGAGTGGCGGAGGTGCCGACGAAGTCGAGCACGGCGTCGACGCCCGCGCCGCCGGTCCGGCCCCTGAGCACCTCGGCGGTGTCCGGGCGTACGACTGTGGCGAAGTGGGCGCCGCAGTCGTGGGCGAGGGCGATCGCCTCCTCCCGCACGTCCACCGCGAGCACCTGGGCGGCGGTGACGGCGCGAAGGATCTGGATCGCCAGATGCCCCAGGCCGCCGACGCCGATGACGGCCACGCTCGTGCCGGCGCCGCCCTCCTTGCCGCCCGGCGCCGGCCGGATCCCGGCGACGGCGTGGTAGGCGGTGAGTCCCGCGTCGGACAGCGGAGCCGCCTGCGTGGGGTCGAGGTCGCCCACGGGCAGGAGGAGTCGCGCCGACGGGACGAGCAGGAAGTCGGCCAGGCCGCCGTCACGCCCGAGTCCGGTTCCGGTCCCGGTGCGGGCCGCGTCCAGCGCGGGGCGCCGGTCGCAGTAGTTCTCCGCCCCGGCCGCACAGCGCCCGCATCGCCCGCAGCCCCAGGGCCCGTAGACCACCACGCGCTCCCCGGTCCGTGGCCCGGTGGCGTCCGGGCCCTGCTCGGCCACCCGGCCGGCCACCTCGTGCCCGAGGGTGAACGGCGTCCGGTAGGGCAGGACGCCGGGTTCCGCGTCGAGGACATGCAGGTCGGAGCCGCACAACCCGGCCGCCTCGACCCGCACCAGGACCTCCTCGCCTCTCGGCGTGGGCCGATCCACTTCAGTGACCGCCGGTGGGCCGCCCCAGTGCGTCAGCCGGACCGCTCTCATCCCGTCCTCCCGGCGCTGCCTGTTGACATGCGGCCCAGCGTAACAAAAATGAAGTCAGTTCAGTATCGCAGGGAGGCGGTGGCCCGATGGGTGGCGGGAGCCTGGAGTACGGCCGTTTCGCGGGGCGGGTCGCGCTGGTCACCGGCGCGGGCTCCGGAATCGGCGCGGCGGTCGCCCGCGGACTGGCGGGGCAGGGTGCCGAGGCCGTCGTCGCGGCGGACATCGACGGCCCGGCGGCCGAATCGGTCGCGAAAGAGCTGGCCGGAGTCCGCGCGGCGCCCGTGGACGTGGCGGACGCCGGGCAGGTCGACGGGCTCGTCGAAGAGGTCGTGCGAGAGCACGGGCGGCTGGATGTGGTGGTCCACGCGGCCGGCGTCGACGATCCCACCGTGAAGCAGTGGCTGGCCGACGCGGTGCTGGCCGGCCGGCCGCCCGAGGTGACCACACGCCTCGGCCTCGAGGCGTGGCGACGGGTCCTGCGGATCAACCTGGACGGCACGTTCCACGTCCTGCGCGCCGCCCTGCGGGCGATGCGGCCGAACGGGTCGGGGGCCGTCGTCACCTTCGGCTCCTCAGCGGCATTCGACGCGCTCACCGGCTATCCGCACTACGCGGCCTCGAAGGCCGGAGCGCAGGCGCTCAGCCAGTCCGTGGCGAAGGAGGCCATCGCGTTCGGGGTGCGCGTCAACACGGTGGCTCCCGGCCCGACGGAGACCGGCATGGCCGCCCACACCCCCCAGGTGCTGCGGGAGGGTTTCGCCGACCCCCGGGTGCGGCCGTACGCCACCCCGGAGGAGATCGCCGCCATCGCGCTGTTCCTGGCGAGCGACGAGGCGGCGAACCTCGTCGGCGCGGTGCTGCTCGCCAACGGCGGACGCTTCACGGCGTAGCGCGCGGCCCGGTACGGCGATCGGCCCGCGTGAGCGGACGGCCGGCGCGCGAGCGGATCGCTCGCGTGACGGCTCGGGAACAACACACCACTGCGATGCGGGAGGCCCTGATGTTCCGGTTCGATCTCGACCCGGCACTGCTGCTGGAGACGGAGGAACGGCGGCAACTGCGCGCGGTGCTGCGGGAGTTCCTGGCGGAGGTGTGCGGGCCCGAGGAGGTGCGCGAGCAGGCGGGCGGCCCGCGCGGGTTCGACCAGGTGGTGTGGGAGCGGCTCGCCGGCGAGATCGGGGTGCACGGTCTCGCGCTGCCCGAGGAGTACGGCGGAGCGGGCTGCTCCTTCGGTGAACTCGCCGTGGCCCTGGAGGAGACCGGCCGCGTCCTGTGCCCCGCGCCCCTGCTCCCGACCGTCGTACTCGCCGGGAACGCCCTGCTGGCCAGTGGTGACAGGCGAGCCTGCGAACGCTGGCTGCCGAGGATCGCCACAGGTGCCCTCACCGCGACGGTCGCCGGGTTCCTGCACGGGGCCGAGGTCACGGCCGAACGAGGGCCGGACGGCTGGCTGCTACGGGGGGAAGTGGACTTCGTCCCCGCCGGCGAGGATGCGGGACTGATCCTGGTCGCGGCCCGGGCGCCGGACGGTGCGCGGCTGTTCGCCTGCGAACCCGACCCGGGAAGCTGCGACCGTACGGCGCGGCGGGTGCTGGACCTCACCCGCCGCCAGGCCCACGTCCGATTCCGCGGGGCGCCGGCCGAACCGGTCGGGGACGCGGGGCAGGGACCCGGCATCGTCGACGCCGTACTGGACTCCGGGCGGACGGCGCTGGCGGCCGAGCAGCTCGGCGGATGTGCTCACGCGCTGGACGCCGTACTGGACTATGTGTCGCATCGAACTCAGTTCGGGCGGCCGATCGGGTCATTCCAAGCGGTCAAGCACCGGCTGGCCGACCTCCTGGTCGAGATCGAGGCCGCCAGGTCGGCATCCGGGTACGCGACGGTCTGCCTCGCGGACTGGTCCGCCGAGCTGCCGGTGGCGGCGAGTGCCGCAGCCGTGGCCTGTTCCACCGCCTACCGGCGTGCGACGGCGGAATATGTGCAGCTCCATGGGGGGATCGGCTTCACCTGGGAGCACTCGGCGCATCTGTATGTGCGCAGGGCTCGGGCCGATGACGCCTGGTTCGGCACCGCGGACGACCATCGCGTCCGGCTGGCGGAGCTCCTCCGCCTCGCGGGGCTCCCTGTCTGACTCCGAGGCGATCGGCTCCGGGCGAACCCCATGACGCGCCTGTTGACAGGGTTCTGCCGAACCCCGAGTATTAAGTGAATTCAGTTCAGTTTGAAGGAGTGGGCGGATGGCTGTAGAAGACGAGATCCAGTTCGAGCGAGACGGCCACGTGGCCCGGGTCTGGCTCAACCGGCCGCACAAGAAGAACTGCGTGACCGTGCCGATCCTCAACCGGCTGGACGAGATCATCACCGAGGTCGACGCCGACCCCGGACTGCGCGTGCTGATCCTGCGCGGACGCGGCAACACCTTCTGCTCGGGCTTCGACCTGGACAGCCTCAAGGCAGACTTCATCGGCAGCTCCACGGCCATCGACGTGGCCGTGCTGTCGGCGAAGGTGTGCGACCGGCTGTACTCGATGAAGACTCCGTCGATCGCGGTGCTCGAAGGGCACGTGACGGCGGGCGGGTTCGAGCTGATGATCTCCTGCGACTTCGCGATCGCCGCGGACGACGCCCTGATCGGCGACTTCCACATCCGCCGCGCGCTGTTCGGGGGCGCCGGCCCCATCTACCGCGTGCCCCGGATGATCGGCGTCCGCAAGACCAAGGAGCTCATGCTCACCGGCAAGCTCCTGACCGGCGTCGAGGCCGCCGACTTCGGCCTCATCAACACCTCGGCACCGGCGGACAAGCTGGACGCGACGGTGGAGGAGTTCGCCGGCCAGCTCACCGACAAGAGCCCGTTCACGATGTGGATCACCAAGATGACCATCGACCGGAGCCTGGACGCGGACATCCAGTCGCTGATGGTCATGGAGCACCTGGCTGTCGGGGTCATGCTCAACTCGGAGGACGCGGCGGAAGGCGTCGCGGCCTTCCTGGAGAAGCGCGACCCGCAGTGGAAGGGGCGCTGACGGCCGTGTCCGCTCCCGAGCTGCGCGGGTCTCGCTGCCCGTGCTGTGAGGTCGCCGTCTACCCGCCGGACCCCGCGTGCCCGAACTGCGGAGGGCCGGCCGCGCCGGCGGTTCTCTCCGGCGAGGGCACGCTGTGGACCTGGACCGTACAGCGCCACGCGCCCAAGTCGCCGCCGTACACGGCCGCCGACGACGGGTTCCGGCCCTTCGCGGTCGGATACGTCGAACTCCCCGAAGGGGTACGGGTCCTGGCCGTCCTGGACGGCGTACGCCCCGAGGACGTCCGGATCGGCATGCGGGTCACCGTCACGGCGGGCGACGGGGTGCCGCACGCCCGCCCGGCCGAGGTGACGGTGTGACCGGGGCAGGCGCCGCCGACGTCCTGGTCTGCGGCGCCGGCATCACCCCCTTCGGCCGGTCGGACGCCACGGGCAGGCAGCTGGCGGTGGAGGCCGTGAACGCCGCACTGGCCGATGCCGGACTGCCGTGGTCCCGGGTACGGGCGGCGTTCGGCGGCAGCGACGCGGCCGGGAACGCCGACACCCTGGTCACCCGGCTCGGTCTCACCGGACTGCCCTTCGTGAACGTCCGCAACGGCTGCGCGACCGGCGGCAGCGCCCTGGTGTCCGCTGTGAGCGCGATCCGGTCCGGCGCCGCGGACGTCGCCCTCGCCGTCGGCTTCGACAAGCACCCGCGCGGAGCCTTCGACCCGCGGCCCGCCGACTGGGGCCTCGACGAGGCCTACGGCAGCGAAGGCCTCATGGTGACCACCCAGTTCTTCGCCATGAAGATCCAGCGGTACATGTACGACCACGGCATCACCCCGCGCACCCTGGCCCTCGTCGCGGAGAAGGCGTACGCCAACGGAGTCCGCACCCCGCACGCCTGGCGCCGCAAGCCGCTGGACGCGGACGAGATCCTGGCCTCGGGCCTGGTCAACGACCCCTTGACCCGCTACATGTTCTGCTCACCGGGGCAGGGCGCGGTCGCCCTGGTGCTGTGCGGCCGGGAGGTCGCGCGCGAGCTGACCGGTGGCACCACCGCCACCCCGGTCGCCCTGCGCGCGGCGGTCGTCCGCACCCGCCGGTTCGGCTCCTTCGAGGTGTTCAGCCCCTGGGCGCCCGGCGGCACACCCACCAGTGTCAGCACGGACGCCGCGAGAGCCGCCTTCGAGGAGGCCGGCATCGGCCCGGACGACATCGACGTCTGCCAGCTCCAGGACACCGAGAGCGGCGCCGAGGTGATGCACATGGCCGAATGCGGATTCTGCGCACACGGCGAACAGGAGCGGCTGATCGCCTCGGGCGCGACCGCGATCGGCGGCGCGCTGCCCGTCAACACCGACGGCGGCTGCATCGCCAACGGCGAGCCCATCGGAGCCTCCGGGCTGCGCCAGGTGCACGAGATCGTCCAGCAGTTGCGCGGCCGCGCGGGCGAACGCCAGGTCCCGGGCGGCCCCCGCACCGGCTTCACCCATGTCTACGGAGCGCCGGGCGTCAGCGCGTGCACCGTGCTGGCCCGCTGAAGGGAAGGGAGCGGAGGTGAAACGCCAGAACCAGGTGCCCTCACCGGTGCCGGCCCCCGAGGAGTTCCGGGCCGAGGCCCGCCGCTGGCTGTCGGCCGTGGCGGACCACCGAGGCCCACGGGGACAGGAGTGGGGCAGCGGCGACGACTCCGTGGCCGTGTTCGAGAACTGGACCGAGGACGAGGAACGCGCCCACACCGAGCGCATCCGCGCCTGGGAGCGCACCCGCTACGACCAGGGCTGGGGTGCCCTCGGCTGGCCCGAGGAGTACGGCGGCCGCGAGCTGCCCGCCTACTACGACCACCTGTACCGCGCCCAGGAGGCGGCCTTCGAGGTGCCCCGGCGCACCGAGATCTTCCCCGTCACGCAGCAGCTCGTGGCCCCGGCGATCCGTATCTGGGGGACCGCGGAACAGAAGCGGCGCTGGTTGCGCCCCATGCTGCGCACCGACGAACTCGCCTGCCAGCTCTTCTCCGAGACCGAGGCGGGTTCCGACCTCGCCGCCGTCCGCACCAAGGCGATCCGCGACGCGGACGGCGACGGCTGGGTGCTGAGCGGCCACAAGGTCTGGACGTCCGGTGCCCGCGTCGCCACCTGGGGGGTGGCCGTCTGCCGCACCGACCCGGACGTGCCCAAGCACGCCGGCATCACGGTCTTCCTGGTCCGGATGGACGCTCCCGGCGTCACGGTACGGCCCATCCGGCAGATGACCGGCGGCTCCAGCTTCAACGAGGTCTACCTGGACGACGTGCGGGTCCCCGACACCGACCGGCTCGGCCCCGTGGGCGAGGGCTGGCGCGTGACGCTCACCGTACTGGCCGCCGAACGGCTGGACTCCGGCACGCTCGGCCTGGACAACGCGGACCGCGCCCTCGACCTCGCCCGGCACCTGCCCCGGCCGCTCACCGGCGGGGAACAGCAGCGGGCGGGCGACCTGTTCGTCCGCACCCTCGTGCAGCGGCTCATCGGCCTGCGTGTGACGGCTGCCCTGGTCGCCGGCCGCGAGCCCGGCGCCGAGGCGTCCGTCGGCAAGCTCTACGCCACCGCGACCATGCGCGCCACCACCGACCTCGTCCAGCAGCTGCTCGGCCCGCGCCTCGCCGCGGACACGGGGGAGTGGGGCACCTTCGCCTGGACCGAACACCTGCTCGGCGCTCCCGGCTACAGCATCGCGGGCGGCAGCGACGAGATCCAGCGCAACATCCTCGCCGAACGGGTGCTGGGACTGCCCAGGGAACCCAAGTACCGTAAGGAGGCACCGCGTTGAGCTGGCTCACCGAGGAGACCGGACTGACCGCGCGGGTGCGTGAGCGGCTCCGCGCCCTGCATCCCGGCGCGCCGCTCGGGGAGTTGCAGACCCTGCCCGGCGGCCACTCGGGCCTCACTTTCTCCATCACCGCGGGCTCGGCGTCGTACGTCATCAAGGCCGTCCCGCCGGGACAGCGTCCCGTCGGCCGCAACGACGTGCTGCGCCAGGCCCGCGTCCTGAGCGCGCTCGCCGAGTCCGGCTCGGTGCCGGTGCCCGGCGTCGTCGCCGTCGAGGAGAGCCGGCCCGCCTGGTTCGCCATGGAGTTCGTCACCGGCGAGGCGGTCGAACCGGTCCTCGACGACCATCGCCTCGACGCCGGCCTGTGCCGCAGGAGGATGCTGGCGCTCCCGGCCGTCCTGCGCGAGCTGCACCGGTCCGCACCGCCCGCCCTCGAGGTGGCGGGCCCCCTCGACCCTGCCGCCGAACTCGACCGGTGGAGCCGCACCATGAGCGCGGTACCCACCGAACTGCGACAGGGCGGAGAGGAACTGACGGAAGCGCTCGCCGCGAGCGTGCCCACGGGCCTGCCACCGGTCCTCACGCACGGCGACTTCCGCCTGGGCAACGTCCTGTGCGCGGGCGAACGGCCCGCCGCCGTCGTCGACTGGGAGATCTGGGGCCACGGAGACCCACGCATCGATCTCGCCTGGTTCCTCCTCTTCGCCGACCACCGCAACTTCCCCCGACTGGGGCGCGAGATCCCCGGCCTGCCCACCGAGGACGAACTGCTCGCCGCCTACCTCGACGGCCGTCCACCCCCACCCGGCTTCGACTGGTTCCGGGCCCTGGCCCGCACCAAGATGGCCGCGATCATGGGCCACAACCTGCGCCGTCACCGCGAGGGCAAGCACCACGACCCGGACCAGGAACGGCTGCCACCGACCATCGCGGCCATGATCCGCACGGCACGGGACATCCTCGGCTGAGCGAGCGACACGCAAGGAGCGACAGGCATGGACTTCGAGCTCTCCCCGAAGACGCGCGAACTGCACTCACGCATGGGCGCGTTCATGGAGGAGTACGTCCTCCCGGCCGAGGCCGTCTACGACCGGCAGCTCGCCGAGGCGGACGACCCTCATCGACAGCCCGCCGTCATGCGCGCGTTGCAGGAGAAGGCCCGCGCGGCGGGCCTGTGGAACCTCTTCCTCGCGCACGGCGACCGGGGCGCCGGACTGACCAACCTCGAATACGCCCCGCTCGCCGAGCTGGCCGGGCGGTCCGTCATGGGCCCCGAGGTGTTCAACTGCTCGGCCCCCGACACCGGCAACATGGAACTGCTCGCCCTCTACGGCACACCCGGGCAGCAGGACCGCTGGCTGCGGCCCCTGCTGGCGGCCGGCATCCGGTCCTGCTTCGCCATGACCGAGCCCGAGGTGGCCAGTTCCGACGCGCGCAACATCCGCACCCGGATCACCCGCGACGGCGACTCCTACGTGGTCAACGGACACAAGTGGTACACCTCCGGGATCCTGGACCCCGACTGCGCGCTGATCATCCTCATGGGCGTGACCGACCCGGAGGCGGAGACGTACCGGCAGCAGAGCATGCTGCTGATCCCGCGCGACACCCCGGGCATCACCGTCCTGCGCGATCTGCCCATGTTCGGGTACACCGACCGCTGCGGCCACGGCGACGTGCTCTTCGAGGACGTACGCGTACCGGTCGGCAACCTCCTCGGCGGTGAGGGCGAAGGTTTCGCCCTGGCCCAGGGGCGGCTCGGCCCCGGCCGGATGCACTACGCCATGCGCGCGGTCGGCTTCGCCGAGCGGGCCCTGGACCTGATGTGCCGCCGGACCATGAACCGGAGCGCCTTCGGCGGCCCGCTGTCGGACCAGGGTGTCGTACGCGAATGGATCGCCCGCAGCCGCATCGAGATCGAGCAGGTCCGGCTGCTGGTGCTGAAGTCGGCCTGGCTGATGGACACCCAGGGCAACGCCGCCGCCCGCACGGAGGTCGCCGCGATCAAGGTCGCGGCGCTGGAGGTGGCGCACCGCGTGGTGGACCGGGCGGTGCAGGCCCATGGCGCGGCGGGAGTCAGTGACGACACCGTGCTGGCCCGGCTGTACGCGATCACCAGGGCGCTGCGCATCGCGGACGGGCCGGACGAGGTCCATCTGCGCACGGTGGCCCGGCGGGAGCTGGCCAAGTACCCCAAGGAGCAGACGTGAACGGACAGCCACTGCGCGGCCGGGTCGCCGTGATCACCGGCGGCTCACGCGGGATCGGCCTGGGCATCGCCAAGGCGTACCGCGAGGCGGGCGCGCATGTCGTGGTCGCCGCCCGCAAACCGGAAGGGCTCGCCCGGGCGCGGGCGGAACTGCTGCGGCTCAAGGGCGACGGCGATGTCCACGAGGTGGTCGCCAACGCCGGGGAGCCGGACCAGGCCCAGCGATGCGTCGAGGAGACCATGGCCCGGTTCGGCCGCCTCGACGTCCTCGTCAACAACGCGGCCACCAACCCCTACATGGGCGACCTGCTCGATCTGGATCCACCGCGCGCGGAGAAGACCGTACGCGTCAACCAGTACGGCATGGTCGCCTGGACCCGCTGCGCCTGGCACGCGTGGATGTCGGAACACGGCGGCGCGGTGGTCAACATCGCCTCCGTCGGCGGACTGGTCGTCGACCCCCACATCGGCTGGTACAACGCCACCAAGGCGGCGATGCTGCACATGACCCGGCAGCTCGCCTACGAACTCGGCCCGCGGGCGCGGGTGAACGCGATCGCCCCCGGCCTGATCAAGACCGAGCTGGCCAGGGCCGTGTGGGAGCCCAGGGAGCCCGTCCTGACCGCGAAGCTCCCGCTGCGCAGACTGGGCACGGTCGAGGACGTGGCGCACGCGGCGCTGTTCCTGGCCTGTGATGCCTCCTCCTGGATGACCGGCCAGACACTGGTGCTGGACGGTGGCGCCACCGTGCTGCCGATCGGGGTGGACGAGTGACCCCGGCGGCTGATCTCTTCTCCCTGCACGGCCGTACGGCGGTGGTCACGGGCGCGTCCGCGGGGCTCGGCGCGCGGTTCGCCCGTGTGCTCGCACAGGCGGGCGCCAGCGTGTTCGCCGCGGCCCGGCGGCTGGACCGGCTGACGGAACTGGCGGACACCGAACCCCGCATCCACCCCGTGGCCTGCGACGTCTCGCGCGAGGCGGACCGCGTACGGCTCACGCAGAGCGCGCTCGCGGCCACCGGACGCTTCGACGTCCTGGTCAACAACGCCGGCGGGGCGGGAGCCGTGCGGGCCGAGGACGAGAGCGCGGAGGACTTCGCGGCCGTGCTCACGGTGAATCTGGTGGCGCCCTTCCACCTCGCCCGGCTGATGGCCGAGTCCTCGGACACCCCGGGCCGGTCCGTCGTGAACGTCTCCTCGATCCTGGGCCTGGTGGCCGGAGCCCCGCTGGGAGGCGCGTCCTACGCCGCCTCCAAGGCGGGCCTGATCGGGCTCACCCGCGAGCTCGCCGGCCAGTGGGGCCCCGCGGGGATACGGGTCAACGCCCTCGCCCCGGGCTGGTTCCGCTCGGAGATGACCGAGGAACTGTTCGCGGACGACCGCTCCCGCCGGTGGGTCGAACGGGGAACCATGCTGGGCCGGGGCGGCGCTCCGGGCGAGCTGGACGGGGCACTGCTGTTCCTCGCCTCGGACGCCTCCTCCTACTGCACCGGTCAGGTGCTCACCGCCGACGGTGGATGGACGGCCCGGTGAGCGTCACGGTCCGCGTCGACGGGGCGGGCGTGGCGCACGTCGAGATGTGCCGCGAGAAGGCCGGCAACGCCATCGACCTGGCCATGGCCACGGCACTGCTGGAGGCCGCCGGGTCCTGCGCGCGGACCGACGGCGTACGGGCGGTGCTGCTCACCGGGCGGGGGCGTTCCTTCTGCGTCGGCGGCGATCTGCGGGAGTTCGCCCCCCTGTCCGGAGACCGGCTGTCCGCGCACCTCACCGCGGTCACGGACGCTCTGCACGGTGCGCTGCGGGTGTTCGCCGGACTGGACGCGCCGCTGGTGGCCGCCGTGCAGGGCGCCGTCGCGGGAGCCGGTCTCGGGCTCGCGGCGGCGGCCGATCTGACGCTCGCCGCGTCCGACGCCACCTTCGTCGCCGCCTACACCGGCATCGGGTACTCACCGGACGCCGGGGTCAGCTGGTCGCTGCCCCGGCTCGTCGGTCCCAAGCGGGCACTGGACCTGCTGCTGACCAACCGGCGGATCACGGCGCCCGAGGCGGCCGAGATGGGCCTGGTCAGCAGGGTCGTCGCCGCGGACAGGCTGGCCGAGGCGGCGGCGGAGGCGGCGGTGGCGCTCGCCCGGGGAGCCACCGGAGCGCTCGGCGCCACCCGGCGGCTCGTCGCGGCGGGGCTCTCGGCGGGCCTCGACGGACACCTCGACTCAGAGGCCCGCCACCTGGCCGATGCCGCGGTCTCGGCCGAGGGCCGTGAGGGCGTCGCCGCGTTCCTCGCCAAGCGCGACCCGGACTGGGCCCCGGCCCGAGCCGGGTTCGTAACCGAGTTCAAGTAGGTCTACCCTCAGACATCCGGTCGGCGGCTGGCGCCGGCCGTGGAGCGCAGGGGAGAGGCAATGGCGAGGGCGCGGATCGTGGATCCCGACCAGGGACCCAGGTCGAAGCGGGCGGCCATTCTGGAGGCCGCGGTCGAGTACTTCGGCGAGACCGGCTACGAGACCACCAAGTGGTCCGACGTGGCCGACCGCGTCGGGATCGGGCAGACGGCGCTCTACCACTACTTCGAGTCCAAGGCGCACTGCCTGCTCACCATCATGCGCCTGGAGCTGCAGCGCTCCCACGACATGTTCACCGAGGCGACGGCCGGTGAGCCGGATCCCGTCAAGGCGCTGCGGGCCGGGGTCCGCTCGGCCTTCGCGGTGACGGAGCACGAGATCCGGCAGATGCGCGTGCTGCAGGCCAACATGTCGCTGCTCGCCACCCCGCGGAAGTCCAAGCGCGAGGAGACCGAGCGGATCGCGGCGCGGCAGCTGGTGCAGATGGTGGAGCGGGACTGGACGAATCTGCTGATGCGCGGCATGGCGAAGGGCGCCTTCCCGGTGCGGGACGCGCACATGCTCGGGCTGGCGGTGCTCGGCATGATCGTCAGTGTGTGGCGGTGGTACCGCCCGACCGGGGCGATCCCGCTGCCGGAGATCAGCGACCTGATCGAGGGCTGCGTGGTGCGCATGATCGGGGAGTAGGCCCGATGCTCCGCCCTCTTGTGAGGGCGGAGCCGCACCATTATATTCAAACTGAACTGAACTCAGGTTGATGTTCTGAGTGGGAGGACGGTGACCATGGTGCTCCGCGAGTACATGGCCAGGATGGACGGTCAGGACCCGGAAAAGGCACTGGCGCTCCTGGAGCCGGGGTTCCGGTTCCTCCTCGCCCTGCCGGACGGGGAGAAGACCGGGGAATCGAGGGCCGACTTCGCGGCGTACATCGCCGGCCGGAACGCCGGGGACCGTGTGCACGAGATCGTCCGCTACTCGGTGGACCAGGATCTCGAGACGGCCTACGGCTTCGTGGTGGAGGCGGGTACACCGACCGGCGCGTTCCTGTCGGCCGCCGTCGTCTCGCCCTCCGGTCTGATGGCGCGCTACCAGTCCTACTTCACGCCCGTCTTCGACCTCATCGACCGGCCATGACGGGAGGCACACCACAGATGCGGAGTTCGGCACCGTTCCTGAGCGCGTGGTTCGCGCTGCTGGACAGCGAAGACGCGTCCCGGATCCTCGATCTGATCAGCGACGACTTCTCGTTCTCCATCCTCTTCTCCACCGGCGGCGCCGGCGCCACGGACTTCCACGGCGGCCGGGCCGAGATGGAGGGCTACCTCGCGCAGCGCGAGCAGGGTGTACGCACCCACCATCTGCTGACCGCCAGTGCCAGCGGTCCTGACGAACTGTTCCTCGGCGAGGTCCGGCGCTCCGGAGTGCCGGAGGCCAGCTTCGTGGCTTCGGCACGGCTGAACGAGGCGGGCAAGGTCCGGCGGCTGCTCATCGGCCGCTCACCCGCCCTGCTGTTCGCCTGAACCCGGTCCACGCCGCTCGTCCCGCATCGGAGGGTGCCATGTACAACCTCATCCTGCTGGCCTCGCGGCCGCCCGACTGGACCCATGACCGGTTCATCGACTGGTGGCGCGGCGAACACGCCGAACTGACCCGCCGGCTGCCCGGACTGCGCTCCTGGCGGCACACCGAGATCGACGCGGCCCTGGAGCCGCGCTCCGAGGGGTGGGACGGCGTCTCGATCCTCGGCTTCGACACGGCCGAGGACCTGCGCAAGGCCCTGGACAGCCCGGAATGGGCCGCGGCCGTCGCCCAGGTCGGCGACATGAAGGGCCGCAGGATCGCCGTCATGGGCGACGAACGGGAGCTGTACCCGGGCTGACCGGTCCGGCCAGGCGAGGAACCTTCCCGAGACGAGGCGAGGAAGCGGGATGCGACGAACAGTGCGGGAGTTCCGGCAGCGGGCCGAGGAAGGCGACTTCACCGCCGTCATCGACGACGACGGCCGCCATGCCGCGCGGGACCTCATCGAGCGCGCGGCGGCCCTGGCGGAGGCCATGACCCCGGACGGGACGCCGGGCGGCACGGTCATGGTCCAGGCCGACAACTCCTGGCGCACGGTCGTGGCCACCCTGGCCGCGGGGATGACCGGCGGCGTACTCGCCGTCGTGAACCGGCACACCACGAGCGCGGAGTTCCTGGCGGCCCTGGAGGACATCCGGCCGGACGTCGTCGTCGCCGAGCCGTCCGCGCTGCGGGAGTGGCGGGGGCCCGGACTGCCGGCGGGGCGGACGGCCGAGGCGCTCGACGGATGGAGCCTCCTGGCCGCCCGTGGCCCGAGGGACGTCAGCCGCTGGAACGGCGGTGCCGTCATCGGCTTCACCTCCGGCTCCACCGGACGCCCCAAGGGCGTCGTCCAGTCGGAAACGGCCCTGCGCTACGCCTGCTCCCGGACCCGTGACATCAACGGCCTGCACCCCGGTGACGCCGTGGCCGCCCTCGTTCCGCTGTCCTCCACCGCCGCGTACTGCTTCGGGGTCTGTATGTCCCTCATGCTCGCCGGGCCGCTGGTGCTGACGGGCCGTTGGGATCCGGCGGCCGCCCTCACCCGGCTGGCCGAGCACGAGGTCCGGTGGACCATGTGCGTACCGACGATGGCCCTGCAGATGGGTTCGGCCGCCTCGGGATCGCGGGTGCTGGACGGAGTGCGCGCGATCACGGTGGGCGGAGGCCCCATGGACCGGGGCGCACTGGCCCGCGCCGAGCGGTCGCTGGGCACCAGGATCCTTCGGGTGTTCGGCATGTCCGAGTGCCTCGGGCACACCTCGCCGCGGCCCGGCGACACCGAGGAGATCAGACTCGGCAGGGACGGCCGCCCCTTCCCGGGGACCGAGTTGAGAGCGGTCGCCGCCGACGGAACCGTCCTCGGGGTGGGGGAGACGGGACGTGCCGAGGTCCGCGGCCCCTCCCTCTTCCTCGGGTACGCCCGCGACGGCGAGGTGGAACCGCCGGCGCTCACCCCGGACGGCTTCCTCCCCACCGGTGACCTGCTGAAGACCGCCCCGGACGGCACCGTCACCGTCATGGGCAGGGAGAAGGACGTCATCATCCGGGGCGGCCGCAACCTCGACATCACCGAGATCGAACGCGCCGTCGCCAGCCACCCCAAGGTGGCCCGCGTCTGCGTCGCACCGGTGCCCGACCCCCTGCTCGGCGAACGCCCGGCCGTGCTCGTCGTCTCCGAGAACGGCAGCGATGACCTCGGCCTCGACGAGATCACCGCACATCTGGAACGCACCGGCCTGTCCAAGGCCAAGTGGCCCGAATTCGCCTTCGCCGTCGGCGAGTTGCCGCAGACCCGGGTCGGCAAGCTCGACCGCGGAGGCGCCCGGGAACTCGCCCGCGAACTGCACGCGCTGCTTCCCGTCGTGCCGGGACCGCCCGGCGCGCGACCCGAACCATCTGAGCTGGGAGATGTATGACGACCCGTTTCGACCGTGGACAGTGGGCGCAGGGTGGAGCCCAGACCGTACGGCCCGGAGTGCACCGCGTACCACTGCCGCTGCCGGAGGACGGGCTGCGGGCCGTCAACGTCTACGTGCTGGAAGAGGACGACGGCCTGGTGCTGATCGACGGCGGATGGTCGATCCCGGAGTCCCGCAAGGCGCTCGAGGACGCCCTGGCCGGCCTCGGCCACGACCTCGCCGAGATCAGCCACATCCTGGTCACCCACATCCACCGCGACCACTACACCCAGGCCGTGGAACTGCGCCGCCTGCTCGGCTCCCGGGTCTACCTCGGCTCGGGCGAGCGGCGCGGCCTTGAACTGCTCGGCGAACTGCGCACCGACCAGCCCGTCGGATCGCTCAGGACGCTGCGCCGGGCGGGCGCCGGAGAACTGGCCGACCGTATCGAGGCGATGGACCACGGCGGCTTCGACCCCGCCGTATGGGAGGCGCCCGACCGCTGGCTGGAGGCGGAGGAACTGCGGTTCGGGGAACGGACCCTGCGCGTCGTGCCCACACCCGGCCACACCAGGGGCCATGTGGTCTACCTCGACGAGGCACGGGGGCTGCTGTTCTCAGGGGACCACGTGCTGCCGCACATCACCCCCTCCATCGGCTTCGAACTGGGCGACGGACCCGGACTGCCGCTGGGCGACTACCTCGCCTCACTGCGGCTCATGACCACGCTCGCCGACGCCGCGCTGCTGCCCGCGCACGGACCGGTCGGTCCCAGCGTCCACGGCAGGGTCGCGGAGCTGCTGGCCCACCACGACGACCGGCTCGGCGAGACCCTCGCGGTCCTCGGCGGGCGCGCCCTCGACGCCCACGCCGTGGCCCAGGAGCTCGGGTGGACCCGGCGGAAGGTGCCGTTCGAGGATCTGAGCCCCTTCAACCGGATGCTGGCCGTCAACGAGACGGCGGCACACCTGGACGTCCTCGTGACCCGCGGCTGCGCTGTCCGCGCCTCGGTGGACGGCGTGCACCGCTACGCCCGGCGCGAGGCCGGTGCCGGCACCGGCGACCGGGGGTCCGTCCCGGTGCCGGAGCCGGCCGGGCTTCAGCGGGCGGTCCAGCCTCCGTCGACGTAGAGCTCCGAGCCGGTCATGAAGCCCGCGTCGTCCGAGGCGAGGAACGCCACGGCGGCCGCCACCTCCTCGGTCGTGCCCAGCCGGCCGAGCGGGGTGCCCTCGATCATCGCGGTCAGTCGCGGCGTGCCCCGCCACAGCTCCCGGGACAGGGGCGTCTCGATGAAACCGGGATGCAGCGAGTTGACCCGCACGCCGCGCTCACCCCAGTGCAGCGCGGCGTTCTTCGTCATCAGCCGGACGGCCCCCTTGGCCGCGTGGTACGAGAACTGGGCGCCGAAGCCGCCGACCGTGCCGAAGATCGAGGCGACGTTGACGATCGAGCCGCCACCGGAGCGCTCGATGGCCGGGCCACCGTGCTTCATACCGAGCCACACACCGGTCTGCGTCACGCCGATCACCCGGTCCCAGGACTCCTGGGTCTCGGTCTCCACCGTGCCCATCGCGGCGATTCCCGCGTTGTTGACCAGCACCGACAGGCCGCCCAGACGCTCGGTCACCTCGGCGGCGACCGTCTCCCAGGCCGTCTCGTCGGTGACGTCCAGACGCAGCCCCAGGGCAGCGCCCGGCAGTTCCCCGGCGAGCTTCTCGCAGTGGTCCGTATCGAGATCGGTGACCACGACGGTCGCGCCCTCGGCCGCCAGCCGCCGCACGATCGCCTCGCCGATGCCTCCCGTGGCACCGGTCACCAGCGCCACCTTCTCCGAGAGCCGGGCTTCCCTCACCACGCCACCCACATCCCTTCTCAGACACGCGACAGATCGACCGACAGACCGGAGCGCAGCAGCGCGGGCACGGCCGAGCCGACCCGGTCGAAGCCCGGGCCGACCGTGCGCCCGGCGAGATGGCGGGCGTGGATCCCCTCCGCGATGACCGCCAGCTTGAAGTACCCGAGGGCACGGTGGAAGGGCAGTGCGCAGACATCGCGGCCGGAGCCCGTCGCGTACCGTTCCGCCAGCTCGGACGCGGACAGGAAGCCCGGGTTGGCCGCCGGGACATGCCCCTCCCCGAGGACCGCCTCACACGCCGGGTCCCAGTAGACGAGCAGCAGTCCGAGGTCGGCGAGCGGATCGCCGAGCGCGGCCATCTCCCAGTCGACGATCGCGGCGATCCGCCCCGGGTCGGCGGCGTCCAGGATGACGTTGTCCAGCCGGTAGTCACCGTGCAGCACCGCCCCGGCGCCGTCCCGCGCGGGCAGGCCTCGCTCCAGCTTCCCGTGCAGCGCGTCCAGTTCGGGCAGCTCACGGGTGGCGACCCGGTCCCACTGGCCGCGCCAGCGCCGCACCTGCCGCTCCACGTACCCGTCCGGGCGCCCGAACCCGCCCAGCCCGACCTCGTGCGGATCGAGGGAGTGCAGCGCGACGAGCTGGTCGACCAGCGCCTCGGAGCACCGCCTCGCGTCCGACGCGGACAGCTCGGCCGCCTGGGCGCCGTCCCGCAGCACATCACCGTCGACGAAGGCCACGACGGTGAACGGCGCCCCGATCACCGACGCGTCGGCGCAGGAGACCACGGTCCGCGGAACCGGGATCCCGGTGCCGGCGAGCGCGGCCATGACGCGGTACTCGCGGTCCATGTCGTGCGCGGTGGGCGTGAGCGTGCCCAGCGGCGGCCGCCGCAGCACCCAGCGGTGCGTGCCGTCGGTCACGAGGTACGTGAGATTGGACCGCCCGCCGAGCAGCAGGCGCACCTCCAGAGGTCCGGAACACCCCGGAATTTCGCGCTCGAAGAAGCGCCGCAGCGCGCCCGGATCCACCCCCGCCACGCCGTCCTCGCCGGTGGCCGTCACCGCACGGCCTCCCGCTCCCGCGCGGCCCGGACCGCACGCTTGGCGATGGCCCAGCGGTGGGTCTCCGACGGCCCGTCGTACACGCGGAACGGCCTGACCTCCCGGTAGAGGGCGGACAGCGGAATGTCCTCCGAGATGCCGAGGGCCCCGCAGATCTGCGTCGCGCGGTCCACGACCCGGCCCACGGCCTCGGACACGAAGGTCTTCGCGATCGACGTGAGCTGGGCGCCGGGCCTGCCCCGGTCGAGTTCCCAGCAGGCACGCCACAGCACGGCCCGGCTCGTCTCGATGTCGATCTCCGAGTCCGCCAGCTGCTGCTGCACCATGCCCAGTTCGGCCAGGGGCCCGCCGAACGCCGTACGCCGGGCCGCGCGGTCCAGGGCGATGTCCTGGGCCCGGCGGGCCACCCCGAGCCAGCGCATGCAGTGGGTCAGCCGGGCGGGCCCCAGACGCACCTGCGCGTACTCGAACCCCTTGTCGACCTCGCCGAGCACCGCGTCGTCCGCCACCTCGCAGTACTCGAAGGCGAGTTCACTGTGACCCGCGAACAGGGCGCGGTCGAGGGTGCCGATGTTCCTGACCACCTTCATGCCCGGGTTGCCCGCGCCGACCAGGAACATGGTCGCGCCGCCCGGGTCACCGGGTACGCCGCTGGTGCGCGCCATGCAGATCGTGAACGCGGCACCGTCCGCCCCGCTGATGAACCACTTGCGGCCGCTGATCCGCCATCCGCCCGGGACCCGGACCGCCGTCGTCGCCAGCGCCCTCGGGTCGGAGCCGGCGCCGGGGGAGGGCTCCGTCATCGCGAAGCACGACCGGGACTCCCCGGCCGCCAGGGGAGCGAGGAAGCGAGCCTTCTGCTCCTCGGTGGCGACCGCTTCGAGCAGATGCGTGTTGCCCTCGTCGGGCGCGGCGCAGTTGAGGGCCAGCGGGCCCAGCAGCGAGTATCCCGCGGCCTCGAAGACGACCGCCTGACCCCGCAGATCAAGCCCGAGCCCTCCCCACCGGCGCGGCACATGAGGGGCGAACACGCCCGCCGCGCGGGCGGCCTCCTGCAGCTCGCGCCGCAAGGCCTCGGGGCCCGCGTGCACATCCCCCCGGCAGTCCTCCTCGACCGGCAGCACGGTGTCCCGGACGAAACGCGCCGTCCGCAGCGCGAGGTCGGCGACATCCCGGTCGACCTCGAAGTCGATGGCCATACGGCCCCTCTCGATCGTGTACCTGGTGGTGGACGGGTCACTCCCTGACCCCGCGCCACGCGAGCGCGCCGCCGTCGACGACGTACGAGGCACCGGTGATGAACGCCGCGTCGTCGGAGGCCAGGAAGCAGGCGAGCCTCGCCACCTCCTCCGGCCGTCCCAGCCGCCGGACGAGCTGCGGCGCGGTCAGTTCCCGCTCCATGGCGTCGCGGTCGTCGGCCGCCTCGAAGAAGTCCCGGGCCAGGGGCGTTTCGATGACACCGGGGCAGAGGCAGTTGCAGCGCACCGGCGCCAGGTCGACCGCGGTGACCTTGGTGAGATGGATGACGCCCGCCTTGCTGGTGCCGTAGACCGGGGCCCGGGCGAAGCCCGTGAGCCCGGACACCGACGCCGTGTTGACGATCGACGGGCCGAGCGTGGAGCGCCGCAGATGAGGGGCGGCGAACTTCGTGGTGAGCCAGACGGCCTTGAGATTGACCTCGTACACCGCGTCCCACACCTCCTCGGGGAGGGTGTCCACCGCACGGTCCTCAGGCCGGTCCACGAACGCCGACTCGACCACCCCGGCGTTGTTGACCAGGACGTCCAGCCCACCGAACCGTTCCGCCGCGCGGGCCACCATGGCCTCGACCTGCTCGCGGTCGCGCAGGTCGCAGACGACCGGCTCCGCCTCGGCCCCGGCGGCGCGGACGAGGTCGGCCGTCCCGGCCGCGGTGGCCTCGTTCCGGTCGGCGACCGCGACCGCCGCCGCGCCCCGGCGCGCCATCTCCACGGCGATCGCCTGCCCGATGCCCTGGCCGGCGCCCGTCACGAGCACCGACCTGCCGTCCAGCGACCCCATGACCCCGCCTCCGTTCACAGCTTCTCGAAGATGTCGGAGCCCGCGACCGACATGGCCACGAAGACGCCCGCCGAGGTCACCAGCGTCATGACCAGCGCGATCGCCGCGACCAGCGGATAGGAGCCGTTGGACCAGTAGTCGAACAGGATGGTGCCCATGACCTGCGTCGTGGGCGCCCGTACCAGCAGCGAGGCCGTGAACTCGTGGGTGAGCAGCACGAACATCAGCGCCGCGGCCCCCGCGATCGTGGGGCGCAGCAGCGGCAGCACGATGTCGGTGGTGGTCCGCAGCGCGCCCGCCCCGCTGGTCCGTGAGGCCTCCACGTAGGTGTCACCGAGCGCCACCATCCCGGACAGCTGCATCCGGGTGGCGAAGGGCAGCATCAGCGTGACGTAGACGAGGACGATCACCGTTCGGGTGCCGTACAGGATGAACGGCTCACGGCTGTACGTCAGCAGGAACCCGGCGCCGAAGACCACCGCCGGGATGCCGAGCGGCATCGCCACGATGAAGTCGACCGCGGCCCGGATGACGCGGAACCGGCGGCCCTTCAGCAGCAGCGAGGCGGAGACGAAACCGAGCGGGAGCGCGATGGCGACGGAGATGACCGAGGTGAGGAGGCTGTTGACGATCGCGTCGGTGATCCCCGACTCCTGGAACACCTGGCGGAAGTTGTCCAGCGTGAAGCCGCTCGGCTGGATCTTCCCGCTCCAGAAGGAGGAGAGCGACACCACGATGAGCGCGCCCAGGGGCAGTGCCAGGGCCAGCAGGCCATAGAGGACGATGCCGGTGACGGCCACCCACGACGGCCGTCCGCCGGACCGGAACGCCTTGCCGCCGTGCGTGACGAAGCGGCTGTGGTCGCCGAGGATCACCTTCTGGAAGAAGACGACGGCGATACCGAAGAGCAGCAGCGGCGATCCGATCGCGGCGGCCCTGCCGTAGTCGACCGGGCTCTGTGACACGGCCACGTACATGTCGGTGGTCAGCACGTCGATGCCGTTGTTCCTGCCGAGCAGCAGCGGTCCCGTGAACTGGCCGAGCCCCAGCAACAGGGCCACGAACCCGCCGTACACCAGCACCGGGCGCAGCAGCGGCAGCGTCACCCGGAAGAACACCCCGGCGGGCGAGGAGCCGTTCACCTGCGCCGCCTCGATCAACTCGGCGTTGATGTTGCCGAAGCCGGCGCTGACGAACAGGTAGACGAAGGCGGTCAGGCCGAAGCCCGTGATGAGGACGATCCACGGCATCGTGTAGATGTCGACCGGGCCCTCCTGGAGATGGCTCCACCAGGGCAGCCGGCGCAGTGCGGCGTTGAGGTAGCCGGGGCGGGGCGAGAACAGGAACGCCCAGCCGGTCACCGACGCCACGGCCGGCACCACGATGGGCAGGATCGGCAGGACGCGCAGCAGCCTCAGGCGGGGCGGGAGCCGGGTCGCCGCCCAGGCCAGGAACGTGCCGAGGACGAGCGCGATGGTCAGCGAGCCCAGCGCGAGACCGGCCGTCGTCCACAGCGTCTTCGCCATGTCCGGGTCGTCGAAGGCGGTGCTGTAGCCGCGGGCGTCGTCCTCGAACGCCAGCCGTTGCAGGCCCACCAGTGGTGCGACCACCAGATAGCCGATCGCGGCGAGGAAGACGAGCGCGCCGAGCCGGGGGAGATGGCGTCGCAGGTGGGAGAGCGTCGTGGGACGCGGTGGGTCCGGCGGCGGGGCCGAGGTGGCGGGGGGCGCGGATACGGCGGGTGCGGTCACGGTGTCACGCCCTCACCGTCGCGGGGGTCTGCGCGGCTGTCCGTACCCCGTCGGCGTCGTAGTAGAGGGCCGTGTCCTTGGCGAACCAGGCGGTCACCCGCTGTCCGCGCGCCAGACCCCGGGCCCAGGGCGTGCCGGTGAGGGGCGCCCGGGCGTGCAGCCGGCTGTCCGCGATCGTGACGACGACGTCCATGTGACGCCCTCCGAACTGCGCGTCCACCACCTCGGCCACGAGGCCGGCGCCATGCACCGGAGGTTTCTCCTCGGCCGGGCTGAGCTGGAGGTCGTCGGGGCGCAGCCGGACGGTGACCTCCGCGTGCGAGCGGGGCACCGGAAGCTCGCCCGCCACGGGCGGGCCGTCGGCGACCGTCCACCCCCCGCCCGTGCGCCGCAGCGCGAGGCGGTTCGACATGCCGATGAACCCGGCGACGTACTCGGTGGCCGGTTCCTCGAAGACCCGCTCCGGGGTGTCGAGTTGCTCGATCCGCCCCGCCCTCATGATCGCCAGACGGTCGCCGAGGGCCAGCGCCTCGCTCTGGTCATGGGTGACGAACACGGCGGTGAAGCCCAGCCGCGCGTGCAGTTCGTGCAGCTGGGCGCGGACCTGGTCGCGCAGCCGGGCGTCGAGGTTGCTCAGCGGCTCGTCGAAGAGCACCAGATCGGGCCGGGCGGCGAGGCCCCGGGCCAGGGCGACCCGCTGCTGCTGACCGCCGCTGAGCTGTGCCGGGTAGCGGTCGAGGAGGGCGGCGCAGTCGACGAGCCGCGCCGCCTCCTCGATCCGCTCGCGCGCCTCCTCGCGGGCCACCCGCCGGGTTCGCAGCGGATAGCCGATGTTGCGGCGCACGGTCATGTGCGGCCACAGCGCGTACGACTGGAACACCATCCCGATGTTCCGTTTGTTCGGCGGCAGGTCGACCTTGTCACGCAGGTCCAGCACGGTCCGGTCGCCCAGCGAGATGCGTCCCTCGTCGGGTGTCTCCAGACCGGCCAGACAGCGCAGGGTCGTGGTCTTCCCACATCCGCTCGGGCCGAGGAGCACGATGAACTCGCCCGGTTCGATCTCCAGTGACAGATCGTCCACGGCGACCGCGGGCGGTTTGCCGGCGAACCTTTTCGTCAGACCCTCGATGCGCACGTGGGACACGGACAACTCCTTACTTCAGCTCGCACGGGGCAGCGGGACTTCTACTGGAAGAGGGACTTCCACTTCTTCTGGTACGTGGCCACGGCGTCCGGTGTGAGCTTGGCCGGGTCCTGCACCCGGACCTTGTCGTTGGTGATCACCGTGCCGGGGATCTTGGGCAGCACCGAGCCGGCGGACGGCGTGATCAGCTTCTGTCCCTCGGCGGTCACCATGAAGTTGGCGAAGAGCTGCCCGGCGTTGGGGTGCGGGGCGCTCTCCAGCACCATCCCGTAGTACCGGGCACCCCATGCGCCGTTCGGCGCCATGCGGTAGTCGACGGGCGCGCCCTTCTTCTTGGCGGGCTCGAGCGTGATCGGGGCGACGAAGCTGCCGGCGGCGATCTCACCGGACGTCAGGGCCTCGCCCATGGGCAGGGAGCTGGGGTAGATGCGCGGCTTCTGAGCGGCCAGCCTCTTGACGAAGCCGGCGCCGTACTTCTCCTCCAGCCACAGGTAGAAGTCGACGATCGACGGCGCCGTCGGCTCGATGACGCCGATCTTTCCGCCCTTGAGCGACGGGTCGAGCAGGCCCGTGTAGTCGGTCAGCCCCTGGGGGTAGAGCTTGGTGTTCCAGCCGAAGGTGAGCACCGCGGAGTTGGTCTCGAAGTAGTTGCCCTCGTGGACGTACTTCTTGGCGTCGTAGTCGCCCTTGCCGGTCAGTTCGGGGCCGGTCGGCGCCAGGAAGCGCTTGGCCTCGGCCTGCGGTTTCACCCAGGACAGGCTCGCGCTGACGTACATGTCGGCGATGCCCTTGCCGGTGTTGAACTCCGTCTCGACCTTCACGCCGAGGTCACCGTCGACGCCCCGGACCGTGTTGACGTCGATCCCCGGATACTTGGCCTCGAAGGCCTTCGCGAGGTTGTTGAGGGCTGTCAGGTCCTGGGCCGAGTAGACAGTGACCTTTCCTTCCTTCTTCGCTGCGGCGACCAGTTCGCTCATGCCCGCCGAGGCGGGCACGACCTTCGACTCGGCGTCGTCGTCGTTTCCACCGCCGCATGCGGTGGCCAGCAGTGAGGTGATCGTCAGCAGGATGAGCAAAGCCCCACGCCGTCGTGGATCTGATCTCATTCTCGGCTCCCTTGGGCCAGGGCGAAGAACGTCAAGGTTCACGGAAGTTACCAAACTGAACTAGGTTAGGCAATAGAGTGCGCAAGCGGCGCGGGGAGGAGGTTTGTGGATAGCCGCCCCTAGCTGGTGAAAGGCTGGTTGGCGGGTGGGGCGGGCCGGTCGGGCATCCAGCCCGCGGTCGCTGTTGAAGTCATTTCAGTTCTGCGGCAACGGCATCGGGTTGGGCCGCGTGTGCCGGCGGCGTTCTCAAGATGCGCGACACCGTCGATCCGCACAAGCCTCTCGGCGTTCTGGGCTGCCGCTCCCGTCAGCCGGGGCCCCTTTGCCCCTCGGGGGCGGCGCGCAGTGTCGCGGTGTGCGCCGCGGTGAGTCCGAACACGAGGGCCGACGCGATGCCACCCGCGTAGGCCCGGTACCACAGGCCCCCGGTGTCCGAACCGGCCGCGAGGAGCCCGTCCAGGGGCTCGCCGTCCTCTCCCAGCACCCGCGCCCGGTCGTCGATGCGCACCCCGTGGAAGGGGAAGGTGAGGGCGGGCACCGCCTCTACGACGTAGTACGGCGGTTCGTCGAGCGGCGCCCGGTCGAGCCGGCGGCCCGGCACCGGCTCCTCGCCGGCCGCCGTCCGGGCGTTGAACCGCTCGACGGCCGCGCGGACGGACGGCCCGTCGTACCCCCACTCCTCGGGAAGGCAGGCGAGCTCGTCGAGGTTCTCGGCGAAACCGGCCCGGCCGCCCCTGCGGGCGGCCAGCGCGAACTTGTCCACGGCGACGGCCCCCTTCACGTACGAGCCCACCACCCAGTCGCGGAACACGCGGGCGTCGGCGATGAGGAGCCCGCGGTTCTCGGGCTGCTCCATCAGCGCCATCGCCGTCAGGTGGTCCCCGAGCGTTTCATCGGTGAACCGCTCGTTGTCCACGTTGAACAGCAGCGCGTGTTCGCTGTAGTACAGCGACAGATCCACGAAATCGGAGGGGTCCCTGAACGGGACGCCGCTCGGGATCAGATGTCCGTAGAAGCCGGCCCCGGGCAGCCCGGTCGACGCCCCGGCGGCGGTCGCCAGGCGGTAGCCGGCTCCCCTGCTGTGAGGGTTGGAGCGCAGTTCCAGCCGGCCGGCGCGAGGGTGCACGAGCTTCTTCCGGAGCTCCGCGTCGCCCTGGAAGCCGCCCGTGGCCAGGAGGGTCGAGGTGGCGCGCACCTGCCGGCGCGTGCCCTCGCCCGTGACGAGTACCGCTCCGGTCACGGCGCCGTCCTCCAGGACGAGCTGCTCGGTATCGGTATCGAGCAGCAGCTCACCGCCCGCCTCGGCGATGATGCGGCGGCAGGTGTCGGCATAGTGATTCGTGTCGAACTGGTGCCCCTGCCCGAAACCGAGGATGGGCTGGGGGTCCTTGGCCTCGACCCCGGTGCTCCGGATCCACGCGATGCCCTCCTGGAACCGGTCCACGAGCGCCCGTTTGAGCGAGGCGTCCCCGCCCGGGTTGTGCCGGTCCATCGCCTCGTGGCTCGGGGCGGTCCAGGCGTACCCCGCGTAGCGCGCGGATCCGCCGACGTCGCCGCTGATCTCGACGACGGTGACGGACAGTCCCTCGCGGACGGCTCTCGCGCCCGCGGTCAGTCCGGCCATGCCCGCCCCGATGACGAGCAGGTCGACGTTTCGGTGGTCCGGCATGCGCACCCAGTCCTCGTGTCAGTTCGTGCTGTCGGTACTCCCGGCGCCCTCGGGGCCGCCTCGGCCGGCGGCGCGCTCGGGCACCCCGTCGATCCGTACGAGCGTCTTTCCGGTGTTGTCGCCGCGCAGCAGTCCCGCGAGCGCCGCCGGCGCCCGCGTCAGCCCGTCGACGATCGTCTCGCGCCATCGCAGGCGGCCCTCGCCGATCCACGCGCCCATCCGCCGCTTCATCTCGGGCAGCATGTGGGTGTGTTCGCTGCCGCGGAAGCCGCGGATCGTCAGGCTCTTCGTCACGGCCAGCATGAGGTTGTCGGGGCCGTGCGGCGGCTCGTCCGCCGCGTACTGCGAGATCATGCCGCAGACGGCGACGCGGCCCGACCTGCGCAGCGCTCCGAGGGCGGCCTGGAGGTGGTCGCCGCCGACGTTGTCGAAGTACACGTCCACGCCGTCCGGAGCCGCCGCGCGCAGCAGGTCGGGGAGGCTGCCGCTGCGGTGGTCGAACGCGGCGTCCAGGCCCAGCTCCTCCAGGAGATAGCGCACCTTCTCCCCGGAACCGGCGCTGCCGATGACGCGATGGCCGCGGATCTTCGCCAGCTGTGCGACGAGGCTGCCGACGGCTCCGGCCGCGGCGGAGACCCAGACGACGTCGCCGTCGCGCAGCTGCGCCACGTGGAAGAGGCCGGCGTAGGCGGTGAGGCCGGTGGCGCCGAGCACACCGAGGTGTGCCTGGGGCGGTGCGACGCGTACGTCGAGCTTGGTGAGGGTGCCGACTCCGCCGAGCGCCCGCTTCCCCGCCTCGATGACCGCGTAGTCGCGCCAGCCGGAGGCGTGCGACACCGTGTCACCGGGAGCGAACCCGGCGGCCCGCGACTCGACGACCTCCCCGACGGTCATGATCCCGTCCATGGCCTGTTCGAGGGGGAAGGCCGGAAAGTATCCGGGTGGGGCCGTCTTCCTGAGTCGCAGCCGGAGGGCGGCGTCGACGGACGTCCATGTGTTCCGGACCAGCACCTCGCCCGGTCCCGGCCGCCGCACCGCGGCTTCGGCAATGCGGAAGTCGGTCGCCTGGATCTCGCCGCGGGGGTAGGCGATCGGCCGGACTTCACGGCCGATCGTCACCGCGCCGGGGCGGGGCGCCTGATCCGCCTCATTCCGGGCGGGTGTCTGGTCCATGAACTGAACTTGTATCACGACGATGTTAACTCGTCTACCGCTTGCGGTGAGGGGTGCATGTCGCATGTTCGCCGGTGAACTTGAAGTGAGTTCACTTATTCGGCTGCCAGGCAAGTCAACCGCAGCGGCCGCATCCTGATCACCGGAACACGGCGTCGGCGTCACCACGCTCATGCCCGGCGCCACCGACGTCGCCCGCCAGGGCTTCCCGGCGATGATGGCCGGCCGGGCCCAGGTCGTCGGAGGCGACCCCGCGACCCGGCGCAGGGAGTTCCCTTGGCCGGACCACGGCTAATCTGCCCGGGTGACCACCGACCTGACCCTGCTGCCGCGTGTCGCCTACCGCGGACAGGAGGTCACCGCGCCCCGGCTCCGCAACCTCCTCGCGCTGCTCGCGGGCGACTTGCGCACCGGCTGCAGCACCGACCGGCTCGTGGCGGGGCTGTGGCCGGACGAGCTGCCGGAGCGGCCGGGAAAGGCGCTGCAAGTCCTCGTCTCCAGGGCGCGGGGGCAGCTGGGCGCCGACGTCATCGCCAGCACGCCGACGGGATACCGGCTCACCCTCGCCGAGGACCAGGTCGACAGCGCCGCCCTGCTGCGGCACGCCGCCGCCGGCGCGGACCGGGCCAGGGCCGGAGACCACGCCGGATCGCTGGCGGCCGCCGAGGCCGGACTCGCGCTCTGGGAGGGCACCCCTGGCGAGGCCGAGGACACCGACGACCCCCTGGCAGCGCTGCGCGTCGAACGCGCACCCGTGCGTGGTGCGCTCGTCCGCGCGCGGGCCCTCGCGCTCGCCCGCCTCGGACGCCACGCGGAGGCGGCCGGACCGCTGGCCGCGGCCGCCGCGGAGCATCCCCGCGACGAGGAAGTGCTCGCCGAACTGCTGCGCGCCGAGGCCGCGACGGCCGGCCCCTCCGCCGCGCTGACGCGGTACGAGGCCTACCGCCGCGAGCTGCGCGACGAGCTCGGCACCGATCCCGGCGCCGGGCTCAAGACCGTACAGCGGGAGCTGCTGCGCGGCGAGGCCCCGGCGGTCAGACACGGCGTGCCGCACGAGCCGAACCCGCTCCTCGGCCGGGACGAGGACATCGCGGCGGTGGAACGGCTGCTGCGCGCCTCCCGCGCCGTCACCGTCGCCGGACCCGGCGGCCTCGGCAAGACCCGGCTCGCGCACGCCGTCAGCCGCCGGGCCGAGCAGCGCGTGGTGTATTTCGTGCCGCTCGCCGGCGTCACCGCGGACGCGGACGTGACCGCGGAGGTGGCCTCCGCGCTCGGCGCGGGTGAGGGGCGGCCCGGTGCCGCCATGAGCGGCCACGACCCCGTGTCCGGCATCCTCGGCGTGCTCGGCCCCGGGCCCGCTCTGCTGGTGCTGGACAACTGCGAGCAGATCGTCCGGGGCGCCGCCGACCTGGTCCGGGCACTGGTCTCCGCGTCGAAGGACCTGCGGGTGCTCGCCACGAGCCGAGCGCCCCTCGGCCTCACGTCGGAGGCGGTGTACGCGCTGCCGGAGCTGGAACTGGCCACCTCCATCGAGCTGTTCACCCAGCGGGCCCGGGCCGCCCGGCCCGGCGTGCGGCTGCCGACGGACGAGGTGGCCGGACTGTGCCGCCACCTCGACGGGCTGCCGCTCGCCGTGGAACTGGCGGCGGCGCGGGTACGGGTGCTGTCGGTGCCGGAGATCGCCCGCCGCCTCGGCGACCGGTTCGCGCTCCTGCGCGGCGGGGCGCGGGACGCGCCGGAACGTCACCGCACCCTGCACGCGGTCGTGGACTGGAGCTGGAACCTCCTCGACGAGGAGGCCAGGGCGGCGCTGCGCCTGCTGTCCGTCTTCCCGGGCGGCTTCACCGGTGAGACGGCGGAGCATGTGCTGGGCGACGACGCGCTGTCCCTGCTGGAGCAGCTGGCCGACCAGTCGCTGCTCACCGTCGCCGACGCCCCGGCCGGTGTGCGGTTCCGGATGCTGGAGACCGTACGGGAGTTCAGCGCGGCCCGGCGCACGGAGGCGGGCGAGGACGAGGAGGCCGTCGACCGGTTCCTCGCCTGGGCGCGGGACTTCGGCGTCGCGCACCACGACTGGTTCTTCGGCTCGGGGCCACTGTCCGCCTGGGAGCGGGTCAGGGCCGAGCAGGACAACCTCGTGCCGGCCCTGCGGCACGCCCTGGCCCGTACGGACGGCCCCGCCATCGCCGCCCTCACCGCGGTCCTCACCGCCCTGTGGTCCATCGGCTCCAAGTTCACCCGCCTCACCACCCTCGCCGCGGAGACCGGCCCGCCCCTGTCGCACTACCACCCCGAGCCCGAGTACGTCGAAGTCGCCCGCGCCGCCGCGGTGTTGTCCACGGCGACCCTCTTCATGGGCTACGGCCCGCACGTCGTACGCCAGCTCGTCACCCTCCGGCGGCTGCCCCCGGCCCCGCCGGACACCCTGGTGCGCGCCATCGCGATCGTGCTGGGCGCGGTTCCCGAGATGCTGCCGCCCGACTACGAGGTGCTGCGCGAACTCTGCGACAGCGAGCAGCCGCTGCTCGCCGGCATCGCCGAGTGCGTCGCCACCTACGTCTGGGAGTACGAGCACGACATCGACCGCGCGTACGCCTCGGCCCGGCGGATCATCGCCGCACTCGCGCCGGTCGACAATCCCTTCCTGCAGGTCATGGGTCACGCCCGGCTGGGCGAGCTGTGCCTGAGGACGGAGCAGGGCGAGGCCGCGTACGAGCATCTCAAGGCGGCGCTGGAGGCGCTGCCGCGGCTCGGTGACGAGCACGACTCCATCGGCATACGCAGTGGCCTCGTCCTCGCCTGCCTGCACCGCGGCGACCCCGACGAGGCCGAGTACTGGCTGCGGCAGGCGGAGGGCCACAACGCCCCGCTGCAGGACGACGTCCACAGCCCCGGCCTCGGCGGGCGCGCCGAGATCGCGCTCGCCCGCGGGCTGACGGAGGTCGGACTCGGCCTGTGGCGCAGCGCCGTGGAGGGGATGGCCGAGGCCGCTCCGGTGGACGGCGGTGATCCCTTCTACGACCGGTGGGTGCTGCAGATCCAGTCGGCGGCGGTGACGGCGCACGCGCATGTCGGCCGTCTCGAGCTGGTCGCGGACGTGGTCGACCGGCTGCGGCAGGAGCTGCGGACCATGCTCGACGGTCCGGCCGGCTCGCCCATGGAGTTCCGGTACGGGACGGCGCTGCACGCCCTCGGCATGGCGGGGCTCGCCTCCGGCGACTCCTCGGCCGTACGGATGATCGCGCTGGCCGAACGGCTGCGGGTGCTGCGCGACTATCAGCCGACGATGTCGGCGGCCCGGGCCCGGCGGGCGGCCGAGAAAGCCGACAGGGCGGCCTACGCCGACGCGGTGTCGGAGTACGCCGCCCTGGAGCGGAGCGAGTTGCGGGATGCGGCCCGCGCCGTCATGGCGGTCGCCGCTACTTCGGGTCGCGGTTGAACTGTGCCGTGGACCAGCGGTAGCCGAGCGCGCTCAGGCCGACGCACCAGGCGACGGCGATCCAGCCGTTGCCGCCGATCTCGGTCCCCAGGAGCAGACCGCGCAGGGTCTCGATGGCGGGGGTGAAGGGCTGGTACTCGGCGATCGGCTGGAACCAGCCCGGCATGGTGTCGGCGGGGATGAAGGCGCTGGAGATGAGCGGGAGAAGGATCAGCGGCATGGCCATGTTGCTGGCCGCCTCGGGATTCGGGCTGGCCATCCCCATGCCGACGGCGATCCAGGTGAGGGCGAGGGAGAACAGGGCGAGCAGGCCGAACGCCGCGAGCCATTCCAGCGGGGTTGCGTCGGTGGAGCGGAAGCCCATCGCGACGGCGACGGCACTGACCAGGACCAGGCTGGCGAGCACCTGCAGCACGCTGCCGACGACGTGCCCGATGAGCAGAGAGCCCCGGTAGATCGCCATTGTCCGGAAGCGGGCGATGAGGCCTTCGGTCATGTCCATGGAGACGGCGATCGCGGCCCCGATCACCGTGCTGCCGATGGTCATCATCAGCAGGCCCGGGACGATGTAGGCGATGTAGTCGGAGCGGTCGGCGCCGCTGCCGCCGATGCCCGCGCTCATCACGTCGCCGAAGATGTAGACGAAGAGCAGCAGCAGCATGATCGGCGTGAGCAGCAGGTTCAGCGTCATCGACGGATAGCGGCGGGCGTGCAGCAGGTTGCGGCGCAGCATCGTGGACGAGTCGCGGACGGCGAGGGAGAGGGCGCTCATCGGACGTTCTCCTTGGGCTGGCTGGGCTGGCTGGGGACGTTGGTGGGGCCGGTCAGGGCGAAGAACACGTCGTCGAGGTCGGGGGTGTGCACGGTCAGCTCGTCCGCCTCGACGCCGGCCGTGTCGAGCCAGTCGAGGATGGAGCGCAGCTCGCGCTGGCTGCCGTCGCTCGGGATCTGCAGCGCCAGTGCCTCGTCGTCGCCGGTGACCTCGCGCAGCGCGGAGGCGGCCGAGCGGTAGGCGTCCGGGTCGGTGAAGCGCAGCCGCACATGCCCGCCGGGGATGAGCCGCTTGAGTTCCTCGGCGCTGCCCTCGGCGGCGATCCCGCCGTCGTTCAGCACCGCGATGCGGTCGGCGAGTTCGTCGGCCTCCTCCAGGTACTGGGTGGTGAGGAAGACGGTCGCCCCGTCGGAGACCAGTTCGCGGATGATGCCCCACATGGTGTGACGGGAGCGGGGGTCGAGGCCGGTGGTGGGCTCGTCGAGGAAGATGATCCGCGGGTTCCCGACCAGGGTCATGGCGATGTCGAGGCGGCGCTTCATGCCGCCTGAGTAGGTGGAGGCGGGCTTCTTCGCCGCCTCGGTGAGGTCGAACCGTTCCAGCAGTTCGGCGGCCACCCGCCGCCCCTCCTGCCTGGGCAGGTGGTGCAGGTCCGCCATGAGGAGCATGTTCTCCTCGCCGGTGATCAGCCCGTCGACGGCGGAGAACTGGCCGGTGACACCGATCGCCGCACGCACGGCCTGCGGGTCGGCGGCCAGGTCGTGGCCGCCCACCCGTAGTTCGCCGGCGTCGGCGGTGATGAGGGTGGAGAGGATCTTGACGGCGGTGGTCTTGCCGGCGCCGTTCGGACCGAGCAGGGAGAAGACCGTGCCGGCCGGCACCGCCAGGTCGATGCCGTCGAGGACCGTCTTGTCCCCGTAGGCCTTGCGCAGCCCCTTGGCCGCGATGGCGAGAGAGTGCGATGTCGTTGTGGTCATGCGGCAGAGCTTGCGGCAGGGCGCATTCAGCGTGGTTTCACGATGGTTTCAGCGCCCTGGAACCGGGCGGTGACGGGCCACGATCTACGCTGGCGCCGGAAAGCCGGGCGGGACAAGGGAGCGCGGGGGCATCGGGTGGAGTGGGAACTGGGGGCGGCCGGCCTCGCGGTCGGCATGCTCATAGCCGTGGTGACCGCGCCGGTCGGGGTCTCCGGGGCGGTGTTCCTGCTCCCGGTGCAGCTCAGCGTCTTCGCCGTGCCCAACCCGGCTGTCACGCCCACGAACCTGCTCTACAACGTGGTGGCGGGGCCCGGCGCCCTGCTGCGCTACCGGCGCGACGGCGCCCTGGCGGGACCGCTCGTCCGCCGCCTGGTGCTGGGCACTCTGCCCGGTGTCGTGCTGGGGGCGGTCATCCGCGTGTTCGCCCTTCCGGGGCCGGGCGTCTTCCGCCTCCTGGTCGCCGCGCTGATGCTGCCGCTCGGCGGCTGGCTCATCGCCCGGACCCTGCGCCCCGCACCCCCGGAGATCCGGCGCCCCGAGCCCGCGCCCCGGACGGTGACCCGCCTGGCGCTCGCGGTCGGCGTGGTGGGCGGTGTCTACGGCATCGGCGGCGGCTCGATCCTCGGCCCCGTCCTGGTCGGACGCGGCGTCCCCGTCACCAGGGTCGCCCCGGCCGCACTCGCCTCCACCTTCGCCACCTCCGTGGTCGGCGCCGCCACCTACGCCCTGCTGTCCCTGGCCCACAGCGGCAGCATCGCCCCCGACTGGTTCCTCGGCCTGTCCTGCGGCCTCGGGGGTCTCATCGGCGGCTACCTCGGAGCCCGCCTCCAGCCCCACCTGCCCGAGCCCCTCCTCCGTCTCGTGCTCGGGACCCTGGCGACGGCGCTCGGCGCCCTGTACGCGGTCAGCGCGCTTCGCTGATCCGCGCGAGGGAGCCCGGAGACACGCGGCGGGAATCTTCGAACCTCACCCGTCACTCGCGTTTCGGACCTCGGTGTTTCGGACAACTCCTGCCGTCCGACGGCGGCTTCAACGCGGCGTTCCCGCCTTCGATCCCTTGCTGTGTCCGGGGCCGCACGCGTCCGGAATCGCTCGCGTTCGATTCCCGTGCCGGGTCGTTAGGCCGTGCACCGCCGAGCCACCCAGGCGCGGCATCGTCCCTGAGGAGGGATGCAGGTGACTGTGACTGACACCTCGACCGACAACGCGAAGACGCCGCCCCCTCCACCGCCGGCCACCATCAGCTTCGAGGGCAAGTTCGGCAAGAACCCGCTGGCGGACGCCGGGTTCGGCGCGATGTGCCGCCGGCTGCCCTCCGTGCTCGCACACACCGCCCGGATGGCCTGGGCCGTCGACAGGCCCGGCGTCGTTCTGCTCCTCGTCTGCCAGTTGCTCACCGGCACCGCGGCCGCCGTCGTCCTGGCCTTCACCGCACTGGCGATGACCCACGTCCTCGGGACCGGCACGGTGTCCGAACGCCTGCACGCGGCGCTGCCCGCCCTGATCGTCGTGACGGCGGCCGCCGCCATCGGTCGCGTCAGCAGTGCCCTGTCCTCGTACGCCGACGGGAGGATCACCCCGCTTCTGATGACCGAGGCGGACATCGCGCTCGTGACCGCCGTGTGCCGCGTGGAGTCGAGCGCCTACGGCGAGGACGGGTTCGCCGACCGGCAGGAGGCCGCCGAGATCGGCGTCACCCGCACCCGGCTGATGGTCCAGGACGCCCAGCGTTTCCTGTCCGCCCTGATCCGGATGATCGCCGCGAGCGGCGTGGTCACGACGCTGCACCCGCTGCTGCTCCCCCTCCTCCTGCTGGCAGTCCTCCCTGCCGGCGCCGGAGCCGTGCTGTCCGCGCGCGTCGACTACGAGACCCACTACCTCAACCTCGGTGACCGCAACGTGCGCTCCATGATGCGCTGGTGGGCCACCTACTCCCGCTTCGGCGACGAGGTCCGCGCCAACGGCATGACCGGCTACCTCACCTACTGGTACCGCGCCCTGTCCGACCGGATCGACCGGCGCACCCTGACCGCCGCGCCGCGCATGCTGCACATCTCCCTGGGGGCCGGAGCCCTGGGCGGGACCTTCCTGCTGTGCACCTGGTCCGCCCTCGCCTGGCTGGCCGCCACCGGCCGTATCGCGCTGCCCGTCGCGGCCACCGCGGTGATCGCCGTCCAGACCACACTGGCCGCCCTGTCCCAGTTCGTCATCCACGGTGCCGCCCTGTTCCACACCTCGCTCTACCTCGCCGACATGCGCTCCTTCCTCGACATGGCACAGGAACGCGCCCCCAGGCGCGGGAAATCGACCATCCCGGAACGCGTGGACCAGATCCGTCTCGACGAGGTCGTGTTCCGGTACCCGGGCAAGGAGGAACCCGCCGTCGCGGGAGTGTCGCTCACGCTGCGCCGCGGCGAGATCCTGGCCGTCGTCGGCGAGAACGGCTCGGGCAAGTCGACCCTGACGAAACTCATCACCGGCATCCTGCTCGCCGACAAGGGCCGTGTCCTGTGGGACGACATCGACCTCGCCGGGGCCGATCCCGAAGCCGTGTGGAACCGCACCGCGCTCGTCCCCCAGAACTTCGCCTGCTGGCCCCTGCGCGCCCGCGAGAACATCACCCTGGGCCAGCCACGGACGAACGACGACGGACCGGTGTGGGATGTCGTCGACGCCGTCGGCATGCGCGAGGCGATCGAGAAACTGCCCCGGCGACTCGACACCCTTCTCGCCAAAGAACTGTGGGGCGGCGCCGAGTTGTCCGGCGGGCAGTGGCAGCGCCTCGCGTGCGGCCGCGTGCTCTACCGGCGGACCCCGCTGCTGATCCTGGACGAACCGACCTCGCAGATGGACGCCCGCGGCGAGCACGCCATCTTCCTGGAGATCAAGCGCATCGCCGCCGAGCGCATGACGATCGTGGTCACCCACCAACTCGAGAACACCAGGCTCGCCGACCGCATCCTCGTCATGGACCAGGGCCGGGTCATCGAACAGGGCACGTACGAGGAGTTGGCGAACGCCCAAGGACTCTTCGCTGAGCTCGTCGCCCTGTCGCAGGACCGGTGAGGCACTCCGCCCTCACTCCCTCACGGCCTCACTCCCTCACGGCCGGGGGGCCGGCTCGGTGGCCGGTGAGGCCGCGGCGGGTCGCCTGCCGACGGCGGGAGCGAGGACGATCGCCACGGCGGTGAAGGCGAGGACGACGATCATGGCGACGCGCAGCCCGTAGTGCTCGCCGAGGAAACCGAGACACGGGGGCCCGACGAGGAACGCGACGTAGCCGATCATCGCCACAAGGCTGACGCGCGCGGCCGAGTCGGGCCCCGAGTCACCGGCCGCCGAGAGGGTGACCGGGAAACCGAGCGAAGCTCCCAGGCCCCAGAGGAGAACGGCGGCCCCCGCGAGGAGGGCCGAGTCGGCGAAGACCACGACGGCGATACCCAGAGTCGCGCAGACGGCGCTGGCCCGGACGACGGGAGCGCGGCCGAGCCGGTCGATGAGGAGCCCGCCGCCGAAACGGCCGATGGTCATGGCGGCGGCGAAGCCCGTGTAGACGGCTGACCCCAGGGCCGGGTCCATGCCGTGGCCGTCGACCATGAGCAGGGGCAGCCAGTCGTTGGCGGACCCCTCGGCCAGCGCCATGGCCAGGATGACACCGCCGATCAGCAGCAGCCGCGGGTCCTTCCAGACCCGCGCCTCGGCCCGCGCCGCGTCGGCGTCAGGCCGTGAGCCGCCGTCGGCCCGGGTCCGGCCGACCGCGTGGGGAATGGCACGGAAGGCATGGGCGAACATGACCGCCGTGACGGCCGCCATGCCGGTCAGGTGCCACTGCACCGGCCAGGAGACAGCGGTGCACAGAATGCCGAACCCGGCCCCCACGACGGTGCCCAGGCTGAAGAACCCGTGGAGCGTGGGCAGGACCGTCCGCCCCGTGATCCGCTCGACGTCGGCGCCGTCGATGTTGATGGCCACCTCCCCACCACCCATTCCGGCCCCGAAGAGGAACAGCCCGGCGGTGGTCGCGGGGGCGGAGGACAGCATCGTCCCGCCGCCGATGACCGCCATGCTCAGAATGACCAGCAGCGTCGCGACGCCCATGACGGGCCGGGTGCCGAACCTGGCCACGAGCGTTCCTGAGCTGAGAATGCCGATCATCGAGCCGACCGAAAGACCGAACAGCACGATGCCCATCTGCGCCGTCGAAACGTCGAGTTGGTCCCGGATGTCCGGCGTCCGGGTCACCCACGAGGAGATCGACAGGCCGGGTATGAGGAAGAAGACGAACAGCGCCGCTCGGCGGCGGCGGGTGGCCGGGTCCATCAAGAAGCTTGCTCTTTCACGCGTGCCGGAGGACTGCTCACAGGATCGCCGCGAGCGCATCCAGTGACGCCAGGTAGTCGTCGCCCACCGGGGTGAGGACGGCACTGCTGACGCCCGCGGCGAACAGATCCGTCACCCTGGACCTGGCCTGCCCCGGCGTGCCGGCCACGGCGAGCTGCGCCACCCAGTCGTCCGGCAGGGCGCGGGCGAAGTCCTGGGGGCTGTCGCAGCGGGAGCGCAAGGCGACGAGTTCGTCGTAGAAGGGCAGCGGAGTGATGTGGGGCCGCCAGTCCGGTTCTCCCACCACTTCGAGGGCGGGGCGGACCGCTGTCAGGGCGACGGCGGGGTCCTCGTCGACCGCCGCGATGTTGTAGGCGACCACACGGTGCGGGCGGGTCGGGGCGATGTGCTTGAGGGCCTCGCGAACATAGGCGGGGGTGACCGGCTCCGCGAGGAGGGTGCCGTCGGCCACGTCGCCGGAGACGGCCAGGGACTTGGGGCCGCGCACGCCGGCCAGGACGGCGGGGGCGGTGACCGGTGTCGCGGTCTCGTGCAGGTGCGTGCCGTCGATGCGGACGTACTGCCCGTCGTGGTGCACGGGCCGGCCGCTCAGTACCGATTTCAGGACGGTGATGTATTCGCTCAGGAGCGTGAGGGGGCTCTTGGGCCATGCCCCGACGCTGCGCATCCACGCGGGCATGCCGTGGCCGACGGCGATGTCCACGCGATCGGGATGCAGTTGCACGAGACTCGCTATCTCCATCGCGGCGAAGGCGACATTGCGGGCGGCGGCCGGCAGCAGCCCGACGCCGACGCGGATCCGCGTCGTGGCGGCGAGGACGGTGGCCGCCTGCACCAGCCCGCCCCGGTATCCGAGATCCTCCACCACCCACAGCTCGTCGAAGCCGTGCTCCTCCGCCCGCCTGGCGAAGGTGATGATGTCCCGCGCGGGAATGTCACGGGGCAGGAGAGCGCCGATCGCGCCGTCCCGATTCGTCATGGTGATCTCATCCTCCGCGGGTTCACATCGTCATCGTCCAGCGGCCGGCCAGGGACATGCCGGGAGTCCGATCGTAGTCATTGGTGGATACACCGGGTGCGCGGACGGATCGCTTTCCACGCACAAAGATGCGCCAGGTCGTCGTTGACCGGCGCTCGGGGCCAGGGCCAGGGTGAAAGGGACATCGGATTCCGGTCACCTTTTTCCGGTCACCGAATTGCGTGCGGGAGGCCGCGATGCTCCAGACGGAAACCCGGGACGACACCGGGCTCGGGAAAAGCCTCTTCTTCCAGCGCTGCCTCTGGTGCGGCACTCCCGCCTACCGGCGCTCGTACTGCCGTGCGTGCGGCGCCGTGGCCTTCGGCCGGGAACGCAGTGCGGGTGCCGGAGTCGTGGTCCGCCGTAACGGCCAGGTCCAGCAGAACACCTGGTTCGTCGCGATGGACGAGGGCTTCAACCTGCTCTGCCAGGTCACCGGAACGGCACCGGTCGTCGTGGCGGTGGGCGCCCGGGTGACGGTCGCACGGGCCGTCGCTGCCCACGACCAGGGCCTGCCGGTGGTCGAACTCGTCCACCCGGAAACGCCTGTGCGCCTTGGCTGGTGACAGGTACACCGCTCCCGCGGAGCCACCGGCGAGCGGGACGATCTGAGAGGAGGGTGCGTGAGCACCCAGGACAACACGCCGGACGGACGGGGCGCACTGGGCGGGGTGCGCGTCGCCGACTTCTCCCGGGTTCTCGCGGGGCCGTACGCCACCATGCTCCTCGCCGACCTGGGCGCCGACGTGGTCAAGATCGAGCGGCCGGGCATCGGGGACGACACCCGGGCCTGGCAGCCGCCGGCGGACCACGACGGTACGTCGACCTATTTCCTGAGCGTGAACCGGAACAAGAGGTCGGTCGTCCTGGACCTGGCCACGGACGCCGGTCGTGAACAGGCGCGCTCCCTGGTCGCCGAGTGCGACGTGGTCGTGGAGAACTTCCGGCCCGGCACGATGGAACGGCTCGGGCTGGGCCACCGCGAACTCCGCGCCCGGCACCCGGGGTTGGTCTACTGCTCGATCAGCGGCTTCGGCGGCGGCGCCGGCGCGGCGATCCCCGGCTACGACCTGCTCGTGCAGGCCGTCGGCGGTCTGATGAGCGTGACCGGGGAGGCGTCGGGGGAGCCGGTGAAGGCGGGCGTGGCCCTGGTCGACGTGATCACCGGACTGCACGCCTCGCTCGGCATCCTCGCGGCCCTCCGGCACCGGGACGCCACCGGGCAGGGCCAGCACGTGGAGGTGAATCTCCTCAGTTCGCTGCTGTCGGCCATGGTCAACCAGGCATCGGCTTTCGCGGTCGCCGGTGTGGTTCCGGGCCGCATGGGCAACGCGCACCCGAGCATCGCCCCGTACGAGACCTTCTCGACCGCCGATCGCCCGATCGCGATCGCGGTGGGCAACGACAAGCAGTTCGCGGCCCTCGCCGACGTCGTAGGGGCTCCGGGTCTCGCGCTCGACGAACGCTTCCGCGCCAACGCCGACCGCGTCGCCCACCGCAGCGAACTGCGGGTCGTCCTGACGGAACGACTGGGCGCCGCCGGCGCGGACCACTGGTCGGCGGTCCTGCTGGCCGCGGGAGTGCCCGCAGGCCCCGTCAACACGCTCGACGAGGCATTCGCCTTCGCCCGGAAGCTCGGCCTCCCCGGCATCGTCGACCTCCCGGCCGCATCCGCCGATGAAGCAAGCGGCCCCTTCCCGCAGGTCGCGAACCCTGTCGCGATGAGCGCCACACCCGCGCGGTACCGCCTGCCGCCACCGAGCCTGGGTCAGCACACGACGGAGCTTCTCCCCCCGTGCTGACCATCCCTGTCACCCCTCACCCCCGAACCCACCACCGCTACCACCAGGAGCACACGATGAGCGGCGCCAAGCCGATGAAGGACCCCCTCGACCTGCTCGACATCGCCTCCGTCCTCACCGACGAGGAACGTGAGATCCAGTCCACCGTCGCCAGGTTCCTCGCCGACCGGGTGCGCCCGCACCTCGGCGAGTGGTTCGAGAACGCGCACTTCGCCCGTGAACTCGCTCCTGAACTGGGCAAGCTGGGCGTGCTCGGCATGCATCTCGAAGGGTACGGCTGCGCCGGGACGAACGCCGTCAGCTACGGCCTGGCCTGTCTGGAACTGGAGGCGGCCGACTCCGGCTTCCGCAGCTTCGTCTCCGTGCAGGGCTCGCTGTCGATGTTCTCCATCTGGAAGTGGGGTTCGCAGGAGCAGAAGCAGGAGTGGCTGCCCCGGCTGGCCGCCGGTGAGGCGATCGGCTGCTTCGGCCTCACCGAGCCCGACTTCGGCAGCAACCCGGCCGGCATGCGCACCCGGGCCGTCCGCGACGGCGACGACTGGGTCCTGAACGGCTCCAAGATGTGGATCACCAACGGCGGCATCGCCGATGTGGCCACCGTCTGGGCACAGACCGAGGACGGCGTGCGCGGCTTCCTCGTACCGCGCGGCACCCCCGGCTTCACCACGCAGGACATCAAGCAGAAGATGTCGCTGCGCGCCTCGATCACCTCGGAGCTGTACTTCGACCACGTACGGCTGCCCGACTCCGCGCGGCTGCCGCTTGCTGAGGGCCTGCGCGGACCGCTGTCCTGCCTGAACGAGGCCCGCTTCGGCATCCTCTTCGGCGCGGTCGGCGCGGCCCGTGACTCGATCCAGACGGCCATCGACTACGCCGACTCCCGGGTGCAGTTCGACAAGCCGATCAGCGCCTTCCAGCTCACCCAGAGGAAGCTCGCCGACATGAGTGTGTCCCTGGGCAACGCCGCGCTGCTCGCCCTGCATCTGGGCCGGCTCAAGGACCAGGGCCGTATCCGCCCGGAGCAGATCAGCGTGGGCAAGCTCAACAACGTCCGGGAAGCCATCGCCATCGCGCGGGAGTGCCGCACCGTACTCGGCGCCAATGGCATCTCCCTGGAGTACTCGCCGCTGCGCCACGCCAACAACCTCGAGTCCGTCCTCACCTACGAAGGCACCAGCGAGATGCACACGCTCGTCGTGGGTCAGGCGATCACCGGCTATCCGGCGTTCCGCTGACCACCGCAGACCGAAGGAAGACGACCGTGAACATCGTCGTACTCGTCAAGCAGGTCCCGGACACCGCCGCCGAGCGCACCCTGTCCGGGACCGGCCACCTCCTCGACCGGGAGAGCCCCGATCTCGTCCTGGACGAGATCAACGAGCGTGCCGCGGAGGCGGCCTTGACGCTGAAGGAGACGGTCGGTGCCGAGGTCACCGTCGTGTCCATGGGACCCGACTCGGCGCTGGACGCCCTCCGCAAGGTCCTGGCGATGGGTGCCGACCGAGGGATCCACATCCGCGACGACAGGCTGGCCGGCGCCGACGTCGTGACCACCGCGAAGGTCCTGGCAGCCGCCGTACGGACGGTGGGGGACGTCGACCTGGTGCTCGCCGGCAATGCGACGACCGACGGACAGGCGAGCGCGGTCCCGGCCATCGTGGCGGATCTGCTCGGCCTGCCGCAGCTGACCCATGCACGGGAGCTGAGCGTGGAGCCGGGGCGGGTGCGAGCCGAGCGCGAGACCGAGTACGGCGAGGCGACGCTCGACGCACCGCTGCCCGCCCTGGTCAGCGTCACCGAGAAGATCAACGAACCGCGCTACCCCTCCTTCAAGGGGATCATGGCCGCCAAGAAGAAGCCCGTGAGGACGGTCGGCCTCGACGACCTGTTCCCCGACGCGGACCCCGGTTTCCTCGTGACCCGCACCCGGGTGGTGGACGCCGTCCCGCGTCCCGCCCGGGCCGCCGGAGTACGCATCACCGACGACGGCACGGCCGGCCGGCAACTGGCCGGCTACCTCATCGCCCAGAAGCTCGTCTGAACCGCCCGACCAAGGAGCAGCCACCCATGCCCGATGTCCTCGTCCTCGTCGACCACGACGGGGCACGTGTCCACCGAACCACGTACGAACTCCTCACCGCCGCACGGCGGTTGGGCGAGCCGGCCGCGGTGGTCGTGGGCACCCCCGGCACCGCGGCACGCCTCCGGAAGGACCTCGCCCAGCACGGCGCCACCAGGGTCTACGCGGCCGAATCCACCGAAGCCGACCGGTTTCTCGCCACACCGGCCGTCGACGCCCTGGAACTCGCGGCCGTGGACGCCTCCCCGGCCGCCGTTCTGGTCTCCGCGACGACGGAGGGCAAGGAGGTGGCCGGGCGCCTCGCCGCGCGGCTCGACGCCGGGCTGCTGATCGACGTGGCCGACATCGACCCGTCCGGCGTGGTGACCCAGGTCGTCTTCGGCGGGTCGTACACCGTGCGCGCACAGGTCACTCACGGCATGCCGGTGATGGCCCTGCGGCCGGGCTCCTTCGAACCGGAAGAGCATCCCGTCCGGGCGGAGGAGCGTGAGCTCGCTCTGCCACCTGTCGACCCGGGGGCATCCGCCCGCGTCACCGCTCGGCGTGCCGCGCCCGGGGGCGACCGCCCGGCCCTCACCGAGGCGAACGTCGTCGTCTCCGGCGGACGCGGGGTCGCAGGCGCGGACGGCTTCAAGGTGGTGGAGGAACTGGCCGACGCCCTGGGAGGAGCGGTGGGTGCCTCACGGGCCGCGGTGGACGCCGGCTACTACCCCCACCAGTACCAAGTGGGACAGACCGGCAAGTCCGTCTCGCCTCGGTTGTACATAGCCCTGGGCATCTCCGGGGCCATCCAGCACCTCGCGGGGATGCAGACCTCCAAGACGATCGTCGCGGTCAACAAGGACCCCGAGGCCCCGATTCTGGGCTTGGCCGACTACAGCGTGGTGGGCGATCTGTTCGCGGTCGCTCCCGTGCTGGCCGAGGAGATGGCCGCCCGCCGCGCGGGCCGTTGAGGTCCCTGGAACTCAACGGCTGAAGCTCCCGGCCCCCTCCGTTCATGTGACGGAGGGGGCCGGGAGCTTCTCGCGTGTCTCGCGTGTCGGAACTCGGACCGCCAGTGGGCCTCTGATGTTTCGTCACGCGGCTCGGTAGCTGAAGAAACCCTGCCCCGACTTGCGGCCCAGCAGACCCGACTCGACCATGCGGCGCAGCAGCGGGGGAGGGGCGTACAGCGGCTCCCGGTACTCCTCGTACAGGGCCTCGCCTATCGCCGCCACGGTGTCCAGTCCGATGAGGTCGGCCAGGCGCAGCGGGCCCATAGGGTGGGCACAGCCGGCGGTCATCCCGGTGTCGATGTCCTCCGCCGTCGCCGTACCGGAGCCGACCATCCGCACGGCCGCCAGCAGGTAGGGAATCAAGAGTGAGTTGACCACGAAACCGGCCCGGTCCTGCGCGACGATCGTCCGCTTGCCCAGGATCTCGCACGCGAAGGCACGTACACGCAACTCGGTGTCCTTCGAGGTGTGCAGTGAGGGAACGACCTCGACCAGGGGCATGACCGGGACCGGGTTGAAGAAGTGCAGGCCGACCACCGTCCCAGGACGTCCGGCCGCCGCCGCGAGCCGGGCGATGGGGATCGAGGAGGTGTTACTGGCCAGGACGGCCGCCGGGTCCCTGACCACCTCGCCCAGCCGCCGGAACAGTTCCGTCTTCGCCCGCTCGTCCTCGACGGCGGCCTCGATGACCAGCTCCGCACCGCCCAGGAGGGAGAGGTCGTCGGTGACCGAGATCCCGGCCAGGGCGTGTGCGCGGTCCTCGGGCGCGAGGGCACCGCGCTGCTCCGCCTTCAGCAGGGAGTCCGCCACGCCCGCCAGGCCGGCGCGGGCTCTGTCCTCGGTCAGGTCGCACAACGTGACGTGCAGCCCGGCCCGGGCACACACCTCGGTGATCCCCTGGCCCATCTGGCCCGCGCCCACCACGCCCACGTGCTTGATCGCTGTCATCTCATTCTCCGCCTGTCCTCCGTCGTTGGGCGGCCGATCGACGCCGCCACGGCGTGTGCCGCGGTGTCGAGCGTAGGCCGGGTAGACCCCCTCTGACCTGCTCGAACAGTGCGTCATCCACGTACAAACGTGCGCCGGTTCGAGGGCGGGATCGGCGTGTCAGGCGGCGGCCGTCGCGGCAGCCGCCTCCCTCAGCCGGCGGATCACGCCGCGCACCGCGGGCGAGGTCTCCCTCTTGCGGTAGGCCCCTACCAGCCGGGTGGTCAGCGCCACGTCGGCCAGCGGCCGGTACGCCACGCCGGGGATCTGTACACGACGCAGCGAATCGGGGACCAGGGCCACCGCGAGACCGCCGCCCACCAGCGTCAGAGCCGCGATGTAGTCGCGCACCGGGGGAGCACACCGCGGGCCGAACCCGCCTTGCTCCGCGACGTCGAGGATCTGGTCACGGCAGCCGTACTCCTCGTCGAAGTGCGGGGCCACGAAGCACTCGTCGCGCAGCTTCGCCGCCGGTACCGCGTCGTAGGCCGCCAACGGCGCGGCGGCCGGCAGTGCCAGGACCACCTGTTCCGTGAGCAGGCAGGTGGCCGTGACGTCGGGTGGGTACTCCGGCCGCCAGCGCAGAAAGCCGACGTCGATGTCCCCGCAGGCCAGTGCCTCGAGCTGGGCAGGCGTCTCCAACTCGCGTACCTGCACGGTCAGTTCGGTGCCGGGGGCCGCGCAGCGGGTGAGGACGTCGGTCAGTACCCCGGAGAACGCGGCCGAGGCGACGTAGGCGATCTGCGCGTGCCCCAGCTCCCCGCGGCCGGCGCGCCGGCCCACCGCCTCGGCCCGGGCCGCCTGGGCGAGGGTCGACCGGGCTTCTTCGAGGAAGAGCCGCCCGGCGCTGGTCAGGGCCGGGCGGGTGCGCCGTCCGCGGTCGATGAGCCGCACGCCCAGGTGCGACTCCAGCGCTCTGATCTGGGCGCTGAGCGCCGACGGCGCGAGGTGCAGCCGGTCCGAGGCCCGCGCGAAGTGCAGTTCCTCCGCGACGACGACGAACGATTCCAGCCAGCGCAGTTCCACCGGTACCTCCTCCGCCCTGCCGGGACACCCCGCGGCGGCGTCAGGGCAGAACAGGTCCGCCGCGGGGTGAGTATGGGGGATCGGCGCCTCAGGGGATCACCACGTAGTTGCTGAACCCGCCGTCGAAGTCCGCGGCGCGCCCCGAGATCGCCTCGTTGACCTCGGACAGCGAGAAGGGCTTGGTGATCAGGTAGGACAGGTCGAGTGCTCCGGTCGCCACCATGTCGGCGACCTCCTGGCCCTGCGCGGTGGTGAACCAGTTGGAGCCGATCAGCTGCACCTGCTCGTCCATCAGCCACTTCACGTCCACGGGCAGCCGGTCGGCCACACCGCCGACGTTGACCACCCTGCCGCCGCGGCGGACGCCCTGCATGGAGTCGAGCATCGTCTCCACGGGGGCCTTGGCGCCGAGTGCGCTGATGACGAAGTCGGCCCCCTCGCCGCCGGTGCGGGACCTGGCCCACTCGCCGGTGGAGCCCTCGCCCAGCCGCATGACCTCGATCCGGTCCGGGGCCAGCTCCACGACCCGCTTGAGGAGTTCCTCGTTGCGGCCGGTGCCGAGGACCCGGGAGACACCGGAGGCCAGCGCGAGAAGGGTGGAGGCGACGCCGAGGGTGCCGGTGATCCCGTCGATCAGCGCGACCTGACCGGGGCCGGCGGCGGCGTGCCTCAGAGCGCCGTAGGAGGTGCCGATGTAGCCGAGCTTGCCGGCCTGCTCGAACGTCATGGTGTCGGGGATGTTGACGATCGAGTACTGCGGAGCCGTCATGTATTGGGCGAAGCCGCCGTACGGGTAGAGGTCGAAGATCCGCTGGCCGTCGCGGGACGTGCTGAAGTAGCCGTTCAGAGTGAAGTAGCGGCACCGGCTGAGCTCGCCGCCGCGGCACACCTGACAGCTGCCGCAGGACCGCAGCGGACTCACATAGACCCGGTCCCCGGGCTTGGTGTTGAGGACGGCCTCACCGACCGCCTCGACCACACCCGCGGGATCCAGGCCGAAGATCGCGGGCAGCTGGGGCAGCGGCTGGTGCGGATACCAGGTGGGCCAGTTGTTGATCACGTTGGCCATGTTCGGCACGATTCCGCATGCCTTGACCCGCACCAGCACATCGGTCGGCCTCGGGGTGGGCACGTCGAGCGTGTCCACTCTCATCGGTTCACCGAGCCGGTGCAGTCGTGCGGCGAGCATTTTCGCCATTGAAATACTCCTGAGAAGACGGGCCGTACGGTGCCGAATTACTGGGAACCGGAGAACGGATTCGGGTAATTGTCCTCGAGGTCGATGTCCAGCAGACCCATGATGCGGACGCCGGAGTTGTACCAGGCGATGGACAGCGAGAGTTCGACCAGCTGCTGGTCGGTCAGCTGAGCGGCCGCCGCGCGCCAGGTCTCCTCCGAGACGTCGACCTGGAGCGTGGACTCCCTGGCGAGCCGCATGACCGCACGTTCCGTCTCGTCGAACAGGCCGGACGATTCGAAGTCGGCCACCGCCGCGAGCTGTTCGCCGGTCAGCCCGGCCTTGAGCCCGTGCGACTGGTGGTGGGCGACCTCGTACGCGGACCGGGTCGCGTGGCCCACGGTCAGAATGGCCAGCTCGCGCAGCCTGGGGCTGAGGCCCGCGGCGCGCAGCGAGTTGGCGTAGGTCAGGAAGGCGTCCAGCTGAGCCGGCGCATGGGTCAGGGCGAGGAAGATGTTCGCCGTCGGTACCTTGCGTTCGGCTTCCAGCCGGTCGTACAGGGGCTTCTGCGACTCGTCCGCGTCCTCGCGGCGCAGGTAGGGGACTCGTGCCATGTCGTCTCCTCGGGGGACGGGAAGGTCAGTGCGGGGACTGCTCGAGCAGGAACCGCTCGAGCGTCATCGGGTTCGGGGGCTCGGCGGGCGGCGTCTGCGGCACCCCCGCGAAGGGCGACGCCTCGAAGTACCACTTCTCCAGCGCCGGGAATCCCCATCGGACGTTCGTGCTGAGCGATCCGGCGTCCCAGCGCACGGGCTCGATCTCGGTGTCGATCGTCTGGTAGTGGGCGTTGAAGACCTCCACCCGGTGCCCGTCGGGGTCACGGAGGTAGGTGAAGAGCATCCCGCCCGGACCGTGCCGCCCCGGGCCCCGCTCGACGCCCTCGCCGTAGCCGAGGATGCCCGCCCAGTCGCAGGCCGTGAAGATGTCCCGGCTCTCGGAGACGGTGTAGGCGAAGTGATGGAGCGCGGGGCCGGTGTTCTCCACGAGCGCCAGGTCCAGGGTGGTCCCCTTGCGGTACATGAACGAGCTGAGCAGCTTGTCGCCGTGTGCCAGGTACTCGGAGTTCCGGAATCCGAGCTCGCCGTAGAACGCGGTCAGCTCGTAGGTGTCCGGCGCGAAGGTCTGGAAGTGGTCCAGCCGCTGCGCGTGGGCCCCTCGGTAGTGCTCGAAGCCGATGTGCAGCCTCGGCCGGGTCTCCATGTGCGCGCAGAGTTCGAGCGGCGTGCCGACGGGGTCGGCGACCCGCAGCGTGCGGCCCTGGTGGGGGAGGTCGGCCCATTCCGCGGGCAGCCCCCGGTCGCGGAACCACGCGTAGGCGACGTCGAGATCCTCGTCGAAGAAGACGCGGAAACCGATCCGCCGGCAGGCGCCGGCCCCCTCCTCGTCCAGCTCCAGTACGAGGCTGTGGTGGCATGCCTCGGCGAGGCCGCGGAGGTAGCAGGTGCGCTCGTCCTCGTCGCTGACGACGAGCCCGAGGGCCTTCACGTAGAAATTCCGGCTCTCGGCGAGGTCGGCCACGGTGAGACGCACATGGGAGGCGCGGGTGATGTTGAAACTCGGGCGCAGATTGACGGGTGGCAGCATGCTGGTCTCCGTGCTCCGATCAGCTTTTTATTTCGATGACTGTAATACTTCTGGAGGGTTTTACGGCTGGGTCGTGGATGGCCCGGAATCGGCGAATGTGAACGACGACCAACCGCTGAATTCCGCGGATTCACCGAGGGACTCCTCGATGCGCAATACCTCGTTCCACTTGGCCATGCGCTCGGAGCGGGTGAACGAGCCCACCTTGAGCTGGCCCGCGTTCCACCCGACGCTCAGATGCGCGATGGTGACGTCCTCGGTCTCTCCGGACCGGGCCGAGACGATGGTGCCGAATCCGGCGTCCTTTCCGGCGCGCAGCGCCTGGAACGCCTCCGTGACCGTGCCGGCCTGGTTCGGCTTGACGAGAACGGCGTTCGCCGCCCCGCTGGTGGCCGCCGCCTCCACCCGCTTGGCGTTCGTGACCAGGTAGTCGTCACCGATCACCTGGCAGCGGTGGCCGTGGCGCCGGGTGAACTCCACCATGCCGTCGGTGTCGTCCTCGCCCACCGGATCCTCGACGGACAGGATCGGATACTGCTCGATCCAGTCGCCCAGCATGTCGATCAGCGCCGCGGTGTCCAGCGTGCGGTCGTCCAGAGCCAGCGTGTACCGCCCGCCGCTGCCGAACTGCGAGGCCGCGACGTCCAGCGAGATGCCGACCTGCGCCAGGGGTTCGAACCCCGCCGCCTCGATCGCCCGGGTGAGCGTCTCGAGTGCTTCCTCGTTGGAGTCGAACGCGGGCCAGTGACCGCCTTCGTCGGCGACGCCCTGGGCCTTCCCGGCGCCGCGCATGAGGCTGCCGGCCGTCCGGTAGATCTCCGCGGTCCAGTCCAGGGCCTCGGCGAAACTCCGAGCCGCGGGGCACATCACCATGAAGTCCTGGACGTCGACGCGGCGGTCGGCATGGGCGCCGCCGCCGAAGATCTGGATCTCCGGCAGCGGGATGCGGACCGGCCGTTCGCCCGCCAGGTGCCGCCACAGCGGTACGTCCGCCGACGCGGCGGCGGCATGCAGCACCGCCATGGAGGTGGCGACGATCGCGTTGCCGCCCAGGCGAGAGCGGTCGGGGGTTCCGTCGAGGTCCACCAGCAGCCGGTCGACGGCCTCCTGATCGGTCGCGTCGCGGCCCAGAAGGGCGGGCGCGATCTCGCCGTTCACCGAACCGACCGCGCGACGCACATCGAGGCCGCCGAAGCGGCTGCCGCCGTCCCGCAGGTCGAGCGCCTCGCCCTGGCCCGTCGACGCGCCTGCCGGTGCGATGGCACGGCCGGTCGCGCCGTCCGCCAGACACGCTTCGACCTCCACGGTGGGGCGTCCGCGGGAATCCCACACCCTGCGGCCGTGGAGCTTGGCGATGCGCGCGTCTGTCATGGCGGTGCAACCTTTCGAAGATCGGACGATCAGCGCACCGGTCCGTGCCCGGGCCTGCCGTCAGGGGAGGGGCGCGCGCCGCAGCCGGGGGCGTACGGAATGTCCACGCGCAGGAGAACGGGCGTGGTCCGAGGCCAGGGGCCGGTCTCCGAAGAGGTGCTCCCCGGCCGCGAGTGACCAGGGGACGGGGAGTGCTCATCCACTGCGGCTCTGATCGTGCTAACGATAGCGCAATCGTGCGCAGCGCCGAGAGTTCTGTCAAGAGGGGGCGTCGCCCTAATCTGCGGGCAGGGTGCTCCACATCCTCCCCTTGGGGTGGCGGCCCCTCGGTTGGGGTGGCGGCCTCTAAGTGCTATCGTTCGCATAACCCGCTGGCGTGACTGTCGCGCTGCGGCAGAACTCCGGCGAGCCCGGGCTGTCCTGGACGGACGGACAGCACAGGCGGCGTGGGCTCGCCGGGCTCGATCGTGGCCGCCACCGAGCGCGTCGAAGGCGCCCGGAGCCGATCGCTCCGAGCGCCTTTCGTCACGAGGTCCCGCCCGTGGCGCGGTGTGACGACGAAGAGCCGTCCCCGAACTCAGGCGGCTCCGGACGGAGCCTTCCCGCCAGGGGGTGGTGCCGTGCTGCCGCGCAGTACGAGCGAGCCGGGGGAGACCGAGGTGTACGGGCCGTCGTTGCTCGGCTTGGTCTTGAGGCGGCGCATCATCCACAGTGCGCAGCCGGTGGCCATCTCCTGGATGGGCAGGCCGATGGTGGTGAGTCCGGGGCCCCACCAGGAGAATCCGGGCTCGTCTCCGAATCCGACCACGGACAGCTCCTCGGGCACCTTCACGCCCTGCCGGGACAGTTCCTCGAGGACGCCGAGGGTGAGCTGGATCGACCCCAGCACGAGCGCTGTGGGCGCGTCCGGGTCTCGGAGCAGCCGGCGTACCGTTTCGCGGCCGTGTTCGATCGACGACGGCGGTCCCAGGGCCGCGCGGCCCGCGTCGTCCGGCAGGCCCCCTTCGCGCAGGGCGCTGCGGAAGCCGCGCAGACGCTCCGTGCCCGTGGGCAGCTCTTCCGGGCCGCCGAGGTAGGCGATGCGGGTGTGGCCCTGTGTCACCAGGTGGGCCGTGGCCCGGCGCAGCGCCTCGTGGTCGTCCACGCCGAACCACTGCGAACCGAGGGACGGGTGCCGGCGCAGGAGCTGCAAGTGCGGCAGGGCGCGCAGGAGTTTGACGGACTCGCTGTGCGGGCGGGCGGTGGGCACGATGATGACGCCGGCCACGCGGTTCGCGGACAGCTCCCGCAGATGGCGCAGCTCCGCCGTCCGGTCGTCGTCGGTCTCCGAGAGCATCAGCTGGAAGCCCTCGGCCTCCATGTTCTTGGACAGCTCGTGCGCGATGGTCGAGTAGAAGCTGTTGCGGATGTCCGGGATCACCAGTGCCACCACGTTGCTGGACGCTCCGCGCATCATCCGGGCCGCGCGGTTGCCGACGTAACCCATGTCGGAAGCGGCTTGCCTGACGCGGAACTTGGTCTCCTCGCTGATGCGCGGATCGTCGGCGAGCGCCCGCCCCACCGTCGACACGGAGACTCCGAGGCGCTCGGCGATGTCCCTGGTCGTGATCACGTTAGGTGTCCCCTCGAATGACCGATCCCGTGTCGTCACTGTGCGTGTGCCAACGATAGCAGTGACACGGTCGTGCTAACGTTAGCACTGCTGAATGGGCCGTGCAGCCGCCCTCGGCTGCCCAGTTGCGGAGGTGTCCGTGCGGATCGTCAGATATGCCGTCGGTGGTGTGCATTACTACGGAGAACTCGAATCCGGCGACCTCGCCATCGCCAGATATGAGGGCGATCCCTTCACCGGGCTTTCCCCCGCGGGGTGCGTCGACCGGGCCGCCGAGGTCGTCATTCTCCCGCCGGTCGAGCGACCCCGGATTTTCGGGTTCGCCTACAACTACGCCTCACATGTCGACGAGACCGACCGTGAGATTCCCGAGGTTCCGGTGTGCTTCATGAAGCCGAGCACGGCGGTGGTGGGGCCGGGGGAGGCGATCGTGTATCCGGCGGATGGTGAACTGATCCATTTCGAAGGCGAGTTGGTCGTCGTCATCGGAAGGGAAGCACGCCATGTCAAACCCTCCGAAGCGCAGGATTACATCCTCGGCTATACCTGCGGCAATGACGTCAGTGACCGTGTCGTCCAGCGCAAGGAGAGCGCATTCGGAACGCTGCTGATCGGCAAGGGCCAGGACACCTTCGCTCCTCTCGGGCCCGTCATCGCGACCGGACTGGACCCTTCAGCACTCTCCCTGACCACCCGGGTGAACGGCGCCGTCACGCAGTCCGCGAGCACGGCCGACCTGCTGCTGCCGGTTCCGGAGATCGTCAGTTACCTCAGCCGGTACCTGACGCTGCTGCCAGGAGACGTGATCATGACCGGCACGCCTTCCGGTGTCGGTCCGATACGCCCCGGGGACGAGGTCGAGGTCGAGGTCGAGGGCATCGGCGTCCTGCGCAATCCGGTCGTGGCCGAGAGTCGTTGACGGACGGACTGACTGACGGCCGCCGCCGTCGGACGTGACAGGGCCTGCCCACCGCTCGGCGGTGGGCAGGCCCTCGGTGTGCCGGCGGGCGTGCCGCTAGCGGATCGCGTTGTTGAACCGCGCGGGCCGGACGAAGGCCAGGGCGGCGACGCCCGCCAACGGGAGGAGTGTGACCTGGAGCAGCCCTGCCCGGCTCCACCCGAAGGTCTCCACCAGGGCGGCGAAGAGCAGGCCCGAGAACGCCGCCGGGCCGTAGTAGCTGCTGACGAAGAGCCCCGAGGCGCGTCCGATCTGCGAAGGGCGCACGGCCCGCTGCATCGCGCTGTTGGTATTGGGATAGACGAAGCCCAGTCCGAAGGCGCCCATGAGGAAGGCGAGCACGCACTGCGGCCCCACGGCGGCCCGCGTCCCGTAGATGCACGCGCTGATGACCGAGACGGCCAGCAGGCTGAGGATCAGCAGGTTGCGCTGGTTCACGCGGTCGCCGAGCCAGCCGCCGAGCACGGCCGTCATGCCCCCGAAGCCGAGGCAGCTCATGGCCAGCGCGGCCTGCCCGGCGGAGTAGTGCAGCGAGCTGATGAGGTAGGTCGGATACAGGCCGAGGAACCCGTAGACGGCCACGCCGCTGACGACGGAGTGGACGGTCAGGGCGATCGTGTTGCGGTTGTAGGCGGAGACCGGCATGAACTCGTAGGTCTTGGCCGAGGCGACCCGCTCGACGGAGCGCTCGGTCAGTCCGGCCTTGACGAGGAACAGGGAGGCGGCGGCGATCAGCAGCCCGGCCGTGCCGAACAGATAGAAGGGCGCGTGCCAGGTGCCGTGCATGCTCATCAGTTCGACGCCGATCAGCGGGGCGATGAACACGCCGACGGAGTAGCCGACGCCGACGACACCGAAGACGAGGCCGCGCCGGTGGGCGAAGAAGGCGCCCATCGCCGCGAAGATGGCCGCGGACTGCATGCCCTCACCGAAGCCCGAGACGACCCGGTACAGGGTCATGTCGGCGAGCCCGGTCGCCAGGGGCGTGGCCATCGTGCCCAGGGAGTAGATCACGATGCTGACCAGCAAGACCGTTTTGCGGCGGAAGCGGTCCAGGAGGTAGCCCGCGGGCAGTCCGGCCAGGGCCATGCCGAGGGTGAAGTTCGTCGCCAGCAGTCCGCCCTGCTCCAGGGAGAACCCGTACTCGGCACGGATGTCGGGCAGCAGGGGAGGAAAGACCTGGCGGTCCATCGCGTTGACCATGTAGGAGAGGACGATCAGCAGAAAGCCGACCCCGATCATGGTCCGGGAAATGGGGGGACGGCTGCCTTCTTGTGCGCTGTCGGCGGGGACCGCGCCGATGTCGACTTGCGCTGCGTGAGTCATGGCGGCTCCTGAGGAGGAATGGCCGCGGCAGGGCGCGGCGGACGCATCGCCGGTACGGGTCCGTACGGGCGGCGACGGGATGTGGTGAGGCGAGGAGCGGAGAAGCGGTGAGCTGAACACGGACTGCGTCGGGCCGGGCGTCGGTGAGCGGCCGCCGGCCGGCGGCAAGGGGCGATGGGCTGCCGTGCGGGTCGGATACCGCATGCGGAATTCAGCCGTATTTCGCCCGTCGGGGACGTCCGTGGCTATGGCGTCTTCGACAGCCGTACTTCGTGCGGACTCTTATGGGGTCACACGGTCGGCATTGGCAGAACCATGAAGGCAAGTCCGTTGCGCGTCAAGGTGTCGGCGTCGGAATTCTTCAACCTTCTCCGCTCCTCGTGCTCTTGACGCGTGGAAGTGTGCCAGTGCTATCGTTAGCACCACGTGGCTATGACAGAGTGATGCGATGTGCCCCGGCATCTCGCGACCCCGGGTGCGGCGCCCGAGACCGACCAGAAGTCGAGGGGCGCCGGCATCCCACCCCAGCCCGGCGAACCTCTCCACCACTCCACCTCACCCGCGCACGACTCTGCGAGGACGACCTTCCATGAACCCACCGAGCCGCCCCGGCACCGTGCTGCTCACCGACCACGCCTGGCCAGACGACTCCGTCGAGCGGTCCGTCGTCGAGGGGGCGGGCCACACCCTGGTGACCGGCCCCGCCGAACCCGCCTCCGCCGAGGTGATCGAGGAGCTGGTCGCCGAGCACCGTCCGGCCGGCATCCTGACCTGCTGGGCGCCCGTCTCCGCCACCGCGATCGGCACCGCGCCGGAACTGCGGGTCGTCGCCAGGCTCGGCGTGGGGCTGGACAACATCGCCGTGTCCACGGCCACCGAGCGCGGGGTGTGGGTCACCAACGTGCCGGACTACTGCGTGGAGGAGGTTTCCGACCACGCCGTCGGCATGGTGCTGGCCTGGACCCGTGGACTGGCCGCGTTCGACCGGGAGGTCCGCGCCGGCCGCTGGCACCCCGCGAGTGCCCGGCTGCGCCGGCTGGCCACGCTGACCTGCGGCGTCGTCGGCTACGGGAGGATCGGACGCGCCACGGCACGCAAGCTCGGCGCCTTCGGCTGCCGGATCCTGGCCCATGACCCGCACGCGCCGAAGGACGTCCCCGGTGTGGAGCTGGTGGCGTTGGACGAGCTGCTGCGCCGCAGTGACGTGGTGATCCTCCATCTGCCGCTCACGCCGGAAACGCTTCACGTCATCGGGGCCGAACAACTCGAGCTGATGCGGCCGGGCGGTCTGTTGGTCAACGTCAGCCGGGGCGGCCTGGTCGACACGGACGCGGTGATCAAGGCGCTCGACAGCGGACACCTGGACGGTGCCGCTTTGGACGTCCTGGAGACCGAGCCGCACGTCCCCGCGGGACTGTCGGCCCAGCCCGGGGCGCTGCTCACCCCGCACGTCGCCTTCTCCTCCGACGCCTCGGTGACGGAACTGCGCCGCCGCGCCGCGGAGGAGGTCGTGCGGATCTTGGCGGACCAAGCGCCGGCTCACCCCTGCAACACCCCTCATGGCCTGCCCGCCGGTCCGGGTGAACGGCGATGAGCGCGGCTTCCGCAGAGGTCGGGCCGGGCCCCGTGCCCGACAACGTGCTGACGGACTTCCTGAGGGCCGAGGGCCTCGCCGCGCCCGGTGAGACCGCGACCTGGACGCCACTGGCCGGCGGCGTCTCCTCCGACCTGTGGCGCGTGGAACTGCCGGGACGTTCCCTCTGCGTCAAACGCGCTCTGGCGAGGCTGAAGGTCGCGGCCGACTGGGAGGCACCGGTGTCGCGCAACGCCTGCGAATGGGCGTGGATGCGGTTCGCGTCCCGGCACCACCCGGACAGCGTGCCGGACTTGCTGGCCCACGACCCCGGAGCGGGCCTCTTCGCCATGGCCTATCTGCCTCCCGAGCGGTATCCGATGTGGAAGGCGCAGTTGCTGTACGGCGAGGTGCGGGTGGCGACCGCCGCGGCGGTCGGGAAGCTGCTCGGCAGCCTGCACGCGGCGAGCGCGGGCGATGCCGCCCTCGCCGAGGAGTTCGCGACCGACGACAACTTCCACGCCCTGCGCATCGAGCCGTACCTGCTGGCCACCGCCGCCGCACACCCCGGCCTCGGTGACGTCCTCCGGGGCCTGGCCGACCGTACCGCCGGCACGCGCCTGGCCCTGGTGCACGGAGACGTCAGCCCCAAGAACATCCTCGTCGGCCCGTCGGGGCCCGTGCTGCTGGACGCCGAGTGCGCCTGGTACGGGGACCCCGCCTTCGACCTCGCCTTCTGCGTCAACCACTTGCTCCTCAAGAGCCTGGTGGTGCCGGGGGGCCGCGACGACCTCCTGCGGTCGGCTCGCGTGCTGGCCGCGGAGTACGTCGAGCGCGTCGGCTGGGAGCCCCGTGCCGCCCTTCAGCAGCGGGCCGCGACCCTGTTGCCGGCGCTGCTGCTCGCGCGCGTGGACGGCAAGTCCCCCGTGGAGTACCTCACCCACGAGGGCCATCGGAGGCACGTGCGCACGGTCGCGTCGACGCTGCTGCGGGCGCCCGTCTCCACGGTCGCGGACGTCGTGGCCGCCTGGGAAACGGCCCTCGCGGCTCAGGCCGAACCGGGCACGCGGCCCCACTGACAACGGGTGCGACGGTCCGCGACGGGCTCGACGGTCCGTCGGACGTCAGCAAGGAGAGACGTATGCGCAGAGTCGTCACCGGCCACGACGAGAACGGCAGGTCGGTCGTCGTCAGCGACGGCCCGATACCGCGCAGCCGGGAGTTCACCAGTCTGCCGGGCTGGGTGTCCCGGCTGCCCTGGGCCACCGAACCCGGCCGGCGGCTCAGCAGGACCGGGGAGGACCCCACTCCCGAAGTCACCAGTCTGCTCCCGGCGCCCGGCGGCACGCGGTTCATCGTGCTGACCTTCCCGCCGGAATCGGCGCTGGCCGACCCGGCGTTCGACCCGGCGGCCTTCGACCAGGAGCAGCGGGCCGACTCGCCCGGCATCGCCGAACTCATCGAACCCGACGGCATGCACGCCACTCCGACCGTGGACTACGGCATCGTCCTGACGGGCGAGATCGTCCTCGAACTCGACGACGGCCGGTGCACGCCGCTCTCGGCCGGGGACATCGTGATCCAGAACGGCACCCGTCACGCCTGGCGCAACCGCGGCCGGCTGGCGGCCACCGTGGCCTTCGTCCTCATCGGAGCGGAGCACGACGACTGACGGACCGAGAGGGGCCGGCCGGCGGCCGGCCCGCCTCGTCAGGGAGCGGCGTCGAGATCCACCTCGATGTCCTCGGCGTCGGTCCAGAATCCGTCGTCCGCGTCCTGGAGGCGGGCGGCGGCGTGATTCATGTGGAGGCGTGCGGCCCCGCGTGCCGCCTCGGCGTCGCGCGCCTCGATGGCGGCGAGGATGGCGTGGTGCTCCGCCCGGACCGCTTCGATGAAGTCGTTCCGGCGCGCCTCATTGGCACGCGTGACGCGGATACCGCTGCGCGACACATCGCCCAGGTACCGCAGGGTCGAGACCAGCACCGTGTTCCCGGTCGACTCGGCGATGGACCGGTGGAAGGCGAGGTCCTCGTCCACGCCGTCGCCGCCGGCCGCGACCGCCGAGTCGATCGCGTCCAGAGCCTGACGCATCCGCGCCAGGTCGAGGGGCGTGGCCCGGGTGGCCGCGAGATGGGCCGCCTCACCCTCCATGGCGCGGCGCACCTCCACGATCTGCAGCACCTTCGCCTTGGTGTCGGCGGCCTCCAGGTCGAGCGGGCGGGTGCGCCGCGGCAGGACGAATACGCCGATGCCCTGGCGCGGTTCGATCAGGCCCGCGTTGCGGAGCCGCGACAGCGCCTCGCGCACCACCGTGCGGCTGACGCCCAACTGCCTGACCAGCTCGACCTCGGTCGGCAGTCGGTCGCCCTCGGCCAGCCGCCCCGACTCGATCTCCTCCGAGAGGGTCGCGGCGACCTGATCCGCGAGCCGGACGGGACCGCTCACCTTAGAAAACATGGTTTTCAGTCTATAGGTCCGGGTCTCGAGGCCCGGGTGTCGGCGTTCCGCTTCCCGCTATGCCTTGACCAGGACCGCGTCGGGGTGGTCGGCGAGGTAGTCCCGCACCACCGATTCGAAGCTCGGGTCGGGCTCAAGCCCGAGTGCGGCGGCGCGTGTGTTGTCGAAGACGGAGGGCCACGATCCCACGACGGCCTCGACATTACGATCGGGCGCGATGGTCACCAGATCGGCCGCCGCGTCGCCCGCCACGCGCCGCAGCGTGGCCAGCATCTCGGCGACCGAGACCGTGAGCGCGGGGAGGTTGACGGGCAGTCCGCCGTCGAGCCGGCCCCGCCCGCTGCCGCGCCCGGCTTCCGCGATGCGGAGGATCCCCTCGACCGTGCGCCGTGGTGACGCCAGGGCCACCCGCAGGTCGGGGCGTACGGGGCAGATCGCGGGGAGGCCGGCGAGGGGCTCGCGGACGATGCCCGACAGGAAGCCGGAGGCGGCGGCGTTCGGCTTGCCGGGACGTACGGACACGGTCATCAGCCGGGCGACGCGCCCGTCGATGAAGCCCCGGCGCGTGTAGTCCGCGACCAGCTGCTCGCAGACGAGCTTCTGGATTCCGTAGCTCGACCGGGGAGTGGGCAGCGTCGACTCGCTGACCACCGGCGGGAGCGGCAGTGCCGGGTCGGAGCCGTAGACCGCGACGCTGCTGGAGAACACCAGGCGCGGCGTCGGCCCGCCGGAGGCCGGCTGGGCGCGGGCGGCTTCGAGGAGGGCGCGGGTGGTGTCCAGGTTGGCGCTCATCCCGAGGTCGAAGTCGGCCTCGCACTCGGCGGAGACGGCGGCGGCGAGGTGGATCAGCACGTCCACCGGCTCCGCGAACACCTCGTCGAGACACTCGACCAGGTCTCCCCGCACGATCTCCACCAGGGGATCGGCCGCCTGCGGTGCTCCGGGCGGGACGAGGCGGTCGGTGAGCACCAGGTGATCGATCGGCGAACCATCGAATGTCCGGGTCCTCAGCAGGGTGTCGGTGATCTCGCGTCCCAGAAAGCCGAAGCCGCCCGTGATGACGATCCTCATGCGCTGTCTCCTCGGTAGTCGTGTCGCCAGCCGAGGCCCTCGCTCGTGCCGGCCCGGGGGATGTACTCGCAGCCGATCCACCCGTCGTAGCCCAGGTCGTCGACGACGCCGAACAGATGCCGGACGTCGAGCTCGCCGCTGTCCGGCTCGTGGCGGTCCGGCACGCCGGCGATCTGCAGATGACCGACCCGGCCGGTCGGCAGGTCGCGGCGCAGCGTCGTCGTGAGATCGCCTTCGACGATCTGGCAGTGGTACAGGTCGAGTTGCACCTTGAGATTCGGGGCGCCCACCTCCCGTACCACCGCGTGGGCCTCGGCCTGCCTGGACAGGAAGTAGCCCGGCATGTCGCGGCCGTTGATCGGCTCGACCAGGATGTCGACCGCCGACTCGGCGGCTCGCTCCGCCGCCCACTCCAGGTTGGCCAGGTAGGTGTCGCGGTGCTCGGCCCGTTCCTTGGGAGTCACATCCGGCGGCAGGAGACCGGCCATCACATGCAGCCGCGGGCAGTCCAGTACGGCGGCGTACTCGAGAGCCCGGGCGATCCCGGAGCGAACCTCCGCCTCGCGGCCGGGCAGCGCCGCGATCCCGCGTTCTCCGGACTCCCATGCCCCGGGAGGAGCGTTGAAGAGCACCTGCTCGAGGCCGTGGTCGTCGAGCCGGCGCCGCAACTCCGTGCTGTCGTAGGCGTAGGGGAAGAGGTATTCGACGGCGGTGAAGCCGTCCGCCGAGGCCGCGGCGAAGCGGTCGGGGAAGTCGTGCTCGGCATACATCATGGACAGGTTCGCTGCGAACCTCGGCATGCTGGCTCCTGTGCGGGGACCGGAGGGGCCGGTCAGCGGTTGACGGTCTGCTTGTCGGTGGTGAGCACCGCGGCGGCGCCGACGATGAGGCTGAGTGCCAGGACGTACATCGGGAGCGATGTCGAGCCGGTGGCGTCCTTCAGCGCGCCGATCATGTAGGGGCTGACGAAGCCGGCGAGGTTGCCGACCGAGTTGATCACGGCGAGGCCGACCGCGGCGGCGGTGCCTCCGAGGAACGCGGTGGGGAGCGACCAGAAAAGCGGCGAGCAGGTCAGCACACCGGCCGCGGCGACGGACAACGCGACCAGGGACAGCGCGGTGGACCCGGACCAGCCGGCCGCGAGCGAGAAGCCGACGGCGCCCATGAGGCTCGGGACGACCAGGTGCCAGCGGCGCTCGCGGCGCTTGTCCGCCGAACGCCCGAACAGGTTCATCGTGACGAGTGCGGCCAGGAACGGCACCGCGCTGAGCACGCCGATCGCGAGGTTGCCCTCGATGCCGGTGGACTCGATGAACGTGGGCATCCAGAACGTCAGCGCGTACTGACCCATCACGAAGCAGAAGTAGATGAAGCACATCAGCCACACCTTCGGCTCGCGGAAGGCGTCCCAGACCCGGCCGTGCACGGTCTGGTGCGCGGCGTCCTCGGCGATCGCCCGCTCGACGACGTCCTTCTCCTCGTCGGTGAGCCACTTCGCGGCGCGCACGCTGTTGTCGAGGTAGAACAGCGTGGCCACACCGATCAGGACGGCGGGGATCGCCTCCAGCAGGAACATCCACTGCCAGCCCTGCCAGCCGTTCACCCCCTGGAACCGGTCCATGATCCAGCCGGAGAGCGGGTTGCCGAAGATGCCGGCCACCGGGATGGCGGACATGAAGAGCGCGATCACCCGGGCCCGGCGGTGCGAGGGGAACCAGTAGGTGCAGTACAGGATCACCCCCGGGTAGAACCCCGCCTCGGCGGCACCGAGGAGGAACCTCAGGACGTAGAACATCGCCTCGTTGTGGACGAACATGAACGCCGCCGAGACGACGCCCCAGCTGATCATGATCCGGGCGATCCAGGTGCGGGCGCCGACGCGCTGCAGCATCAGGTTCGACGGCACCTCGAAGAGGAAGTAGCCGATGAAGAACAGACCGGCGCCGAGGCCGTACGCCGCCTCGCTGAATCCGAGGTCGTCGGACATCTGGAGCTTCGCGAAGCCGACGTTGACCCGGTCCAGGTAGGAGACGACGTAACAGAGGACGAGGAAGGGGACGATACGCCGTACGACCTTGCGGAAGACGGCGTTCTCACGGGCGGCGTCGGGGGCGGTGGATGCCGATATGGGCATGGACATGGCGATCCTTTGAGCGGCTCAGGGGAATTCTCCGGCAGGGGAGGGGCGGTTCACCACGCGGCGTTGAACGTGGACCTCAGTTCGTCGAGCGCGTGATCGGGGAGCGGCTCGGGGCGACGGTCGGTCAGGAGCCAGAGACGTGCCGTCTCCTCGAGTTCTTCGAGGACGGCGAGAGCGGTGGCCGCGTCGGGGCCCCAGACCACGGGGCCCAGCCGGTCCAGCAGCACCGCCCTGACGGGCGTACGGCTCGCTGCGTGGCCGGCGATGTGGGCGGTCACCAGGTCGGCCACGCGCGGGTCGCCGGGCCGGTGGTAGGGGATGAGCGGGACGTGCCCGACCTTCATCACGTAGTACGGCGTGATGGGCGGAAGGACGTCCTCGGCGCTCCACACACCGGCCAGCGTGAGCGCGACCAGGTGCGTGGAGTGCGTGTGGACGACGAAGCGGGCCGTGGGGTCGGCGGCACAGATGCGCCGGTGGAGCGTCAGGGTCTTGCTGGCACGGTCGCCCGCGATCTGCTCACCGGCGGCGTCGACCAGCGCCAGGCGGCCGGGTTCGAGGAACCCCAGGGCCGCGTCGGTGGGCGTGATCAGATGGTGGTCGCCGACCTTGGCACTGATGTTGCCCGCGCTGGCGTGTACGTAGCCCCGGGTGAACAGGCTGGTGCCCACGCGGACGATCTCGCCGCGGGCCTGCTCGACGCCCTCGTCGAGTGCTGTCGGCTGCGGGTTCATACGGCCTCCTCGTCCAGGAGCGCGAAGGAGCGGGTGAAGAAGTCGGGGCCGCCGAAATTGCCGGACTTGAGCGTGATGTGGAGCGTCTCTCCGCCCGGAAGAGCCGCGGCGCACCAGGGCACACCGGGGTCGATCTGCGGCCCGATCCGCAGTCCGGTGACTCCGAGCGCCTGGACGACCGCCCCCGAGGTCTCACCGCCCGCGACGACCAGCCGGCGCACGCCACGCTCCACGAGCCCCTGTGCGATGCGGGCGAGCGTCCGCTCCACAAGCTCACCGGCCTCGGCGGCACCGAGCCGGCCCTGGACGGTACGGACCGTGTCGGCGGACTCGGTGGAGTAGACGAGCACGGGGCCGTCGTCCAGGTGCGACTCGGCGAAGGCCAGGGCCTGTCCGACGACGTCCTCGCCGGCGGCCACGCGCAGCGGGTCCACGCTGAAGGCGGGCCGGCCGGTGCGCAGGTACTCGAGGACCTGGCGGTTGGTGGCCGTGGAGACCGAGCCCGAGACGACGGCCCGGTGACCGGCGGGAGGCGGCAGTTCCGCGGCGGCGCGGGACGGCTTGAACCCCCAGTTCGCGGGCAGGCCGATCGCCAGCCCCGACCCGGCGGTCACCAGCGGGAACCCCTGGACAGCCGCGCCCAGGCGCACCAGGTCGTCGTTGGAGACGGCGTCGACGACGGCGATCCCGACACCGTCCGTGCGCAGGGCGTCGACGCGGGCCCGGATCGCCTCGACGCCGTCGGCGACGGCCGTGTGGTCGATGAGGCCGACCTCCCGGGTGGTCTGCGCGCCGAGGACGGAGACCAGATTGGAGTCGGTCATCGGGGTGAGCGGGTGGTGGCGCATGCCGCTGTCGCTGAGCAGCACGTCGCCGACGAAGAGATGACCCTTGAAGATCGTGCGCCCGTTGTCGGGGAACGCCGGCGTCGCGACCGTGAAGCCGGTGCCCAGGGCGTCCATCAGGGCCTCGGTCACCGGCCCGATGTTGCCGGCGGGAGTCGAGTCGAAGGTGGAGCAGTACTTGAAGTAGATCTGCTCGGCGCCCATGGACCGCAGCCAGGCCAGTGCCCGCAGCGACGCCTCGACGGCGTCGGCCGCCGGGACGGTCCGCGACTTGAGGGCGATGACCACGGCGTCCGCGTCCACCGTCTGCTCGGCGCCGGCCGGTGGTGTGCCGATCAGCTGGACCACGCGCATGCCCGCGCGCACCAGGTTGTTGGCGAGGTCCGTGGCGCCGGTGAAGTCGTCGGCGATGCATCCGAGACGGATTCCCATGTCAGGCCTCCACCGGCTTCGGCAGGTCGACGCCCGGGAAGATCTTGATGACCGCGCTGTCGTCCTCGGCCCCCAGTCCGGAAGCCGACGCCTGGAGGAACATCTGGTGGGCGGTCGCGGCTAGGGGGAGCGGGAACCGCTCCGGCCGGGCGGCGTCCAGCACGAGCCCGAGGTCCTTGACGAAGATGTCGACGGCCGAGAGGGGCGTGTAGTCACCGTCGAGCACATGGGCCATGCGGTTCTCGAACATCCAGGAGTTGCCGGCGCTGTGCGTGATGACCTCGTAGAGCGCCTCGGCGGGAACGCCCGCCTTGATGCCGAGGGCCATCGCCTCGGCCGCGGCTGCGATGTGCACGCCCGCGAGCAGCTGGTTGACGATCTTGACCTTCGAGCCCAGCCCGGCGCGCTCTCCCAGGCGGTAGACGGTGCTGCTCATGGCCTCGAGCACCGGGTCGGCGAGGGCGTACGCCTCGGTGGAGCCCGACGTCATCATGGTGAGTTCACCGGCCGCGGCGCGAGCGGCGCCGCCGGAGATGGGAGCGTCCAGGTACAGCACGCCCTTCTCGGCCAGGCGGCCCTCGAGCGCGGCGGACCAGCCCGGATCGACCGTGGAGCACATGACGAAGACGGAGCCGGGGCGGAGCCGGCCGGCCGCGCCCCCGGCACCGAACAGCACGGTCTCGACCTGCGCGGCGTTCACCACCACGCCGACCAGGACGTCCACCGCGGCCGCCAGCTCGCCACAGGTCCCGAACGCCGTCCCGCCGTCGCGGGCGAAGTCCGCGGCCGTCTCAGGACGCAGGTCGTGAACGCCGACGTCGTACCCCGCCGCCCGCAGGCTCCGGGCCATCCCGAGGCCCATGGCTCCTAGGCCCACCACGCCCACGCGCGGTCGTTCGGGCTTGTTCTGGTCGCTCATGCCCATCCTCGCCTTGCTGTGCCGTCCGGAAGGCGGTCGCACTCAACCGCCCGCCGCGAGATCAGGTCATATGATGACCTGAGGACAGCGAAATGCGCGGTGTGATGTCCATCACGCACTCTCTACGCGGGGGGGGGCGCCTTACCCCAGTGCCTACGGCATCGAGAAGATCGACGTGCGAGTCCACCAGCTTCTGGAAGGAACCAGCGAGATCATGCGCGTCATCACGGCCCGAGGCCTGACGGAGGCACTCGGATGACCGACGTCCAGTTCCGTACGGCGGGCCGGGCCGCCCACATCATCCTCAACCGACCCAAGGCGCTCAACGCACTCACCCACGCCATGGTGCGCAGCATCGACGAGGCCTTGACCGGCTGGGAGCGGGACCCGGCCGTCGAGACCGTCGTCATCACCGGTGCGGGGGAGCGCGGCCTGTGCGCGGGCGGCGACATCCGCGGCATCCACGACGACGCCCGCGACGGGGACGGCACCGCCTCGGCCGCGTTCTGGCGCGACGAGTACCACCTCAACGCCCGCATCGCCCGCTACCCCAAGCCCTACGTCGCCGTCATGGACGGCATCGTCATGGGCGGCGGCGTCGGCGTCTCCGCGCACGGCAGCGTCCGGATCGTCACCGAGCGGTCGAGGATCGCCATGCCCGAGACCGGCATCGGCTTCGTCCCGGACGTCGGCGGCACCTACCTGCTCGGCATCGCCCCGGGCGAACTCGGCACCCACCTCGCGCTGACGGGCGCTCAGGTCGGCGCCGGTGACGCACTGCTGTGCGGCCTCGCCGACCACTACGTACCGTCCGAGGCGCTGGGGCGGTTCGTCGACGACCTCGCCGGCATGCCCGTAGAGGAAGCCCTGGACCGGCATGCGGAGCCCGCACCGGTAGGGGAACTCGCGGGACAGCGGGAGTGGATCGACTCCTGCTTCGTCGCCGGCACGGTCGAGGAAATCGTCGAGCGGCTGCTCGCGCACGGCGACCCGGCGGCCAAGGAGACCGCCGAGACCCTGCTGGCCAAGTCGCCCACTTCGCTCAAGGTCACCCTCACCGCCCTGCGCCGCGCCCGCCGGCTCGGCCCACTGGAGCGGGTGCTGGAGCAGGAGTACCGGATCTCCTGCGCGTCCCTGAGCACGCCAGACCTGGTCGAGGGGATCCGCGCCCAGGTCATCGACAAGGACCGCACCCCCCGCTGGTCACCGGCGACGCTCGGCGAGGTCACCGACGCCGACGTGGAGCGTTTCTTCGCACCCCTCGGCGAGCGCGAACTCGGCCTCGCCGGATCCGGGTGAAAGCCGGACACCGGCCGCGGGCTGTTGCTCCGTGGTGTGCGACAAGGGCCCGAGAAACGCGTACCCGAGCAAAGCCGCGCTGGTGGGCGCCCAGTAAAGTGCCCCTCTGTCGCCCACGACAGCTGCCCCCGAATCCCGAGGTACCGCGCAGTGAACCCCGCACGTCCCGCACCGACCGCCGCCGTGACCGTCGTCGGGATCGGGGCCGACGGCTGGGAGGGTCTGACGGACGCCTCTCGTGCCGCGCTGAGCGAGGCCGAGGTCCTGATCGGCGGCCCGCGTCAGCTGGAGCTGCTGCCCCCGCGCTGCGCCGGGGAGCGGATCGCCTGGCCCTCGCCCCTGCGCCCCGCGGTCCCCGGCCTGCTCGCGGCACACGCAGGCCGCCGGATCGCCGTACTGGCCAGCGGGGACCCCATGTTCTACGGCATCGGACGCGCCCTCGCGGAGGAAGCCGGGGAAGCGGGCGCCCTGCGCGTCCTGCCCCACCCCTCCTCCGTCTCCTACGCCGCCGCCCGCCTCGGCTGGCCGCTGGAGGACGTCGAGGTCGTCACGCTCGTCGGCAGGCCCGCCGCCCGTCTCGCCGCCGCCCTGCACGACGGCCGGCGGATCCTCGTCCTCAGCGCGGGCGCCGGCACGCCCGGCGAGGTCGCCGCCCTGCTGCGGGACCGGGGATTCGGGGCGAGCCGGATACGGATCCTTGAGCAACTCGGCGGCGCGCGGGAGCGCATGACCGCCGAGACCACCGCGGACGACTGGCCGGACGCGCAGCCACCCGGCGACCCCCTCAACATCGTCGCCCTCACCTGCCGCCGAGCCCCGGACGCCCCACGCCTCGGCGCCGTGCCCGGCCTCCCGGACGACGCGTACGAGCACGACGGGCAGCTCACCAAGCGGCACATCCGCGCCGTCACGCTCGGCACGCTCGCCCCCGCCCCCGGGGAGTTGCTGTGGGACATCGGAGGCGGCTCGGGCTCGATCGCCATCGAGTGGATGCGCACCCACCCCTCGTGCCGCGCGATCACCGTCGAGCGGGACCCGGTACGCGCCGCACGCATCACCCGCAACGCCGACCGCCTCGGCGTGCCCGGCCTGCGGGTCGTCACGGGCGCCGCGCCCGCCGCCCTGGCCGAACTGCCCCCGCCCGACGCCGTGTTCGTCGGCGGCGGCCTCACCGCGCCCGGCCTCATCGACGCCTGCTGGGAGGCCCTGCCGGCCCGGGGGCGGCTGGTCGCCAACACCGTGACCCTGGAGTCCGAGGCGCTTCTCGCCGGCGCCCACCGGCGTCACGGCGGCGAGCTGGTGCGGCTCGCGGTGGCGCACGCCGTGCCCGTGGGCGGCTTCACCGGGTGGCGGCAGGCGATGCCGGTGACCCAGTGGGCCGCGCAGAAGACCCTCGACACCCCTTCGGGAGCCAACAGATGACCGTGTACTTCATCGGCGCCGGCCCCGGTGCCGCCGATCTGATCACCGTGCGCGGGGCCCGCACCCTCGGGGCCTGCCGGGTCTGTCTCTACGCGGGCAGCCTGGTCCCGCGCGAGCTGCTGGCCGAATGTCCGCCGGACGCGCGGCTCGTGGACACCGCGCAGCTCACCCTGGACGAGATCACCGCCGAACTGGTCCGCGCCCACGAGGAGGGGCACGACGTGGCGCGGCTGCACTCCGGGGACCCGTCGGTGTTCAGCGCGGTGGCCGAGCAGATGCGACGGCTGGACGCGGCCGACGTGCCCTACGAGGTGGTCCCCGGCGTTCCGGCCTTCGCCGCCGCGGCGGCGGCCCTGAAACGGGAGCTGACCGTGCCCACCGTCGGTCAGACCGTGATCCTCACCCGCGTCGCCCAGCGCGCCACCGCCATGCCCGACGGGGAGGACCTGGCCACCCTCGGCCGCAGCGGCGCGCTGATCGTGCTGCACCTGGCCGCCGGCTATGTGGACCGCGTGGTCGACGAACTCCTCCCGCACTACGGCGCCGACTGCCCGGCCGCCGTCGTCGCCTACGCCTCCCGCCCGGACGAGGTGATCATTCGCGGCACCCTCGACGAGATCGCCGGGAAGACGAAGGAGGCCGGTGTGCTGCGCACGGCCGTGATCATGGTCGGGCGGACGCTGGGGGCGCGGGAGTTCAGGGACAGCCACCTCTACTCGGCGGAGCGTGAGCGTCACGTGTGCTGAGCGGCTCGGGGAGGCACCGCCGGCGCCCGGGCCCTCAGGCCACGGAGCCGCGCCCTCAGGCCACGGAGCCGCGCCCTCAGGCCGCGGAGCTGCGCCCTCAGGCCACCGAGCTGCGCCCCACCACCGTGCCCGCCCGGTCGACGCAGATCACGTCGACCGCCACCGGCGCACCGCGCAGCACGGCCAGCGCCTCGTCACGAGCGGTCCTGGCGACCAGGTCACCGAGCGGCACACCGGCGGCCATGCACGACTGCAGGGCGGCGAGCCCGGTGTTGGCCTCGGCCACCTCGGCCCGCAGCGCCTCGTCCGCTCCGCCCTGCCGGGCCAGTTCGGCGAGGAAGGCCTTGTCGACCTGGGATCGGCCGGAGTGCAGGTCGAGATGGCCGGCGGCGAGCTTGGACAGCTTCGCGAAGCCACCGCAGATCGTCAGACGCTCCACGGGATGGCGGCGGATGTACTTCAGCACGGCGCCCGCGAAGTCGCCCATGTCGAGCAGGGCGTCCTCGGGCAGCCCGTATTCCGCGACGACCGTCTTCTCCGACGTCGAACCGGTGCACCCGGCGACATGCGTACGGCCCGCGGCCCGTGCCACGTCGACACCCCTGCGGATGGAGTCGATCCACGCCGAGCAGGAGTACGGCACCACGATCCCGGTGGTGCCGAGGATGGACAGGCCGCCCAGGATGCCCAGCCGCGGGTTCCAGGTGGAGCGGGCGATCTCCTCGCCGTGGTCGACGGAGACGGTGATCTCGAGATCGCCCGTGCCACCGTGCCGGGCGGCGACCTCGGCCACGTGCTCGCGCATCATCCGGCGGGGGACGGGGTTCACGGCAGGTTCGCCGACGGGCAAGGGCAGGCCGGGGCGGGTGATCGTCCCGACCCCGGGCCCCGCCCTGAAGACCACCCCGGCCCCGGCGGGCAGCCGCCGCACCGTGGCCCGGACCAGTGCGCCGTGCGTGACATCCGGGTCGTCGCCCGCGTCTTTCACGATGCCCGCCATCGCGTATCCGTCGCCCAGCTCCTCGGCCGCCAGCGCGAACGACGGTGTCTGCCCCTTGGGCAGGGTGATCGTCACCGGGTCGGGGTACTCCCCGGTCAGCAGCGCCGTGTACGCGGCCGTCGCGGCCGCCGTCGCACAGGCGCCGGTGGTCCACCCGTGCCGCAGGCCGGTGTGCTCCAGCTGGGCCCTGCGGCCCCCCTTCACTTCGCTGCTCATGAACGGACCTGTACTCCCATGCACGTACTGATACTCGGCGGGACCACGGAAGCTCGCCGCCTCGCCGAACTGCTCCATGGCACACCCGGTCTGACCGTGACCAGCTCCCTGGCCGGGCGGGTGGCCGGCCCCCGGCTCCCCCCGGGCGAGGTCAGGATCGGCGGCTTCGGCGGGGTGGAGGGGCTGACCGCGTGGCTCGCCGAGCACCGGGTGGACGCACTCATCGACGCCACCCACCCTTTCGCCGGGACGATCAGTTTCCACGCGGCACGTGCCGCCGCCACCGCCCATGTTCCCCTGCTCGCGGTGCGGCGCCCCGGCTGGGTCCCGGTAGCCGGTGACGACTGGCGCGAGGCCGGCTCCCTGGAGGAGGCCGCGACGCTGCTGCCCTCGCTCGGCCGCCGCGTGTTCCTCACCACCGGACGCATGGGCCTGGCCGCGTTCGCCGCCCTGGACGACCTTTGGTTCCTCGTCCGTTCCGTCGACGCGCCCGAGGCCCCCCACCCGCTGCGCATGGAGGTGCTGCTCGACCGTGGCCCCTTCACCCTCGACGGCGAACGCGAGCTGCTGCGCCGGCATCGCGTCGACGTCGTCGTGACGAAGGACAGCGGGGGAGCCGCCACGGCACCGAAGCTCACGGCGGCTCGGGAGGCCGGGCTGCCGGTGGTCGTGGTCCGCCGGCCGCCGGTTCCCGAAGAGGTGGAGGTGGTGGGGGAGCCGGAAGAAGCGGTCCGGTGGATCAGGAGCCGGCGCACTTTCCCGGCTGCTGGCTGAAACCTGACGGGGGCTTTGCCGCCCGGGCCTTGTACCTGCAAAGAGTGCGCAGAAGTCTGGAGGGCGCGGCTGAGAACAGCCGATCGCCGACCAGTAAGGCCCACGCCTCCATGACCACCGCTCACGCATCCGCCCGCCCCACGATGACCCGCAAGGAGTGGATGAGCCTCGGCGGAATGGCCGCGTTCATCCTCGCGCTGCACGTCATCGGCTGGTTCACGCTCGTGGTGATCGTCGCCCCGGAGCACTACAGCCTGGGCGAGCGGACCTTCGGCATCGGGATCGGCGTCACGGCCTACACCCTGGGCATGCGGCACGCTTTCGACGCCGATCACATCGCCGCCATCGACAACACGACCCGCAAGCTGATGAGCGAGGGCCAGCGCCCGCTGTCGGTCGGCTTCTGGTTCTCCCTCGGGCACTCCTCGATCGTCTTCGTGCTCGCCTTCCTGCTCTCCCTCGGCGTGAAGGCACTGGCCGGACCGGTCGCGAACGACGACTCCACCCTGCACGGTCTCGCCGGCTGGATCGGCACCACCGTCTCCGGGGCGTTCCTGTACGTCATCGCGATCATCAACCTGGTGATCATGGCGGGGATCTGGAAGGTCTTCCGGCAGATGCGCTCGGGCCACTTCGACGAGGCGGCACTGGAGGAGCAGCTCGCCAACCGGGGCTTCATGAACCGTGTCCTCGGCCGGCTGATGAAGTCGATCACCAAGCCGTGGCAGATGTACCCCCTGGGCCTGCTCTTCGGCCTGGGCTTCGACACGGCGACCGAGATCGCCCTGCTGGTGCTGGCCGGTTCGGGCGCGGCGTCCGGACTGCCCTGGTACGCGATCCTGTGCCTGCCCGTCCTCTTCGCCGCCGGCATGTCGCTGCTCGACACCATCGACGGCTCGTTCATGAACTTCGCCTACGGCTGGGCGTTCTCCAAGCCGGTCCGCAAGGTCTACTACAACCTCACCATCACCGGCCTGTCGGTCGCCGTCGCCCTCCTCATCGGCACGGTCGAACTGCTCGGCCTGATCGCGGAGAAGGCGGATCTGCACGGACCGTTCTGGGACTGGGTGTCCGGTCTGGACCTGAACGTCATCGGCTACGTCATCGTCGGACTGTTCTTCGCCACCTGGGCCGTGGCCCTGGTGGTGTGGAAGGCCGCCCGCATCGAGGAGAAGTGGACGGCGGGCCTGGCACAGACCACCCCGGCCCCCGTAGCGGCCCCGGCCTCGGCCGCTGTTCCGGCCGAGGAGGGCTGACCCGCGGCGCCGCCGCCCGCGCTCACGCCTCCGGATACCGCCGAGGGGTCCAGACGATCTCCTCGCCGTCCCCGCGCCGTACGGCCCGCGTCTGCGAGGACCCGACCAGCAGGATCGTGCGCATGTCGACCTCGGCCGGGTCCAGGTCGGCCAGCCGCACGATCCGGACCCGCTCACCGGATCCGCCCACGTCCCGTGCCACCACCACCGGGGTGTCCGGTGCCCGGTGCTCCAGCAGCAGCTCACGGGCCTTGCCCACCTGCCAGGTGCGGCTGCGGGAACCGGGGTTGTACAGCGCCAGCACCAGGTCGGCCGAGGCGGCCGCGCTCAGCCGCTCGGCGATGACCTCCCACGGCTTGAGCCGGTCCGAGAGCGAGAGGACGGCGTAGTCGTGCCCGAGCGGGGCGCCCGCGCGGGCCGCCGCCGCGTTGGCGGCCGTCACACCCGGAAGCACCCGCACCGGGACGTCCGCGTACTGCTTCTGCGACGCGACCTCCAGAACGGCCGTCGCCATGGCGAAGACGCCCGGGTCGCCGCCCGAGACGACCGCGACCCGCCGCCCGCGCCGGGCCAGATCGAGGGCGAACTCGGCGCGCTCCGACTCGACCCGGTTGTCCGAGCCGTGCCGGACCTGTCCGGGGCGCCGCGGCACCCGGTCGAGGTAGGTCGTGTAGCCGACCAGGTCGTCGGCGGCGGCCAGCGCGCCCCGGGTCTCGGGCGTCAGCCACAGCGGACCGGCCGGCCCGGTCCCGACCACCACGACCTCGCCCCGCTCCCGGGCCTCGGGCCGCTCGGCGTCGACCTGGCTGGGCAGCACGGCCACCGAGAAGTACGGCACCGACTCCGGGTCCACGTCCGCCAGTTCGGCGAGCCGCTCCCCGGCCATGGTGGCCCGCTCGACATAGCGGGCCTCGCCGAGCCGCCCCGAACTCTCCAGCGCGCCACGCACCTTGGTGAAGGTCCGCCCCAGCTTCATCACCACGGCCACGTCCGTCGCGGCGAGCCGTGCGGTCAGCTCCTCCTCGGGCAGCGTGCCCGGCAGGATGGTCAGCACCTCCTCGCCCTCGGCGAGCGGGGTGCCCAGCCGGGCGGCGGCGGCGGACACGGACGTGACGCCGGGGACGACCTCGGTGTCGTAGCGGTCGACCAGCCGCTTGTGCATGTGCATGTAGGAGCCGTAGAAGAGCGGATCGCCCTCGGCGAGGACCGCGACCGTCCGTCCCGCGTCCAGGTGCGCGGCGAGCCGGGCCGACGCCTCGGCGTAGAACTCCTCCATCGCGCCCTTGTAGCCGCCGGGGTGGTCGGTGGTCTCGGTCGTGACCGGGTAGACCAGCCGCTCCTCGATGTGGTCGGCGCGGATGTGCTTCGCCGCGATCGAGCGCGCGATGGAACGACCGTGCCGCGCGCTGTGGTACGCGATCACGTCCGCCTCGGCGATGGCCTCCACGGCCCGCACGGTCATCAGGGACGGGTCACCGGGGCCGAGCCCCACCCCGTACAGCTTGCCGCTCACTCTTCCTCACTCGCGATCGCGTTGAGCGCGGCGGCCGCGATGGCACTGCCCCCGCGGCGGCCGCGCACGACCAGGTGCTCCAGGCCCGACGGGTGTGCGGCCAGGGCGTCCTTGGACTCGGCGGCTCCGACGAAACCGACCGGGACACCGATGACGGCGGCCGGGCGAGGTGCCCCCTCGTCGATCATCTCCAGCAGCCGGAACAGGGCGGTGGGCGCGTTGCCCACGGCCACCACCGAGCCCTCCAGCCGGTCCCGCCACAGCTCCATCGCGGCGGCGCTGCGCGTGGTGCCCAGCTTCGCCGCGAGCTCCGGCACGGACGGGTCGGAGAGGGTGCACAGCACGTCGTTGTCGGCGGGCAGCCGCTTGCGCGTCACGCCGCTGGCCACCATCTGCACATCGGTGAAGATGGGCGCGCCGGCGCGCAGAGCCTCACGGGCGCGGGCCACGACGGCCGGGCTGTAGGCCAGGTCCCGTACGAGGTCGACCATCCCGCAGGCGTGGATCATCCGGACCGTGACCTGGCTGACGTCGGCGGGCAGGGACGCGAGGTCCGCCTCCGCGCGGATGGTGGCGAAGGACTGGCGGTAGATGGCCGGGCCGTCCTTCTCGTAGTCGTACGTGGTCACAGTGTCCTTCTCGCTGCCTTCGGTCGTCGTGGCGGTCATGTCGTCGCAGGGGTCATGAGGCGATCGCCGCCAGGGCGGCGGCGAGCCGGGCAGGGTCGTCCAGGGAGGTGGTCCGGGTTTTCCGGCTGCTCACGGCGGTGGAGAGCAGGTAGCCGCCTTCCGGAGCGGCGACCACGTCGACGCGGTCGCCCGGTGGGTGTCCGCAGCGGCGTTCACAGCCGGACCAGTACAAGGGGAGGCCACCCGGCTCGATCGCGTCGAGAGCCTCGGCCGCGTCGGTCCGTACGTCCGCCCGTGACTTGGCACATCCGGGCCTGCCGATACAGGCGCCGACGCGCAGCCAGGGGGACCCGGGGTCGGTGACGAGGCCGGTGGCGGCGAGTCTGGCGAGGGATTCGTCCGGGTCCGTTCCGTGTGTGGGAAGAACCACACCGCGCCACGGGGTGAGACGCAGCTCACCGGCGGCGACGTACGTCAATTCCCGCCACTGACGCGCCGAGAGCCGTCCCAGGGGAACGTGCACGGAGAGGCCGGCACCGAGGGGTCCCGGGGGCGGACCGGATGTGCGGCCGGTCTCCCGGTTCCGCCGCTCGTGCCGGACCCCCTCGGCCCGCAGTCGTTCACCGACCGCGTCGAGCAACTCCTCGCCGGAGAGGGACAGTTCCTCCACGCGCCAGACGCGGCCCCCGCTCGTCCGCGCCGCCTCCAGGAAGGCCTCCGCGGCCATCAACGCGGCCCGGGCCGCTTCCTCGGCACCGACGTGCAGCGCCTCTCCGGCTTTTCCGAGCGCGAGTTCCGCGCCACCGTCCGCCGTCGCCCGTACCGTCACATCGGCATCGAGTCCGGCCACGTCCCCGCGTCCGTCGTCCAGCGCGAACAGAAAACGCCCCGACAGGTCCCGCGCCGCCTCGCTCGCGCACAACGCCGCGTCCAGGGCCGTCAGCCAGGGGCGTACGTCCAGCACGCCCCGCCCGTCGAGACCGGACAGCGGCGAGGCCACGATGTTGCGCACCCGCTCGTGCCCGCGCGAGGGCAGCAGACCGGCCGCGTCCAGCGACTCGGCCAGCTCCCCGGCGCAGCCCTCGGGCAGACCCCGCAGTTGCGCGTTGCCGCGCGAGGTCAGATGCAGGTCTCCGTCGCCCAGCCGTTCGGCCACGTCCCCGAGCGTCTGCGCCTGCGCAACGGTCAGCACACCACCGGGAATCCGGACGCGAGCGAGTGCTCCGTCGTCCGCCGCGTGCAGCCGCAGCGTCCCCGGACAGGCATCACCGCGGTCGCGTGGGACCGCTGTGGCCTGGGTCGATGAGCGCTGGGCAGCCGTGGACATGGCGGCGAGCATACCTACCATCACACCTGGTGTATGCCGTGCCCTCTTCCCCTGGCACTTACTATGATCGCGGCGGATCATCCGGTCCGCCATCGCCACGACGGCGACAGGGGAGGAAGCCCGGTGCGAGTCCGGCGCGGTCCCGCCACTGTGAGTCCGGCCCATGCGGCCGGGCGAGTCAGGAACTCCCTTCCCCAGGCTCGGCCTCGTCCGAGCAGGGGAGACCCCATTTCGACACCACCCGGGGCGCGGACACCCCGAGGAAGGCCCGACGCCGCATGCTGCATTCATCCGGGGGACGACCCCCGCACCCCCGAATCTTGCTCCTGTCGACGTCCGACACTGACCTGCTGAGCGCCCGCGCGGCCGCCGGCCCGGTGTCCTACCGTTTCGCGAACCCCTCCCGGCTCGCCCTCGACGACCTCCCCGGCCTCCTCGACGGGGTCGACCTGGTCGTCGTACGCCTCCTCGGCGGTATCCGGGCCTGGCAGGACGGCCTCGACCTGCTCCTGGCCGACGGCCGCCCGGTGGTCGTCCTCACCGGCGAACAGGCTCCGGACGCCCAGCTGATGGAAACCTCCACCGTCCCCGTCGGCATCGCCGCCGAGGCGCACGCCTACCTCGCCCACGGCGGCCCGGCCAACCTGGAGCAACTCGCCCGCTTCCTCTCCGACACGGTCCTGCTCACCGGCCACGGCTTCGAGGCACCGGCGGCGGCACCCACCTGGGGACCGCTGGAGCGCACGCCCCGCGACGGCGCCGACGGTCCGACCGTCGCTGTGCTCTACTACCGGGCCCACCACATGAGCGGCAACACCGCCTTCGTGGCCGCCCTGTGCGACGCGATCGAGGACGGGGGCGGCCGGGCCCTGCCCCTGTACGTCGCCTCGCTGCGCGCCCCCGAGCCCGAGCTGATCGAGGAACTCCGCGCCGCCGACGTGATCATCACCACGGTCCTCGCCGCGGGCGGCACCAAGCCCGCCCAGGCATCGGCCGGCGGTGACGACGAGTCCTGGGACGCCGGTGCGCTCACCGAGCTGGACGTCCCGATCCTCCAGGCCCTGTGCCTCACGGGTTCGCGTGCCGCCTGGGAGGCGAACGACGAGGGCGTCTCCCCGCTCGACGCGGCCAGCCAGATCGCCGTCCCCGAGTTCGACGGCCGCCTCATCACCGTCCCGTTCTCCTTCAAGGAGATCGACGAGGACGGCCTCCCGGCCTACGTCGCCGACCCCGAGCGCGCGGCCCGCGTCGCCGGAATCGCCGTACGCCACGCCCGGCTCCGACACATCCGCCCCGCCGACAAGCGCCTCGCGCTGGTCCTCTCCGCCTACCCGACCAAGCACTCCCGCATCGGCAACGCGGTCGGCCTCGACACCCCCGCCAGCGCGGTGGCCCTGCTGCGGCGCCTGCGCGAGGAGGGCTACGACTTCGGCACGGACGCCGAGGTGCCGGGCCTGGCCTCCGGCGACGGCGACGAGCTGATCCGCGCGCTGATCGAGGCGGGCGGCCACGACCAGGACTGGCTCACCGAGGAGCAGCTCGCCCGCAACCCGGTGCGCATCCCGGCCGCCGACTACCGCCGCTGGTACGCCACGCTCCCCGAGGAACTGCGCACGGCGGTGGAGGAGCACTGGGGTCCCGCGCCCGGCGAGATGTTCGTCGACCGCAGCCGCAACCCGGAGGGCGACATCGTCCTCGCGGCCCTCCGCTTCGGCAACCTGCTGATCCTCATCCAGCCCCCGCGCGGCTTCGGCGAGAACCCGATCGCGATCTACCACGACCCGGACCTGCCGCCCTCCCACCACTACCTGGCCGCCTACCGCTGGATCGCCGCCCGCGCCGAGGACGGCGGCTTCGGCGCCGACGCGATGATCCACCTCGGCAAGCACGGCAACCTCGAGTGGCTGCCCGGCAAGAACGCCGGCCTGTCCGCCGCCTGCGGCCCCGACGCCGCCCTCGGCGACCTTCCCCTGATCTACCCGTTCCTGGTCAACGACCCCGGCGAGGGCACCCAGGCCAAGCGCCGCGTCCACGCCACCCTCGTCGACCACCTCGTCCCGCCCATGGCCCGCGCCGACTCCTACGGTGACATCGCGCGCCTGGAGCAACTCCTCGACGAGTACGCCCAGATCTCCTCCATGGACCCCGCCAAGCTGCCGGCGATCCGCGCCCAGATCTGGACCCTCATCCAGGCCGCCAAGCTCGACCACGACCTCGGCATGGACGACCGCCCCGACGACGACGGCTTCGACGACTTCCTCCTCCACGTCGACGGCTGGCTGTGCGAGGTCAAGGACGCCCAGATCCGCGACGGTCTGCACGTCCTCGGCAACCCGCCCACCGGTGACGACCACGTCAACCTGGTCCTCGCCGTGCTCCGCGCCCGCCAGATCTGGGGCGGCACCACCGCCCTGCCCGGCCTGCGCGAGGCCCTCGGACTCGACGAGTCCGCCGCCACCCGCACGACCGCCGACGCGGCGGAGGAGAAGGCCCGCGCCCTGGTCCAGGCGATGGAGGACGCGGGCTGGGACCCGGCCGCCGTCCCCACCGAGCACGGCGAACAGGTCGCCGCGATCCTGGAGTTCGCAGCCCGTGAGGTCGTGCCCCGCCTCGCCGGGACCACCGCCGAGATCGACCACATGGTCCACGCGCTGGCCGGCGGCTTCGTCCCGGCGGGCCCGTCCGGCTCCCCGCTGCGCGGACTGGTCAACGTCCTGCCGACCGGCCGCAACTTCTACTCCGTCGACCCCAAGGCCGTCCCCTCCCGCCTCGCCTGGGAGACCGGGCAGGCACTCGCGGACTCCCTGCTGGAGCGCTACCGCACCGACAACGGCGAATGGCCCACCTCCGTCGGCCTGTCCCTGTGGGGCACCAGCGCCATGCGCACGGCGGGCGACGACGTGGCCGAGGCCCTCGCCCTGCTCGGCATCCGCCCCGTCTGGGACGACGCCTCCCGCCGCGTGACCGGGCTGGAGCCCGTCCCCGCCGAGGAACTGGGCCGCCCCCGTATCGACGTCACCCTGCGGATCTCGGGCTTCTTCCGGGACGCCTTCCCGCACACGATCGGACTGCTGGACGACGCCGTACGCCTCGCGGCGTCACTGGACGAGCCGGCCTCGGTGAACCACGTCCGGGCCCATGTGCAGGCGGACGTGGCGGAACACGGCGACGAACGGCGCGCCACCACCCGTATCTTCGGCTCCCGCCCCGGCACCTACGGCGCGGGCCTGCTCCAGCTCATCGACTCCCGCGACTGGCGCACCGACGCCGACCTGGCCGAGGTCTACACGGTCTGGGGCGGCTACGCCTACGGCCGCGAACTCGACGGCCGCCCGGCCCGCGAGGAGATGGAGACGGCCTACAAGCGCATCGAGGTCGCCGCCAAGAACACGGACACGCGCGAGCACGACATCGCCGACTCCGACGACTACTTCCAGTACCACGGCGGCATGGTCGCCACGGTCCGCGCCCTGCGCGGCACGGCGCCCGAGGCGTACATCGGCGACTCCACCCGCCCCGAGACGGTCCGCACCCGCACCCTCGTGGAGGAGACCTCGCGCGTCTTCCGTGCCCGCGTGGTCAACCCCAAGTGGATCGAGGCGATGCGCCGCCACGGCTACAAGGGCGCCTTCGAACTCGCCGCCACGGTGGACTACCTGTTCGGCTACGACGCCACCACCGGCGTGATCGCCGACTGGATGTACGACAAGCTCACCGAGACGTACGTCCTGGACGAGACCAACCGCGAGTTCCTCCAGCAGGCCAACCCCTGGGCCCTGCACGGCATCGCCGAGCGGCTGCTGGAGGCCGAGTCGCGCGGGATGTGGGAGAAGCCCGATCCTGCGGTGCTGGAGGGGCTGCGGCAGGTGTACCTGGAGACGGAGGGAAACCTCGAGGGCGAGGACTGACGACCTGGGCCGGGTGCCTGACCGAAAGGTGGTCAGGCACCGTCGACCACACCTACACCTCGATCTGCGAGCCCATGATGACCGTACGCTCGCGGGGCAAGCCGAAGTACTCGGCGGCGTCTGCCGTGATGTAGGAGGTGGCGATGAACAGCCGCTTGCGCCAGGGCGCCATCGTCGGGGCCTTCCCGCGCCGGATCTCGATCTTCGACAGGAAGTAGGACGCCTGGTCGAGTTGCAGCGGCCCCTCGGTGTCGGCCGGGTCGAGCAGGGCCAGGGCGCCGGGCACGTCCGGTGTCTCCATGTAGCCGAACCGGGCGGTGACGTGGATGATCCCGTCGTCGGCGTACCCGAGGTCGTCGACGGCGATCCGCTGGTCGGCCTGGACACGCGGCACGGGCTCGGTCTTGATGGACAGGATCACGACATGGTCGTGCCGCACGTGGTTGTGCTCGACGTTGGCCACCATCGCCAGGGGCGCGGTCTCCTTCCCCCGGTTCAGGAAGACGGCCGTGCCGGGCGCCCGGACCGTCGGCTCATCGCCCGCACGGAGGTCTTCGATGAACTCGGGCAGCGGGCCTTCCTGGCGCGCCCGTTCCGCCGTGACGAGTGCCCGGCCGCGTTGCCAGGTCGTCATGACGGTGAACGCGGTGAGGCCGATCAGCAGCGGCAGCCACGCGCCGTGGACGAGCTTGGTCATGTTGGCCGCCACGAACAGCAGGTCCACGAAGAGGAGCACACCCGCCCCGGTGAAGAGCAGCCACCGGGGTGTACCCCACTTGGCGCGGGCGACGTAGAAGAACAGCAGGGTGGTGATGGTGATGGTGCCGGTGACGGCCATGCCGAACGCGTAGGCCAGCGCTTCGGAGGCGCGGAAGGCGAAGACCAGGGTGAGGACCGAGACCATCAGGAGCCAGTTGATCCACGGGACGTAGATCTGGCCGATGGTGGATTCGGAGGTGTGCGCGATGCGCAGCCTCGGCAGATAACCCAGCTGGGCCGCCTGGGAGGCGACCGAGTACGCCCCGGTGATCACCGCCTGGGAGGCGATCACGGTCGCCGCCGTGGCGAGCAGGACCATCGGCCAGCGCCCCCAGCCGGGCACCAGCAGGAAGAACGGGCTCCTGATGTTGTCCGGATCGTCGAGGATCAGCGCGCCCTGGCCCAGGTAGCTCAGAACGCAGGCGGGCAGGACGAGGAACAGCCAGCCCCGGGTGATCGCCCGGCGGCCGAAGTGCCCCATGTCGGCGTAGAGCGCCTCGGCACCGGTGACCGCGAGGACGATCGCGGCCAGGGCGAAGAAGGCGGTGCCCCAGTGGCCGAACAGGAAGCCCAGCGCGTACGTCGGTGACAGCGCCTTGAGGATGTCCGGGTGGTCGGCGATGCCGACGACGCCGCACGCGCCGATGGCCACGAACCAGGCGATCATGATCGGGCCGAACACCCGGCCCACCGCCGCGGTTCCCCTGCGCTGCACCAGGAACAGGAGCACGATGATCACCGCGGTGATGGGAACGACCGCGTCCTCCAGCGACGGCTGGACGACCTTGAGTCCCTCGACCGCGGACAGCACCGAGATCGCCGGTGTGATCATGCTGTCGCCGAAGAACAGCGACGCACCGAAGATGCCCAGGGCGGCGAGTGCGGCGGCGGCCCGGCGCCCACGCTGTGAACTCCACCGTCGCAGCAGCGTGATCAGCGCCATGATGCCGCCCTCGCCGTCGTTGTCGGCGCGCATCGCCAGCAGCACGTAGGTGACCGTGACGATGATCATCACCGACCAGAACACCAGGGACACCACCCCGTACACATTGTCCGTGCTGACCGGAACCGGGTGCGGGTCGCTCGGGTTGAACACCGTCTGGAGGGTGTAGATCGGGCTGGTCCCGATGTCGCCGAAGACCACGCCGAGAGCACCGATGACCACCGCGAGCCGCACCGTGTCGTGCGTGTCCCTCCGATGGGCCTCGGGTGCCGGCGCCGCGGACCCGTCGTCCGACGCGTGTCCCTGCCCGCGCTCGGCCATGGTGCTCCTCCTCGTGCGGGCCGCTGTGGCGTGGACCCGGGACGTCGGGGCGGACGATACCGATCTCAAGCGAATCGGCGAAGACGCCGAGTCGACACCATATTTGATTCTTTCCGTTGCTCATGCGAACGGGTGATTGCGGCCCGGCCGATTACCGGGAGGATTGCCGGTCGACCTTCGGCCGTTGTCGCGTGACAATACTTGCCGGAATCAAGCCGGGGGCCGGCCGGGCCATACGATAAGAGCGTTCGTAGCGGCCGGTGGGGGCGAGAATTCCGACAGTTGACGGCACGTCTGAATGTCGGAGCGAATGCCGTGGGGCGTTCGGGGAGAGGGAAGAGCATGGACAAGGCGGGGACCGCGATCCAGGATCCGGGCGTAGTGCCGGGGGAACCGGAGCTGCGGCGGTTGCTGGCCGGGCTGACGGCGGTGCGCGACGGCGACTTCGGCACCCGGCTGCCGGAGGAGGCCGGCGGCCTGCTCGGCGAGATCGCGTCCGTGTTCAACGGCATGGTCGACCAGCTGTCGCTGTTCACCTCGGAGGTGACCCGCGTGGCACGCGAGGTCGGTACCGAGGGCACGCTGGGCGGTCAGGCCCAGGTACCGGGGGTTTCCGGAACGTGGGCCGATCTGACCGACTCGGTCAACGCCATGGCCGGTAACCTGACCACCCAGGTGCGTGACATCGCCCAGGTGGCCACCGCGGTCGCCAAGGGTGACCTGTCGCAGAAGATCGACGTCGACGCGCGTGGCGAGATCCTGGAGTTGAAGAACACCATCAACACGATGGTCGATCAGCTCTCGGCGTTCGCGGACGAGGTCACGCGGGTGGCGCGGGAGGTGGGTACGGAGGGCCGGCTCGGCGGGCAGGCGGACGTCAAGGGTGTGCGGGGCACCTGGCGGGATCTGACCGACTCGGTGAACTTCATGGCGGGGAACCTGACCGGTCAGGTGCGCTCCATCGCCCAGGTGGCCACCGCGGTCGCCAAGGGTGACCTGTCGCAGAAGATCACCGTCGACGCCCGGGGCGAGATCCTGGAGTTGAAGAACACCATCAACACGATGGTCGATCAGCTCTCGGCGTTCGCGGACGAGGTCACGCGGGTGGCGCGGGAGGTGGGT